>JAYQPP010000027.1:0-33141 GCA_038145425.1 Comamonadaceae bacterium | reverse complement strand
AACTGCGCTCAGGGTGAACAATCTGCACCATCTCGACTTTGTCGAACTGATGCTGTCGGATCAGGCCGCGAATGTCACGACCGCCGCTGCCGGCCTCTGAGCGAAAACAAGGCGTGTGCGCGGTCAGCTTGATGGGCAACTGGGCCTGCGGCGTCACCACGTCGCGCACAAAATTGGTCAAAGGCACCTCAGAGGTCGGAATCAGATACAAGGCCTGCTGATCTGCGGCATCCAGCGCCTCCTGCCCACCCTTCTTCGCGGCAAACAAATCGGCCTCGAATTTGGGCAACTGCCCTGTGCCTTGCAAGGTGGCCGCATTCACCACATAGGGCGTGTAGCACTCCACATAGCCATGCTCCTGGGTTTGCACATCAAGCATGAACTGCGCCAATGCGCGGTGCAATCGGGCGACCTGGCCCTGCATCACCGCAAAGCGTGCGCCACTGAGCTTGACGCCCATCTCAAAGTCCAGGCCCAGCGCCGCGCCAACATCAACATGATCGCGCACCGCGAACGCAAACTTGCGTGGCTCGCCCCATGAACGCACCACCACATTGCCCTGCTCGTCGGCGCCCACCGGCACGCTCTGATGCGGCAGATTGGGCACTGCCAGCAGCAGCGACTGCAAGGCCGCCTGAATTTGCTCCAGCCGCGCAGCCGAGGACTCAAGCTCGGCCTTGATACCGGCTACCTGGGCCATCAGGGCGTCGGCGCCAGCCTGATCGCCTTTGGCCTTGGCCTGGCCGATCTGCTTGCTCGCGCTGTTTCGTTGGGCTTGCAAGGCCTCGGTGCGAACCTGGATCGACTTGCGCTCGGACTCCAGGGCGCTGAAGGCGTCCACATCCAGAAATGGCTGAGGGCTTTTGCGCGTCTCGAGCCGCTTGATGACCGATGACAGGTCTTTGCGCAACAGATTGATATCGAGCATGGCTTCTTCTTTGAAAAATCAGTTCAGGTACAAGGTTCAGGCCTGGGATTCCAGGGGGTCGATCCGCAAGCCTTTGGGCAGTGGAAACTTGATGGTCTCAGGCTCGGCGCTCATGCTGCGTACAGACACGGCGCCAAGCGCTTTGATGCGCCCGATGACCGCCTGTACCAGAACCTCGGGGGCAGATGCGCCTGCGGTCAGGCCAATACGGTCTCGCCCGACAAACCATTCAGGCATGAGCTCCTCAGCGCTGTCGACCATGTGGCTGGGCGTGCCCAGCTTGGCCGCGAGCTCGGCCAATCGATTGCTATTGGAACTGGTCGGACTGCCCACAACGATCACCAGATCGACCTGAGCGCTCATCAGCTTGACCGCGTCCTGGCGGTTTTGCGTGGCGTAGCAAATATCTTGCTGCTTGGGGCTGCGCACCTGCGGGAAACGCGCCTTGACCGCAGCGGTGATCTCGGCCGCATCATCCACACTCAAGGTGGTCTGCGTCACCAGGGCCAGTTTTTCGGTCTGAGCCGGGCTGACCCGCCAGACATCTTCGACGTCTTCGACCAGATGAATGCCTCTGTCGAGCTGTCCCATGGTGCCTTCGACTTCCGGATGCCCTTTGTGCCCGATCATGATGAACTCATAACCCTCGCGCGCGAGCTTGGCGACCTCGACATGCACCTTGCTCACCAGGGGACAAGTGGCATCAAAGATACGAAAACCCCTGGCCTGCGCCTGCTGCTCCACCGCTCGGCTCACACCATGCGCCGAGAACACCAGCGTTGCACCGGTCGGTACCTCGTCAAGGTCCTCAATGAAAATTGCGCCCTTTTGCCGCAGGTCGTTGACCACATAGGTGTTGTGCACGATTTCGTGGCGTACATAAATCGGCGAGCCAAACTTGCGCAGGGCACGCTCGACGATGTCGATCGCGCGGTCAACCCCCGCACAAAATCCACGCGGCTCAGCCAGCAAGATGTCTTTGCTCGTCTGCACCACGCTCACAGCACCCCAATCAATTGCACGTCAAAGCGGACCGGCACGCCCGCCAGCGGGTGGTTGAAGTCCAGCTGCACCGCATCGCCACGCAAGTCGCTGCGAAATGCACGGATCACGCCAGCAAATTTACCGCTGCCATCGGGTGTGGGGAAATGCAGCACATCGCCCACGGCGTAGCTCTCGCCCTGCTCGCCCAGGCTTTGCAGCTCCTTGCGCGCCATCCACTGCACCATGTCGGCGCTGCGCTCACCGAAGGCCTCGCCGGAATCGAGCTCAAAAGACTGTTGGCTACCCTCCGCCAAACCCAGCAATCGGGCCTCCAGAGCGGGCGAGAGTTCCCCCGTGCCCACAGTCAAGGTGGCCGGCGAGCCTTCAAAGGTGCTGACCACAACGCCACTGGGGCCGCTGAGCCGGTAATGCAGGGTTAAAAAAGAGCCGGGAGAAACGGTGGCGGCAGTCGATGACATGGAATTCCTTGGAGGCTGTTGAGCCCGCGCGCCCAGGCGCCTAAACTGACAGCATTGTAAAAGCCAGACCATGTTGCTCAAAGACTTACCGCCCGAGTCTCGCCCTCGCGAAAAGCTGCTCATGCGCGGCGCCGGCGCGCTCAGCGACGCCGAACTGCTGGCCGTCTTGCTGCGCACAGGAACCCGGGGCAAAAGCGTGCTACATCTGGCGCATGAGTTGCTGCAGCCGAGCCGCGAAAGCAACGGCCCGTCGGGTTTCGACGGCATCGCCGGCCTGTTGCACGCCAGTGAAAGTGAACTCAAGCGCATCAAGGGGCTTGGGCCCGCCAAGCGATCGGAGCTGCTGGCAGTTCTAGAACTGGCTCGGCGTGCGCTTGCCCAGGAACTGAAAACCCGAACCGTTCTGGATAGTCCGACAGCTGTCAAAAACTACGTGCAACTGCAGCTTGCGCCCCGTGGACATGAGGTGTTTTGCGTACTGTTTCTGGACGCACAACACCGCCTGATCATCATGGAGGAGCTCTTCCGGGGCACTTTGAGCCAAGCCAGCGTCTACCCTCGTGAAGTCGCGGTGCGCGCGCTGGCGCACCAGGCAGCGGCCGTGGTGCTGGCGCACAACCATCCCAGCGGCACAGTACAAGCCAGCCGCGCTGATGAAGCGCTGACCCGATCGCTGGTCAATGCACTGGCGCTGCTTGACGTACGGGTGCTCGATCATGTGATCGTCGCCCAGGGCCAGGCCGCCTCGATGGCAGAACAGGGCCTGTTATGAACAAGCGTTCGGTCCCTGTCAAAGGCCTCGATCAACTCAAAGTCGTCAAAAAGACGCTGGCCGAACAAACCCAGGCCCGTGAGCGTGAAGCGCAGGCCCAGGCCAAGGCCGCTCGCGAGGCAGCTGCTGAGCGTGAACTCTTCATCAGAGCAGTCGGCACGGTCAAGCCGATTGCAGACAAGCAACGCGCCCAGCATGCTCAACCCAGAAAAACCCCCGCCAAGCTACAGCATGAGCGTGACCAGGAGGCGGTCATGCAAGAGGCGATCAGCGACGAGTTCGACGTCAGCACCTTGCTCGATACCGACGAACACCTGAGCTTTCGACGCCCTGGCATCGGCCCCGATGTGCCACGCAAATTGCGTCGGGGCGATTGGAGCATCCAGCGCCAACTCGACCTGCACGGCCTGCGTCAGGACGATGCCAGAGACGCATTGGGGCAGTTCATCCGGGAGGCGCACAAACAAGGCATACGCTGCGTGCGCGTGATTCACGGCAAAGGCCTGGGCTCACCGGGCAAAGCGCCCATCCTCAAGAGCCGAGTGCACAGCTGGCTGGTACAAAAAAACGAGGTGCTGGCCTTTGTGCAAGCCAAGCCCGCAGACGGCGGTGCCGGCGCTCTGGTGGTGCTGCTCAGCGGTCAGTGAGACCATTGTGCGTGCAGGCCACATCGAGCGTTTCACAGACTAACGGCAACCAGGCGCTATTTTTAATTCCGTCTGTGCGCGTTCATACATTTCTGGTACTGGCCGAAATTTTTTTCGTCTGAGCAGGGATCCGAGGGATCGTTAACACATCTGGAAGGGTTTTGTGGGTCGTTGTGCTGACCCGATGGACAGGTCGCGCGGTCAGCCACGCATTGCATCAGGTTCTTGGGGTCGTTGTGCTGACCAGGTGGACAGGTCGCGCGGTCGGGCACGCATTGCGTCAGGTTCTTGGGGTCGTTATGCTGACCAGGGCCACAACGCACAGAGCCAGAACTTGTTGATTGGGAGCTTGGCGTTGGTGCTATCCCCCCAACGGCAGTCGCACTGGGTGCTTGTGTGATGGCGGGTTGCATGGGCTTGAGGGTGTTCACTTTGTTGTCAGGCGTCACGCAAAGAATGCTTGACCCCTGAGGGCTGCTGAACCAGATCAGGCGCGACGGCGTCAAACAAGCATCGGTCGGCCTAGGGTGGCACTGGCCATCATTGGCATATTGAATTTGATTGTTTTGACAGTTGAGTTTTGGAACACAAGACTTGACGCCGGTAGAGGGATCGATTCTGGTGAACTCCGTCGATGGATTGCAGGCGTGGGTCGCGCGCGCCAGGTTCGCATTTTTTTGCGGCAATGGAGCCACCGTCTGCAACAGACGCAAAGGCTGGTCCGGAGCGAAACAGAAAATCAGTGCTTCCGAGCCATTCGCATGCCAGAACAAGCTAGCTGGTGGATTACAGGCCTGGCTGGGTTGAGCATGGCACTGCCCATCGTTGGCGTAACGGACTTGTCCGGCGGGACACGCAGAGCCAGCGTTGGCAGGATTTGTCTCTGTGGGGCTCACCGAGCCAGGCACCACAGCCGACGGCACCGATGTCACAGGTCCCGGATTGGTGACGGGTTGACCAGGTCCCGTCTGGACCACTTGAGCCACCTGCACGGCCGCCTGTGGCTGGCAGGCACCTGATGACGATGTCCCGGCCAAGGCTTTGCTACGCACCACGCAAAGCCCACCGCCGTTTTCAGACAGGCTCACCGAGAAGCTGACCACCGAAGGGCTAACCACAGCGCCGTTTTGCACCACACCCGTAGGCAACAAATTACCGTGTGCTGCAGAAGCCACCCGCACACCTGCAACGCCTTGCTGTTGTACGCTGGCACACACATTCATGACAGGCTGGTATTTGTCGGACTGACCAGCCACTGGCTCGAAGTTATAGGCCAGACTGGCATAGGGCGAACGCAGTCTGGATCCCCCATGCTGGGCGACCAGATCAGCACACTCCACTTCAGCGCCAGTGGCCAAAGATACCGCGGTTTTGGTCCTCAGGGCATCGAACTGGACTTCAATGTCGGTCGCTCGGGCGCGGTCCATGTACAGGCCGTAGGCGCCCAAGGCCAAGGAAGCCAGAATACCCAGCACGGCCACGACCGTCATCAATTCGATCAAGGTAAAACCACGTTGCTGCGTCTTGTTGCTCATGGATCAATTCCTACCTCTGTGCGCTTGGTGCCGCCCTTCTGCAAAGTCACCCGTACCCCCATCATGCTCACCACAATCTGGTATTGCCCACTCTCAGGGTGGTACTGGACCACCGAGGCCAGCGCGGCATTGGGCATGACGCTGGGCAATTGCCCGGTTTGAGCGCGCGATGCCTCGATCACATCGCGCGCCTGATCAACCACCTGTTCCAGGTCATGTGCCACCTGGGCCTGTGACGGCGCTGCCTGACGATCCCACCAAGCAGATGCACTGTAGATCAGCACCATCCACGCCACTGCCAGCACCAACAGACCTGGCAGCGGTGATGGTTTGTTCCGAGGCTTGGGTCGTTGGGCATCTTGCTGCCGGATTTGCGATTGCGCATTGGCAATCAAATCTGTCAGTTCGGCCTGGTTGTCGGCAACTTTCGTCATAAAAATTTGTGTTCCGTCTTTCCCTGCTATCACACAGCATGAGACCGCGCAATCGTCTGTAGCAAAGCCTGTTCATCCAGCGGCTTTTGCAAAAACGAGGCAGCCAGCACGCCACTGTGACGCAGCGCCGTCTGCTGGCCCATTAAAGACTCCGGTAACAACACCGCAGCGGGCAGGCGGGCCCATGAAATATGCAGGCGATTGTTGCGCAAGATGTCTTGTGCCTGATCCAGACCCACGCCCTCATCGATGTCACCAATGATGAACACAATGTCTTCATCTTTATGCAAAGCGACATTGCCCTGCTCGGCATCGGCAACAGCCACCAGACGCATGCCTTGGCGCGTGAGCAGCCTCTCCAGCGCTTGGGTGAGCGCGCTGTTGGTACTCATGAGCATGACTGCCTGACCAGATGTCAGAGGCTGGGTGGTCAACTCCATCGTCTCGGTGAAACACACAGCGCCATAGTGTTGCGCCAGTTGTGGCCAAAAACCTGGCCCCACCACTTCGAACACCTCGCTCACGGTGGTGTCTCCGGAAATGATGCGCATGCTGCCCGAGGCGACCAGCGACTTCAAGTCATCATGACGCAAAGCTTCGAGCGCACTCAAGCGGTGCTCTCCAGCCGCCACGGCATCTCGCAAGGCCGGGTTCATTTCCAAAATCTCCACGATGGGCAAACGACCGTGGTAACCCGTGTAGTCACAGGCTTGGCAGCCCACAGCCCGGTAGCCCGGCCGGTTGTGCGTGATCTCGTGGAAAGCTTTTTCCGCACCTGTCAGGGGTTCAGTCACGGGTACGCGGCAAGCCGTGCACAAGGTGCGGCACAGACGCTGCGAAACCACCGCCGACATAGCGTCGGCCAACAGCGTGGGCTCCACGCCCAGGTTCAGCAAGCGGGGAACAGCCGTGAGCGCGTCGTTGGTGTGCAGCGTGGTCAGGACCAAATGGCCTGTCAATGCCGCCTGGGCCGCGATCTCAGCGGTTTCCCGGTCACGGATCTCGCCAATCAGCACCACGTCGGGATCCTGGCGCAGGATCGAACGCAAGGCGCTGGAGAATGTGCGGCCGGCTTTTTCGTTGACTTCAACCTGGGAGATGCCCGCCACGCGGTACTCCACCGGGTTTTCTACCGTGATGATGTTCACCAATCCACGGTTAAGCTCAGCCAGCATGCCGTACAGCGTCGACGTTTTGCCACTGCCCGTCGGCCCAGTCATGATGACCATGCCCGAAGGTCGGGTGATAGCGCGGCGCATGGTCTGTAGATCGGCCAGAGAAAAGTTGGCTTGCGACAGACGATGCACGCGACTTTGGTCCAGAAAGCGGATCACCAAGCGCTCGCCGCGACTGGCGGGCAAGCACGACACCCGCAAATCAAACTCGGCGCCTTCATGGGTCAGCGACATGCGGCCATCTTGCGGAATCACAATGTTGGTGGAATCCATACCCGATCGGGCCTTGAAATGGCGCACCAGGCTGGACGCCACTGCATCGGGCAACATGGTCAGACGCCGCAACATGCCATCCACTCGGATACGCACCACAAACGCCCCCAGGTAGGGCTGAATGTGCAAATCCGATGCCCGCTGCTTGATGGCCGTGGCCATCAAACCACGCCCCAACTTGATCACCGCGTTGTCGTCGATCGCACTTTGCGCCTGCGCCGACAGGCCATGTAGTTCGGGAGCCTGGCGCGAAGCTTCTTTGGCGTAGGCTGTGACAACAGCGTCTTCAATCACACCTGGAGAAGCCAGACACAGGGCCAGCGCTTTACCCGTGATGAAACGCAAACGCTCCAGCATGTTGGCATCGAAGGGGTTGGCGCAGGCCACCTGCAGAACACCATCCTCCAGCCGAATAGGCAAAACCGTGTTGGACTGACAATAATTAGCAGGCACCAAAGCGAGAACGGCTGGAGATACATTGTCCAGATTGCCTGCCGGTGGCACACCGAAATGCGGGGCAAGGGCACCGGCCAACTCCCCGGGGGTAACGTTCAGCATGCGCGCGAACGTTCTCCAAGCTTGCGCCAAACTGCCATCGAAGGGCATGGCATACACATCCGATCGCTGCGCAAATGCCAAGGCAACGGCCTGCTGCAACTGGGCGACGGCAGACAAGCCGCCTTTTGCCAGCAAGGTCTGGCCATCGACAGCTGTGTTCGTGTTCATGTGGCGTGGCGCCTCACATGCAGCTGCACCCGGGTACCCGTTGCCCCAGGATAGACCGACAGGGTTCCGCCTAGACGCTCGGCCAGCAGGTCACGTGCCTTGGCCAAGGGCTGGTCCGAATCCTGGGCGACGCTAACAGCCCCCCCCTCTGATACCGGAATGTCATCGTGAATGCTGATGACCACACGCTCAGCGCCGCCGCCAGCACCCCAATCGCTGCTCAGGCGAATACTGCATGTACCGGCCACGGCATCCATGCGCTGCAGCACAGCCTCCAGCACATAGCCCAAAACCTGGCCCAGTACACCTGGGTACGACTGCATGTCCATGTCAGTCTGCATATCGTTGCTGACCGTACAGGCGCGACGCGTGAGCTGAGGACTCATCACAGCCAGCGTGTTGGCAACCAGTTCTTTGAGCATGAAGCGACTGGGTACCTCTTGCTCACGGTCCAGCGCGAGCTGCTTGAAACCCTTCACCAAAGTCGCTGCGTTGTGCAAATTCTCATCAACGGATACACACCCCTGCCGAGCCGCCTGAACAAAAGCGTCCAGGTCACTTCGGCGCAGGCCTTTGTGCACGAACTGCTCAAATTGCTGGAGCCTTGCAAGCAGCGCAGCCATGGTTGCCTGGGCATGGCCAAGGGGCAAGCTGACATCATTGGTCACCCCCACGACGCGGGCACCCAGCGAGCCCATGCGATCCGACGCCAGCAGGTGCCGCTGGGCACGTTGCAAAGAGGCCAATGTCTGCGTCAACTCCTGGTTGGCGGTGCTGAGCTCGGATGTGCGCGCCTTCACCCGAACTTCCAGCGCATCGGCCTGTTGTTGTGCCTGTTGCAACAGGCGCTGGCGCTCCTGGGCTGCTGACTGCACTTGCGCATAGAGCGGCTGCCAGGTACGGGGCGCCGTCGGTGCCGGCTGATCAGGTGTGTGCTCCAACTCCTGCAAATAGGCCGCCAGGCGCAAAGCAGGGTCAATGTAGCGGCGGTGTTGCATGTAAGCCAAGCCAAACAAAGCCAGAACCAGCAACACGGCCATACCCACATAAGGCCACAACGTGTGCAGCATGTGAGTGCGCAGTGCATGGTCATTGACATGCACGACCAAACTCCAGGGGGTGTGGGCCACATCCAGCCGCAACCAGCCCGATCGACCTTGGGCGACATCACGCAGTTCGAGACCTGGGTACAGGTCCACCAAGCGCTGCACCTTGGCGGTCCCCCGGTTCTCGCTCTGGGCCAGGGTGTTGGCTAACACCGTGCCGTCTCGATCAAGCAACATGGCCTCCGACATGGGGGGCGCATGTGCAATCAAAGCGCTGCGCAAGGTGTTCAGGGTGAGGTCGGTTCCCACCGCTCCCACATAGGTGTCCGTTTTATAGACCGGCGCCAACAAACTGGCCATCAAACCCTTGCCAGAGGCGTCCTGGTAGGCCCGCGTCCAGACCATTTCACGCTGCGGGTTCTGGCGCGGCCCAAGCAAGGCCACTGGTTTGGTGCCATCGGCTTCGAACACGGTACGCATCGCAGCCGCCATGTCGCTCTGCCCTGTCGCCTTCAGCAACTCCGCGCGGCCCAGAGTCGGATAAATTAAAAACCAGCTCTCGGCCGCATCGTAAAAATAAGACCACTGGTACATATTGCGCCACTGGTGGTTGGCCGCTGCAATCGGGATAAAGTTTGCGGCCGCTTGCAAATCTTCCTGAAACTGTCTTTGCCCGGTCTGCACACTGGGATGGGCATGCACGCTGCCCTTATCGCCCCGCGCGATCAAGGCGTCCTGACTCAATCCTGCTTTGTTAGGACCTGGGCTTAAGGTGACAGCCAGATCGTCCGAGCGCACCAAGTTGTGTTGCACCGCTCTTTGCATCGCAAACACATGCGCGCGCACCACATCGATCTGATCGTTCAAGGTCAGCTGAAGTTGCTTGCTCTCTCCCTTGACACGGGCGACCAACGCAGCCTCTTCCCCTTTGATGGCCACCCAGGCAAACGCCAGCAAAGCCAGCAACAACAAACCGCCCCGCAACAGCATGGTATCGCGGTGGTGGCGTTGAAGCGCGCTGATCAAGGTTCCTGTCGGCGATGGCATGCCCGTCTCCTCGCTGTATTTTCAAAGGCAAGGATAGCATCGATCAAACAGGCTTCATTCTGATGCCCTGTACCTTTGCCAATGGGTCGCACGCGGGCGTGGTCCGAGCCAAGGGCTCACGCGTCTTAAGCGCCCGGCTCCGGTTGATTGAGCATCCAGTCGGCCGTTCCGAAAAAAGCCTGTTTGAGCTGCAGGCGCAACGCCTCGGGCACGGCGCAGTCGACCATGGCCTGGTCCATGCACGCCAGCCACTGGTCGCGCTCGAGCACACCAATCTGAAAAGGCATGTGCCGCGCACGCAGTCGGGGGTGACCAAAGCGGTCGGTGTAATACGATGGCCCGCCCATCCAGCCGCACAGAAACCAGAACAGCTTTTCGCGCGCAGCATCGAGCGAGGCGTGATGAACCCGGCGTAAGGCGGCGTAGCTTGGATCCAGGTCCATCAGGTCATAAAAGCGCTCGGCGAGTGCCTTGACGCGTTCCTCGCCGCCGATCCACACGTAGGGCGTGTCAAAGGGCGGCTTCTCGGAAATTTGAACCATGGCTGGCGCGCTCAAACCGCGGCGCGGCGAAGGGTTTGCACAACCGGGGTGCGCAGCACGTCGCGCAGCCCCCACCAACCCGCCAGCAAGGCCAATACGGCGCCCGACAGAGCGCCAGACAGCGGCACCCATGGCGAGACGACCCAGCTGAACTCAAATACAAAACGCGCCAGGGCCCAGCCCACCACGCTGGCAACCAGCGCAGCCAGCAAACCCGCAAGCAGGCCAACACCAGCGAGTTCGATACGCTGGACCTGACGCAGCAGGGTCGCACGGGCACCAACCGCACGCATGATGGCAAATTCACGCGCCCTTTCTTCGCGGGTGGCGGCCACAGCCGCAAACAACACCACCAGGCCGGCAGCCAGCGTAAAGCCAAAGAGGAACTCGACGGCACTGATCACTTGGTTCAGGATGCGTTGCACCTGCGCGATGGTGGCGCTGGCGTCGACGCTGGTGATGTTGGGAAACTGGCGCACCAAAGCGGTGTCAAAGCCCGCTGCGGTCGGTGCCCTGAAGGCGCTCATGTAGGTGGCGCTCACGCCGTCCATCTTGCCCAAGGGGTAGAGTGCAAAGAAATTGGCACGCATTGAGCCCCAGTCCACCTTGCGCAAAGAGGTGATCGCCGAGGTTCGCTGTTCACCGCCAATCTCGTAGGTCAGCTGGTCGCCCAGCTTGAGGCCAAGCGTCTTGGCAATACCTTCTTCGATGCTGATGCCGTTGCTCTCCTCATCGCGCCATTGGCCGGCCACCACCAGGTTGTGAGCCGGCAATGTGGCCGCATGCGAGAGGTTGAACTCTCGATCAACCAGTCGCTGTGCACGCTCCTCGCTGTACTGCTCAGGCCCGGTGGGCTTACCGTTGATCGCCACCAAGCGCCCACGGATCATGGGGTACCAGTCGTAGTCGCTCACCCCTGCAGCCTTGAGTGCCGCCTGAAACGCCTCGCCCTGCTCCGGCATCACATTGATCACGAAGCGGTTCGGTGCGTTAGCCGGCGATGCTGAACGCCAGCTGTTGATCAGGTCGGTGCGTAGCAAGACCAGCAAAATCAGCGCGAGCAGGCCCAGGGCCAAGGCGCTGACCTGAACCACAGTAAACGCCGGGCGCGCCGCCATTTGGCGGGTCGCCAGCACCAGCGCAGATGGCGCGGTGGCGTCGTTGACGCTTCGGCGAAGCAGCCACACCGCCACCCAGCTCAGACCTGCAAAAAGCAAAGTGGCCAGCGCGAAACCACCCACCGCAATCAGTCCAAGCGTGGTGTCGCTGCTGGCCACCAGCAACAAAGCTGCGAAGCCTGCGACGCCCAACGCAAGCACTGCCACCGACACGGGCTTGAGCGCGCCAACCTCGCGGCGGATCACCCGCAACGCAGGCACCTGGGCCAACTGCAGCACGGGCGGCAGGCCAAAAGCCAGCATCAGCGTCAGCCCCATGCCCAGCCCAAACAGCACTGGCCAAAGGCTTGCCGAGGGCAGGCTCACCGCCAGCAAGCCTGCCAGCATGGCCACAAACACGTGGTGCACCAGAAAGCCCAGCAGCAGGCCCACCACGCTGGCTATCAGACCCACGACCAGGAACTCAAAGCTGTAGGTCAAGGCAATGGTGCGCTGGGACAAGCCCAGCACCCGCAACATCGCGCAATCGTCCAAATGCCGGCTGGCAAAGCTGCGAGCAGCCAGGGCGACAGCCACGGCACTGAGCAGCGCCGCCAGCAGCGCCACCAGATTCAGGAATTTTTCAGCCCGATCCAGCGTGTTGTTGATCTCGGGGCGGCCACCTTCAAGCGAATCCAGCCGCAAACCACGAATCGTGGATTGGTCTATCCACTGCTTGGCGCTTTTGACGTACTGTTGAACCGCCGGCTTCTCGCCCGCCACGGCAAAGCGATAGCGAATGCGACTGGCCGGCTGAACCAGAGCGGTGGCAGCCAGATCAGCGTGGTTGATCATCACACGCGGTGAAAAACTCATGAAACCAGCGCCGCGATCCGGCTCGTTTTGGATGATGCCTGTGATGCGCAGCTGGCTGTCGCCCAAGAGCAGCCAATCACCCGTTTTCAAGGCCAGACTGTCGAGCAAACCAGGCTCGACCCAGGCCTCACCCGGCTCTGGAATGGCATCGCTCAGAACGCCCTGCGCTGTGCGCTCTGTGGCCAGTCGCAAGCGACCGCGCAGCGGATAAGGCGACTGCACCGCCTTCAAAGCCACCAGCTTGATCTGACCGCCTTGTTCAGGTGCCGCACGCGCCATGGTCGGGAAAGTCAGCGTGGCCGCCCCTTGGAGGCCCAGCTGCCCGGCCATTTGCGTCAGCGCCGCCGGTATGGGCGCATCGCCCACCAACACGGCGTCACCGCCCAACAATTGCGTCGCATCGCGCTGCAAGCCTGCCTGCAAACGATCGGCAAAGAAGCCCACCGAAGTCAGGGCAGCAACGGCCAGGCAGACCGCGACCATCAAAAGCCGCAGCTCACCGGCTCGCAGATCACGCCAAAGATTTTGCCCGCCCAGGGCCCAGAAAGAGGCTTTCATAAAAACGAACGTTAACTCAGCTTGCCGCTTGTTACCGGCCAAGGCATCAATGCGCCCAGGCGATCGATGGATTTGAATAGACCTGGCAGCAGGTGATGACGAGGCAGACCGGCACACCAACAAGCTGCCACGCAGCCACGGCATCGAAAACCCCAGCTGCCCCTTCAGGCCAGCCGCGGGCTCAGGCCGGTTGGGTCTTACGCTGCTCGTCCAGGCTGGGACGCGGCGTGGCTAGGCCGGGCTCGAGCAACAAGCGCTCAGCGCCGGTGAAGCACAGGAAGCGCTTATTGGTGGCGCGCCCGATGGTGCACAGGCCCAGGCGCTCGGCCACCGAATGGCCCATCTCGGTGATGCCGCTGCGTGAGACCACGATGGGCACACCCATCTGCGCAGACTTGATCACCATCTCGCTGGTCAGACGCCCGGTGGTGTAGAAAATCTTGTCGTCGCTGGGCATGGGCTGGCCACCCTCAACCTGCATCCACATCCAGCCGGCAATGGTGTCTATCGCGTTGTGGCGCCCGACGTCTTCCACGAAATACAACAGTTCCTCGCCCTGAAACAGGGCGCAGCCGTGCACCGAGCCAGCGGATTTGTAGGTGGTCTCTTTCAGCCGGATCGCATCGACAATCCCATAGAGCTGACGCTGGCTGATTGAGGCCTGCGGCAGTTCGATCTCGCCGACCTCGGCCATCATGTCACCAAAAACACTGCCCTGGCCGCAGCCGGTGGTGACCACCCGCTTGGCGGTTCGCGCCTCGATATCGGAGATGCCCTGACGTGTCTTGACTGCAGCCGCGCCCACCTCCCAGTCGACCGTGATCGACTCAACCTCGTCGGCAGAGGCGACCAGGCGCTGGTTGCGCAAAAAGCCCAGCACCAGCAACTCCGGGTGGGCACCCAGCGTCATCAGCGTGACCAATTCGCGCTTGTCAACGTACACGGTGAGCGCGCGCTCGGCCGGAATGGCGACCTCGTCGTGCTGTGCGAACTCGTTTAAAACAAGAACCCGGCGCACCAGCGGTGCCCGGGCCTGTGTGAGTGAGGGCAGCAAAGTGTTAGCTGGGCTTGACGCAAGCCGGACCTTCCCCCGGCGCAACCGTCTTGCCTTTGGCCTTTGCGTTTTTGAAATACGCGTTCGCTGCAGCCTGCTGAGCCATGCACAAGTTGTAGCCGTCCATCTTGGCTGCTGCCGCAGCTTTGGCCGCCGCAGCCTCTTTGGCGGCCTTGGACTCAGGCGTCTCGGGTGGCACGGGCAATTTGGCCAGGACAGACGCACTGAGCAACAAGGCCGGCAGCGCCACACACAAGGATTTGACAATGGTCTTCATTCGAAAATCTCCTCAAGCCAATTTAAGCTGCCGCGCCCGTTGAAGCGCCGCTGGCACCAGCGCCCTGCCCGCCCACACGGCCGGCCTTCACATCGTCGAGCCACAGGTCGTGGTGTTCTTTAGCCCAGGCCTCATCGACATAGCCGTGACGCATGCCCTCATAAGCGCCCTCGACACCAATCGTACCCAGATAAATGTGCAGGGCAAACATCGTCATCATCAGCACCGTAGACACACCGTGGATCATGCTGGCAATCTGCATGTTCTGACGGGTTTCCTCAATGCCAGGCAGGAGATGATCAAGCGCCAGGCCCGAGAGCACCACCAAAGCGCCCAGGAAAAACACACCGATCCAGAAGATTACTTTCTCGCCCGCATTGAAGCGACCCGAGGAAACGTGCTCGCCAGAGAAAAATCCACCCCCCTTGGCCAGCCAAGCCATGTCGCCTTTGGAGGGCATGTTGTCGCGCATGAACGTCAGAAACACAATCAGGAGCGACACCGCGAAGATAGGCCCCACAAAGTTGTGCACGTTCTTGAGTGCATAGGTCAGCCAACCGAACAAGGTGCTTCCCAACACTGGCAACAAAAAGCTTTTACCAAAGGCCATCACGATGCCGGAAATCGCCAGCAGGCAAAACGAGATCGCATTGGTCCAGTGCGCCGAGCGCTCGAAGGCGTTGAAGCGATGGATCTTGCGCCCGTTGCGGCCGCCGCGGATCTTCATCGGGCCCTTGCCCACATAGGTGATCAGCAGCGCACCCAGGATGATCAGGATCAGCGCGCCACCGTAGGGGATGATCCAGTCATTGCGCACCTGACGCCAGGCCTCGCCCGCGCTGGTCACGCTCGAGCCAGGGTACTGCACCCGAGGCTGAATCAGCACGCCGGCTTCTGGCGCAGGCAGGCTGCTAAAGCCTGCCACGCCAGCGCCTGCATCACGCCACAGGGGCGCGTTGTTGCCGGGCTGCACCCGGTCGCGCTGGTCGTTGGTCTGCTGCTGATAGCCCGGCGATGTGGACGCGTCGGGTAACAGGTTCAGGATGTTCTGGCTCTTGATCGGCTGGGTGGGCGCAGGCGCCTGGGCCAGTGCCGAGCCAGCCCAGAGGCTAAGCGCCAAAACGGCGGATAAGGCTTTGAGCATGAGGGCCTCCCGGTTATTCCATACGAACGTAGTCGTTCTGTCCGTACAGGTTACGAGCCTTGAGTTTGGCCTCCCAATCCGCTTTGTCACCCTGCTTCCATCCAGAGGCGGCGTAAGCCTTGCCAGTGCCAGTGTAGGCCGGAGCGTCCTTGCCCGCACCCGTGGTTTGCTGGGGTTGCTCGCTGCAAGCCGCCAAAAACCCTGCGGCTGCACAAATCATGATGAATTTTTTCAAGATGTCGCTCCTCAACCCTTGGGCGCCACGCCGTACGCGGTGCCCCAGCCCCAAACCTCGGCGCCCTTCTTTTGCCGCGTCATCACGCGGTTGCGGAAGATGTCAGCCACCACGTCGCCGTCACCAGCAATCAGTGCCTTGGTTGCGCACATCTCGGCACAGGCGGGCAACTTGCCTTCAGCCAGGCGGTTGCGGCCATATTTCTCGAACTCAGCCTGGCTGCCGTTGGCCTCAGGGCCGCCGGCGCAGAAGGTGCATTTGTCCATCTTGCCACGCACACCAAAGGTGCCCTTGGCCGGAAACTGTGGCGCACCAAAGGGGCAGGCGTAGGAGCAGTAGCCGCATCCGATGCAAACGTCCTTGTCATGCAGCACCACACCTTCTTCGGTGCGGTAGAAGCAGTTCACCGGGCACACTGCCATGCAAGGCGCGTCGCTGCAGTGCATGCAAGCCACCGAAATAGAGCGCTCGCCCGTGACACCGTCATTGAGGGTCACCACACGACGACGGTTCACGCCCCAGGGGACCTCATGCTCGCTTTTGCAAGCGGTCACACAACCGTTGCACTCGATACAACGCTCTGCGTCGCAAATGAATTTCATGCGTGCCATGGTTTAGGCCCTTTCAATGTTGCAAACGGTTGTCTTGGTCTCTTGCATCATGGTCACCACGTCGTAACCATATGTGGTCGCGGTGTTGACCGCCTCACCACGCACCACTGGCGCTGCGCCTGTGGGGTAGTAGGCCAGCATATCCTTGCCTTGCCAGGTTCCAGAGAAGTGGAAGGGCAGGAAGACGGTGTCCGGACCCACCCGCTCGGTGACTTGCGCCTGAACATTCAGGCGTGCGCCGTTAGGCGAATTCACCCACACACGGTCGCCGTCCTTGATGCCGCGGCTCGCCGCTGTGGCCGGATGGATCTCAACAAACATCTGCTGCTGCAACTCGGCCAGCCAGGGGTTGGAGCGGGTTTCCTCGCCGCCACCCTCGTACTCGACCAGTCGACCCGAGGTCATGACCAGCGGGAATTTCTCATGGACCTTGTCGGCAATGTTCTTGTCCTGAATCGACTTAAACAGCGTGGGCAAACGCCAGTGCACTTTCTTGTCGTCGTGCGTGGGGTACTTGGCCATCAGGTCAGCACGGTTGCCATACAAGGGCTCACGGTGCTGCGGAATCGCATCCGGGAAGTTCCAGACCACCGCGCGCGCCTTGGCGTTGCCAAACGGATGGCAGCCATGCTTCATGGCCACGCGCTGAATACCGCCCGAGAGGTCGGTTTTCCAGTTCTTGCCCTCGGCGGCAGCTTTTTCAGCGTCGGTCAGGTCATTCCACCAACCCAGGCGTTTGAGCAGCATGTGGTCAAACTCCGGATAGCCGGTGGTGATCTCGGCGCCAACCGAGTGCGAGCCATCGCCAGCCAGCAGGTTGGTACCTTTGTACTCCACGCCATAACGCGCACGGAAGTTGCCACCACCGTCCATCACGTGGCGGGTGGTGTCGTACAGGTTGGCCGAGCCCGGGTGCTTGATTTCGGCGGTGCCAAAACAAGGCCATGGCAGACCGAAATAGTCGCCAGAAAGGTCGTAGCCCGACTCCTTGTCGACCACCTTGCCTTTGCACTTGAGACTCTTGACGTCGAAGGCGCCCATGTTGCGCATGTGGGCCTTGAGGCGCTCGGGGCTTTGCCCTGTGTAGCCAATCGTCCACATGCCGCGGTTCACTTCGCGCAGGATGTCTTCGACATTGGGCTCGTCCATGCCATTAACCTTGTCAAATTTCATGCCTTTGCAGAGTTCTTTGTCAAAGCCCAGTTTCTGCGCCAGCTGATACATGATCATGTGGTCAGAGCGGCTCTCCCACAGCGGTGCGATCACCTGCTCGCGCCATTGCAGCGAGCGGTTCGAAGCCGTTGCTGAGCCACGGGTCTCGAACTGGGTTGCCGCCGGCAGCAGATAAACGCCGCGATTGGGGTTGAGGTCTTCGGGCTTGCCAGGCATGGCCGCCATCGCCGCTGTGGCAGACGGATAGGGGTCGACCACCACCAGCAAATCGAGCTTGTCCATGGCACGCTTCATCTCCAGGCCACGGCTTTGCGAGTTGGGTGCATGGCCCCAGAAGATCTGCGCACGGATATTGGTTTCCTGATCGATCAGATCTGGGTTCTCGAGCACACCGTCGATCCAGCGCGACACGGTGATGCCGTTCTTCTCCATCATGGCCTGCGAGGCAAAGCGCCCCTTGACCCATTCGTAGTCCAGGTCCCAGACCTTGGAGAAGTGCTTCCATGAGCCCGTGGCCAGGCCGTAATAACCCGGCAGCGAGTCTGGCACGCAGCCGATATCGGTACAGCCCTGTACGTTGTCATGGCCGCGGAAGATGTTGGTGCCACCACCGGCCACACCCACATTGCCCAGCGCCAGCTGCAAGATACAAGAAGCACGGGTCATGGCGTTACCAATGGTGTGCTGCGTCTGGCCCATACACCAGACGATGGTGCCCGGGCGGCTCTCGTTGAGCATCTTGGCCACGCGCATCATCTGGTCTTCTTTGACGCCGCACGCCTCTTCCACTTTGTCCGGTGTCCACTTGGACATGACGTCGGCTTTGACCTGGTCCATGCCATAGACACGGTCGTTGATGTACTTTTTGTCTTCCCAGCCGTTTTTGAAGATGTGATAGAGCACACCAAACAGGAAAGGAATGTCAGAGCCCGAACGGATGCGAACGAACTCGTCAGCCTTGGCTGCCGTGCGGGTAAAACGTGGGTCAACCACAATCATCTTGCAGCCGGTTTCCTTGGCGTGCAGCATGTGCAAGAGGCTCACCGGGTGCGCCTCAGCGGCATTAGAGCCGATGTACAGCGCGACCTTGCTGTTTTGCATGTCGTTGTACGAGTTGGTCATCGCGCCATAGCCCCAGGTGTTGGCCACACCAGCCACAGTGGTGGAGTGGCAGATACGCGCCTGGTTGTCGCAGTTGTTGGTGCCCCACAGAGCGATCCACTTGCGCAGCAGATAAGACTGCTCGTTGTTGTGCTTGGACGAACCAATCAGGTGCAGGCTGTCCGGGCCACTGGCCTTGCGAATTTCCAGCAGCTTTGCGCTGATTTCATTAAGCGCAGTGTCCCAGCTGATGCGCTGATACTTACCATTGACCAGCTTCATGGGGTAGCGCAGGCGGAACTCGCCATGGCCGTGCTCGCGCACCGAGGCGCCCTTGGCGCAGTGGGCGCCCAAATTGATTGGCGAGTCAAACACCGGCTCTTGGCGGGTCCAGACGCCGTTTTCAACCACGGCGTCGATCGCACAACCGACCGAGCAGTGTGTGCAAACCGTGCGTTTGACTTCGATTTTTCCGTCGCCGATGGCGACCTTGCCCTCAGCCGCATGCGACTTGCGCACCAGCGTGAGCTGCGTGGCGGCCAGGCCCACGCCCAGGCCTAGGCCCGAACGCTGCAAAAAGCCGCGGCGGTCAACCGTGGGAAGCGCCTGCGAGAGGCCCCGCTTCAGGCTATGGACAAACGGTGATCGCGCGGCACCCGCTGTCGTGGATTTCTTGGTGAGCAACATGGTCGTCTCCTGGATGAAGGTGTTGGGGCGTCAGACTTGAGTGGTCTTGTAATAGCGCTTGATGTGCTCGCTCATGACATAGCCACCCCCGCGCTCTGGTTTGGGCATTTGAGCAGCAGCGTTAAGCGGCGCGGCCGATTTGGCACCGGGCAAAGCCGTGGCAGCCACCGCCAAGGCGCCAGCAGTACCCGCGCCCGCGAAAAGCGTGCGACGCGACAGACGAGGTGATTGAGAGGACATGGTTGAACTCCTAAGCCAAGGAAATTAAGTCATAACTTATGCACAGTCATGCATAGGAAATGGATGCGAGGATACATAAAAAAAAGCCTGATTGACATAGGGTAAACCCTGCGTATTACTTCAAAAATAGTCACTTCAGCATGTCAAAAGCCTGCGCTTCAATGCCGATGAAGGCCTCGGTAAAGCCGCCAAGCACTGCGTAAAAGCGGGCCCGGGGGTGGTGTTGAAGCGCCTGCGCCATGTCATGGACCCAAGGCTGCAGATGCGCGGCAAAAAAGGCCTGCTGCTGAGTGAGGTTGGACACTGTCACGTCGTCACCAGCGATCAGGTAACGCATCACTTCACACAAATAGGCGATGTGGTCTTCGGTGTCGCGCATCGTCTCGTCTCGGGTCAGGCCGAGTTTGGCCAGGTCGTCACGCAGATTGACCAAAGGCTTCTCGTTGAGAAAGCCGCTCAGGTAGTGAGACCCAAACAAATAGAGCTCAGGCTTGCCCACGCCGCCAAACAGATTGTCATATTCCTCGGCGATCTCCTCATCGCGCATGGCCCGGCTCACCCCAACCAGCGCGCGCCAGGGCTCCTCCAGAAACCCGCCGGCGGCTGGCGCCTCGGTGGCCGCCACGCGCAAATTAGCCAACAGGGCCGGCGCAGGCGGGGCGTAATACAACTGCGCCAGCAGGCCATAGAGCTCGGCGCGCGCGGTCTCTTCATCGAGTGCACTGCTGCGCACGGCTTCAGGGGGTTGGCTCATGGTCAGATATCCGTGATCTTGGTTTCGTCGGAGGCCGAGTGGATGTCGATCACCCGGCAATCGCCGCACATTTTCAGCCGCTCAGCGGCAGCGCCCTGGAACATGGCATGACCAGCGAGCTTGCCGATCATGGCCTCGATCGCCTTGAGCGTGCCAAAGGGCTTGCCGCAGCGCACACAGGCATAGGGCTGCATTTCATTGAGCAAGACCGCTTCCTTGCGCTGCGCGCTCAGGTTCAGTCGCGGCAGCAAAGACAGCGCCTGTTCGGGGCAGGTGCGCACGCACAAACCGCACTGCACGCAATTTTTTTCCAGGAACTTGAGCTGAGGCGCCGCCTCGTTGTCCGACAGGGCCGAGGCCGGGCATGCGTTGATACAGCTCAGGCACAAGGTGCAGGCGTCTTTGTCAATAGCCAGCGCACCCCAGGGCGAGCCCTGTGCGGGCATGCTGATCTCGGCCAAGTCTGGCTTGGCCGACAGAGCGGGTGACTGCGCCATCAGGTGCTCGAGCACCAGTTCGAGCGTGGCACGCTTATCGGCCTGCAAAGCCAGGCCGGCACTGCGCCCAACGCCCTGGGCCGGCGCCACCTGAAGCGCTTGGTCAAGCTGGGCCGGATCGTTGCTGTGCCCGAGCTCGATCAGGCGGAAATGTTCGCCGCTGTAGCCCAGGCCGCTGAGCAGGGTTTGAGCAATCTTCATTTGCGCCTGCAGCGCCTGGCGGTATTGCGGCGCCTCTTCGTCGGTGGTCAGCACCCAGACCTGATTGGCACCAAAGGCAAATGCACTAAGCCACAAATCCAGCCCCGTCGATGCCGTGTGCCACAGTGGCACCGGAATCACACGGGCGGGCACGCCGTGCAGGCCGTTTTTGTCTTTTTTGCCCAGTTGCGCCGCACGCCCCAGAGCGTTGATGGCCTGGACCCCCGCTTGCTGGCTGTGAAACAGGATGGCGGCATCCTTGCCGCCGGCCCGGGTGTAGGTCGCCAGCAACGTTTTGAGCCGAACGCCAAAGTCGGGCACGCGCGGGTAGGCAAAGCTCAACGCGCCACTAGGGCACACGGTTGAGCAGGCGCCGCAGCCCACACAGAGGTTCGGATTGACCTTGATCTGCTGACGCCGAGCATCGCTGCTGATGGCTGCCGCAGAGCACACATCGATACAGGCGCTGCATCCCACTTTGTCGTTACGACTGTGCGCGCACAGCTTGTGCTTGTAATTGAAAAACTTGGGTTTTTCGAACTCGCCCACCAGGTCTTTCACCCGCAGCAAAACAGAGGCATCGTTGTCCTGCAACTGAAAGTAACCCTGCGGCAGGGCATGCTGGGCGAAAGCGGGCGTTGCGCGCAAATCGATCACCACATCAAAGGTCTCGTTTTGCTCCCTTGGTGCGCGCTGAAAATCAATGGCACCTGCAGCGCCACAGACCTTCACGCACTGCCGGCTTTTGTCACAGCGGTTCAAGTCAATCTGATAGTCCAAGCCAATGGCGCCGCTGGGGCAGGCCGCAACGCAGGCGTTGCAGCGGGTACACAAGTCCATGTCGATCGGGTTGCTCTGACGCCAGGTCAGCTCAAAGGCGCCCAGAAAACCGGTGAGACTGAGCAGCTCGCCACGCAAGACCGGGTGGGCCCTGTCCTGGGCACCGCCGGCTGCGCCAGCGTCTGTGCCCAGAATCGTGATGTCCATGTCTTCACCCAGCAATGCAGCGACGCGCTCAGCCTGCTCAAGCGAGCCCATCAGCAGAATTCGCCCGCTGCTTTGATAGCTCACCGTGGCCACCGGCTCGGGCTCGGGCAAATGCGCCAGGGCCAACAAAGCCGCCATCTTGGCGCCCGCCTTGCCGGCGTCACGGCTCCAGCCACCGGTTTCACGAATGTTGACAAAACGAATCGGCACACCACCTGCCTGCTCGGCGGCAAGTTCAGTAAACAGCCGCGCCTCCTGCGTGCAGGCCACCACCAGGTCGTCGCCGCTTTGCGCCGCTTTTAAAAACGAGGCGGCCTCACGCCGGCACAGTGCGCTGTGGGGGGTGAGCTTTT
Organism: Comamonadaceae bacterium; assembly: GCA_038145425.1. GTDB lineage: Bacteria > Pseudomonadota > Gammaproteobacteria > Burkholderiales > Burkholderiaceae_C > Rhodoferax. The sequence continues at coordinate 10,708 of JAYQPP010000027.1, read as the reverse complement.
CGTCAAGTGCCGCGCTGAGTGTCGTTACCGACAGCGGCATGGTTTGGTTGCAGTCGCAAATCAGGGTCGTCATGGGTTTCACCAGTGGGTTGAGCGCTCTGTTGGGCGGGCCTTGTGAGCCCCGGGTCTTGTATTGGTGCGGTGGCGTTCTGCGTCGCGGGGGCATCTGCCGTCTCGGGCGAGGCCGGCGCAGTCGAGGTCGGCGCAGTCGAGGCCTTGTCCTGCGCCAGCGCCCGACCTGACTGGGGATCTGGCAATGCCTTGTCTTCGTCGGGATCGTCGATCAGCTTGAGCACTTTGGCGCTGTGCATTTTGGCCAGCATCGCAGCGCTCAAAGGGCTGGGCAGTGAATAGTCTTCGAGGTAGATGTCAAGCCCGTCGATCAGGCTGTAACGCGGATCGGCAAACAGCTTCTTCACCGCTGCGTTTCTCACCTCTGGCGAGACACCTTGGGCGACAAAGGATGAGAAATCAGACTCCGGGGTGAGCTGGCCCACATCTTCGAGCGTGGGCAGCTTGGCCTCTGGCGTGGCCTGCTGCGCCTGCGCAGCCTCGGTACCGGGGGACGCTTTGTGCACACCGCGCTGATCGCTGTTGTTCGCCTCCTGAAGGGGTGCGGTTTCGCTGGCAACAGGTTTTGCCGGTTGGATGGGCTCGTCAACAACCGCCCTGCCTTGGCGGGTGTCTTGCTTGCGCTGCGACCAGCGACTGAGAAACCCATCAGCCATGAACGCCTCCACCGTCGCCACCCGGGCCGTATTTCTTGCCGGTTGAAATTGAAGCCGGATTGCCAAAGCGATCGCTCAGGCTGCGCATGCTCTCAGGCCGCTTGCGCCGCTTGGGTTCTGCGACATAGTGCTGGTCTGTGAAGGCCCTCATCCACTCAACAATGTCCGCAGGCGCAGGCACCTGCTCCACCGGATCCTGACCATCCATCCAGCGCCCGGCATCGTGATAGCTCAGGCTGACCTCGAGCGGTTTGGGCAGGGGCTCCTCGGCGAGGTCTGCCTCTTCTTCCATGGTCCACAACACAAACCAGCTCGGCGCTGGCGTGGTGACATTGAGATAAAAGCCTTCTGCATCGTCTTTGAACAACTGCACCTTGAAGCCCGGATACAACCAGCGCACCTCCTCGTCGGAGTCCAGCAGGCGCCGCGGCGCGCTGCCAAAGCTTTCTTGCTGCAAAACAACGTCGGCCAGTTGCCAGCGCCACGGCTGCCAGCGACTGGCCTCTCCGGTATTGCGTACACGCTGCATGATCACAGCCACATCTACCGAAGGTCGCAGCGTGCTCATGTCAACATCTTCAGGTGTCTTTGGACACCTTGATGGTCGGGAACTTGCTGGAGAAGTCTTTGTTCTTGGCCGCAATGCCGATCGCCACCTTGAGCGCCACCGCCCTGTACAGCGCGGCGACCTCGCCGTCGGGATCAGACACCACGGTGGGCTGCCCGCTGTCAGCTTGCATACGAATCTGCATGTTCAAGGGCAGCGCGCCCAGATAGGTCATGCCGTAGTCGCTGGCCATCTTGCGCCCGCCGTCGGCGCCAAAAATATGCTCCACATGGCCGCACTGGCTGCACACATGCACCGCCATGTTTTCCACGATGCCCAGAATCGGCACACCAACTTTCTCGAACATCTTGATGCCTTTCTTGGCGTCAAGCAGTGCGATGTCCTGCGGCGTGGTCACCACCACCGAGCCGGTCATGGGCACGCGCTGGCTCAGGGTGAGCTGAATGTCGCCGGTGCCGGGGGGCATATCCACAATCAGATAGTCCAGATCACGCCAGTTGGTCTGGCGCAGCAATTGCTCAAGCGCCTGTGTGGCCATCGGCCCGCGCCAGATCATGGCCTCGTCCTGCGCGACCAGAAAGCCAATCGACATCACCTGCAGGCCATAGTTCTCCAGTGGCTCCATGGTCTGGCCGTCTTCACTCTCGGGCCGTCCGTCGATACCCATCATGGTGGGCACGCTCGGGCCATAAATGTCGGCGTCCAAAATGCCGACTTGCGCGCCTTCGGCGGCCAGCGCCAGCGCCAGGTTCACCGCCGTCGTGCTTTTGCCCACACCGCCTTTGCCGGAGGCCACCGCGATCACATTCTTGACCTTGGGCAGCAGCTGAACACCACGCTGCACCGCGTGCGCTGTGACTTTGCTTGAGACATTGACCGACACATTGGCCACGCCTTCCAGGCCCCGAACCGCTGCAATACAGGCTTTGCGGATCGCCGCAAACTGGCTCTTGGCCGGATAGCCCAGCTCAATGTCAAACGAGACGTCGCCGTCGTTGACCGAGAGGTTTTTCAAGGCCTTGGACGAAACAAAGTCTTTGCTAGTGTTGGGGTCCAAAACAGCCTTGAGTGCGTCTTGGACGGCTTGCAATTGAAGGGTCATGGGTGTCTCCGAAAGACCGGTAGTCTATCCAAGCCGGACACCCACGGTCGTGCCTTGCGCCCAAAATCCGTACGCGCCGCTCTGCCTGAAGCGGCTGATCCAGCCGCCTGACGAGCGGCAGACGCCGCAGGGCTTGAGCGCAGCGTGCGAGCCCGCGGGGGCAAAGCCAGAGCCCCAAAGCGCGCAGGTCGCCATCTAAAATTCGCGCTTCTCGCCGTCCTGACTCCGCCATGCCACGCCAACTGTTTGTCACCACCGCCCTGCCCTACGCCAACGGCAAATTCCACATCGGCCACATCATGGAGTACATCCAGGCCGATATCTGGGTGCGCTTCCAGCGCATGATGGGCCATCAGGTGGACTTTTGCTGCGCAGACGACACGCACGGCGCGCCGATCATGATCGCGGCGGAAAAGGCCGGCGTCACGCCGCAAGCCTTCGTGGCGGGCATTGCAGCCGGCCGCAAGCCCTACCTAGACGGCTTTCACATCAGCTTTGACAACTGGCACAGCACGGATGCGCCCGAGAACCACGAACTCGCGCAGGCGATCTACAAAGACTTGCGCGACAACCCGCAAGGCTCGCTGATTGAAAAACGCACCATCGAGCAGTTCTTCGACCCCGAAAAATCGATGTTCCTGCCCGACCGTTTCATCAAGGGCGAGTGCCCCAAATGCCACGCCAAAGACCAGTATGGCGACAACTGCGAGGCCTGTGGCGCGGTCTACGCCCCGACCGACCTCATCAAGCCCTACTCAACGCTCTCGGGCGCCCGCCCTGAGCTCAAGCAGTCGGAACACTTTTTTTTCAAATTGTCCGACCCCCGCTGCGTCGCTTTCCTGAGCCAATGGACGCAAGACGGCAAGCTGCAGCCCGAAGTTGCCAACAAGATCAAGGAATGGTTCAGCGAGCGCAGCAACCCCGACGGCAGCACCAGTTCGGGCCTGGGCGACTGGGACATCAGCCGCGACGCGCCCTATTTCGGCATCGAAATTCCGGATGCACCGGGTAAATATTTTTACGTCTGGCTCGATGCGCCCATCGGTTACCTGGCGTCGCTGAAAAACCTGTTGGGTAAACGAGGGGTGGACTTTGATGCCTACATGGCCAATCCAGAACTGGAGCAGTACCACTTTATTGGCAAGGACATCGTCACCTTTCACACGCTGTTTTGGCCGGCCACCCTGCATTTCAGCGGCCGCAAGACGCCTGACAACGTGTTTGTGCATGGTTTTCTGACCGTCAACAACGGCGAAAAAATGAGCAAGAGCCGCGGCACCGGGCTTGATCCGCTCAAGTATCTGGATCTCGGCATGAACCCCGAGTGGCTGCGCTACTACCTGGCAGCCAAACTCTCTGCGCGCAACGAGGATATCGACTTCAATTCTGAGGACTTCATGGCCCGGGTCAACAGCGACCTGGTGGGCAAGTTCATCAACATCGCATCGCGCGCGGCCGGCTTTATCAGCAAGCGCTTTAACGGGCAGCTTGGGCAGGTGTCTGAAGATGGTGCGGCGCTCTTGCACCAGTTGCGCAGCGAGCGCGCCAACATCGAACAGCTCTACGAGAGCCGGGAATTTGCCAAGGCCCTGCGCGAGACCATGCTGCTGGCTGACCGCGTGAACGCCTATGTGGACGCCAACAAACCCTGGGAGCTGGCCAAGAAGTCCGAGCAAACAGCGCGGCTGCAAGACGTGTGCTCGGTCTGTATCAAGGCTTTTCGCATCCTGAGCTGCTACCTCAAGCCGGTGTTGCCTGAACTGGCGCTCCAGGTCGAGCGCTTCCTCAATATCGAGCCCTTGAGCTTTGCCAACATCATGCAGCCACTGCCGGCTGGCCACGTGATCGGCACCTACCAGCACCTGATGCAACGTGTTGACATCAAACAGCTTGACGCATTGTTTGAGCCACCCGCAGGCGCCGTGGCACCTGCGCCCAGCGCGCCTGATGCGGATGCGCACCCGGGCGGTGAGGCGCTGGCGCCAACCATCGGCATCGAGGACTTTGCCAAGATCGACCTGCGCATTGCCCGCATCGTCGCCTGTGAAGCAGTCACGGGTTCGAGCAAGCTGCTGCGCTTGAGCCTGGATGTGGGCGAGACCGACGGGCAAGGCCAGCCACGGCTGCGCCAGGTGTTTTCGGGCATTGCCAGCATGTACAAGCCTGAACAGCTCGTCGGCAAGCTCACGGTTGTGGTGGCCAACCTGGCACCGCGAACCATGAAATTTGGCGTCTCCGAGGGTATGGTTCTGGCAGCCAGCCACGCGGACGAAAAAGCGAACCCGGGCATTTATGTGCTCGAGCCGGTGCCTGGCGCCGCACCCGGACTACGCATTCACTGAGCCGCATCGACGTGAAAGCAGTCTGGTCTGTGTTTCGGCCCAAGCTGCTAGAGGCCTGGCCCCGCTACGGCCGAGACGACCTCGCTGCCGACATCGGCGCTGGCATCACGGTGGGCATCGTCGCCCTGCCCCTGGCCATGGCCTTTGCGATTGCCTCGGGACTCCCGCCCGAGGCCGGCCTGGTCACCGCCATCATCGGCGGCTTTCTGATTTCCGCATTGGGTGGCAGCCGGGTGCAAATCGGCGGGCCGGCCGGCGCATTCATCGTGGTGGTCTACGGCATTCTGGAGCGCTACGGCCTGGCCAACCTGATTCTGGCCACTGCCATGTCAGGCCTGCTGCTTTTTGCCATGGGGTTTTTCCGGCTTGGCGGGCTGATTCGCTTCATCCCAGTCGCAGTCGTGATTGGCTTTACCAATGGCATTGCCGTGCTCATCATGCTCTCGCAAGTGCGCGATCTCCTGGGCATCCGGGTGCACCTGCCGGCGGACTTCTTCGGCATGACCCAGGCCCTGGCCAGCCATTTGCACGAGGTACAAGCCAGCGCCCTCGGCCTCGGCCTTGCGACGCTGGCCGTGATCGTGGCCTGGTCGCGCATGACGCCGCGCCTGCAAGGCCCGCGTCAGCGCCTGCTCACGCTGTTGCCGGGTTCCATGGTCGCACTGGTGGCGGCCACGCTGCTGAGCAAGGCAATGGCCCTGCCGGTTGACACCATTGGCAGCAAATTTGGCGGCATACCCACAGCGCTGCCCGGTCTGCAATGGCCGTCTTTCAGCTGGGATAGCGCGCGCTTTTTATTCATGCCCACCCTGACCCTGACGCTGCTGGGTGCCATCGAATCCTTGCTGTGCGCACGCATCGCCGACAAGCTCAGCGGCGACCGGCACAACCCCAACCAGGAACTCATGGCGCAAGGCGTCGCCAACTTCGTCACACCATTCTTTGGCGGCATGCCCGCCACCGGCACAGTGGCACGCACCGTTACCAACATCAAGAGCGGGGCCAGGTCGCCTGTGGCAGGCATGGTGCATGCCCTGAGCCTCTTGCTGATTGTGTTGGTCGCCGCTCCGCTGGCTGCGCATATTCCCTTGGCCGCGCTGGCTGGCATTTTGTTGTTTGTCAGCTGGAACATGGGTGACTGGCGCGCGCTGGCCCGACTGCGGCGATATCCCCTGCCTTACCGCATCACCCTGCTCTCTGTTTTTTTTCTGACCGTTATTTTCGACCTCACGGTGGCCGTGGAAGTCGGACTGCTGGTGGCCTGTCTGACCCTGGTGTACCGCATGTCGAGTCTGAGCCGAAGCGAGGCACTGACAGCCGAAAACTTCGAGCCCCTACAAGGCCACGCGGCATCGGTGCAAGTCTGGCGGCTCTACGGTGCGCTGTTCTTCGGCGCCGTGCGCCTGATCGAGGACATCGAACAAGCCCAGACGGCACCGAGCCTGGTGATCGACATGAAAAATGTGATTTATCTGGACGCCTCCGGCCTTGACGCGCTGGAGACGCTTTCGCAGACCTGCCAGAGCAAAAAAATTCATTTGGTGCTGTGCGCGCTGGACCATCAACCGCTGGCGCTGGCCCGGCGTACCGGTTTGTTGCAGCACGGCACGATTCATCTGGCGTCCAACCTGCAAGACGGCATCGCTTTGGCGCTGCAAAAGCTGCACGGCGCCAAGCCCTGATCGGCCCTGCGTCAGCCTTAAAATCAGGGCTCCCCGGCGCCCCGATGCGTCGCACTGCACGAAGACACCCCGCCTGCCATGAATTTCTTTCGCCGCCCCGACTACAAGTCTGACGCCACACGCTTTATTGACCAGCTCAAAAGCCAGCGCCCGCAACTCGAGGCCCGCCAGCGCGAAGGGCGTTCGCTCTTGTGGGAAAAAAACATTGACCGCTCGCTGGCAAAAGAACTTCGCGCAGGCCAAGTGGCGCAAAAGCCCTACGTCTACCAAACCGCGCCGAGTGGGTCGTCAACCGACTGAGCCCGCGGCTGCCAAGCACTGCGCCAATCTCAATCCCCATGTCCGAGGCCAGTCGTCCAGAGCAAGCCGCCATGCCCGAGGTGGTCGACAACGTGGCCGTTGCCCGCTTGTATGGCGAGCCCCTGTTCACGCTGCCGAGCGACCTGTACATCCCCCCCGACGCACTTGAGGTTTTTCTAGAGGCTTTCGAAGGACCGCTCGACCTCCTGCTCTACCTGATTCGTAAGCAGAATTTCAATATTCTGGACATCCCCATGGCCGCCCTGACCCGGCAGTACCTGAGCTATGTGGACGAAATTCGCCACCGCAACCTGGAGCTGGCGGCCGAGTACCTGTTAATGGCCGCCATGCTGATCGAAATCAAGTCACGCATGTTGCTGCCGCCCAAGCGCACGGCCCAGGGCCAGGAACCCGAGGACCCACGTGCTGAGTTGGTGCGCCGCCTGCTGGAGTATGAGCAGATGAAGCTGGCCGCAGCCCGCCTGCAAGACCTGCCACAACTCGGCCGAGACTTCGTGGCCGCTCAGGTGCATCGCCTGCAGGTGGCGCAGGTGCGCTTTCCTGATGTCAGCGTCGACGACTTGCAACAAGCCTTGCTGGGCATTTTTCAGCGCGCACGCCTGGTGCAGAAGCACAAAATTTCGCGCGCTGAGCTGTCGGTACGCGAACACATGAGCTTGATGCTGAAGAACCTGCAGGGACGGCGCTTTGTCGAGTTTGAAGACTTGTTCGAGCCGCAACAAGGTGTTCCTGTTCTGGTCGTGACCTTTATCGCGCTGCTCGAATTGGCCAAAGAGTCGCTGATTGAAGTCACGCAGGCTGAGGCCTTCGCGCCGATTTACGTGCGCCTGGCCTATACCCCCAGCTGATGCCCCCGCACGCCGCATGAACCCGCCGAACGCCGAGCGCCCAGCGACGTCGAGCCTGCACTTTGACGTTCTGATTGTTGGCAGTGGCCTGGCAGGTCTCAGTGCTGCCTTGCTGCTGGCGCCACATAAAAAGGTGGCTGTCATCACCAAGCGCAGCGTGAGCGACGGCTCAAGCAGTTGGGCGCAGGGCGGCATCGCTGCCGTCTGGGATAAGAACGACAGCTTCGAGGCCCATGTGGAAGACACCCTGGTGGCCGGCGCTGGCCTGTGCGACCTGCAAGCGACCCGCTATGCGGTCGAAAACGCGCCCAAGGTGGTGGACTGGCTGCGATCACTCGGCGTGCCCTTCTCACAGGAGTCCGGTGACCTGCATCTCACGCGCGAAGGCGGCCACAGCGCACGGCGCATTGTTCACGTGACCGACGCCACTGGCGCGGCGGTTCAAGCCACGCTGATCAAACGCGTGCAGGAAACGTCCAATATCACGCTGTTTGAAAACCATACGCTGGTCGACCTGATCACCTCCGACAAGCTCGGCGCCAGCGAGCGGCGTTGCGTTGGCCTGTATGCGCTTGACAGCGACACCGACCAGGTGCTGACTTTTTCTGGCACGCAAACCATTCTCGCCACCGGGGGTGCGGGCAAGGTCTACCTCTACACCACCAACCCGGACACCGCCACGGGGGACGGCATCGCGGCGGCCTGGCGCGCTGGCTGCCGGGTGGAGAACATGGAATTCATCCAGTTCCATCCCACCTGCCTCTACCACCCGCATGCCAAATCATTCTTGATCTCCGAAGCGGTGCGCGGTGAGGGCGGGCGTTTGCTGCTGCCCGATGGCACGCGTTTCATGCCGAAGCATGATGCGCGCGCCGAGCTGGCGCCACGCGACGTGGTGGCCCGCGCCATCGACTTCGAGATGAAAAAAGGTGGCTTCGACTGCGTCTACCTAGATATTTCTCACCAGGGCCAGGCGTTTGTACAGGAACACTTTCCAACCATTTATGCGCGCTGCCTGCAGCTCGGCATTGATATTGCGAAACAGCCGATTCCGGTGGTGCCCGCGGCGCATTACACCTGCGGCGGCGTCATGGCCGACTTGCAAGGCCGAACCGACCTGAATGGGCTCTATGCCATTGGAGAGACCGCGTGCAGCGGCCTGCACGGTGCCAACAGGCTGGCGAGCAACTCGCTGGTCGAGTGCATGGTGTTCGCACAGGCGTGTACGGATGACATCTTGACGTCTGCGTCGCTTGCCGACATACCACTGCCAGCCTGGGACGACAGCCGGGTCAGCGACCCGGACGAGTGCGTGGTGATTTCGCACAACTGGGACGAACTGCGCCGATTCATGTGGGACTATGTTGGCATCGTGCGCACCAACAAACGGCTGGAGCGAGCAGCACACCGCATCGCTCTGCTGCAAGGTGAAATCCAGGAGTTTTACGCGCACTTCTCGGTCACCCGGGACTTGCTGGAGCTGCGCAACCTGGTTCAGGTTGCCGAGCTCATCGTGCGCAGCGCCCAGTCACGACGGGAAAGCCGTGGACTGCACTTCAGCCGCGACTATCCCGATACCATGCCGCGGGCCGTGCCCTCGGTACTCAGCCCACGCTAAGGCCGCCAGCCAAGAAGCGTGCGCATAGGTTTGGCGCGCATGCCGCGCGGCGAGCGCAGCGAAAAGCCCCGCTGGCCCGCTCTTTTGGGATCAGGCCGCGCCGATGCCCGAGACCATGGCGCCCGGCGCGGCGCCTGCGCCAGCTTTCAATGCGGCGGTGAAGTCAAGCATGCGATCAATGGGCACACGCGCGCGCTCAATCAAGGCGGGATCGACCTCAATCTCATTTGCGCCGGTCCTGAGCACCTGCGCCAAACCGGCCAGGCTGTTCATGGCCATCCAGGGGCAATGCGCGCAGCTCTTGCAGGTTGCGCTGTTACCCGCTGTGGGTGCCTCGATAAAGACTTTGTCGGGGTTGAGTGTGCGCAATTTGTGCAACATGCCGTTGTCAGTGGCCACGATGAACTCTCGCGCATCCATCGCTCTGGCAGCGTTCAATATCCCCGAGGTTGACCCCACCGCATCGGCCAGGGCGACCACGTCGGCGGGCGACTCCGGATGCACCAATACCTTGGCGTCTGGGTGCGCCTGCATCAGGTCACGCAATTCAAAGGCTTTGAACTCATCGTGAACAATGCAAGAGCCGCCCCACATCACCATGTCTGCACCGGTCTCACGCTGGATGTAGCCACCCAGATGACGATCGGGCGCCCACAAAATTTTCTGACCCGCTTGCTTCAGGTGACGCACGATATCAAGCGCACAGCTTGATGTCACCAGCCAGTCCGAGCGCGCCTTGACCGCCGCACTGGTGTTGGCGTAGACCACCACGGTCCGATCCGGATGGGCATCGCAAAATGCACTGAATTCATCGGCCGGGCAGCCCAGGTCGAGCGAGCAGTTCGCATCCATGTCGGGCATGAGCACGCGCTTGTGCGGCGAAAGAATCTTGGAGGTCTCGCCCATAAAACGAACGCCGGAGACGATCAGGGTGCTGGCCGCGTGGTCGCGGCCAAAACGGGCCATCTCCAGCGAATCGCTGACCAATCCCCCGGTTTCTTCGGCCAGATCCTGCAGGTCCGGGTGCACGTAGTAATGCGAAACCATCACGGCATTGCGCTGCTTGAGCAGGGCGCGGATCTCTTGTTTTAAGGCCTCACGCTCCTGCGGCGCAGGCTCAGGCGCAATGCGCGCCCAGGCGTGGCGGGTCACGCACAACTCGCCGGGCGCAGCACTCGCTGGCATTTCGTAGTCAACCTCTTTGCGTTCGCTCACCTGTCCTGACATGGCCTGACCCTCATTCCTGTTGAACAAGCCTTCAAGCGACCCTGGGCTTGAAGCGCATCGAAAAATCGACCGCCTTGACGTCTTTGGTCAGCGCGCCTACCGAGATGCGGTCCACGCCCGTGGCCGCAATCGCTGCAACAGTCTCGAGACTGACACCACCCGAGACTTCAAGCACCGCACGGCCTGCCGTGCGGTGCACGGCAGCGCGCATGTCCTCTGGGCTGAAGTTATCCAGCAGAATCATCGCCGCGCCAGCCTGCAAAGCCTGCTCG
>JAYQPP010000026.1:0-34923 GCA_038145425.1 Comamonadaceae bacterium | reverse complement strand
CGTAAGTGCTTGATTTAACTGGCTTATTACTGGTGGGTGGTACAGGGTTCGAACCTGTGACCCCTGCCGTGTGAACGCAGCGCTCTCCCAGCTGAGCTATCGGCCCGATGGCAAAAATTCTAGGGCAGCTGATGGTTGCTGGCAAATTGCGGGCAGGCGCTTGGGCGGCTTGTTTCAAGCGCGATACAGGGCGATGTAGCCTTCCCGCCTGCAGCCAGGCTTTCTGGCCACCGTCAAACCTGCCAAGCCGCAGCTGCTTCTGAATCAATACCCAACTTCGCAGCGGCCTGCGCACAGGTTTGCGCAGTGACTTGGCCCTGGTCTTTCAGTGCGGTGAGTGCGGCAAGCACCACGTGGGCGGCGTCCACTTCAAAAAAGCGGCGCAGCACGGCGCGGGTGTCGCTGCGGCCAAAGCCGTCGGTGCCGAGCACGGTGTAGGGCGCTTCGAGGTAAGTGGCAATCAGCTGCGGCCAGGCGCGCACCGAGTCACTAGCGGCAATAACAGGGTCGTCTCCGGCCAGGCAGTTGTCCAGGTGGCTGCTGCCCTTTGGCTGCAGGGGATGGAGCCTGTTGTGGCGCTCGATCTCGCGCGCCTCGCGCGAGAGTTCTGAGTAGCTGGTCGCACTCCAAACCTCGGCTTCGATGTCCCAGTCGCTGGCCAGCTGCTGTGCTGCCGCGATAACTTCGCGCAGGATGGTGCCGCTACCGAGCAGTCGCACCCGCCCTTTGGCTTTTTTGCCTGGTTTCTCGCTGCTCAGGCGGTACAGGCCGCGCATGATGCCGTCTTCTACGCCTTCGGGTAGCGTGGGCTGCGGGTAGTTTTCGTTCATCAGGGCCATGTAATAAAACACGTCTGCCTGGCGCTCGAGCATGGCACGCATGCCATGGTCAAGAATGACGGCCACCTCACCGGCAAAGCAGGGGTCGTAGACGCGGCAGTTGGGCACGGTGGAGGCTTGCAGCAAGCTGCTGCCGTCCTGGTGCTGCAGGCCCTCGCCGGCCAGCGTGGTGCGCCCGGCAGTGGCGCCGAGCAAAAAGCCGCGGGCGCGCTGGTCAGCTGCGGCCCAAATTAAATCGCCAACCCGCTGAAAGCCAAACATCGAGTAGTAAATGTAGAAGGGCAGCATGGGTAGCGCGTGCACCGAATAGCTGGTGGCTGCGGCCGTCCAGCTGCTGATGGCGCCGGCCTCGCTGATGCCTTCTTCCAGAATCTGGCCGTCTTTGGCCTCGCGGTAGCTCAGGATGGAGCCGATGTCTTCGGGCTCGTAGGCCTGGCCGTTGAACGAATAAATGCCAACCTGGCGAAACAGGTTGGCCATGCCAAAGGTGCGCGCCTCGTCGGCCACGATTGGCACCACGCGCGGACCGAGCGTGGGGTCTTTCAACAAGCCAGCGAGAAGGCGCACAAACGCCATGGTGGTGCTCATGGCTTTGTCGTCGGCGGCCAGCGCCCAGGCCGCATAGGTCTGCAGCGCGGGCACGGGCAGGGCAAGTGCCTGGGCCTGGCGCGCTGGAATGCAGCCACCTAGCTCAGCGCGGCGCTGGCGCAGGTAGCTCATCTCTGCGCTGTCTTCGGCAGGGCGGTAAAAACTTAAGGTGCTGGCTTGCTCGTCGCTCAAGGGCAGGGCAAAGCGGTCGCGGTAGGCGATCAGGTCATCGTGCTCCAGCTTTTTCTGCTGGTGCGTGGTCATGCGGCCCTGACCGGCCGTGCCCATGCCGTAGCCTTTTTTGGTCTGCGCCAGAATCACCGTGGGCTGCCCCTGGGTTTGGGCGGCGGCGTGATAGGCGGCAAAAATTTTCACCAGGTCGTGGCCGCCGCGTTTGAGCTGGTCGATCTGCTCGTCGCTCAGCCCCTGCGCCAGTGCGGCGAGCGCGGGGTCCTGGCCGAAAAAGTGTTCGCGGTTGTAGCGCCCGTCTTTGGCGGCAAAGGTCTGGAACTGGCCGTCCACCGTCTGCGCAAAGGTGCGCAGCAAAGCGCCTTGTGTGTCCTGCGCGAAGAGACCGTCCCAGTCCGAGCCCCACACCAGTTTGATGACGCGCCAGCCTGCGCCGGAAAATAGGGCTTCGAGTTCGTCAATGATGCGACCATTGCCGCGTACTGGGCCGTCCAGGCGCTGCAAATTGCAATTGACCACCCAGATCAGGTTATCCAATTTTTCCCGCGCAGCCAGGGTGAGCGCGCTCATGCTCTCGGGCTCGTCCATTTCGCCGTCGCCAAACACGCCCCAGACGCGCCGGCCGCTGGTGTTGAGCAGGCCGCGGTGCTCCAGGTAACGCATGAAGCGCGCCTGGTAAATCGAGCTGATGGGCCCCAGGCCCATGGAGCCGGTGGGGAACTGCCAGAAGTCAGGCATCAACCAGGGGTGGGGGTAGCTCGACAAACCCCGTGCGCCGATGCTCTTAGCCGCGAGTTCTTGCCGGTAGTGCGCCAGGTCCTGGTCACTCAGCCGGCCTTCCAGGTAGGCACGTGCATACACGCCAGGTGCCGAGTGCGGTTGATAAAACACCAGGTCGCTGCTGGTCGCTTCGCCGCCGCGAAAGAAGTGGTTAAAGCCCACCTCAAACAGGTCTGCTGCGCTGGCGTAGCTGGCAATGTGGCCGCCGAGCTCGCCATGTGCCTGGTTGGCGCGCACCACCATGGCCAGCGCGTTCCAGCGCATGATGGACGCCAGCTTTTCTTCGATTGCCAAATCCCCTGGGAAGGCGGGCTGGGCCTCGGGTGCGATGGTGTTGGTGTAGGCCGTGCCCAGCGTGGGCTGCCAGCCCACCGCGGGTGTGCGCGCATCGGCGCTCAGGATGTCGAGCAATTCGCGCACGCGGGCCGGTCCGGCTGTGGCCAGCAAGGAGGCGAGGGCTTCGCGCCATTCGGCGGTTTCCTGGGGGTCGCTGTCGTGGCTGGGTTGAAAGGCTTCGCTTGGGATGTAGGGCATGTTCATGGCGGCAATCTCCTGGGCAGGACTGTACGCCGCGCGTAGCCGCAGGATCGTTCTTATTAATAGATTAATCGCCTTTCATGCAGCATAAAATATCGAATATTTACTGATTTAAGGCATATATGGAACTAGATGCGTTGGATATTCGCATTTTGCGCGAGCTGCAGGCTGACGGCAGTCTGAGCAATGTGGAACTCGCCCGCCGAGTGGGCTTGTCGCCCTCGCCATGCCTGGCGCGCGTGAAGGCGCTTAGCACTCAGGGCATCATCCGCCAGTACGTGGCCCTGCTTGACGCCGTGCAACTGGGCTTGCACCTGAATGTGTTTATCTCGATCAGCCTCAAGCAGCAAACCCGGGCCGCGCTGGAACGCTTCGAGGCCCAGGTCTGCGCCCGTGACGAGGTGATGGAGTGTTACCTGATGACGGGCGATGCCGACTACCTGATCCGCGTGGCTGTGCCCGACATGGCCGCCCTTGAGCGCTTTATTCTGGAGCAACTCTCACCCATGCCTGAGGTGGAAAAAATTCGCTCCAGCTTTGCCCTGAAGCAGGTGCGCTACAAAACCGCTTTGCCGCTACATGCGCGGCCTGGGCTTGGTGCTTAAAAACCGGCTTCGCGGCGGATGACGGCGAGGCCAGCCCTGACATAGCCACAAAGTTGCTGCTGGCTCAAAAAGCTGCCGCGTGCCCGTCCCGGCGTGAATCACTGGCGGCCACGTAGCCGTCTTCCAGGTCGTCTGACAAGCGCCAGATGAACTGGCCACTGCCAAAGTCCATATAGGCGTCGGGTACCACCTCGAAGCGGTGCCCGCGCTGCTTGAGCGCGTTCACCAGCGAAGGCGACATGGTGTGCTCCAGGTCGATGTTCAGGCCGGTGCTGACCTTCCAGCGCGGGGCGTCGCAAGCGGCCTGGGGTTGTTGCCCGTAGACCAGCATGCGCACCAGCGTCTGCAAATGCCCTTGCGGCTGCATATTGCCGCCCATCACGCCAAAGCTCATCTGGGGCTTGCCGTTGCGGGTTAAAAAACCAGGAATGATGGTGTGAAAAGGGCGCTTGCCGCCGGCCACCCGGTTGGGATGGCCGTCTTTGGTGGTAAAGCCGTAGCCGCGGTTTTGCAGGCTCACGCCCGTGCCGGGCACCACCACGCCGCTGCCAAAACCCATGTAGTTGGACTGGATCAGGCTGATCATCATGCCGCTCTCGTCCGCCGCCGACAGGTAGATCGTGCCACCTTTGGGTGGCGTGCCATGAGCAAAGTCACTGGCGTGTTCGTGCTTGATTAATTTGGCGCGTTCGCTCAAATAAGCGTCGCTGAGCAGGTCTTGGGCGCTGACCTCGGTCATGAAGCGCTCATCGGCAACCCAGCGGTAGGTGTCGGCAAACGCCAGCTTGATCGCTTCGATTTGCAGGTGCTGTGACTCCACACTGTCGACCGCAAAGCGCGAGAGATCGAGCTTGTCGAGCATGCCAAGCGCCATAAGCGCGGCAATGCCCTGGCCGTTGGGCGGGATTTCGTGCACGGTATAGCCCTGAAAATCTTTCTGGATCGGCTCGACCCAGTCGCACTGATACGACGCCAGATCATCGGTGCTCATGCTGCCGCCATTGGCAGCTGCGTGTGCAGCCAGCGCAGCCGCAATGTCGCCACGGTAGAAGGCTTCGCCATGGGTGCTGGCAATCTTGCGCAAGGTTTGACCAGCGTCTTTGAAGACAAAGCGTTCGCCCGGCAAGGGCGAGCGCCCGTTTGGCATAAAGGCCTGCGCGTAGCCCGGCTGGTTTTGCAGAATCGCCACCTGGCGTGCCCATTTGTCGGCGACGATGCAGGCCACCGAATGGCCACGCTCAGCCAGCTCGATGGCGGGCTCAAGCAGATCGGCAAAGGGCAGCTTGCCAAAGCGCTTGGACATGGCCACCCAACCGGCGACAGCGCCGGGCACGGTGACGGCGTCCCAGCCGCGCTCGGGCATCTTGCCGCCGTGCTTGCGCGCAAAGTAATCCGGGTTCCAGGCCTCGGGCGCCACGCCCGATGCGTTCAGTCCGTGCAGTTTTTTGCCGTCCCACAGGATCGAAAAACTATCGCTGCCCAGGCCGTTAGAGACCGGCTCAACAATGGTGAGCGCCGCGGCGGCTGCGATGGCGGCGTCAATGGCGTTGCCGCCCTTGAGCAGCATGCGCAAGCCCGCCTGCGAAGCCAGCGGATGCGAGGTGGAGACGACATTGCGGGCAAAGACCGGGCTGCGAACGGTGGGGTAGGGGTTTTTCCAGTTGAAGGACATGTTTGAGATTGAATCAGATTGGCGTTGATGCCGGATCTGCGACCGGCGACTTTTTTGCGTGACTTATCGATAACCGTTTGGATTTTGCTGCTGCCAGCGCCAGGTGTCTTGCATCATTTCTGTCAGGCCGCGTTTGGCTTTCCAGTTCAGCTCGCGCTGGGCTTTGGCCGCATCAGCATAGCTTGCAGCAATGTCCCCGGGACGTCGGGCTACCACCTTGTAGGGAATTTTTTTGCCGCTGGCCGCCTCGAAGGCGCGAATTATTTCCATGACGCTCAGGCCATGACCGGTGCCCAGGTTCCAGGCGTGCGCACCCTGGCAGCTTTTCAGGGCAAGAAGTGCTTTGAGGTGCCCCTCGGCCAAGTCAACAACATGAATGTAATCTCGCACGCCGGTGCCGTCGGGTGTGGGGTAGTCGTTACCGAAAACAGAGAGCTCGGCGAGTTTGCCCGCGGCCACCTGTGACACGTAAGGCAGCAGGTTGTTGGGAATGCCATTCGGGTCCTCGCCGATCAGGCCGCTTGGGTGTGCGCCCACTGGGTTGAAGTAGCGCAAGATGGCGATGCGCCAATTGGGGTCTGATTGGGCCAGGTCGCGCAGTATGTCTTCCACCATCAATTTGCTGCGTCCGTATGGGTTGGTCGGACGACCACCACGCGCGGTTTCAGAAATCGGAACTTGTTCCGGGTCCCCGTAAATCGTGGCCGAAGAGCTGAAGACAAATTGATGCACCCCGGCTTTAGACATGGCTTGTAGCAATACTTGACTGCCATGTACGTTGTTGTCGTAGTAGCGCAGCGGCTGCGCCACACTTTCGCCAACCGCCTTGAGCCCTGCAAAGTGCAGCACGGCTTGAACCTGGTGCCTGGTAAACAGCGTGTCCAGTAGTGCACGGTCGCGCACGTCGCCATGAATAAATTCTGGGGTTTTGCCAGTGATCCTGGCAACGCGCTCTAGCGCCACGGCCGAGCTGTTGCTCAGGTTATCGAGCACCAAGACCTCGAAGCCGCTTTCCAGCAAAGCAAGCACGGTATGGGAGCCGATGTAGCCGGCGCCGCCAGTGACTAACACGGTCGAACTCAAAACAAAGCCCCTAGAGTTGTCGTTGTAGTGAATGATTCTCTGGGCCCAATGACCGCCAGAGGCCCCGGTGAAAGCAGTGGAGTCTGGCTTAGAGGGAAGGCATCAGGAGACAAACGCACTCTCCTTGGATTGCGAAAAGTGAAGTACACCATAAACGCATAAGCCGGAGCTGACCAGCAAAATTGTCGATAAGGCCGCAGCAATACCAAATTCACCGTCGAGCACAGCGACATAGACCTTGACCGGCATGGTTGTTGTCTTGGCGGTGTACAACAGGAGTGTGGACGACAACTCATTGATGGCTGTAATGAAGCTCATCATGGCTCCGGCGATGATGCCTGGAGCCATCAGTGGTACGGTGATTTTCAGAAATGCTTTCACAGGAGATGCCCCAAGGCTGACAGCAGCCTCTTCAATCGATGGCTTGATTTGCCGCAGCACGGCACTGGTGGCCCTGATGCCGTAGGGTAGCCTGCGAATAAACATGATGAGCACGATGATCGATGCCGTGCCCACCAGATCCCAGGGTGGGGTGTTGAATGTCAACAGGAAACCAATGGCCATCACCACGCCCGGCACCACGTACGGCACCATGAGTACAGAGTCCAGAAAACTGGCCAGGCGCGTTTCTCGCCGAACGATCAGGTAAGACATGAGCGCGCCAATCATGGTGATCAGAAGGGTTGCCATCAAGGCAAAGCGGAAGGTGTTGAGGATCACGTCAGGGACTTCTGTGATGACGCGGGCATAGCTGTTCAGGCCGAAGCCGCCGCTGAAGACGGGCCCCTGTGTTTGCAAAAAAGAGGTGTAGATCACAACAGCGATAGGTAAGGTGGCCAGCGCCACAATGCCAAAACAGCCGGCGTGAACTGCTGCGGCATAAATCCCTCTAATCGGTTTGCTTTCGCGGCGGTTCGTCAATGCGCTGGCGTATCTGCGCTTGCTGATCAAGTGGCGTTGCAGCATCACAGCGAGCATGGAAATCACGATCATGAGCATTGAAATGCTCACCGCCATGGTTGGGGTGCCACCCATTTCAGAGGTGTATTGGTTGTAGGCAAGGGTTGACAGTGTTCTGAAATCACGCCCGATGATCGAGGGTGTACCAAAATCTGCGATCGACAGAACAAAGCAAAGAATCGCGCCAGAACTGGTTGCCGGGAAAACAAGCGGAAGCGTCACTTTCGTGAAGCGCTGCCATGCCGAACAACCCAGATTTTCAGCCGCTTCCTCGAGCGAGCGGTTAATGTTTCTTAGCGCGCTCTCCGTCATCAGGTAGACGAAAGGAAAAAACTTCAGGCTGAAAACCAGGATGACCCCTCCAGCGCCATAAATCGTCGGCATTTCAAGCCCGAAGGCCTTCATTTGGTTTGTTAACCAGCCGTTTTTGCCTAGCACCATGATCCAGGAGTAGGCGCCGATAAATGGTGGCGATACCAGCGCCAGAACAGCAAGCGTGGCAATGAGGTGTCGGCCTCTGATCACGTAACGCGCCGTGCAGTAGGCCAGGGGCACGCCCAGCAGGCAGGCCCCGATCATTCCGCCGATACCCACCAACAAAGTGTTGCCGATGGCCCCAAGGTAGTAGGGATGGGTAAGCAACTTGCCGTAGCCCGCAAACGAGACCGCCGATGTGTCCGGATCGATCAATCCCATGATCAAGGCACGCACGAGTGGCCAGATCAAAATAATTCCAATGATCAGCAGGGACCCGGCCATGACCCATGACCAAAAGTCAAATCGCAAACCGTGCCGCTGGCTCGGGCCGACCACGTCGGTGGCGCTCACTGTAATCTGGCGCCGGTCTCGCCCGGCGCAAAAAATTGCAGATCCGTACTCGATATGCTGAGCTCAACGGTTGTGCCCACATTCAGAGCACTCAATTCGGGCCCGGGCGCAGTCAACGCCTCGATCAGACCATGGCCTTGAACCTCAAGGGATAGTTGCAGTTCCCGCCCCGTAAACATACTCTGGCGGATCGTGCCGCCAAGCACGATGCCGGGCGTTTTCGCATCGGCGTTGATCCGTATCTTTTCGGGCCTGATGGACGCTACGGTACCTGTCTGCCAGGCTGCCTCGCGTGGGGGCCCTAGGCCAAGAGCTTGCCCAAGCAGGCTGGCTTGTCCGTTCGCGTCGAGCGAGAGCTCGATGAAGTTGTTGCTACCAACAAAAGTTGCGACGAATCGATTCGCTGGTTCGTTGTAAATCGTCCAGGGGCTGGCGACTTGCTGAACGACGCCGTTGTGAAGAACACAGACCTGATCGGAAATCGACAAGGCCTCTTCCTGGTCATGTGTGACATACAGGGTCGTGATGCCAAGTGTTTGCTGCAGGGCTCGGATATCACGCCGAAGGTCAATACGCAATTTCGCGTCCAGATTGGATAGGGGCTCATCCATGAGAAGGACTTTGGGCTGAATGACCAGCGCCCTGGCGAGTCCGACGCGCTGCTGCTGCCCGCCGCTGAGCTGGTGAGGCATGCGTTTGGCGTGCTCTTTAAGCTGAACCAGCTCCAAAATCGCTGCGACTCTGCCGCCGACGTCTGCAGGAGGTATTTTTTGCTGGACCAGCCCGAAGGCGACGTTGTCGTAAACGCTGAGGTGCGGAAAGACGGCGTAGTCCTGGAAAACCATGCCGACGTTTCGCTTGTTCGCGCCAAGATGCCCGATAGAGACGCCTTCGAGCAGGATATCGCCACTGTCTTGGCGATGAAAGCCAGCAATGGCTCGCAGCAAAGTGGTTTTGCCGCAGCCGCTAGGACCTAAAAGCGTGAAAAAGGCGCCGCGCTCGACGCTCAGGCTGACGTTTTCCAGGGCAAGGTGCGAGCCGTATGCCTTGCGAATGTTTTTGAGCAAGACATGCGACATGCAGCCCGTCTCAGCCTGAGTTCTCGACGCGCGACTTCGCGAATCGTTTTACTTTTTGCTCAGGAGCAAGTCGTTCCACTTCGCAAGAATGGCCTTGCGGTTGGTCGCAGCCCATTCGTCGTTGTAGTCGATGACTTTGATTTTGCTCAGTGGCGTCAGGGGGCTTTTGGTGACTACGTCAGACCTGACCGGCCGGCGACCAGCTGCGTCCAAGATTTCTTGCGCCTCCTTGGAGAGCATGAAGTTAATGAACGCCTGGCCTGCTTTCGCGTTTGCTGGGCTGGCTGTCAGAGCCATGACGTCGGCAATGGCCGAGGTTCCATCAGATGGGTAGACAAGTTCCATGGGCCCGCCACCAACTTTGAATTTCAGCAAAGTGTCTTCGTTGGATAAACCGATCTGGGCTTCGCCATCATTGACAAATTTGGAAACGGCTCCCGAACTGTTGGACAGGACGATGTTGTCGAGGATTTTGCTGTAGAGCTCCCAACCTTTGGCTTCGCCGTAGATTTGCAAAACGACAGCCAATTGAATGTAGGCCGAGCCAGACTTGTCGGGTCGTGCTGCCGAAATTTTCCCCTTGTACATCGGTTTGCTCAGGTCTGCCCATGTCTTGGGGTATTGATCTGCGGTGAGTTGCTTGGTGTTGACGCCGAAAGATGTGGCGACCGCCGTGAACGGGATGGCAGCTCCATTGATCTTGAAGGTCGATGAAAGCGCTTTTGCGTTATCTGGCGTGAACGCCGAGAAAAGCTTGTTGTTGGCGATGACCACATCGGCAGAGACGCTAAAAAGAACGTCGGCCGTGCTCCTGCCAGACTCAGCTTTGAGCCGGTTAATCAAGTCACCAGAACCGCCTTTGACCAAATTCACCTTCATCTTGGACGCTTTTTCAAACGCTGGAAGAACGCGGTCCAGAAGATCCTGCGGCGCTGCTGAATAAATCGTCACCTGGTCTTGCGCCAGCACGGACGAAACCAGGCCAGCGCCAACAAGAACTGTGGCGAAAAATTTGTTCAAAACCTTCATCAGTGTCTCCTGAAAGAGTGTGTCGAGCCCGCAGTATATGACGAGTGATCAGGGCTCATCACAAGGCGCCATCAGGCCAGACGTTGGTCTTCTTGCGTTCGTTTGGTGGCGTACAGATAGGTTGCAAAGGCGTGTTGTCAATGCCAAAGTTTTTCCGGGTAAACGCCCTGTTCAACGAGTGCTTGTAACCTGCCTTGCATCTCGGCGCGGTCTTTCGCGAAGGTCACGCCGAACCATGCGTCCCCGCTGTGAAGAATTTCACAGTCGGCACGCCCGTCCGTTACCAGCTGATTGACCGCACTGGGGATGTAAGCCTCTGCTGAAGGATCGCCGGCGCGCACCTGCAGGAATTCATCCAGGTATTCAGTCATATAGGCAAAAACTGAGGGTGTGAAGCCCCAAAAATTCATGGAAATCGGCTCTTTCGGGTCGAAATCGACCGCTTGCCCCAGCAAATCGGTTCCTCGACATCTGCCGTCGGATTCGGGTTTGATATTCACAACTTCCTCCACGCTCAGCAGCAACCCTGAACGCTGCACGCAGCGGCCCCGGTTGACCCCTCCGTGCGCTGAGAGCGTTTGCCCCAGGGGGTAGCCGACCATGCAATAGTGATCCTTTTGGTCGCCCGGGCTTGGGCGTCGCTCAAAAAAACGAGCCACCGCCAGGTAGGCTTTCGCACCGTAGTAATCGTCTGCATTGATGACGGCAAAGGGCTCATCAATGACGTGCCGGGCGGACAGGACTGCATGCAGGGTGCCCCAGGGCTTCTTCCGCGTCGCCGGCGCTTGCAGGCCAGCAGGCAAATCAGACAGGTGTTGGTGCACAAACCTTAGATCAATCGAGGACTTCAACCGTGGCCGAAGATTTTTCTCAAGAATTTCCTGATGTTCGGCCTGTACCACCAGCACGATGCGCTGAAAACCGGCCCGCAGGGCATCAAATATCGAATACTCAAGCAGGGTGTTGCCGCCAGGCCCCATCGGCTCGAACTGCTTCAGACCCTGATACCGGCTGCCCAGCCCAGCTGCCAAAACCAGCAGAGCTGGTTTCTTGGATGTGGTCATACATCGATTCCAAGGTCGCGCAAGGCATCGATGAGCAACGCGACCGATTGAAAGTGGACAGCGTGCATGCCAATTTGTTGAGCGCCAGTGACATTTTTGGGACTATCGTCAATGAAAACGGCCTGCGAAGGCGTGACTTGATAACGTTGACACAAGAGCTGATAGATAGCGGGATCCGGCTTCATCAGCTTCTCATGCCCTGAGACCACGATGCCTTCAAATTCGGTAAGGAATGAATGCAGGCGTTGAGCGCGCGGAAATGTTTCAGCCGAGAAATTGGTCAGGGCCAGCGTTCGGTACCCCTTTTGGCGAAGACGGCTTGCGAGCTCGACGGTTCCCTGGATCGGTGGCCCCAGGCTTTCTTCCCAGCGCTCATAAAAAGCCTTGAATAGGTGCTGGTAGTGCGGAAATGCGGCGCTGCGTTGCGCAATGCCGTCTGCGAACCGCTGGCCAGCGTCGTGACTTTCGTTCCAACCCACGAAATCAACCTCGCTCAAAAAGCGTTCGATGTCTTCGTCATTGGGCAAGACGTTACGAAACAGCCAGCGCGGGTTCCAGGGAATGAGTACGTTGCCAATGTCAAAAACAACGGTGTTGATCCTGTTCATAGCGTGCTGGGCTGAGATCTTGAAAACGCCAAGTGGGTAGTTCGATAGCCTTGGCGCTCGCTGGCGTCCAAGGAGCGCATATTCTCGTCACTTTTGTCTAGGTCCAGTCAGGCAGTTTGAACAAACATGGCGGGTGTAGAGAGGCGAGACCGCGTAGGGATGATGCAGCGTCGTCCGGGGTCCTGCCGAATTCAGTGGCCTCTGTTGATGATGGTGTGATCCGTTGAAAATGTCGGCAATTGCTGGGCGAGTCGGCTTGAGCTTGGCGTTTGGAGCGCTTGGCTTGTTTGATAAGCTTGCAGGGTCAAAGGAATTTGTATGCGCATCGCGAATTCGTCCGCCCCCGGACTTCCAGTCTTCAAATCCCGCGTCGTGCCGGTCGTGGTGGTCAGTGACGTGTCGCAAGCGGTGCCGATGGCCGAGGCTTTGCTGGCAGGCGGCATC
The DNA here is from genome assembly GCA_038145425.1 of Comamonadaceae bacterium. Lineage (GTDB taxonomy): Bacteria > Pseudomonadota > Gammaproteobacteria > Burkholderiales > Burkholderiaceae_C > Rhodoferax. The sequence goes on along the minus strand of JAYQPP010000026.1, from coordinate 22,618 downwards.
GATGTCATTGAAATCACGCTGCGATCAGATGCTGCACTGGCTGGCTTGGAGGCCATCGCGCGCGCCGTGCCCAATATGGCGGTCGGCGCGGGCACAGTGACGCGTGCTGACGACGTACGGCGGGTGCTTGATGCCGGCGCGCGTTTTGCGTTGTCGCCGGGCTTTACACCGGCCTTGCTCGATGCGGTGAAAGCCTGTGGCCTGCCGTTCATTCCGGGCGTGGCCAGTCCGAGCGAGGCCATGTTTGCCCGCGACCAGGGCTTCGAGCTCATGAAGCTGTTTCCGGCGATGCAACTAGGCGGCGTGGCCACCTTGAAGGCTTGGGCTGGTCCGCTTGCAGACCTGCGTTTTTGCCCGACTGGCGGCGTGACGCCAGAAAACCTTGCGCAATTTTTGACCCTGCCCAATGTCGCCATGGTCGGTGGCTCCTGGCTGACACCGCCTTCTTTGGTTCAGTCGAGTAACTGGCGCGCGATCACCCAATTGGCTACGCAGGCCCTGGCGTTGGCCGCTGTATGTGTGCCAGCAGTGCGTGCCCAGGCCGAATCAGGCTGACGGCTGAGTTTCAGTTTGTGCGTTGTTGGGGTCTTGAGCGACCGACGCGCTGACCAGCAGACAAGAAAAAGCCACCGCGATGGTGGCTTTTGATACTGCAAGCGCAGGAATCTGGTGGTGATAGGTGGACTTGAACCACCGACATCAGCATTATGAATGCTGCGCTCTAACCAACTGAGCTATATCACCGAGGGGCGCCATTATAGCCAGAGCAGGGCGCCGTGGGGTGGGGTGTTTGGCGAGGTGGTGCGGGCTCAGCGGTCACTGAAACTGGCTTTGCGCTTGTTGACAAACGCGTCCATGCCTTCCTTCTGGTCGGCGGTTGCGAAGAGGGCGTGAAACAGGCGTCGCTCAAACATGACGCCATCGCTCAAGCTGCCCTCAAACGCCCGGTTGACCGACTCCTTGGCCGCCATGGTCGCCAGCAGCGAGAACTCGCTGATGACGAGCGCGGCGCCAAGCGCTTCGTCCATGAGCTTGTCCAGAGGCACCACCCTGCTGACCAGACCTGAGCGTTCGGCTTCGTGTGCGTCCATCATGCGTCCGGTGAGCGCCATGTCCATGGCCTTGGATTTACCCACAGCACGCGGCAGGCGTTGGGTGCCGCCGGCACCGGGGATGATGCCCAGCTTGATTTCGGGCTGCCCGAAACGCGCATTGTCTGCGGCGATGATGAAGTCGCACATCATGGCCAGCTCGCAGCCGCCACCCAAGGCAAAACCGCTGACCGCTGCGATCACGGGCTTGCGCACCGAGCGCACGGTTTCCCAGTTACGCGAGATGTAATCCTCTTTGTAGACCTGCGAAAAACTATAGGTCGCCATGTTGCCGATATCAGCGCCAGCGGCAAATGCTTTTTCGCTGCCGGTGATGATCATGCAGCGAATCGCGTCGTCTGCGTCGAACGCCTGTAAGGCAGTTCCCAGCTCCGTCATCAACTGGTCGCTCAGGGCATTGAGCTGCTTGGGCCGGTTGAGCGTGATGATGCCAACCTTGCCGGCCTCGGTGCGCACGTTGATGCATTCGTAACTCATGGGCTTCTCCATTTTTAAAAGAATCAGTCTTGGGCTGCGGATGGCTCCAGCCAGCGCGCCAGCTTGGCGTTGTCTTGCGGGGTGAACATCAGGCGCTTTGCAGGCCCAGGCAGGTTCAGCTTCAAGCGCAGCAGGCGCTGGTCGCGGCTGATGAGCGCCGTGCAGGACTTGGCCGCGCCCAGGTACATGGGCAATTCATCGAGCTTGCTCAGCCGCCAGCCTTGCTGCTGACGCCCGCTGCCAAGCTCAACACCCAGCCACTCATCGCCAGCAGCGATGCCCGCTTTTTGGGCAGCACCGCCTTGCAATACCACTTTGACCTGAACGCCAGCTTGTTCGCTCACGCGCACGCCCAGGCGCTCGGCCATGGGCGCTGCCTCCACGTCGAGCTTGGCCCCGCTGGCTTGCAGCAGTTCGGCCACTGGAAGTTCTTTGGTGCTGTGCACCCAGTCGTGCAGGCGCTTGTTAAAGGACTCACCGGAGAGGTCGTGCAACACCGCCAGCAGGTCGCCCTCGGTCATGGGGCCACCGTCACAACGTTGCCACAGGGCACGCATCACGGCATCGAGCGTGGTCTTGCCGCCCTGGCGCAGGCTGAGGTCCAGACACAGGGCCACCAGTGCGCCTTTCTGGTAGTAGCTCACCGTCGCGTTAGGCGAGTTTTCGTCTTGCCGGTAGTACTTGACCCAGGCGTCAAAGCTGGCTTGTGCCACGGTCTGCAAATGGCGGCCAGGTGTTTGCAACACGGCGTTGATGCTCTTGGATAGCAGGGCCAGATAGGCGAGGTTGTCAATCAGGCCGGCTCTGCGCAGCAACAAGTCGTCGTAGTAGCTGGTGAAGCCTTCAAAAAACCAGAGCAGCTCGGTGTAGTTTTCGCGCAGATAGTCGTAACGCGTGAATTCAGCAGGGCGCAGGCGCTTGACGTTCCAGGTGTGAAAGTACTCGTGGCTGATCAGTCCGAGCAGCGTGGTGTAGCCGTCGCTGGCCTTCAAGCGCTTGTTCTGGTTGTGCTGTGGCAGATCCGCGCGTTTGCAGATCAGTGCAGTGGCGTTGCGGTGTTCCAGCCCCCCGTAGCCCTTATCCTCAGCGTTGAGCATGAACAGGTAGTTGCGATGCCGCGGGCCTTGTGCAGCGCCGCGTTTGTTGCCGTGCCAGAGCGCGATTTCGGTTTCGCAAATGGTGCGGGTGTCGGCCAGCAGGCGCTGGCCATCAAAACCGGCGGGCGCACCTGAGACGACGAAGCGGTGGGCAATACCACCTGCTCTGAAACTGCCGCTCCAGAAGGCGCCCATCTCGACCGGGGCATCGGCCAATGCCTCATAGTCTTGCGCAAGGTAGGTGCCCGTGCCGCGGCTGCTGGTCTTTGATGGCGTGAGCGCACAGGCGACCTGCCAGGCTGAAGGCATGCCTGTGGCGTTGATGTTGAGCTGATGGGCTTGGTTCTCACGGCCGTCAACCATGAGAAACAAACTGGTGCCGTTAAAAAATCCGCGTTGCGCATCCAGGAAAGCGGTTCTCACCGAGCGGTCAAAGGCGTAGACCTCGTAGTCGAGCGTCAGGACCTCATTGCCTTGGCAACTGATCGCCCAGCTGTTTTTATCCAACTGGCGCACCGCTTGGCTGGTCTTGCCTTGCCGCGCTTGCAGTTTTTGCAGGTGCTTGGAGAACTCGCGCAGCAGGTAGCTGCCTGGGATCCAGGCGGGCAGGCGAACGATTTGTTCAGCCTGCGGATGGGCAATCGTCAGGGTGACGGCAAACAGGTGCGCATTCAGGTCCTGAATGCGAACATCAAAGCGCAGCGCAGCATGCGTTGTTGCGCGCATCAGCCGCCTGCACTGGCTATGTTTTTCTCGATTTGTTCAGCGTTGATCGCGCCGGGTACACGCTTGCCGTCCGCGAAGAACACGGTTGGCGTGCCGGTGATGCGCTGGCGCTGGCCAAACTCGACATTGCGGTTAAGGGCCGCGGTGTCGCAGCCGGCACCTGCTGGGACCGAGCCATTGAGCATCCAGTCGTTCCAGGCTTTGGCTTTGTCTTTTGCACACCAGATGTTTTTAGACTTTTCGGTGGAGTCAGCACCCAGGATGGGATAGAGAAACAGGTAAACGGTTACGTTGTCTACCTTGAGCAGGTCGCGCTCGAAACGCTTGCAAAAACCGCAGTTTGGGTCTGCAAACACCGCGATCTTGCGCTTGCCGCTGCCGCGCACAATCGTGAACGCATCTTTCAGAGGCAAGCTGTCAAAGCTGATGGCGGTGAGCTTTTCAATGCGCTCTTCCGTCAGGTTGCGCTTTTGCCGCGTGTCAAACAGGCTGCCTTGCACCAGGTAGTTGGCCTGTGCATCGGTGTAGTAAATCTCGGTGCCGTTGATACGGATTTCGTACAGGCCGTCAATCGGCGTTTTGCTGATTTCGTCGATTTTGGGCAGCTGTGGAATGCGCTCGGCCAGGTTCTTGCGAATCGTCGCCTCCTGCGCAAACGCTGGCTGCAGCAAGCCTGTCAAGGCCGCTGCCAGGAAGATGTACTTGAAAAATGACTTGATCATGATGAGTCCTATAAAAACTTAGACGCCCATGGCTTGCCGGGCGACCCAGCTTTTGAGCCCGTCCAGGCGCTCGAATCCTTGCATGCCCAGGTTGCGCAAGCGCTGCCAGCCCTGGTGCTCCTGCGAAAACAATTTTTGCAGACCATTCAAGGTCAGGTCGGTGGCCAGGGCTTGCCCGCGCCGGCTTCGCTCGTAGCGCTTGAGCAACCGTGCATCGGCCACAGATCGCCAGCCGGCTTTGCTGCGCAGTAAAGCACAGAGTTCCCGCGCGTCGGCAAGGCCCAGGTTAAGTCCTTGCCCGGCCAGGGGGTGTATGGCATGCGCTGCATCACCGGCAAGCACCCAGGCTTGGTTGGTGGAGGCCTGGGCGTGCGGCCAGCGACCGAACCAACGTTGCGCCAGTGCCGATTGCAATGGCCACGCCTGACGACTGCTGCTCAATGTCATGGCCCCCAGCGTGTGCGCGCTGGCGCTCGCCACAGCCTGGGCAAAGGCTTCATCGTCGCACTGCAGCAGCTCACCGGCGCGCCCCTCGGCAACGGACCAGACCAAGGCCACGTCATGACCCTGCGCGCCACCTAAGGGCAACAAAGCCAGGATCTCGCCTTCGCCAAACCACTGTCGCGCGACCTGGCCATGTGCTCGCTCGCCTCTCAGGCGCGCGGCAATCGCTCGCTGCGCGTACGGCCAGGTGTCGTACTGCACGCCCAGCGACTCGCGCAGTGCACTGTTTCGACCTTCGCAGATCACCGTCAGGCTCGCCTCTGCGGGATCGGTGAGCAGGCTCAGATGAGGCTGGTAGCGCACCGCCTGACTCAGGCCGTGTTCAAGCGAATTGACATCGACGATCCAGGTCAGCGCGTCAACCGCCAGCCCGGCGGCTGCAAACTGAACATGGCCGTCCTGGTCGCCAAAAACGTCCATGCGTTCGACGGCCGTCACGACCGGCTCAGTTGGCCAGCATTTGATCGATTCGAGCAAGTCTTTGGAGCGGGTGTTGAGTGCATAGGCACGCACATCCTGCCCGCTCGCGCTGATTGGCTTGGCTGCGACCAGGCCCACGCGCAGCCGCTCCTGCGCGAGCAAAAGCGCCAGCGTCTGGCCAACAATGCCACCGCCGCGAACGCAAACGTCAAAAGCCGCAGTCATGCGCTTCATTGTAGGAGCGCGGGCTGTGCGGAACCCTCATGGATAATTCAACGCTTTCCCGGTGGCACCGCCACCACGGTTACGAGGACACACCATGAAATGCGGCATCGTCGGCCTGCCCAATGTGGGCAAATCGACTCTTTTCAATGCGCTCACCAAGGCTGGCATTGCGGCGGAGAACTACCCGTTTTGCACGATTGAGCCCAATGTGGGCATTGTGGAAGTGCCCGATGAACGCCTGCAGGCACTGGCAGGCATCGTCAAGCCCCAGAAGATTCAGCCGGCTATTGTGGAGTTTGTTGACATCGCCGGCCTGGTGGCAGGTGCCAGCACGGGCGAGGGCCTGGGCAACAAGTTTCTGGCGCACATTCGCGAGACCGACGCGATCATCAACGTGGTGCGCTGCTTCGAGGACGACAACGTGGTGCATGTGGCTGGCCGGGTGGATCCGATTGCCGACATCGAAGTGATTCAGACCGAACTCTGCTTGGCCGACCTGGCCACAGTTGAAAAATCGTTGGCGCGCTACAGCAAAGTTGCCAAGTCGGGTGGCGACAAAGAGGCCGCACGATTTGTCAGCATTCTGGGGCGCTGCCAGTCGGTACTGAACGAAGCCAAGCCGGTACGCACGCTAGCGTTTACCAAGGAAGAACAGCCCTTGCTCAAGCAATTGTTCCTGATCACCGCCAAGCCAGCGATGTTTGTGGCCAATGTCTCAGAGGACGGCTTTGAGAACAACCCGATGCTTGCGCGACTTGAGCAGTATGCACAAGCGCAGAGCGCGCCGGTGGTGGCTATTTGCGCCAAGATCGAAGCCGATTTGGCCGATATGGACGACGAGGACAAAAAAATGTTTCTCGAAGAGCTCGGCCAAAGCGAGCCTGGCTTGAATCGCTTGATCGTGGCGGCCTACAAATTGCTGGGGCTACAGACTTACTTCACCGCCGGCGTGAAAGAAGTGCGTGCCTGGACGATTCATGCTGGCGACACCGGCCCGCAGGCCGCAGGCGTTATTCACACCGATTTTGAAAAAGGCTATATCCGCGCCCAGACCATCGCCTACGAGGACTACATCGCTTTTGGTGGCGAGCAAGGTGCCAAGGATGCCGGCAAGATGCGCAGCGAGGGCAAGGACTACTTGGTGCGTGATGGCGATGTGATGAACTTCTTGTTCAGCTCCTGATTCCGCCTGTCTGCGCTCACACCCCGGCTCGACTTGTGAATCCCGAAGCACAACAACTCTGGCGCGCGCCGCGCTGGGCATTGGCTTTGTTGCTGGCCATGCTGGGCATGCTCGGCCCGCTCGCGGTGGACACGTATCTGCCGGCTTTTTCTGGCATTGGGCAGGCCCTGGATGCCTCACCGGTACAGATGCAGCAGACCTTGTCGGCCTATCTGTTTGGCTTTGCCGTGATGAGCCTGTTTCATGGCGCTTTGTCTGACAGCCTGGGCAGGCGACCGGTGGTGCTGTGGGGACTGGTGGCTTTTGTGCTGGCCTCCGCCGGATGCGCCCTGTCACAGACCATTGGGCAACTGGTCTTTTTTCGGATGATGCAGGGTCTGTCGACCGGCGCGGGCATTGTGGTCTCGCGGGCGGTGGTGCGCGACATGTTCGAGCCCTCGCAAGCGCAGCGCGTGATGAGCCAGATCACCTTGTTTTTTGGCGCCGCCCCCGCGGTCGCGCCGCTCATGGGTGGCGTTTTGTTCGTGACCCTGGGCTGGCAAAGCGTGTTCTGGTTTTTGACGCTGGTGGGAATAGCGCTGTGGGTGGCTAATTACGCTTACTTACCAGAGTCATTGCACATCACGCAGCGTCAGCCGCTGGCGATCAAAAATCTGGTGCAAGGCTACTGGCAACTGGGACTGGATCCGCGTTTTTTGATGGCGACGCTGGCCAGCGCCGTCCCTTTTAACGGCATGTTTTTGTATGTGCTGAGCTCGCCAGTGTTTTTGGGCGAACACCTGGGGCTGGCACCCACCGAGTTTTTCTGGTTCTTCATTCTGACGATCTGCGGCATCATGGGTGGCGCCTGGCTCAGTGGACGCATGGCAGGCCGGGTCGAGCCGAAAAAACAGATCCGTCACGGTTTTGTGGTGATGCTGCTGGTTTCAACCCTCAATGTGCTGGCCAACGCATTGCTGCCCACGCATCCGTTCTGGTCTCTGGTGCCCATTGCTGTTTTTTCGCTGGGCTGGGCCATCATGGTGCCGGTGGTCACCCTGCTGCTGCTCGATCTTTATCCAAACCGGCGTGGCATGGCCTCGAGCCTGCAGACCTTTATCGGCTCATCGATCAACGCGCTGGTGGCAGGCGTCCTCTCTGCGCTGGTGATGCACTCGGTGATCGGCCTGGCACTGACGTCGATGGGCCTGATGCTGGTGGGCCTGGCGTCCTGGGTGTACCTGCGTCGGCGCTGGCCCGATATTGGCCGGGGCCGGCCTGACGCTGGCTGAGCCCGGTATTGATCAGGGTTGTTGTGTGAGCAGCGACAGGCGTCGCTCAATGCGCGCTGCCTGTGCAGCATCACCTCGGGCCTTTGCGGCCTGAAGCTGTAGGCCAAGCCAGGCCAGCAGCGGGCGACGCCAGCCCTGGGCTGATGCGGCCTCAGTGGCCACGGCGATGTCCTGCGTCGTGAGCTGCCCGCGGATTTGCAAAATGCCGGCAGCCACCAGCTGCGACAAAGGGTTATTGATTTTCAGCAAAGGACTGGGCGCCGCTTTGCCAGCGTCGCTCGCCGCAGGCGTGCCAGGTGCAGAAGCCAGCGTGAAGAAGTCACGGTACTGAAGCGGCAGGTTTTGTGCAGCAAGTCCCTGCCACTGGCCGTTCAGAAAGGCGGCATAGGATTTGTCGTCGGCTCGGGCGTCAATTGCCAGCGACTGAAAGCCCGGGCAGTCGGTTTTGATCAGGCTGGCCACTTCCAGCGCACAGCGGGTGAGTTCAAGACGTGCCATCAAATCGGGCCTGCCGGTCTGCGCGACTTCCAGCCGGGCTTGTTTGAAAGCGTCAAGGCTCAGGGCTTGATGGCCGCTCAGATAGGCCTTGGTGTAGGTCTCCAGCGAGCCGAAGGCATTGGCTTGCCAGGTCGGCGGTGGTGCGGTACTGCTGCACGCGCTCAAAAGCACAAGCAGTGATGCTGCGGCCTTCTTCAAGCGGATGTCAGCACGGGCAAGACGCGTGACAACAGACGTGTTGGTCATGGCAGTTTGATCTCGGCGTCGCGCGCAAAAGGCCATTTGCGGTTGACCTCTTCAGTCAGCTGGCTGATCTTGCGCAAACTGGCCTCCACTTCGGTGCGCAAAGCACTCAGGTCGGTGGTGGCCACACGCACATTGCTGCCAATACTTTGGGCTTCGGCCAGTACGCCGTCGACCCGGCTCAGGGTGTTGCGGGCGTCTTGCAACAGGGTGGTGAGCTGCTGCACAGTGAGCTGGCTGGCCTTCAGGGTGGACTGAGCTTCGCTCATGGCGACCTGGGCCTCGCGCAGCGTGGCCTGTGTGCTGTCCATCACACCGTCCTTGCCAAAGACGCGCTGGTCGGTCTTGCCCATCAGTTGCTCGGTCTTGCCCAGCAGGCTGTTGGTGCGGTCGATGGTGTTGATGACTTTTTTCGCGTTGGCTTCGCTGCCGAGTACGCCACCCATCAGGCCGTATGGTCCGGACAGTCGCTCGGTGATGGTTTGCAGGTTGTTCAGGCTGTTGTTCACGCTGGACTGCGGCGCACTCATGCGGCTGAGGTTCTCGAGCAAATCACGGGTCGATGCGACCAGGCGGGGAATCTCGGCGGCCGTGTCGCCACGTAGCAGGGTGCGCACCGAGCCGGGTGGCAAGGGCGGGTCGCTCAGGATGCCGCTGTAGGCGCGGATGCGGGTGTCGCCCACCAGGCCGCGCTCCATGGTGAAGATGCTCGAGGTGCGCAGCCAGCGCGCGTCGTCCTGCGCGATGTCGATGATCAGGCGTGCTTTGCCTTGCTCGTCGAGTTCGATGCGGCGCACGCGCCCGATCGGAAAGCCGGAAAACGTCATGTCCATGCCAACGATCGCGCCCTCGGAGTCATCGGCGATCAGGGTGAGTTGTTGGCTGGCTGTGAAAACACCACGGGCGTACATCACGTAGAGCACAAAGCTGACAAACACTGCGCCCACCAGCACCAGCAAGCCCAGCGCCTTGCGTTCCAGATGTACTGGCACGGGCGGGGCTTGATCTGGCGGCTGAAGCGGTGGTGCGCTCATGTCTTAAATGTATTTGATGGCCAGAAAGCCAGCTTCGAGCACAAACAGGACGACGAACAAAAGCGTCGACCCGGCTTGCATGCGCCCGCTGGCTTGTGGCTTGAGCCAGCCCGCGGCCATGGGGATGATCGCCACCGCCCAGCTGAAAAACAGGATTTTGAAGCTCAGACTCAGGCTCACGCTGGGGCTGAAGACTTGTCCAACGGTACGGGTGAAGCCGGGCAGTCCCCAGGGTGAGAGGCCGTACTGGTTTAGGTAAGTGAGTACCAGTACCAGGCTGCTGCTGACGAGCGCCAGAGTGATGACGGCAAACGCATCAGCCATGGCACGCGGCACCAATTGGCCAGCCAGCGTGGCCTGGTCGATGCGGCGGCTGTTGGAAAGGCTTGGGCCGGGCAGTTGTGATGCCGGCAGGCTCAGGCTGGCGCGCAAGGCCACAAACATGGCAGCCGACAGAGGAATGAGCTCAATGATCAGAACGCGCACCACCATTTGCAGCGCGTAGTGCGACAAGCCGTAGGACAGGGCGGTGACCAGCACGATGCGAATCAGCACCAGGCTGAGCAGGGCCGCCAGCGCAGAAAACCAGCCCAGTACTTGCCAGGTACTGGTGTGCACATGCCCAGCCAGTGCGCGCCAGTGCGCGCGGGTGTAGGTGGAGGGGCTGAGTGCCAGCACCAGCACCAGGGCGCCGAGTTTCAGGGTGAACCAGCTGTTTTGCAGGGCCTCTACAACGCGGCGCAGGCCGTTGTGGGCGTCCATGGTTTTGAGCTGAGCAGCGTGCATTGCAACATGATAGACCGACGCCTGGCGGGCCATCAGGATCGGCGCAGAGAAGGAATTTATACTGTATATTTATACAGTTCTTGAGCCATGATTTCTGGCTTTGATTCCAACTTTTACAAGAGTGATTCATCATGTTGGCGAGCTTGCACTCTGACAATTTGTTGCTGGCGTCCTGGGGTGAGTCGGTCTGGCGCGCCGATTCGCTGGCCCGGGCTGCAGGCGTGGTGCTGCCCAGTGGTTACGCCCGTCTCGATGCGGCACTGCCCGGGGGTGGCTGGCCCTTGGGCGCCTTGTGCGAGTTGCTGCAGCCGCCGGCGCAGCAGCATGAGTGGCGTTTGTTGTTGCCAGGCTTGTGCGCCTGCGCACACCGGCGTGCCTGCAGCGTGGTTCTCGTGGGTGCACCCCATACGCCGTTTGGCCCTGGCCTGGCGGCCTGGGGGCTTGAGCTCAGCCAGCTGCTCTGGCTCAAGGTGGATGGGGCTGGCGAGCGCCTGTGGAGCGCCGAGCAGGCTTTGCGCTGCGATGGGGTTCAGGCGGTGCTGGCCTGGCTGCCAGCCGTTCGGACTACACAACTGCGCCGTTTGCATCTGGCCGCGCAGGCTCAGGGCAAGCTCTTGTTTGTGATGCGCCCGGCATCGGCCCGGGACGAGGCTTCGCCCGCGGTGTTGCGCCTGCTGGTGCAGCAGGGCAGCGGAACGGGTTTGGCCGTGCAGGTGCTCAAGCGCCGCGGCCCGCCCGTGACCGAAGCGCTGGCGCTGGACGATCGGCGTGCTGCGTTCTCGGTTTTTCTGGCAGCAGCCCGCGCGCGCAACACGCCAGCTGATGTTGTGCCAGATGCATACCCTTCACACAGCGAGCCTGGGTCAGACCATGTCTTGGATTGCCTTGCAGGCGCAGCCTGAGCTGCCAGAAGCCCTGCTGGTCGATTGGCCGGCAGATGCGCCGCGTGCGCTGGCCTGGTGGGCTTTGCAGTTCACACCCAAAGTTGCGTGCGTGGGCGATGCCTTGGTGCTTGACGTGGCAGCCAGTGCGCGCTTGTGGGGTGGTGTGCATGGCCTGGCGCGGCGTTTGGAGCATGGTGGCGCGCCGCTTGGCAGCCTGCGCCTGGCGTTGGGCGAAACGTCCTTGCTGGCCCTGGGCCGCTTGCGTGTGGGGCAGGTCACCACGCCAGTGGCCGATGCCCTGCCTTTGTCGGTGCTGGACGCAGCGCAAGCGCATCTGGAGACGCTGTTGCGTCTGGGCTGTGAACGCTGGGGGCAATTGCGAGCCTTGCCGCGGGGCGGGCTGGTTCGGCGTTTTGGCGCCGATTTGCTGCAGGCGCTGGACCGTGCCTACGGCGCAGCGCCAGATACCTATGCCTGGCTGAGCCTGCCCGAGGTGTTTGAGGCCAGTCTGGAGTTGAGTCACCCGGTAGACGATGCGCAAGCCTTGTTGTTTGGCGCGCGGCGTTTGTTGCTGCAGCTGCAAGCCTGGCTGGCAGCGCGCCAGCGTGCGGTGCTGGGGCTGGAGCTGGCCTGGCTGATGGACCGGCGCCGTGGTGTGGCGAGTCGGGGCAGCCTGGTCTTGCGTGTTCGCTCGCCGGCTTCAGACATGGCGCATCTGCAGCGTTTGCTGGCCGAACAACTGGCTCACCAAAGCCTGCCGGCGCCGGCTGTGTCTTTGCAGATGCGGTCTTTGGAAACAGTGGCCTTGAGCGGGCGCAGCCACAGCTTGCTGCCTGAGCTGGCACTCGAAGGCGACAGCACGCTACAGATGGTGGAGCGCCTGAGCGCACGGCTCGGGCCCGAGCGGGTCTTGTGTTGGCAGCCACGTGCAGACCACCGGCCACAGTGCATGCAGGCCTGGACGCCGGCGCTGACGCCCGATAGCCGGGCTCACGCGCTCGGTCGTGATGTGGACGGGCTGCCCACGCAGGGCTTGAAACGCCGTGTACCGGGCCTGGATGCCGCAGCATGGCCGAGCTGGCTGCTGGCCGAGCCGCTGGCGCTGGCGCTGGATCAGGGCCAACCGATGTACCACGGGCTGTTGCAGTTGCTCAGCGGCCCGCAGCGCATTGAGGCTGCCTGGTGGGAAAGCCCGGATGGCGTGCAGCCAGGCCCGTTGCGCCGCGATTATTTTGTGGCGCACAGCGAGCGCGCCGGCCTGGTGTGGATTTTTCAGGACGTCGCACCTGATGCAGTGTTGGGGGTGTCGGCTGCATCCTGGTATCTGCATGGCTTTTTTGCCTGACGTGCATGACAGGTCAGACCCGCCAAGCACTGGCTGCGGCTTATGCAGAACTGCATTGCCGCAGCGGCTTTAGTTTTGGCTACGGTGCGTCCCTGCCCGAGGAACTCGTCGAGCGCGCACACGCTCTGGGCTACAGCGCTTTGGCGATTACTGACGAAGCGACTGTGGCGGGCCTGGTGCGTGCCCACGAAAAAGCCAGGCAAGTGGGCCTGCGTCTGTTGCCCGGCGCGTCCTTTAGGGTGGCGCATGCAGGGTTTCATTTTGAAGTGCTGGCGCTGGCGCGCGATTTGCAAGCCTGGGGTGATTTGTGCGCTTTCATCACGGCAGCGCGGCGTAGCGCGTCCAAGGGGCAGTACCGGGTGCGCTGGCCCGACCCCGCCTGGGCCGGGCTGCGCCATTGCGAGCTGGTGCTGCTGTTGCCTTTTGAGCTGGGCCTGGAAGCGAGCCTTGCGCTGGTGCGTGCAGCAGGCGCTGTGTGGGATGGGCATTTGTGGCTGGGGGTTCATCAGCATTTGCAAGCCCATGATGGCGCGCAATATCTCAAGCTGTGCCAGATCGCTGCTTTAAGTGGCGTGCCACTGCTCGCTTGCGGCGGCGTGCTCATGCATGTGCGCGCCCGCAAGCCCTTGCATGATGTGCTCAGCGCTGTTCGCCTGCGCCGTCCGGTTGCTGAGTGCGGGCTGGCTTTGCAGGCGAATGCCGAGGCGCATTTGCGCAGCCGAGAGCGACTGGCCCAGCTTTACCCAGCACCGCTTCTGGCCAACACACTGACCGTGGCCCAGCGTTGCCAGTTCAGCCTGGACGAGTTGCGCTACCAGTACCCGCTGGAGACCTTGCTGCCGGGGCAGACACCGGCGCAAACCCTGCGCCATCACACCCTGGAAGGCGCCCGGCAGCGCTATGCCCAGGGCCTGCCTGAGAGCGTGCGCCAGCAGATCGAGCACGAACTGGCCCTGATCAGCGAGCTCTCGTACGAGATGTATTTTTTAACGGTGTATGACGTGGTGGCGTTTGCCCGCTCACGCGGAATTTTGTGCCAGGGGCGTGGCTCGGCGGCGAATTCGGCGGTGTGCTACTGCCTGGGCGTGACCGAGGTCGACCCGGCGCGCTCGAGTGTGCTCTTTGAGCGCTTTATCAGCCGTGAGCGTGACGAACCGCCCGACATCGATGTGGACTTTGAGCATCAGCGCCGCGAAGAGGTGATTCAGTACCTGTACGCCAAATACGGCCGTGACCGCGCCGCCCTGACGGCGGTGGTGACTCGTTACCGACCGCGCAGCGCTTTGCGCGATGTGGGCCGGGCGCTGGGCCTGGACGAGGCGCTGATTCGCGCCATGGCCAAGGAGCATCCAGGTATGTACAGCCGCGAGGTCTTGCAAGACCGTCTGCAGTCTGCGCTGGCGCGCCTGGCACCTGAGGTGCCGCGGCCTTCAGAGCGCACGCTGGCGCAGTGGCTGGGCCTGAGCCGACAGCTGATGGGTTTTCCGCGTCACTTGAGCCAGCACCCCGGCGGCTTCGTGCTGACCCGAGGTCTTTTGCATCGTCTGGTGCCGGTGGAAAACGCGGCCATGCCCGAGCGATCGGTGATCCAGTGGGACAAGGACGACCTTGACACCATGGGCTTGCTCAAGGTCGATGTACTGGCGCTGGGCATGCTCAGCGCGATCCGTCGCTGCCTGGCTCTGGTGAGCGCCCGGCGCGGCGGGAGATTTCGCATGCAGGACATCCCTGCCGATGACGCAGCCACGTTTGACATGGTGTGCGCTGCCGATACCGTGGGCGTGTTCCAGATCGAGAGCCGGGCGCAGATGAGCATGTTGCCGCGTCTGCGCCCACGCTGTTTTTATGACCTGGTGGTGGAAGTGGCAATCGTGCGCCCCGGCCCGATCCAGGGTGGCATGGTGCATCCTTACCTGAAGGCACGCGCCAATCCGGACGCGGTGAGCTATGCCAGCCCCGCTTTGAAAAATGTGCTGCAGCGAACCCTGGGCGTGCCGATTTTTCAGGAGCAGGTGATGCAGGTGGCTATGGCGGCTGCTGATTTTTCACCGGGTGAGGCGGACCAGTTGCGTCGCTCCATGGCCGCCTGGAAGCGCCAGGGCGGTGTGCACAAGTTCTATGACCGCCTGGTCTCAGGCATGCTGAAAAACGGCTACAGCAGCGCGTTTGCAGAGCAGCTGTTCAGGCAGATTGAGGGCTTTGGTGAATATGGCTTTCCAGAGAGTCATGCGGCCAGTTTTGCCTTGCTGGTCTGGGCTAGTGCCTGGCTTAAATGCCATGAGCCGGCGTGCTTTCTGGCGGCCATGCTCAACAGCCAGCCTATGGGTTTTTATGGCCCCTCGCAACTGGTTCAGGATGCGCAGCGGCATGGCGTGACGGTTTTGCCCGCCGATGTCACGTACAGCGACTGGGACTGCACGTTGGCCACCGATGGCCAGGCCGTGCGTCTGGGCCTGCGCCTGGTCAGTGGCTTGAGCGAGGCGGCTGCCCAGCGCCTGGTGCAGGCTCGGCAGCAGCACGCTTTGACGAGCGTGCAAGACCTGGCCTTGCGCGCCGATCTGGACCGTGGTGAGCTCAAGGCGCTGGCCGGTGCTGATGCGCTGGCCAGTCTGTCAGGCCATCGGCGTCAACAGGTGTGGGAGACCAGCGCTTTGCAGCGCGCGCCAGCGCTGCTGCGCGCTGCACCGGTTCAGGAGCCAGCCCTGGTCTTGGCAGGCGCCAGTGAATCGCAAGAGGTGTGCTGGGATTACGCGAGCACAGGACTGAGTTTGCGCACCCATCCATTGGGTTTTTTGCGTGCGCAGCTCTCATCGATGCGGCTGATGACAGCAGAGCAGTTGCATGGACTGCACAACAGCTGTCTGGTTCGCATAGCAGGCCTGGTGGTGATGCGCCAGAGCCCGCAGACTGCCAAGGGCGTGACCTTTGTGACGCTGGAGGACGAAACCGGCAGCGTCAACGTGATTGTCTGGAAGGCCATGCGCGAGCGCTTTCGAAGCGCGCTGCTGCATGCGCGCTTGCTTGCGGTGCACGGCGTGTGGCAGCGTGATGAGGACGGTTCAGGTCGGGTCTGTCACGTGGTGGCTGGCTTCATGCGCGACCTGACGCCTATGCTCGGCGAATTGCTCACCCAAAGCCGTGACTTTCATTGAGGACTGTCACGCACGGTGTGTGCACTATCCGCAGCCTGTTGCGTGGGATACTGACTTCGCCTGTTTTTGCGACAGCCAGATTGACCCATATGCCCGGCATCACGATTGCGCTGACCTCATGCACCCGCTACCAGGACGGGCAGGCGCAAACTGTTTGGCAAGACATCCTGCGCGCCGACCCCGACTATCTGTTTTTGCTCGGTGATCAGATTTACATGGACTTTGGCTTGTGGCCCTTCAGCGCCACGCCCAACGGGACGCCTGGCCGCTTTGATCTGGCGCATTTTGAGCGGCATATGCGTCAGCGTTACGAACAACAATGGGCCGAGCCGAACTTTGCCCGCTTGCTTGCGCACATGCGCGCCAAAGGTGGCCTGTTTGGCGTCTGGGACGACCACGACTTTGCCTGGAACAACGCGTATGGCGCTGATGAAAGTCTGCCTGCGCAGGCGCAAATGCCCGAGAAGATGGCGATCTCGCGTCGGCTGTTTCATGCGTTCATGGCCTGCGCCGTCAACCCGCCCTTGATCTACGGCTCGCACGACACGGCACTGGCGCGCTTTATCTTTCTGGATAACCGCTCGTATGCCACCTCACCGAAAGCCAGACAGCCTCGGCTCATGGGCGAGGCGCAAATGCAGTTTCTGGCTCGGCAACTTGCGCACGACAAGCCCTACACCCTGATTTGTGCGGGTCTGACCTTGTCGCATGGCAATGAGAACTGGCGTCGTTACCGCGAGGAGTTTGCAGCCTTCCAGAACATGGTGCGCGGCCGAACGGGTTTGATGTATCTGGCTGGCGACATCCACCGCAATATGCTGGTGCCGCCCTCGCCAGGGGGCGCGTCACCGTGCTTGGAGATCATTGCTTCTGGCGCTTGCGTCAACCAGCTGGGATTGCCTTTTGAATTTGACCGCCGGCGCAACTGGACCTGGCTGCGTCTGGATGAGGACGGTGTACTGGTGCGCCAAGTTGACAAACATGGCAGCACCAGCTGGCAGATCGACCGCCATAGTTGGCGCTGCAACGCTTTGGGACGGGAGCTGTCCCAAAGCGCTTGAGGGCGAAGCGCTTATTTCAGCCCGGCAGCAGCACGCAGGGCCTGTACTTTGTCGGTGCGTTCCCAGGTGAACTCGGGCTCTTCACGACCAAAGTGACCGTAAGCTGCCGTCTTTTCGTAGATCGGGCGCATCAGGTCGAGCATCTGGATGATGCCGCGCGGGCGCAGATCGAAATGCTGGCCGACCAGAGCTGCAATTTGCTCGTCGGGAATCACGCCGGTGCCTTCGGTATAGACCGTGACATTCATCGGGTGCGCCACACCGATGGCGTAGGCGACCTGAATCTGACACTGGCGCGCCAGGCCGGCGGCGACGATGTTTTTGGCCACGTAGCGGCAGGCGTAGGCAGCGGAGCGATCGACTTTTGTCGGGTCCTTGCCGCTAAACGCGCCGCCGCCGTGGGGGCAGGAACCGCCGTAGGTGTCGACGATGATCTTGCGACCCGTCAGGCCGCAATCACCCTGCGGGCCGCCGGTGACAAAACGGCCGGTGGGGTTGACCAGGTATTTGGTGTCTTTGAGCCATTCCTTGGGCAGCACAGGCTTGATGATTTCTTCAATAACCGCCTCGATGAAGCTAGCCTTCATTTTGGTCTGGCTCTCCGACTGGTCCGGGCTGTGCTGGCTTGAAAGCACCACGGTGTCGATCGAGTGCGGCTTGCCATCGACGTAGCGCATGGTGACCTGGCTTTTCGAGTCGGGCCGCAGAAACGGCAGGCGACCGTCCTTGCGCAACTGCGCATGGCGTTCGACCAGACGGTGCGCGTAGTGGATGGGCGCGGGCATGAGCTCAGGGGTTTCGTCGCAGGCGTAGCCAAACATCAGGCCCTGGTCGCCAGCGCCAAGGTTCAGATGGTCGTCGCTGGCGTGATTCACGCCCTGGGCGATGTCATTGCTCTGCTTGTCGTAAGCCACCAGCACTGCACAGCCCTTGTAGTCGATGCCGTACTCGGTGTTGTCGTAGCCGATGCGCTTGATGGTATCGCGCGCGACCTGGATGTAGTCCACATTCGCGTTGGTGGTGATCTCACCGGCTAGCACCACCAAGCCGGTGTTGCACAAGGTTTCAGCCGCCACGCGGCTTTTCGGATCTTGCTTGTAAATGGCGTCCAGAATCGCGTCGGAAATCTGGTCGGACACCTTGTCCGGATGGCCTTCCGAGACAGACTCGGAGGTGAAGAGAAAGTCGTTTGACATGAAGTGCTCCCAAAATGAAATGAACCGAACCGCGTTGCTTCGGCTTTTTGGGGCTGTCGGCGAACGCTTTAGCAGCTTGGCCGTTTGACCGGCAAGGCACAATGTCGACCCAGTTAGGGTGTTCACGTGCTTGTCGCCCTGCAAGTAGTTCCATAACTCAGCGACGCCCGAATTCTATTGCAGATCATGGAGACCTTGTTTCGCATTGCCTCGCGGTGGCCCTTGTCCGCGCTTCATGCAGTGGGCTGGCTTGGCGGTTGGCTGGTATTTCTGGCCTCGGCGACTTATCGGCGGCGGTTTCTGGACAACGTGGCCCAGGCCGGCATACCCAAAGGCCAATGGCTGGCCGCTGTGGGTCAAAGTGGAATGATGGTTGCCGAACTGCCCCGGCTGTGGCTAGGGCGGCCTGCAGTGGTACGCTGGACTGGGGTCGAGCATGTCGAAGCTGCACTAAATTCGGGTCGAGGGCTGATGGTGCTTACCCCACACCTAGGGTGCTTCGAAATAGTGGGGCGGTCCTACATGGAGACGTTTGGAGTGCGTCAGCCGATGACCGCATTGTTTCGATCCGCCCGGCGACCTTGGTTTGGTGCGATGGTTTTGAGTGGGCGCCAGAGGTCGGGGCTACGAGTTGTGCCCACTAATATGGGTGGCGTCAAACAGTTGCTTAAGGTGTTGCGCGCAGGACAGACGGTTGGTCTTTTGCCAGACCAAGTGCCACCCCAGGCGCTTGGGGTTTGGGCACCATTTTTTGGTAAGCCGGCCTACACCATGACGCTGGCGGCCCGCCTAGCGCAGCAGACTGGTGTAGTGGTGCTGTTGGCTTGGGGTGAGCGTCTGCCCTGGGGGCGTGGGTATGTGGTACACGTGGAAACGATGGCGAGAAATATGTTGGGCTCGACGCAGGAGGCGGTTATCGCTGTCAACGAGGCTATGGAAGGGCTGATCCGGCAACGGCCGCAGCAGTACCTTTGGGGATACGAACGCTTCAAACAGCCGCGTGAGACGCAGACAGCAGGCGCAAGCAGCGATTCGTCAGGGTCTGGCTGATGTTGGCGCGCCTGAGCATTTTGATGACGATTGCCTTGGCGCGCTTGCCGCTGCGCGTGCTGCGCGGTGTTGGCGCGCTGTGGGGTTACCTGCTGTACGTCTTTGTGGCGAGCCGGCGACGCATTGTCATGATCAACCTCGGACTTTGTTTTCCAGAGTTGGCGCCCAGCGAGCGGCGGGCATTGGCGCGGCGTGTTTTTGTTCGTTTTGCACAAGCCTGGTTTGACAGAGGGTGGCTGTGGGCAGGCTCCGAGTCTTTGGTGCGCAGCAGGTTGAAACTCACCGGCCACTGGGCTTTGCTGCAGGACAAAACGCCCACTGTGCTGTTTGCGCCTCATTTTGTAGGCCTGGATGCAGGCTGGACGGCACTGACTCAACAACTGGCTGGGCCGTTCACGACCATCTACACGCACCAAGCCAACCCCGTATTCGACGCCTGGATCCTGCAGGGGCGCCAACGCTTTGGCGTATCGCAATTGTTCGGCCGGCGTACCGGCGTCAAGACCATCGTGTCCGCATTGAAACGGGGCGAGCCGCTTTACCTCTTGCCTGACATGGATTTCGGCCGCAAGGAATCGGTATTTGTTCCCTTCTTTGGCGTTACAGCCGCCACGATCACCAGTTTGTCGCGATTTGCGCGAACCGCATCCGCACGCGTGATCCCGGTGATTTGTCGCATGACCGATGAGGGTTATTCGGTGGACGTGTTGTCGCCCTGGGCGGGTTTCCCCTCAGATGATGCACAGGCCGATACGGCCCAAATGAACGCGTACTTGGCCGAGTACGTCAGAAGGATGCCCGAGCAGTATTACTGGGTGCACAAACGCTTCAAGACCCGGCCCGAGGCGGAACCGCCGCTCTATTGAGCAGCCAATCAAACCTGTGGTGGCGCCAAGCCGGCGGGATGCGCCCAGTTCCACAGAAGCTTTGAGACCTCTTCAACCCCTCGCCGCTTGGTCGCCGAAAAAAGAGCGAGCTCGCCGCCACCCGCCTGCAACTTGGTGATGGACAAAGCCTTGGCTTGCTCGGCGCGTGTCAGTTTGTCGGCCTTGGTCAGGATGACCAGAAAGCGCAGGCCTTGCTCCACCCGGGGGCGCAGAACATCGAGCAAAATTTCGTCGAGCTCAGTCAGGCCAAGACGGGGGTCGCACATCAGGACGACGGCGCTTAAATTGCTTCGGGTGAGTAAATAATTGGCCATCACCTGCTGCCAGCGAATTTTTTCCTGCTTGGGGACTGCTGCGTAGCCGTAGCCGGGCAGGTCGGCCAGAACGGCATCGGTTGCGCCCTGCTTGCCCAGGGCGAACAGGTTGATATGCTGGGTACGCCCAGGTTTCTTGGACGCAAACGCCAGCTGTTTCTGTTGCGTCAGGGTGTTGATGCAGGTCGACTTGCCAGCGTTGGAGCGGCCAACAAACGCGATTTCCGGGACGCTCAATTCAGGCAGATGCTGCAGTTGTGGCGCGCTGGTTAAAAAGCGGGCCGTGTGCAGCCAGGCCTGGGCTCGGGCGGACTCGGGGTCGGCTAAGGGGCGCGGGGCGCCACTGGCCGCTGAGGGACGGTTCATGATGTACCTGGGGTTGGGTCGACATTGTAGAATTCGCCAGTTTTGAGTCTTGTCTAACCAAAGTTTTCCCATGAAACCGATCGTACCAACTTTGTTTGCAACACTGCTGACGGCATTCGCATTTGCGGATGCGGCGAGCGGCGCGACGGCCGCGGGGTCCAAAGCTGACCTGGCCAAAGGTGAAGCGAGTTACGCGGCCGTGTGTGCCGCTTGCCATGGCGCTGACGGCAATTCGGCGCTGGCTGCCAATCCGAAACTGGCTCAGCAACACCCAGAATACCTTGTCAAGCAGTTGGCCGAGTTCAAGTCTGGTAAGCGTGCCAATGCGATCATGGGCGGTCTGGCAGCGGCCTTGAGCGAGCAAGATATGGTCAATATATCGGCCTGGCTGAAGACCAAAAAGGCTGCCATGGGTGCTGCCAAGGACAAAAACCTCGTCCAACTGGGCGAGCGTATCTACCGTGCGGGTATCGCCGACCGTCAAATCCCCGCCTGTGCCGGCTGCCATAGTCCTAACGGAGCAGGCATACCGGCTCAGTATCCGCGTTTGAGCGGCCAGCACGCCGAGTACACGGCGGCGCAGCTGACGGCTTTTCGTGACGGTGTGCGTCTGAACAATCCCGTCATGTCGCAGGTCGCCGCAAAGCTCAATGACCGCGAAATCAAGGCGGTGGCGGATTACGTCGCCGGTCTCCACTGACATCGTGTGCCCAGGGCCGATGAGCCCTGACGCGCTGCAACAGGACCCACGAGAGGTCCTGTTTTTTTCCGTATGTCGGCAGGTGATTCCTGTAGCGTTTATGCTCAGGCCTGTTTGATATCTGGGAGAAGCAGCATGCTGATCAAAACATCTGCGGACGGTTTTGTTCATCCCCATAGCAGCGAGATCACGCCACAGTCGGTTTACCGAGAGCGTCGCCAGGCCTTGCGTTGGATGGCGGCGGGCTTGGCCGGCGTCGGATTGGCGGCTTGGGCCGCGCGCGAGGCCTTGGCGCAAAGCAGCTTGTATCCCAAACCAGGTAAACGTCCGAGTCTGTCACACAGCCGCAGCAGCGTCGCTGGTGCCATGTCGATGGAAAAGATCACCGCCTATGACGATGCCAGCACCTACAACAACTTTTATGAATTCGGTACTGACAAGTCGGACCCTGCCCAGTATGCGCACATGCTGAAGACCTCGCCCTGGTCAGTGGAGGTGCAGGGTTTGGTCAAGAAGCCGGCACGCTATGACTTGGAGGATCTTCTCAAGCTCAGCGCGCAGGAAGAACGCATTTATCGTTTGCGCTGTGTGGAAGGCTGGTCGATGGTGATTCCCTGGCTGGGCTATTCGCTCTCGGCCCTGATCAAGGCTGTAGAGCCGAGCAGTAATGCCAAATACGTGCAGTTTGTCACGCAGGCAGACCCTGCAACCATGCCTGGTTTGCGCAGTGGCGTGCTGGATTGGCCTTACACCGAGGGACTGCGACTCGACGAAGCCATGCATCCGTTAACCCTGCTCAGCTTTGGTATGTACGGCGAACTTTTGCCGAACCAGTCGGGTGCGCCGGTCCGCCTGGTGGTGCCCTGGAAATATGGCTTTAAGAGCGCTAAAAGCTTGGTCGCCATTCGGTTCACCGAGCGCGAACCCGTCACGGCATGGAATAAGGCCCAGCCAAGAGAATATGGTTTTTATTCCAACGTCAACCCGGATGTTTCGCACCCACGCTGGAGCCAGGCCACAGAGCGACGCATCGGTGAGGACGGCTTGTTCGCCAAACGGCGAAAGACGCTGATGTTCAATGGCTATGAACCGCAGGTGGGCCAGTTGTACGCTGGCATGGATTTGAAAAAGTACTTCTGAATCCGACAGAGGTCGCTTGGTGCTGCGCGTGGGTGCTTCTGACGAATCCGCTTTGGCGCGCGGCTTGGCTCAAGGCCTCAAACCCACCGTTTTTCTCCTCGCAACCCTGCCGTTCTTTTATCTGGTGGGCGCTGCGTGGGCAGACGCTTTAGGCCCCAATCCTGCTGAGGCCTTGGTTCGATCTACTGGGGAGTGGACCCTGCGCGTTTTGTGCCGGGTTTTTGC
>JAYQPP010000025.1:0-40038 GCA_038145425.1 Comamonadaceae bacterium | reverse complement strand
GTGCAGCATCTCGGTGGCGCCGATGCCGTCAAACATTTCCTTGCCGGTCTTGGCCCTCCATTCTTCGTAGACTGGCGCGGGCAGTGTTTCGCCAGCCGATACCGCACAGCGCAGCGAGCTCAGGTCAGCACCGGCGTCCATGGCCTGCAACATGACTCGATACGCCGTGGGTGCGGTAAAGCACACGGTGGCGCGATAACGTTCGATGATTTGAATCAGGTTTGGTGGCGACGCATCTTCGAGCAAAGTGGCTGTGGCGCCGAAGCGCAGCGGGAACACGGCCAGGCCGCCCAGGCCAAAAGTAAAAGCCAAGGGTGGCGAGCCGACAAACACATCGTCTGGCGAGACCTTCAGGACTTCTTTGGCGTAGCCGTCGGCAATGATCAGGATGTCGCGGTGAAAGTGCATGGTCGCCTTGGGCTTGCCCGTGGTGCCGCTGGTAAAGCCCAGCAGGGCGACGTCATCACGCCCTGTTCGCACCGCGTCAAAGCGCACCGGCTTGGACAAGGCAGCACGATCGAGTTCGCTGTCATGGTTTGCCGTGCCGTCAAAAGAGATGACCTGCGTGAGGTAGTTGGACTGCCGCGCTGCTTCAACCAGCTCGTCCATCATGCGGCGATCGCACAGAGCCATCTTGATCTCTGCCAGGTCAATGATGGCGCTGAGCTCAGTGGCCCGCAGCATGGGCATGGTATTGACAACCACGGCCCCCGCTTTGGTGGCCGCCAACCAGCACGCGACCATGGCCGGATTGTTGCCAGATCGAATCAGCACCCGGTTGCCCGGGCGCAGGCCGTAATCTTCAACCAGGGTGTGCGCAATCCGGTTGGTCCAATCGGTCAGTTCCTTGTAGGTGCGCTGGCGCCCATTGCCGATCAGTGCTACGTGGTCGCCAAAGCCCTTGTCGACCATGGCATCGGTCAAGGCCACGCCAACGTTGAGATGCTCAGGGTAGGGGAAGTCTTCGAGTAAAAAGTCTGGCCACTGTTCGGGGGGTGGCAGTCGGTCGCGACAAAAGGTGTCGATATGTGCACTGGGTCCGAGCGTCACGTTTTTGGCCATGGCTTGCTCTCCTGCAAGTTGGAAATAGTCACTGCAATGTGTGACGGGCAATGATGAGCTTTTGCACGTCAGAGGCGCCTTCGTAAATGCGCAGCGCGCGGATCTCGCGGTAGAGGCGCTCGACCACGCTGCCTGCGCGCACACCATCGCCGCCATGAAGCTGGACGGCTTGGTCAATCACGGCTTGGGCACGTTCAGTGGCATACAGTTTGGCCATGGCCGCCTCACGGCTGACGCGTGTGGCGCCTATGTCTTTGGTCCAGGCCGCACGGTAAACCAGTAACGCGGCTGCATCGACGTCCACGGCCATGTCGGCGATGTGGGCTTGCACCATTTGCAAATCAGCCATGGGTGCGCCCGCGAGCTCGCGCCCTTTCACCCTTGCCAGGCTTTCGTCGAGGGCGCGTCGTGCAAAGCCCAAGGCCGCGGCCCCGACGGTAGACCGAAAGACATCCAGGACCGACATGGCGATTCGAAAGCCCTGTCCGCGCTCGCCAATCAGCGCAGACCTCGGTACCGCCACCTTGTCAAATCGCAGACGCGCCAGGGGGTGCGGCGCGATGGCCTCTAGGCGCTCTGCAACGCGCAAGCCGGGTGTCGAGGCTGGCACCAGAAACGCCGACAAGCCCTTGGCCCCGGGCGCTTCGCCGGTGCGCGCAAACACCACATAAAC
The DNA here is from genome assembly GCA_038145425.1 of Comamonadaceae bacterium. Classification (GTDB taxonomy): domain Bacteria; phylum Pseudomonadota; class Gammaproteobacteria; order Burkholderiales; family Burkholderiaceae_C; genus Rhodoferax. The sequence goes on along the minus strand of JAYQPP010000025.1, from coordinate 38,303 downwards.
GTCGGCGATGCCGCCGTTGGAGATCCAGGTCTTTTCGCCATCAAGCACAAAGCCGTCAGCGTGCGGTTCGGCCGTCATGCTGATGTTGGCAACGTCCGAGCCCGAGGCCGGCTCGGTCAGCGCGAACGCAGGCAAGGCAAGACCTGCGCGGGTGCGCTCGAGCCACTTTCTTTGCTCGGAGGTGCCAAACAGGCTGACGGCGCCCATGCCCAGGCCCTGCATGGCAAAGGCAAAGTCGGCCAAGCCGTCGTGGCGCGCCAGCGTCTCGCGCATCAGGCACAGCGAACGCACATCAAGGTCCTGGCCGCTGTCAGCGGCCGCATGCTGCAAAAAGCCGGCTTCACCCAGAGCAGTCACCAGGCCTTGGCAGGCGGCGTCAACGTCTTCATGGCTAGCTGGAAGGTGCGTCGTGCACCACGACTCGATCGCCTGAGCGAGCTCTCGATGCCGGTCATCAAAGAACGGCCACTGTAAAAAACTCTGGTCTGCCATCTTGCCTCCTGCGCTCGAGTTCAGTTGCCTTCGAACACCGGCTTTTCTTTCGCCACAAAAGCCTTGTAGGCGCGCACAAAGTCCTCGGTCTGCATGCAAATGGCTTGCGCTTGTGCCTCGGCTTCGATCGCTTGCTCCGGGGTCATCGACCATTCGTGTGATAACTGCGTTTTGGTAATGCCGTTGGCAAAGGTCGGACCTGCGGCAATGGTTTGCGCTAGGCGGATCGCTTGCGTTTCAAGCTCCGGCGCTTCATGCAGGGCGTTGAAAAACCCCCAGGCCAGGCCTTCCTGCGCGCTCATCACCCGCCCCAGGTACAGCAGTTCAGCCGCACGGCCTTGGCCAATGATGCGTGGCAGGATCGCACAAGACCCCATGTCGCAGCCGGCCAGGCCCACGCGGTTGAACAGGAACGCGGTCTTGGCTTGCGGCGTTGCCAGACGCAGGTCGCTGGCCATGGCCAAGATCGCGCCGGCGCCCACCGCGACCCCATCGATGGCCGAAATGATGGGCTTGGCGCAGCCCAGCATGGCCTTGACCAGGTCGCCCGTCATTCGCGTGAACTTGAGTAAGTCCTTCATATCCATGGCGACCAGCGGTCCGATGATGTCGTGTACATCGCCACCTGAGCAAAAGTTGCCACCGTTGGGTGCCAGCACCACGGCGTGTACATCGTCCGCGTAGACCAGGGAGCGAAAGGTATCGCGCAGCTCGGCGTAACTGTCAAAGGTCAATGGGTTTTTGCGCTGCGGGTGCTGCAGGCGAATCACTGCCACCGGCCCGTGCATGTCCCATTGAAAGTGCTGCGGCTTCAAGTCGGCCATTGTGCTCATACCGGGTCTCCTTTGATACGGGTCAGCAGTTCGCTGGCTTGCGCGATGTCCGCGTCATTCAAGGTCGCCAAAAGCTCGGCAACCCATTGTTCGTGCACGGCGGCCATGCGCTCGAATGCGACTCGCCCTTGCGGGGTCAGGGCCACCCGTGCGGCGCGTCGATCGCCCTTGACAGACAGGCGCTTGACCGCACCGTCTTGTGCCAGCCGGTCCACCAATCCGGTGACATTGCCGTTGGAGACCATCAAGGCCTGCGAGAGCTGGCCCATGGTCAGGCCGTCGCCCGATTTGTGCAGCATGGCCAGCACATCAAAGCGCGGCAGCGTGGTGTCGAACTCGCTGCGCAGGCGTTCACGCAAGGCCGCTTCGATGTGTCTGCTGGCTTTGAGCAAACGCAGCCACAGCCGCAGGCGTTGCTTGCTCGGGGTGCTGGCTTGCTTGGTCATGCCTGAGCGCCAGTGATCTCAATGGCCTGCCCGTTGACCGACGCTGAGGACGGGTCACACAGATGCAGCGCCCAGGCGGCGACTTCGTCGGGTTCAATCAAACGCCCGTGGCGATTGCCAGCGCTCAGAGCCGCTTCTGCCTCAGAGGCACTTCGGTTCGATCGGGCCATGATCGCCTGCACACTGCGACTCACGATGGGTGTGCGTACATAGCCCGGGCACAGGGCGTTTGCGGTGACGCCGCTGCCAATGCACTCTTCGGCCAAGACACGTGTCAGGCCGACCAGGCCATGCTTGGAGGCTGCGTACGCTGCGGTGTATCTGGCACCGCGCAGCCCTGCCACAGAAGCGATCGTGATGATGCGGCCCCAGCCTTGCGCCTGCATGTGGGGCAAGACCTCGCGACAACACAAAAACGCGCCATCCAGATTCGTCGCCATCACGCGGCGCCACATGTCCCAGCTGGTTTTGGCAGTTGGCGCAGTTTCGGCGATGCCGGCATTGGCTATCAAAATGTCGACGCCACCAAACCGCTGCACCGCCAAAGCCATTCCGACCCGCACACTTTCTTCGCTGGCAACATCCATGGCCACAGCGTGCATGGCTGGCCTTGCAGCGGCGGCCGCTTGCAAGACCTCCAAGCGCCGCCCTGTGATGGTCACCGTCGCGCCCGCTGCGCCCAGGGCCAGCGCACAAGCCTGTCCGATGCCACTGCCCCCACCAGTGACCAGCGCGTGTTTGCCTTGCAAGGTGTTCATACGCGCAGCATCTCCCGCTCGCGCTCTTTGATGCGTTCGAGTTGTCGCTGCCCTGGCATGTAGGGCGTGGGCCAGCGCGCCTGTACGTCGCCTGCATCGGCGGCGGCATGTAGCGTCCAGTAGGGGTCTGTCAGGTGCGGACGCGCCAGGCACACCAGATCAGCGCGGCCAGCCATGAGAATTGAGTTCACATGGTCAGCCTCGTAAATATTGCCAACTGCCATGGTTTTGATGTGCGCCTCGTTGCGGATGCGATCAGAAAAGGGCGTCTGGAACATACGGCCGTACACCGGCGCGTCCTCTGGCGTGGTCTGGCCGGCCGAGACGTCAATGATGTCGGCCTGGGCATCAGCAAACCAGCGTGCGATCGTGACCGCGTCCTCAGGCGTGGTGCCGGCCTCGCCCAACCAGTCGTTGGCGCTGATTCGCACCGACATGGGCTTGTGCGCAGGCCAGGCCGTGCGCATCGCCCGAAACACCTCCAGGGGATAGCGCATACGGTTTTCCAGGCTACCGCCGTAGGCATCGCTGCGCTGGTTGGTCACGGGCGAGATAAAGCTGGCCAGCAAATAGCCGTGCGCTGCATGCATTTCGACCATGTCAAAGCCCGCGCGGTCTGCCGCTTGAACGGCGGACACGAATTCGTCGCGTACCCGCTCCATGTCGGTGCGTGTCATTTCCCGCGGCACCTGGTTGTTGGCCGACCAAGCAATGGGCGAGGCCGACATCAGTGGCCAGTTGCCGTCGGGCAGGGGCTCGTTGTCACCATCCCATGCCAGGCGTGTGGATCCTTTGCGTCCGGCGTGGCCCAGTTGCAGGGCGATTTTGGCTTGTGATTCCTGATGCACAAAATCGACGATACGCGCCCACGCCGCTTCTTGCTTGGCATTCCAGATGCCTGTACAGCCTGGCGTGATGCGCCCATCGGCCGAGGGCGATGTCATCTCCGTGAACACCAGCCCGGCACCTCCTTTGGCGCGTTCACCCAGATGCACCAGGTGCCAATCTGCGGCCAGACCGTCGACCGCCTTGTACTGCGCCATTGGCGAGACCACCACCCGGTTGATCAGCTGCATCTCACGCAGCCGAAGCGGGGCAAACATCGGACGGCGCGCCGAGTCGACGCCGGCTTGCGCGTTAAACCAGCGCTCCGCTTTTTCCATGAAGTTGGGGTCGCGAAGGCGCAAGTTTTCATGGCTGATGCGCTGGCTGCGTGTGAGCAGCGAGTAATTCAGCTGAATGCTGTCCATACCGAGGTAGCGTTCCACGTTTTCAAACCATTCCAAGCTGTTGCGCGCGGCCGATTGCAGCCGCATCACTTCCACGCGGCGCTCCTCCTGGTAGCGCTCGAAGGCCTGTTCTCTGCTGGGCTCAGAGTGCAGGTAGTTGGCCAGCGAAATAGCCGAATCAAAAGCCAGTCGCGAGCCCGAGCCGATCGAGAAGTGGCCGGTTGCCGCCGCGTCGCCCATGAGAACCACCTTGTCGTGGTACCACCGCTGGCAGATCACGCGAGGAAAATTCATCCAGACCGCCGAGCCGCGCAAATGCGCCGCGTTGGACATCAGCTCGTGGCCGCCGAGGTGCGCGCTAAACACCTTGGTGCAGGTGCTCACCGTCTCTTCCTTGCTCATGCGTTCAAAGCCCCAGTTGTCCCAGGTCTTTTGCAGGCACTCGACGATGAAAGTTGCCGTTTGGTCGTCGAACTGATAGGCATGCGCCCACATCCAGCCGTGCCTGGTTTTTTCAAAAATAAAGGTGAAGGCGTCGTTGAATTTCTGCTGCGTGCCCAGCCAAATGAACTTGCACAGCCGCAGGTCGATGTCGGGTTTGAAGACCGACGCAAACTCCCGGCGTACCAGCGAGTTGATGCCGTCTGCGCCGACGATCAGGTCATAGTCGGCCAGGTAGTCACGGGCCGAGGCGAACTCGCTGGAAAACACCAGATTCACGCCCAATTCACGGGCACGCGCCTGCAGTAAGACGAGCAGTTTTTTACGGCCGATGCCGGCAAAGCCGTGTCCGCCTGAGACCAGGCGCTGCCCCTGGTGCACCAGCGCGATATCGTCCCAATACGCGAATTGGTCGCGGATAGCCTGAGTCGATGCCGGGTCGTTGCGTTGCATGCTCTCAAGCGCGTCGTCGGACAAGACCACGCCCCAGCCAAAGGTGTCGTGGGCCTTGTTGCGCTCCATCACGGTGACCTCGTGCGCCGGGTCGCGAATCTTCATGGAGATCGCGAAATACAGACCCGCCGGGCCACCGCCCAAACAAAGAATCTTCACGCTCGTCCTTTCACGCGCCAGGGTGGCGGATGTCGCCCCAAGTGTTTTTTGTCTAAAAAGTTTAAACCTAAAGTAATTGCCTGTAAAGGCTTTTAATTCCTGCAATCGTTCATCAAGCGCGTCAGGGTCTTGGCGACTCCCATATGGTTCAAGACCTTCTGGGTCAGGGCGTTGCCGCACCAGCCGATGCACGTGCAGGCGATGCTTGCGCCTACGCCGAATTTTTTTGCATAGGTGGGCTTGCAGACCGGCCGGGTCGTGCCCTCAGGGCATTTCGAAAGCCAGCCGCGGTCGCCCCGCAGGCTGCCCTGCGAGCACAAGAGGGCTCATCTTCGCGGGCAGACTGGCAGGGGCACCTGAGATCGCGCGAGAAAAAGTCCCGGCAAGTGACCGGATCTGATGAGCGCGGCTTGCTCAATTCAGACAGGGCAGGGGTATGCCTTTGAACCATGTTGTGAGTCCTGCTACGCTGCACAGGGTCGACACCAATATAGGACATGAACTCGAAAAGGCAAGTTGCTTGGGGTATTTTGCTGACCGCGGCGCTTTACTTCGTGCTGGGTGCAGCCGGGCTTAGCATGGCGGTTGCGCACGGCTATGCCAGCCCGATTTTTCCTGCGACCGGCTTCGCTGTGGCAGCCATGCTCTGGTCGCAAGGTCGCGCGCTTGCCGGCATCTGGTTGGGCAGTTTCTGCCTGAATCTTGGGCTGGCTTGGGTCAACACAAACCCCAGCAGCCAAACAGCCCTGGTGGCGCTGGGCATCTCTGTCGGATCCGGTGCCCAGGCGTTGACGGCCTGGTGGCTGGTGCGCCGCGTTGAGGCGAACGCCTGGCAACAGTGTGAGTCGGAGAACCGGGTTTTTCGCATTCTTGTGCTTGCTGGCCCCTTGGCCTGCCTGGTCTCGGCCAGTGCCGGTGTCTCGGTTTTATGGTTTGGTGGTGTCATCCCGGCGCAGGCCTTCTTCAATGCTTGGTGGAACTGGTGGTCAGGCGATACCCTAGGGGTTCTGGTCATGCTGCCATTGGGTCTTTGCTTTTTTCTTTCGCGTGACCCCATCTGGCGCACGCGACAAGCCATGCGGGCGGTGCTGCCGCGTAATGACCCATTGAATTCCTGCTCCGGTCATACGATTGGAGGAGGTAAGCATGCGTATGACGGTGTAAGACGACACCGTACGATGGGCAGCCAAGCGCAAAGCGGCCTTGGTGATGGAAATCATTCAAGGCCAAACCAGCATTTCAAAGGCCACAAGGTCATTTGACATTTCCCCCTGCGCGTTTGAGGAATGGGTGCGCGCGGCCAAGCACGGCATGGACAACGCGGGGATTACCGCTAGAGCGTGCTGCTGATCAGGGCCTGCCAGATGCGCTCGTGGGGCTCAGCGGCCTGGGCTTTGAGTCGTCGTGCGATCAGGTGCATGGTGGTGCTGGGCAGGCGATCGCTCAAGTCGACAAGCGCCCCTTCTTCAATTGGCCGGCTCGCCAGGGTCAGCGGAATCCAGGCCACCCCGAGTCCTGCTGCGGCCATGTGCAAGGCGGCAATAGTCAGTGCAGTCTCTGTGCGCCGGCGCACATCGTCGACTTGATCCAGGCGGGGCAGAATGTCCCGGTTCATCAGCGTGCCCATGAACACATCCTGTGGGTACGCGATGATCGGCAGCTGACCCTGCGCAAGTTGCACTTGCAACTGCTGCACATGGCTTGTACCGAGTACGGGCACCAGTTGGTCCTCACCAATGTGGTGCTGCTCGAGCAAGGAGTCGTCCACCATCGGGGGTATGGTCGCCACGCCGTAGGTGATGGCGATGTCTGCCTCTCGGGTCATCAGCAGCTTGAAGCACGCGTCCCAGTTCTCCGATCGCAGGGTGATCTGCTCGTGGTGCCCGCCACTTAGTCGATTGATCAGGTTGGAGCCGTGGCTGGCTGTGATGGAATGTTGGCTGACCAGCACAGCGGGCTTGGAAGCGCCAGCCTGTTGATGGCGCAGTTCGCTGCTGATGTTGCGCAAGCCCAGCGCCAACTCCTGCATGCGGTCCTTCAGAGCTAAGACATCGGGCCTCAGCTGCGCGGGTTTGGTTGAACGATCCAACAGGGGAGCGCGAAGGTAGTCCTCAATGAGTTGAATGCGTCGTGAGAACGCACTCTGCGTCAAAAAGCGGTGTTCGCTGGCCTTTTGCATAGACCCGTGCTCGATCACTGCGAGCAAATCTTCCAGCCACTCAAGTCGCATGACTCGCTCCGTTGGGGATCTCACCCATCTGTAGGCTTGGTAATGAGCTATGGCGCAAAATGTTTGGATGCATCAATATATTGAACAAGTTGAATTTTGTTAATTCTTATAAATTAAAAATTACTTATAAATCAACAATCTGTTTGGAATAAATAATTTATAACATGACGATATAGCATATTATGACCATAAATTTGCATGACGTCTGTTGGGCGGCACTCTTACACTTCCGGCGACTTTTTTGCCCTTGGAGTTGTGTATGCAGTTGGCCCGTTTTCCGCGTGTTCGCTTGGGGCATTTGCCCACCCCGCTGGAGCCAATGCCCCGCCTGAGCAAGGCCTTGGGCGGTCCTGAGATCTGGATCAAGCGTGACGATTGCACGGGCTTGGCCACGGGTGGCAACAAGACGCGTAAGCTCGAATTCCTGATGGCCGAGGCGGTGGCGCAGGGGGCTGACATCGTCATCACGCAAGGGGCCACGCAATCCAATCACGCACGGCAGACGGCTGCTGCTGCGGCTCGGCTGGGTATGGACTGCCACATTCTGCTCGAGGACCGGGTTGGCACGGACGACGCAGAGTACTACTACAACGGCAACGTGTTGCTTGATCGCCTGCATGGTGCCAGCGTGGAGTCGTACCCGGGTGGCCTGGACATGAATGCCCAGGCAGTGGCCGTGGGTGAGCAGATGCGAAAGCTGGGACGTAAGCCCTATGTCATCCCGGGCGGTGGCTCCAATGCGACGGGGGCCCTGGGTTATGTTCTGTGCGTGCAGGAACTCGCCCAGCAGTCGGCAGAGCGCCAGGTTGCCTTTGACCACATGGTCCTGGCAACAGGCAGCGCTGGCACGCAAGCGGGCTTGGCCGTCGGCATCAAGTTGTTCAACCTGGACATGGGTCTGTTGGGCATCAGCGTGCGGCTGGCACGTGCCCAGCAGGAAGCCAATGTATTGCGTCTGGCGCAGGCCACAGCGGCAAAAGTGGGCAAGCCTGACCTGGTTCAAGCGGCCGATATCGTGGCCAATGCGGACTACGTTGGCGCCGGTTACGGCAAGCCAACCCCGGATGGGCTCGAGGCCATTGAGCTCTTCGCGCGCCACGAAGGCGTGCTGCTCGATCCGGTTTATGCCGGCAAGGGCGCTGCGGGTTTGATCGACCTGATCCGCAAAGGACAGTTTTCGCGTGACCAGCGCGTAGTGTTCCTGCATACAGGCGGCGCCGTTGCATTGTTTGGTTACACCTCGGCGTTCGCATACGGCCGGGACGCCATCAAGGCGGCGGTGCCGGCTTGATGGCGGTGTAAGCGCCGCAGGGGCGGTGTTTTGAAGCGGTCTTGACGACCACATTATTTTTTAAGAGAGGAGTTCCCATGAAGTGTTTACCTGTTTACAAGGCTTGCATGTCCCTAGGCGCGGTTGCCCTGGCCTCTGTCATGGCCCATGGCTCGGCGGCAGCTGCCACCACGCTGCGTTTGTCGACCTATGTCAATGAGGTCGATATCCGTTACGAAGGCTTTAAGAAATTCGCCGAGCTTGCCGCCGCAAAAACTAGCGGCCGGGTCAAAGTGGAAATCTTCCCCTCGTCCACGCTGCATGGCTGGAGCGAAGGTGTCGACGCCGTTCAGGGAGGTGTTTCTGACATCAGCTGGATGCCTGCTGACAAGCGCCTGCCCTGCTACCGCGTGACATCGCTCTACCCAACCGCAGTGAACCTGGACGGCCAGATCGAAATGGACGCCGCCTACGCCAATCTGATGCGTGCCGAAGCCGCCAAGGTTGGACTGGTGCCGTTAATCAACTCCAACTACTCCTATGACCAGGAATGGTGGTTCAAAGGCCGCGTGGCCGACCTGAGCAAACTTGACGGCAAGCTGGTTCGCTCGATCGGCCCATTGGTGTCCATGATGATTGAGACCTGGGGTGGCAAGCCGGTGTTTATTGCACCCAAAGAGGTGTTCCAGTCTGCTGAACGGGGTGTGGTCGACGGCATCAACATGGGTGTGGCGACTTATAGTTCCTGGAAGCTGTGGACCGTCATGCCCTACATGGTCAATGGCTCGCTCTTCTACGGCAACATCAATTACATGATCAACAAGAAGAAGTTCGATGCCCTGTCCAAAGACGATCAGGCAGCGCTGCTGGCTGCGGCCAAGGAGTCCGAGGTCTGGCTCAAGCCTCGCTATGAAAACTGGGTTGACGCACAGGTTGGCAATGCCGTGATGAAGGGTGGCGGTGCCGCTGTCAGTCTCAGCAAAGAACAGCGTGCTTCGCTCATTAACAGTGTCCAGAAAAAGTGGGACGCCGAGGTTGACAAGGACTGCGGCGCGGCGCTGGCAGGCCAGGTTCGCACCCTGTTCCGTAAACACCAGTAAGCTTCAGGTGCGCGCGCCCCGTCAGGCCAGCGGATGGCAGCGGGGCGTTTTTGCGACTTGAGGAGAGCAACATGATGTATGCCCTGGATCGATGGTTGGCACGCTGCGCGGTCTGGTTGGCCTATGCCGGCGCGCTGGTGGTGTTTGTGCAGGTGGTCTGGACGTCTTATGGCGTCATGATGCGCTACGCCTTCGGCCGGCCCGACGCTTACGTCACCGAGGCCACCGCCTTGCTCCTGTTTCCGGTGGCGTTTCTGGGCCTTGCCTATGCCATGCGGGAAGACGCTTACCCGCGCGTGAGCTTTTTGCTCGATGCCACCCGTGGCCAGAGCGCGCATCGCTGGATCAAGGCAGGCACCGATCTGGTGGTCATTGTGGTGGGTGTGTATTTCAGCTTGGCCAGCGTGGATGCGGCAGTCAAGTCCTTCCATTCCCAGGCTGCTTCGGAAATTCTGTTGTGGCCGCGCCTGTATTTCTGGGTGCCCAGCGCTCTGGCCATCGTCCTGTTCACCCTGTTTGCTATCGTGCGTTGGTATCTTCTGTGGCGGCCCGCCACCCCAGGCGCGAAGGAGTCATGACGATGGAGTGGTATTGGGTTGGCATCGGGCTCTTGACACTTTTGGTGGTCTTCATCGGCGTGGGCGTTCCCATTCCGTTTGCGCTGGCTGCGGCGGCCATGCCTTTTTTGTTCCAGGTCCAGGGCTGGTCGACGTCGCTGGTGAGCACCGAGCTCAAGCTCTGGGGCGTCTGGATTGACTACATCCTTTTGGCCGTGCCCATGTTTGTCTTCATGGGTGAACTCATTGGCCGATCGACCATTGGCCCAAATCTTTACCGCCTGTTGCACCAGGGCTTTCGGGTGCGCGGGTCCGCCGCCTACGGCAGCATCGGTGCCTGCGCGGGCTTTGGGGCTGTGTGCGGCTCGTCGATGGTGGGCTCTTTGACCATTGGGGGCATCGCGCTCCCAGAGATGATCAAGTTGGGCTATCACCCGCGCTTGGCCAGCGGAGTACTCGCCGCTGGCGGCACGCTCAGTGTTTTGATCCCACCGAGCTTGATTCTGCTGTTCTACGGCATCGTGACGGATCAGTCGATTGGCGAGCTCTTTATTGCAGGCGTCGTGCCGGGCTTAATCCTGGTGAGCCTCTTCGTGATCGTGGTGCTGATCTGGGGCCGCATGTATCCGCACCACGTGCCGGATGCTGACCCCAATGACCGCTGGACGCTGGTGCAAATGCTGCGCACGGTTGGCCCAATCGCTGCGATCGGTGCTGTGATCACCGTGTCGATCTATACCGGTATTGCAACGCCCACAGAGGCCGGTGGCGTGGCTGCGTTGCTGACCCTGGTGCTGGCGGTCTGGGTGGGTGAATTGCGGTGGCGGCATTTCGTCGAGTCGCTCATGGCCACCATGAAGACCATGGGCTACCTGGGCTTTCTGTTGTCAGCGGGTGTGCTGTTCGGCTTTGTCTTGACGTACTACCGCGTACCGCAGCAGTTCACCGAGCTGTTTTTGTCCTGGTCGCTTTCGCCTTATGCGGTGCTGGCTATCGTGGTTCTTTTTTATATTTTGCTGGGCATGTTTCTCGAGCCTGTCTCGATGACCTTTATCACCCTGCCGACGATCTACCCCTTGATTCACGCGGCCGGTTTTGACCTGGTGTGGTTTGGGGTGATCTTCACCATCACCATGGAAATTGCGGTGCTCACGCCACCTGTGGGCCTCAACCTGTTTGTGATCAAAGGCATTGGGGGCAACGCGGTGAGCATATCTGACGTTATTTACGGATGCCTGCCGTTTTTGGCGGCATTGTCGTTATTGATTGTGGTTTTGATTGCCATGCCGGACTTGGCCATGTGGCTGCCGCATGCCATGAAGTGATATTGCGCGAGAAGGAGCCCGAGTGAACGCTGGTCAAAAGACCTCCACTGTGTGGGTGTGGGTGCATGGCTATCTGGGTAGCCGTGCGATTTGGCATGACGCGCTGAGCGAATTGTCCAAGGTGCATGATGTGCTGGCCATCGACCTACCTGGTTTTGGCAGCAGAACGCAGGAGGTCTCGCCTGATTCCATAAATGCATTCGCCGCGGGCGTGCTGGCTGAGCTGGCCGCGCGCGGCGTGCAATCGTTTGGCTTGATGGGGCATTCCATGGGCGGTCAGATCGCCCAGGAAATGTCGATTCTGGCGCCCGATCGCGTCGAGGCGCTGGTGCTCTATGGCACCGGGCCTGTTGGTGCGATGCCGGGACGCTTTGAGACCATCGAGCGCTCGCGCGAGCGCCTGGCGCAGGACGGAGTGGTGGAGACCGCCAAGCGGATTTCGGCCCGCTGGTTTGTAGACCTTGAAAAGGCCTATGACTGGCCCTGGGTCAGTGAACTGGCTCGAGATGCGTCGCTGGCGACGGCGGACCGTTGCTTGCAGGCGATGGGGCAGTGGGATCGTGCGCAGTCGCTAGCGCAGATCCAGTGCCCAACCCAAATTGTCTGGGGTGAATCCGATCGCTCCTACGCCTGGAGCGAGCAGATGAAGCTGTGGTCAGGAATTGCCAGGGCCTCGCTGGCGGTGCTGCCGCGTAGCTCACATGCGGCACACCTTGAATCGCCAGAGCTGTTTCACACAGTTGTTGGCGACTTCATGCGCCGGCATGGTCGCTAAGCCTTACCCGAAGGCGGTCTGGCGCCTAGCGCTTGAGCCGCACCGACCCACCAAAACTGACCGTGACGGTTGACTGGCTGGGTTCGATTGGCAGGCTGGCTGCTTCCATGCGTGCGGCCATCATGGCGCGCGGCATGGGCGCGCTGCGACCACTCTGGTTGTAGGTCACCTCAATGAGTTCCACCTCGGCATAGCCCAGCGCCTTGGCCGCATCGCGTGCTTTGGTGTTGAAGTTGGCTGCGGCTTCCTGCATCAGGCTGCGTTCCAGGCGTTCGCGCGCGGCACGCGTCAGAGAGAACTGAATCGAACTCAGGCTCATGCGTGCGTTTGCCTTGTCGATGGCCTTGGACAGCGCGGTCATATCTTCCGAGGCCACGCGCAGCTCGGCGCGTACCCGCCAGCCCTCGGGCTTGCCGTTGCGATCCGTACGCTGGTAAGTGGTGTATCCGCCTGTGCTGACTTTCAGGCGGCTATCGGCCTTCAACTCAGCCAGGGCGCTGCTGATGACGTCGTTTACCTCGGCCTGCAGCGCACCGGGCTGCTCGCCGTCACGCTGTACGAACAGCACAGCCGTAGCCATGTCGTTGCTGGCCTCGGTGCTGGCTTCTGCAGAGAGATGCAAAACAGGGCCAGCCGGGGTGGGCGGCGTTTGCGCCAAGGCCGGGTTGCTGGCGGCCACCGACAAGACCAGCGCCACGCGCAGTGCCAAAAGACGCAAGTGGCCAAACCCGCTGGCATCTGGGGCTGGACAACAAATCGGATCAAGCGCAGGGGACATAACACTCTCCTTGTTGCAGGGATGGGATCGCATGCCTGAGGCTGCCGGCTCCAGCTCGGCCAGAGCTGCTTTGGCGTCGGCCCAGCCGTTGCGGGCATGCCCAGTCAGGCCACGCATCGCAAGCGTAGCACGCTGGGCCATCAGGGTGCTGCGTTAGACTCGCCCCGCCGCGCTGCTGCGGCTCTTTTGTCTCTGAAGGCCTGCCCGAAATGGACCCGAGCCAGCTCATTGCCATCGACACCCACACGCACCTCGAGGTGTCGTGCCGCAACCCTTTTGACGCGTACGGCGAGGAATACGACCGCGCGGCTGACAAGTACTTTCGTTCCAGCCGGCGCCCAACGATGCAGGAGACGATCGACTTTTACCGGGCGCAGAAGATCGGCTTTGTCAATTTCACGGTCGATGCCGAATCGCAGCTCGGGCGCACGCGCATCAGCAACGAAGAAATTGCCGATGCCGCCGCCGACAACCCCGACATCATGATCGCCTTTGGCAGCATCGACCCGCACAAGGGCAAGATGGGTGCGCGCGAGGCGCGTCGCCTGATTGAAGCGCACGACGTGAAGGGCTTCAAGTTCCACCCCACGGTGCAAGGCTTTGAGCCGGCTGATCGCATGGCCTGGCCGATTTACGAGGTCATCAACCACTACAAGCTGCCAGCCATTTTTCACAGCGGGCACAGCGGCATTGGCAGCGGCATGCGCTGCGGCGGCGGCCTGCGCCTGCAAAACAGCAACCCCATGCTGCTCGAAGACGTGGCCATCGCTTTTCCCGACATGCAAATCGTGATTGCCCACCCCTCCTGGCCCTGGCAGGACGAGGCGCTATCGCTGGCCATGCACAAGCCCAACATCTGGATTGACCTCTCAGGCTGGAGCCCCAAATACTTTCCGCCGCAACTGGTGCAGTACGCCAACACCTTGCTCAAAGACCGCATCTTGTTTGGCAGTGACTTCCCCCTGATCACGCCTGATCGCTGGATCAAGGACTTTGCCGAGGCCGGCTTCAAGGACGAGGTGCGACCACTCATCCTCAAAGACAACGCCATCCGGCTGCTCGGGCTTGCAAGCGGCGCGGCGCCCTCAGGCCCCGCTAGCGCGGCCCCGGTGGCCCAGGGTGGGCGTGCTGATCCCGGCTCCAACAGCGCCGGCGGCGCAGCCGAGGCGCCGTGACAGCTGGCGCGCCGTTTCGGTCAGCGCGTGTGGGCGGCTGCCTGGACGTGGTCCTTGCGCGGCGCGACGACGGCTCAACCCTGCTGCAGTCCACCGAGCCGCTGGGTACCTATCCAGCGCGCCTGACAGACTGCCTGGCGCACTGGGCGGCGGTGGCGCCCGATCGCCTGTTTGCCGCGCGGCGCGACCCATCCGTGCCCGGTGGCGGCGACTGGCTTGGCATCAGCTACGCGCAGATGCTTCGGCGCGCCCAGTGCGTCGGCCAGGCCTTGCTGGCGCGTGGCCTGTCGGCCGAGCGCCCGGTGGCGATCCTGAGCGACAACGACCTGGAGCACCTCACCCTGGCCATGGGCGCCATGTGGGCCGGCGTGCCCTATGTGCCGATCTCGCCGGCCTATGCCTTGCTCTCGCAGGACTTTGCCAAGCTGCGTCATATCCTGGATCGGGTCACGCCGGGCCTGGTGTTTGCAGCGGGCCCTGCCTATGCGCGCGCCATCACAGCCGTGGTGGACGCGCAAACCGAGGTGGTGCTGGGCAGCGGTCAGCTTGAAGGGCGCGACGGCACCACTTTTGCCGAGCTGCTGGCTACCGAGCCTGGCCCGGCGCTGGCGCTGGCGCATGCCGCAGTAGGCCCGCAGACCATCGTCAAATTTCTGTTCACCTCGGGCTCGACCAAGCTGCCCAAAGGCGTTATCACCACGCAGCGCATGCTGTGCGCCAATCAGCAAATGCTGCGCCAGGCTTTCGCGTTTCTGGCCGACGAGCCGCCGGTGCTGGTGGACTGGCTGCCTTGGAACCACACCTTTGGCGGCAGCCATAACGTGGGGCTGGTGCTCTACAACGGCGGCACGCTTTATATCGACGAGGGCAAGCCCACGGCGCAGGGCATGGCCGCCACGCTGCGCAATTTGCGCGAGATTTCGCCCACGGTGTACTTCAACGTTCCCAAGGGCTTTGAGGAAATCGCGCGCGCCATGGAGGATGACGCCGCGCTGGCGCGGTCGCTGTTTGCGCGGGTGCGCATGTTCATGTACGCCGGCGCTGGCCTGTCGCAGGCGGTGTGGGACTTGCTCGAGCGTCAGGCTGAGGCCACGGTGGGCGAGCGCATTCCCATGTTTACCGGTCTTGGCATGACCGAGGCTTCGCCCTCGTGCACCTTTGCACTGCGTGCAGGGCGCTTGCGCTCAGGCCATATCGGCTTGCCGTGCCCGGGCGTTGAGGCCAAGCTGGTGCCCGAGGGGCAGGGCCCGTACGCCAAGACCGAGATCCGTTTTCGAGGCCCCAACCTCATGCCGGGCTACTGGCGCGAGCCCGTGCTCAGTGCCGAGGCGTTTGACGACGAGGGCTTTTACCGCACCGGTGATGCCGTGCGCTGGGTGAACCCGGCCGATGCACGCGAGGGCCTGTTGTTTGACGGCCGCATGGCCGAGGACTTCAAGCTTGCCACCGGCACTTTTGTCAGCGTCGGGCCGCTGCGCGCAGCCATCGTGGCAGCTGGCAGCCCCTGTGTGCAGGACGCGGTGGTCGCAGGCCTGAACCGATCCGACATCACCGTGCTGATCGTGGCGCGCTGGGACGAGTGTCGCCGCCTGCTGGCGCAGGCTGGCGTGGCGCGCTCGGCGGCCGAGCTAGAGGCCATGGACGCGCCTGCGCTGATGGCCCAGCCGTTGGTGCGCGGATTTTTCCAGGCGCTGCTTGACCGGCTCTGGCGTGCAGGCACCGGCAGCGCCAACCGGGTGGCGCGCGCGCTGGTGCTCACCGAGCCCTTGTCGATCGACCACGGTGAGCTCACCGACAAAGGTTCGATCAACCAGCGCGCGGTGCTGAGGCGCCGCGCAGCCCTGATCGAGTCGGTGTACGCCAATCAGGCCCCTGGTGTGCTGCTGCCCGCGCCTGTGGACGGGTGTTGATGCGCCATGGCAGCGCTTGGGGCTGCCAACAGCAGCGCCGGCTGTGGCGCTGTGCAGGCCGCGCTAGGCTGCTTGAAGCCCTGCACAGCGCATTGCGTGTATGCTTGCGCCCGAGTTGAGATCCGTAGGGCTGCCAACAGCCGGCCAGGCCGGTGGCCCTGAAGCTGCAACATCTTGCCAATGCCCATGTCCGCGAGCGCCGTTCCCGACAGCACCGCTAGCCAGCCCGAGCCGCATCGTGTCAAGGCCGTGAGCGCTTACGCCCTGCGCCTGGTGTTGGTCGCCGCGCTCTCGACTACTTTCCTGGTCTTTTTTCGCTCCATGATCTGGCCGGCCTCGGGCTTGCAGTTGGGGAGGACCGATTGGGCGATCACCTTCCTGGGCTTGGGTGCCCTCGGCGGTTTGGCGGCGTGGGCATTTGTCAAATTACCTGATCTGTCGACAAGGCAGCTTCGGTGGACGATGATGGGGCTGTGGGTCATGGGCGCGGCGCTGTCGTTATTTGCTGCCCACCAGGCTGGCATATTCATTCTCTGGGTCTGGCC
Source organism: Comamonadaceae bacterium (assembly GCA_038145425.1). Lineage (GTDB taxonomy): Bacteria > Pseudomonadota > Gammaproteobacteria > Burkholderiales > Burkholderiaceae_C > Rhodoferax. The sequence goes on along the minus strand of JAYQPP010000025.1, from coordinate 21,827 downwards.
GCTCGCCGCCTGTTTATTTGCCGGGGCCACCATGTTTTTCGTGGCCAGCGATGTGCAGCGCCAGCAGCGCTGGTTGCTGGCGGGCAGCCTGCTGACGCTAAGCGGCTTCGCGTTGGCCACTTTTTTGCTGCTGCAGCAGGCCCAGGACGGGGCAGCGGCGATCCGGCTGCTGGCCCGTGCCTGGGCGATTTCGGTGTTGGTGTTTGTTTGTGTGGTGCTGTGGCTGCGTCAGGCCTTGCGCGGCGGCACGCTTGATGCGGCCCGCACGTCTTTGTTGTGGTGTGGCTTGGGCGTGGTGCTGATTATTGCACCAATTCTCATGTTGGCCAGCGCGCACGCGACACTTGGGTCTATCGGGCTTCAGCTGTCTTTGATAGCGGTAATTGCCGCATGGCTATGGTTGGCCAGAGCGCGCGATGGGGTTTTGCTCAACGGCGGTGTGTTGCTGCTCCTGGTGTTTATCGCCAGCGGCTTGTGGCGCTTTGGTGAGGAGGCTTTGGGCGTGTTGCCTCTGATTGGTGTGCTTGCGGCGCTCTTGCGCCCGCAGCAGTGGCGCTGGCAGCTTGCCGCGGCCGTGTTCTTGCTGTTTGTTTTTTTGCTCGCACCCGACGTGCGGCTAAGTCAGGCCCTGCCCTGGCTGCATCTGGGCGCAGCCAGCGTTTTGTTTGTGGTGCTGGCGTGGCTTAATCGCGTGATCGAGGCTCAGGCAGAACGCGTCGAGCGCAAAGAAGATACGCATGAGGCGCTGCAGCCGCACGAGCGCCGACAGCTGTGGGTCGGCTCAATAAGCGCTTTTGTGCTTGCTGCTGTGATGAGCGCGGTGCTTGTGTTCGTGTGGTACCGCGACGCCCAGCGTGACGCCAGTGCCGAGGCTCGGGCCGAGCTGTCTGCGCAGACTTTGGCGCTGGTCGATGACGCGAGGGCTCTGAGCTCGCTTTCGCAGCTTGCGGCAAGGGAGATCCCGGCATTGCGTTTTGATGTAACACGAGTCAGCTTGCAAATGTTTTTCTTTGAGGACTTGTTGCCGGCTTTCACAGGCCTTTACTGGGCGCCAGAGGGTGTGGTCAGCCTGGGCGTGCATGCGCCTGCAGATCAAGCCTTGTTGTCCGAGGGTGTGGACCTGTTGAAAGACGGCGTGGTTGCTGCCGCGTGGCAAAAAAGGGTCGATGAGCGCCGGCCTGGCTGGGTGGGCTTTGCCCGCTACGGCCAGAGCGGTGCGGGGCGCCTGCACTATGGCGTGCCGGTTTTTGATGAGGCGGGGCAGTTCAAGGGGCTCGTCGCTGCCGTGATCGACGTGGACGCGATGCTGGGTGGCGCTGGCCCGCTCCGCTTGGGCTTGGGGCAGGGCCAGGGCCAGGGCCAGGGGGGGGTTGTTTTCCAATGGGAGAGCGCAGGCTGGCAACAGGACCTGGCCGGCGAGCAGGGCCCAAGGATCCCCTTGCTTGGCGCCCTCAGTCTACAAAAACCTGGGCTTGCATCATTCGGCCCTGATGCATGGTGGATCAAGCTTGCCTCGCAGGGCGGTGCGGGGCATGCCCCCGCGCTGGCCGGCGCTGTGCAGTTGGCGCTGAGCGGCTCCACCTTGCTGACGATGCTGGTGTTTTTTGGGCTGCGGCGTAACATGTTGCGACGTGACGAAATCGCACGCGCCGCTGAGGCGAGTAGGCTGCAGACCATGCTGCAAGCCAGCAGCGTTGGGGCGATTCTCAGTGGGCCGCGCGGCACGGTGCGCTGGTTCAATCCGCGCGCAGCAGCTTTGCTGGGCATTGCACAGCCCTCGGGCAAGGCCTTGAGCCTGGTGCAAGACGCCAACTGGGCAGCACTGGGCTGGCAAAAAGCGCTTGATGTGACCACGCCGTCCAACACGGATTTGCGTTGGGCCTACACGGGTGCAGGGCCTGACGGGCGTGAACTCGACGTTCAGATCACAGCGACCCCGCTACCGCAACCGGGCCTGGGCGCGTGGCTGTTTGAGCTGATTGATCTGGGCGAGTCGCATCGTCGCGAGCGTGAGCTCGCCGAGATGGCGGCGCTGTCGAAGCAGCTCCAGGAATCGGCGGAGCGCTCGCGTGCGCTTGCCGAGAAGGTCAGCATCGAGATGCAGGACCTGTACGACAACGCCCCATGTGGCTACCACTCTCTGGACAGCGCGGGCCGCGTTATCAGCATGAACGCCATTGAGCTCGATTGGCTGGGCCGCACCCCAGCCCAGGTGCTTGGCAAGCCGTTGGCGGGCTTGCTCTCGCCTTCCAGCGTTGAGCCCTTCCGGCTGGCTTTTCGGCAGGTACTCGGTGGGCAGGCACTGGAAAACCTGGAGATGGACATGGTCCTGGCTGACGGCAGCCTGATGCCGGTTAGCGTCAACGCCAGCCTGGCGCGGGACGCCTCGGGTGAGGTCGCGTATGTGCGCATGACGGTGTTTGATATCTCCGAAGGCCGTCAGCGTGAGCTTGAGCTGGCCCTGGCGCGCGACCAGGCGCAGGTGGCCAGCCAGGCCAAGAGCCAGTTCCTGGCCATCATGAGCCACGAGATCCGAACGCCGCTGAACTGGGTCATGGGCATGTTGCAGGTGCTGGGCTATCGGCGTGACCTGTCCGCAGGCGCCAGGGCGCAGGTCGACACCGCGCTGCAGGGCAGCGAAGTCTTGCTTTCTGTGCTCAATGACGTGCTCGATTTCAGCAGTCTGTCTTCCGGCAAGTTTGTGCTGCACCTTGCGCCAGGGCGCGTTTTTGCGGTCATGTCGACCATCAAGGCGCTGATCGGGCAATTGCCGGCCAAGCCTCGGGTGAGCATGTTTGTCACCATAGACCCCAAGCTCGTGGCACTGGTAGAGCTCGATGCCATGCGGCTTCGGCAGGTCTTGCTCAACTTAGTGAACAACGCCATCAAGTACACCGAGGAGGGCTCGATCAAGGTCTCGGCACGCGTGGCCTACCAGTCTGATCAGGAAATCGGCGTTGACTTTGCCGTGCAGGACTCTGGCATCGGTATGAGTGAGCAAACGCAGTCGAATTTGTTTCAGCCTTTTATGCAGGCCGACATGACGGACACACGCCGTTTTTCCGGTGCAGGCCTGGGCCTGGCGATTTCAAAAGACATTGTGGCAGCCATGGGCGGCGAACTGCAGGTGCAAAGCCAGCTGGGCGTGGGCACGCTGGCCGGCTTTACCCTGGTGTTTGCGCTTGTACCTGTGAGCGATGAGCCGGGCTTTGTGTCTGACAGTACCCATGGTTTGCAAGGCCCGGCTTTTCAGGCCGATAAGGCTTTGCAGACCCGCACCCAGTTTCTGGCCCGGTCGCAGTTGACACAGGCTCAAAACGCACAGGCTCAAGCGCCGAACGCTGAGGCCGGGGGCCAGGACCAGGCGCCGGAGCAGGCCGAGGTGCAGCGCAAGGCCCAGGCTGAAGCGACCTCAGGCCAGCTTGCGCCTGCCGCGTCGAGCGGGCGGCAGGCTTACGAGCCGGTGACAGACACCTCGCTGCAGGGCCTGCATGTGCTGGTGGTGGACGACCAGGAGCCCAATTTGCTGGCTGCGCAGGCCATGTTGGATGTCTGTGGCGCCCGGGTCAGCACCGCCCCCAGTGGCGAGAGTGCCCTGTCGATGTTGCGACAGGCCGAGCCGATGTTTGATGCGGTCCTGATGGACTTGCAGATGGACGGCATGGACGGGCTGGAGGCGACGCGCTGTATTCGACGCGAGCAGCGTGCCGAGCTTCGGGCCGTGCCTGTGCTGGCCATGACTGGCAAGCTGATGGACCATGAACGCGAGAGAACTGCTCGCGCCGGGATGAATGGCTTTCTGGCCAAGCCGGTGGACATGGTTGCCATGGTGCGTGAGATTCAGCGCGTCATCAAGCAGCGAAAAGACAGCACGCCTGTTGATTAGCCAGACAAACTGAGCCAGTGTTTGCATCGAATATTGACCCACTGGTTTTAAAAGATTTGGCTTATTCGGTTGTGGATAAGTTTAGCTGTTGCGTGTTTTTAGCTCCTTTCGTTTTGGACTGTTTGACCCCCTGGCTGACTGCTTGAGAGTGCTTGAAACGCCAGCTCTCATTGCCCGTTTCCACGATGTGGCAATGGTGCGTGAGGCGGTCCAGCAAGGCTGTGGTCATCTTGGCGTCTCCAAACACATTGGCCCACTCCGAGAAGTTCAGGTTGGTTGTGATCACCACGCTGGTGCGCTCGTACAGCTTAGAGAGCAGATGAAACAGCAAGGCACCACCTGACTGGGTGAACGGCAAATATCCCATTTCATCCAAGATCACCAGGTCAACGTACATCAGGCGATTGGCCAACTGCCCGTGCTTGTTCTGCGATTTCTCAAGCTCCAAGGCGTTGACCAACTCCACCGTGGAGAAGAAACGAACCCGCTTGCCCTTAGCTCGAATGGCTTGCACCCCAAGACTAGTAGCCAAGTGCGTCTTGCCCGTGCCCGGCCCACCCACAAACACCACGTTGTGTGCCAAGTCCACGAACTGCAATTCATGCAACCGCTTGACCAAGCCCTCATCCACATGCGCCTGCATAAAGTCAAACCCCGTCAAATCCCGGTGTGATGGGGAGCGCGCCACCCGCATTTGGTTGGCCATGGAGCGCACCTCGCGCTGCGCGGCCTCTGACTTGATCAGTTGGTGCAGCACCACCTCATGGTCTAGCGTTTTCATCCTGGCCGTTCCCAGAACTTCCGGCCATGCACTAGCCATACCGTACAGGCTTAATGATTTGAGCCCAGCGACCACATCACTCATGGCGGGCCTCCTGCTCAACTCTCAAAGCGTCATAGCGCTCCAAGTTGGCAAGCGCTGGCGTGCTCAGTTGCAAAGGCGTGTTGACTTCTAGGCGCGCTGGCACAGGCTCTTTGAGCCGAGCAATCACATTGAGCACATGCTCGGCACTGACCCGACCGGCCTGTAATGCCAGCTCGGTGGCTACCAATACTTCTTCGAGCCCATGCAAATTCACGGCCGATAGCACCTGCGCCATCACCCGGTCGCCCCCTGGGCGTGGCGCGCGCAGCCCACCTTGCTGCGCTAGTGTGGTGGGCGTGGGCCCCATCAGCAGACTCCCTACAATGGCCCTCTCATATTTCAGCGGGGGGCCAAGGCACCCCGAGCACCACGCATGAAAAAGGCTAGCCAGACCAGCGAGACCGCTGCCGATGCGGTTCGCATCATCAAGAAGTATCCGAACCGTCGGCTGTACGACACGCAAACCTCCAACTACATCACCCTGGCGCAGGTGAAAGACCTGGTGATGCAGCGCCAGGCCTTTGAGGTGCGCGATGCCAAAACATCGGAAGACCTGACCCGCAGCATCCTCTTGCAAATCATTCTGGAGGAAGAGGCTGGTGGCTCGCCCATGTTCACCGCACCCGTGCTGGAAAACCTGATTCGTTTTTACGGCAACGCCATGCAGGGCATGCTCGGTGGCTACCTGGAGAAAAACATCCAGACACTGGTGGACATGCAGTCGCGCATGGCCGAGCAGTCCAAGGCCTTCACGCCGGACATGTGGCAGCAATACATGAAGCTGCAGGCGCCAGCTCTGCAGGCCATGATGGGCGGCAGCCTGGAGCAGTCGCAGCGGCTGATGACGCAAATGCAGGAAAACATGCAGAAACAGGCGGGTCAGTTCATGGACGCTTTTGGCCTGAAGAACAAGACCTGAACGTGTTGCCCGTTAAGTCAGAGATGCTAGCGCCGGCCGCCGCGCCCAGGGTGGGTTTTGTCAGCCTGGGTTGTCCTAAGGCGCTGACCGATTCGGAACTCATCCTCACCCAGCTCAGCGCCGAGGGTTACCAAACCGCCAAGACCTTCGACGGCGCAGACCTGGTGATCGTCAACACCTGCGGCTTTATCGACGACGCGGTCAAGGAAAGCCTGGACACGATTGGCGAGGCCCTGGCCGAAAACGGCAAGGTGATCGTGACTGGCTGCCTAGGTGCCAAGACCGGCGAGGGTGGCGCTAATCTGGTGCGCCAGATGCACCCCAGTGTGCTGGCCGTCACCGGCCCGCACGCCACGCAGGAGGTGATGGATGCGGTGCATGCGCACCTGCCCAAACCCCACGACCCCTTTGTCGACCTGATCCCCAACGCCTTTGGCTCGGCAGGCATCAAGCTCACGCCGCGCCATTACGCATATTTGAAGATCAGCGAGGGCTGCAACCACCGTTGCACGTTTTGCATCATCCCGTCCATGCGCGGCGATCTGGTCTCGCGTCCGATTGGCGATGTGCTGCGCGAGGCGCAGGCCTTGTTTGAAGGCGGCGTGAAAGAGCTGCTGGTGATCAGCCAAGACACCTCGGCTTACGGCGTGGATGTGAAATACCGCACGGGTTTTTGGGACGGTAAGCCGATTCGAACGCGACTCTTAGAACTGGCCCAGTCTTTGGGTGAGATGGCGCAACAGTACGACGCCTGGGTGCGCATGCACTATGTGTACCCCTATCCCAGCGTCGATGACATCCTGCCGCTGATGGCCAGCGGCCTGATCCTGCCGTATCTGGACGTGCCGTTTCAGCACAGCCACCCCGATGTCTTAAAGCGCATGAAGCGCCCGGCCAGCGGCGAGCGCAACCTGGAGCGCATCGAGCAGTGGCGCAACGTTTGTCCCCAGCTGGTGATTCGCAGCACCTTTATTGCCGGCTTTCCGGGTGAAACCGAGGCCGAGTTTGCGCACTTGCTGGACTTCATGCGCGAGGCGCGGATCGATCGCGCCGGCTGTTTTGCTTACAGTCCGGTGGACGGCGCAGCAGCCAATGCCTTGCCCGGCATGTTGCCTGAGGCACTGCGCGAGCAGCGCCGCGCGCGTTTTATGGAAGTGGCTGAGGCAGTGTCTGCTGCCAAGCTGCGTGAGCGCATCGGTGCCACCATGCAGGTGCTGGTGGACCATGCACCAAACCTGGGGAGAAAGGGCGCTGTGGGGCGCAGTTATGCGGATGCGCCTGAGATCGATGGCGTGGTGCGCTTGCTTGCGCCCGAGAAAATCAGCAAAACCATGAAAGTCGGTGAGTTCACGCGTGCGCGCGTAGTGGGCACGCAAGGCCACGACCTGCTGGCGCAGCCGATTTAGTGACAAGTGAGCGAAAAAAAACCGCGCTGTGGCGCGGCCTTCGATGCGAGACCCGGGCAAAACCGGGGTGTCGCGATTCATTAACATTGGTGCCCAAGAGAGGACTCGAACCTCCACGGAGTTACCCGCTAGTACCTGAAACTAGTGCGTCTACCAATTCCGCCACCTGGGCATCTCAGGAAGGAAAATTGTATCAAAAATATGCAAAAAACCGGCTTCTCGCTGGATGAAATTGCCGGTGTGGTGAGCGGTCATCGCGACGGTCACGGCTTTGTGGTGCGCGACGATGGTGAGGCCGATATTTACCTCGCACCCAATGAAATGCGGGCTGTTTTGCACAAGGACCGGGTCAAGGTGCGCATTGTGCGCAATGACCGCAAGGGCCGCCCTGAAGGCCGCGTGGTTGAAATTGTGGAGCGCAGCAGCCAGGTCATCATCGGGCGTTTGCTGCACGAGGGTGGCATTTGGATTGTGGCGCCCGAGGACAAGCGTTACGGCCAGGACGTGATGATCCCCAAGGCCGCCACCGGGCAGGCCAAGCCCGGGCAGGTGGTCGTGGTCGAACTGACCGAGCCGCCGGCGCTGTTTGGCCAGCCCGTCGGGCGCATCAAGGAAATACTGGGCGATATTGACGACCCAGGTATGGAAATTGAAATTGCGGTGCGCAAGTACGGCGTGCCGCACGCTTTTTCGCAGGCCTGCCTGGCGCAGGCGCGCATCCTGCCAGACCAGGTGCAAGCGGCGGACAAGCGCAACCGCGTGGACCTGACCGATGTGCCGCTGGTCACGATTGACGGCGAGGATGCGCGCGACTTTGACGATGCGGTGTATTGCGAGCCAGTGCGCGTGGGACGAGGCCCCAGCGCCAAGCAGGGCTGGCGTTTGCTGGTGGCGATTGCTGATGTGAGCCACTATGTTCAGACCGGCTCGGCCATTGACGTGGATGCCTACGACCGCGCCACCAGCGTGTACTTTCCCAGGCGGGTGATTCCGATGCTGCCCGAGAAGCTCTCCAACGGGCTGTGCTCGCTCAACCCCGAGGTTGAGCGCTTGTGCATGGTCTGCGACATGCTGGTTGGCACAGACGGTGAGGTCAGCGCCTACCAGTTCTACCCGGCGGTTATGTTCAGCCACGCCCGCCTGACCTATACCGAGGTGGCTGCGATCCTGGCCAACACCCGTGGGCCCGAGGCCATGCGTCACAAGGCGCGCGTGGGCGACCTGATTCACCTGCACGACCTGTACCGCGCGCTGCTGGCTGCGCGGCAGCGCCGCGGCGCGGTGGACTTTGATACGGTCGAGACCCAGATCGTGTGCGACGAGGTCGGGCACATCGAAAAAATCGTGCCCCGTGTGCGCAATGATGCACACCGCCTGATTGAAGAGGCGATGCTGGCGGCCAATGTGTGCAGCGCAGACTTCATCGCCCAGCACAAGCATACCGGCCTGTACCGGGTGCACGAGGGCCCGACGCCGGAGAAAAAAGAGGTCCTGCGCAATTACCTGAAGGCGCTTGGCGTGGGCCTAAGCATCAGCGATGAGCCCAGCCCGTCGGAATTTCAGGCGCTCGCCGAGGCCACCAAGGACCGGCCCGATGCGGCGCAGATTCATGCCATGCTGCTCAGATCGATGCAGCAGGCGATCTACACGCCGACCAACAGCGGCCACTTCGGCCTGGCTTTCGAGGCTTATACCCACTTCACCAGCCCGATCCGCCGTTACCCGGACTTGCTGGTGCACCGGGTGATCAAGGCGATTCTGGGCAAGACACGCTACCAGCTGCCCAGCCTGCCCACACCGGGCGAGGCGCAGGCCAAGCTGGCGCGCCGGCTGGAGAAAAACCAAGCTGGCAAGGGCGCTGGCGCATCGGCCAAGCCGCGCAAGCTCAGCGCCGAGATGCAGGGCTGGCAGGCCGCTGGCCGGCACTGCAGCGCGAACGAACGCCGTGCCGATGAGGCCAGTCGAGACGTGGAAGCCTGGCTCAAGTGCAAGTACATGCGCGACCATCTGGGCGAGGAGTTTTCAGGCGTGGTCAGCGCGGTCACGAGCTTTGGTATTTTTGTCACGCTCGATGCCATGTACGTGGAGGGGTTGGTGCACATCACCGAGCTTGGTGGCGAGTACTACCGCTTCGATGAGGTGCGCCAGGAACTGCGCGGCGAGCGCACGGGGTTGCGCTATGGCATTGGCTCACGCGTGCAGGTGCAGGTCTCCCGCGTGGACCTGGACGGGCGGCGTATCGACTTTCGCCTCATCCCCGAACATGGCGGCATGCCGCTGCCTGGTTTGAGAGGGCAGGACGCCTTGATGCCTGTACCACGTGGTTCGGCTGCCAAGGCGCCGGCTTCGCGCAAGACCCGCGGCGTGGCGCTGGGGACCTCGGTGCGCCCAAGCGGCGCGAAAGCGGCGCCTAAAAAGGCTGGCAAAAAAGCTTCGCGGGATAATGAACGCAAGCTCTCCCGCAAAAATCGTCGCGGATCGCGCTGAGGCGATGGGGCTTCATCCAACAAGGAATTCATATGAACCAAAAGAACAAGGTTGCAATCGTCACGGGCGCCGGCAGCGGCATTGGCAAGGCCTCAGCGCTGGCCTTGCTTGCCGACGGCTGGCAGGTGGTTTTAGCGGGGCGTCGTGAGCAGCCGCTGCTCGACGCTGTGGCCGCGTCAGGCGCGGGTGCTCGCGCGTTGGCTGTGCCTTCCGACGTGAGCAAGGAAGCCGACGTGGTGGCGCTGTTTGACAAAGCGGTCGCCGCGTTTGGCAGGGTTGACCTGCTGTTTAACAACGCCGGTACCGGCGCGCCCGCCATTGGCCTGGAAGACCTCACGCTGGCCCAATGGCAAAACGTGGTCGATGTGAACCTGACGGGCATGTTTTTGTGTCTGCGCCAGGCTTTTCGTGTGATGAAGGCGCAAACGCCCCGTGGCGGGCGCATCATCAACAACGGCTCGATTTCGGCGACCACGCCGCGCCCCAACTCGATTGCCTACACCTCGACCAAGCACGCTGTCAAAGGCATGACCAAGACCGCATCACTGGACGGGCGCAAGCACGACATTGCGGTGGGGCAGATCGACATTGGCAACGCCGCCACCGAGATGACGCAGCGTATGCAGACCGGTGTGTTGCAGGCCAACGGTGAGACCAAGATCGAGCCGGTGATGGACGTCAACATTGTGGGCCAGTCGGTGGTTTACATGGCCAATTTGCCGCTCGAGGCCAACGTGATGTTTCACACCGTCATGGCTACCAAAATGCCCTTTGCTGGCCGCGGCTAGGGGATGAGGGCGCGCGCCAGTCGCCCGGCTGTCAGCGCCTCGTTGGCGGGCCACTGGTCGGCCAGGGCGCCGTGCTGGTAGACCGCCGAACAGGCGGCTTCCCATGCGCTGTGGCCCTGCGCCAGGCGTGCGCCAATCAAGCCGGCGAGCACATCACCCGTTCCGGCTGTCGCCAGTTTGGCATTGCCCGTGGGGCAGATCTGTGCGACCTGGCCGGCCATGGCGATGACCGTGCCCGAGCCTTTGAGCACCACGCAACAGTGCAGGGATTGCACCAGGCGCTGTGCTGCGCCCAGGCGGTCACGCTGCACATCGGCGCTGCCGCAAGCCAGCAGGCGAGCGGCTTCGAGTGGATGTGGGGTGATGACGGTTGCCAAGCCGCGCCTGCTGCGTGCGCGCAGGGCTTCAGCCAGCTGGCTCTCAGCTGCCAGCGCATTGAGCGCGTCAGCATCGAGCACCAGGGGCCCCGATGCAGGCAGTGCCAGGCCAAGCAACGCGCTGGCGTGTTCACCTGCGCCGCAGCCACACACCACCGCCATGGAAGACAAGTCCAGCGCCTGGGCCGGGCGGAACATGAGTTCGCTCTGGCAGGGGTCGTAGCTGGGTGCGCTTGGATCTTGCAGGCTGACATAGACGCGCCCGGCGCCACCGTGTAAGGCTGCGCTGCCGGCAAGGACAGCGGCGCCAGCCATGCCAGCGCCGCCACCGAGCACAGCGACATCGCCGTAGCTTCCTTTGTGGCTGGCATGCAGGCGTGTTCGCGGCGTGGGTGCGTCGAGCAGGCGGGCTGCGGGGCGCGGCAGTGTCAGCGGCGCATCTTCTGGCATTTGCAAGCTTTCGAGCCAGACCTGACCGCACAGGTCACGGCCGTGGCCGGTGAAGAGGCCGGGCTTGAGCGTGAGCAGGCTGATGGTGTGGCTGGCGCGCACCGCCAGTGTGTTGGGTTCGCCCGTGTCGGGCTCGAGGCCACTGGGCAGGTCGACTGCGAGCACTGGCGCGCCGTGCTGCGCCATCTGGGCAATCCATTGGGCCAACCGGCCCTCAATGGGCCGGCCGTGGCTGCCCAGGCCGAGCATGGCATCGACGCACAGGTCAACCGATGCGGCGACCTCGTCGAGGCTGTCGCACCAGTTCACGCCGGCCTGTCGCGCTTGCGCCAGAGCTTGCGCGGTATCAGCGCTCATGCTGTGCTCAGCGCCCGCCCAGCTCACATGACAGCGCTTGCCCATGGCTTGCAAATAGGCGGCCGCTTGCAGCCCATCGCCGCCGTTGTTGCCGGGGCCACAGGCCAGCCAGATCGATCGTGCATTGGGGGCAAGGGCCAGTGCGAGCCGGGCCACGGCTGAGCCTGCGCGCTGCATCAGGGTGTGGGCAGGCAACTGCTGGCTGAGCGTGTGCTCAATGGCGCGGGTCTGCTTGGTGTCGAAAAGGTCGCAGGCCGCGCCGGCTTTGATGGCGTGCATTGCGATTTACAGGCTCAGGCGCAAGCCCTCTTTGGCCAAAAGGCATTGCGCCTGCCAGCCCTGGCGCGGCCGTTGCTGCATGGCCTGCGCGAAAGCGGCTTCGAGCTCGTCGTCGCTGCGCGTAGGCTCATGGTGGGTGAAGGCCAGGGTGCCGACGCGGGCACGCTCGGCGTAGTGCAGGCTGCTGGCAAAGGTGCCGTGTCCCCAGCCGCGCTTGGCCGGGTACTCTGCGCTGGTGTAAGAGCTGTCGGCAATCAAAAGGTCAACGCCTGACATGCCGTCGATCAACTGTTGCTCAAGCGCGCGGGCCGCCTGGCGCTGTTGCTCGAAGTCAGGATGCGCCGGGTCCAGCGCCGCCTCGGGCGGTTCGTGGTCGCCCGTGAAAAACATTGACTTGCCGTCGGCCTCGATGCGGTAGCCCAAGCTGGCCACCGGGTGGCAGGTCGGGTAGGGCGTGACCCAGGCCGAGCCGATGCGCGTGCGTTCACCAGCTTTGACTGTGTGGGGCACAACCCGGCCTTTCATTTCCGACTCAAGTACCGGAAAGTAGCTGTGCTGCAGCTGCACGTCGAGCACATGCTCGATGCCTTTCTTGCCAAGGGGGTCGGCCAGACCGTAGAGGTGCAGCAGGTTGCCTTCGACAAAATTGGGCTCAAAAAACGGCAGCCCATGAATATGGTCCCAGTGCGAATGCGTGATGAGCAGGTGCGCTTGCAGGGGGTGTTCGGCCTGCAGGGTGCGAGACAGCGGATAAATGCCGGTGCCCGCGTCCAGGATCAGCAGGTCGTTGGCATCGGTGCGCACCGCGATACAGGTGGTGTTGCCGCCGTAGCGAACGGTGGCCGGTCCCGGAGAGGGAATCGAGCCGCGAACGCCCCAGAAGGTCACTTGCATGTCAGGCCTGTTTAAGTGGTGTGTCAGACAAGGCCGCTACGCGACCATACAGTCGTTTTGGATTTGATGATAAACCCTGGCGCGTGGCGCTGTGCTGAGCTCTTGTTGCCGGCGCCAGCGCTTAGGCCGAGGACGGCGCATGGGTCGGTGGCAGCGTTTCGCGCGAACGTCGTGGCAAACGAGGCGATGGTGCGCTGGCATGAGCCTCTTTGAAATGCCCGTTTTAAAAACTTCTCAGTGGTATACTCCTTGGGCTTTGCATTCGAGGCCTGCCAATAGGGGCTGGTACCCGAGTCAAAGCTAAACGCAAACCAGCTTAGCCAAGGTGTTGTTTGGGTCAATAGCCTCGTAAGGCTTGCCCGATCAAGACAAGCTGGATTTAAGACCTAACCTTCGGAGTAATTTCAATGTCTGTCTCCATGCGCGACATGCTGGAAGCCGGTGTTCATTTCGGACACCAGACCCGCTTCTGGAACCCCAAGATGGCCCCCTTCATTTTTGGCCATCGCAACAAAATTCACATCATCAACCTGGAAAAGTCCTTGCCGATGTTCCAGGAGGCCGCCAAGTTCGTGCGCGATGTCTCCGCCAAAGGCGGCACGGTGTTGATGGTGGGCACCAAGCGCCAGGCGCGCGAGACGGTTGCCGAAGAAGCGCGCCGCGCCGGCGTGCCATTTGTGGACCAGCGCTGGCTGGGCGGCATGCTGACCAATTTCAAGACGGTGAAGACCTCGGTGAAGCGCCTTAAAGACATGAAAGCGCAGCAAGAAGCCGGCCTGGACAGCATGAGCAAGAAAGAACAGCTGATGTTCACCCGCGAGCTGGCCAAGCTGGAAAAAGACCTGGGCGGCATTCAGGACATGAGCACGCTGCCGGATGCGATCTTCATCATCGACGTGGGCTACCACAAGATTGCGATTTCCGAGGCGCGCAAGCTCGGCATCCCGCTGGTGGCTGTGGTGGACAGCAACCATTCGCCAGAAGGCGTGGACTACGTGATTCCTGGCAATGATGACTCGGCCAAGGCCGTCACGCTGTACGCACGCGGCATTGCGGACGCGGTTCTGGAAGGCCGTGCGAACGCGGTGCAAGACGTGGTCAAGGCTGCCGGCGGCGAAAGCGCTGACGAATTTGTGGAAGTCGACGAGGCACAGGCCTGAGCGATTGTTCACCCCGAGAAAAAGGGGGCTTGATCGCCCCTTTTTTTTAACTGTTTTGAATCGATGAACTGAGTACGGAGAGATAAATGGCTGCAATTACCGCAAGCATGGTGGCTGAACTGCGCGGCAAGACCGACGCGCCCATGATGGAGTGCAAACGCGCCCTGACCGAAGCCGAGGGCGACATGGCCAAGGCCGAAGAGTTGTTGCGCGTCAAGCTCGGCAGCAAGGCCGGCAAGGCATCAAGCCGCGTGACAGCTGAGGGCGTGGTGGCATTCGCTGGGCATGGCAACGCTGGCGCGATGCTGGAAGTGAACTGCGAAACCGACTTCGTCACCAAGAACGACAGCTTCCTGGCGATGGCGCAGGCCGCTGCTGGGCTGGTGGCGCAACACAATCCGGCCGACTTGGCCGCCCTGAGCGCCTTGCCCTACGCGCAAGAAGGCTTTGGCCCGACGCTGGAAGATGTGCGCAAAGGCCTGGTGGGCAAGATCGGCGAAAACATGACGATTCGGCGCTTCAAGCGCTTTGACGGCAGCAGCAAGCTGGCTTCTTACCTGCACGGCACCCGCATTGGTGTGGTGGTTGAATTCGACGGCAACGAGGTTGCTGCAAAAGATGTTGCGATGCACGTGGCTGCCATGAAGCCCGTGGCGCTGTCCAGCGCAGATGTGCCATCCGAATTGGTTGAGCGCGAGCGCTCGGTGGCCATGGCCAAAGCCGCTGAAGACGCTGCCACAGCGACCGCGGCCGGCAAGCCGGTTCAGCCGCCCGAGATCGTGGCCAAGCGGGTTGAAGGCGGTGTGCAAAAATTCCTGAAGGAAGTTTCGCTGTTCAACCAGGCGTTTGTGAAAAACGACAAGCAAACCGTCGAGCAGATGCTCAAGGCCGCATCCACCAGCGTGAAGGGTTTTACGCTCTATGTGGTGGGTGAGGGCATTGAGAAAAAGGTCGACGACTTTGCTGCTGAAGTGGCCGCGCAGGTCGCAGCCGCCCAACAGTCTGCGTAAGATGGCGCCTGTTTGCCCGTCACCTTGAATTTGGAGTCACCCATGCCCACCCCCGAGCCGGTCCACAAGCGTATCTTGTTGAAGTTGTCCGGTGAGGCCTTGATGGGTGATGACGCCTTCGGCATCAACCACGACACCATCGTACGTATGGTGCAAGAGGTGTGCGACGTGACCCGCCTGGGCGTGCAGGTCGCGGTGGTGATTGGCGGTGGCAATATCTTCAGGGGCGTCGCAGGCGGTGCTGTCGGCATGGACCGTGCCACAGCTGACTACATGGGCATGCTGGCCACGGTGATGAATTCGCTTGCCCTGGGCGACACCTTTGAGAAAGCCGGCCAGCCCGCGCGCGTGATGTCGGCCATCGGTATTGAGCAGGTGGTCGAGCCCTATGTGCGCCCGAAAGCGCTGCAGTACCTGGAAGAGGGCAAGATCGTGATTTTTGCCGCGGGAACCGGCAACCCCTTTTTCACCACGGATACCGCCGCAGCGCTGCGTGGTGCCGAGATCGGTGCGGAGGTGGTGCTCAAGGCGACCAAGGTTGATGGCGTGTACAGCGCTGATCCCAAGAAAGACCCGAACGCGACGCGTTATGCGCGGTTGTCGTTTGACGAGGCGATGGTCAAAAATCTGGGCATCATGGATGCCACTGCGTTTGCCTTGTGCCGTGACCAGAAGCTGCCGATCAAGGTGTTTTCGATCCTGAAGCACGACGCCCTGCGCCGGGTGGTGATGGGCGAGGACGAAGGCACGCTGGTGTATGCCTAAGGCCGTGCTTGCGCCCGCGATGCATGGCGGGCATTGAAATCTGGAGGAAGCCATGTCGATTGCCGAAATCAAGACCCACGCTCAGAGCAAGATGGACCAGTCCATCGACGCTTTCAAGCACAACCTGACCAAGATTCGCACCGGTCGTGCCAATCCGGCGATCCTTGATTCCGTTCAGGTGGACTATTACGGCTCAATGGTGCCGATCAGCCAGGTGGCCAATGTGTCGCTGCTTGATCCACGCACGGTGAGTGTGCAGCCCTGGGAAAAAGGCATGGGTGCGAAGATCGAGAAAGCGATTCGCGACAGCGACCTGGGACTGAACCCGGCGTCCATGGGTGACCTGATCCGCGTGCCGATGCCGCCGATGTCTGAGGAGCGGCGCAAGGAGCTGACCAAGCTGGTGCGCAACGAAGGTGAAAACGCCAAGATCGCTGTGCGTAACCTGCGCCGCGATGCCAACGATGCGGTGAAAAAACTGGTGAAAGACAAGCAGGCCTCTGAGGACGACCAAAAGCGCGCCGAGGCCGATATCCAGAAAGTCACCGACCGGCATGTGGCCAGCATCGACCAGCTGGTGCACGCCAAAGAACAGGACATCATGGCGGTTTGAGCCAGCCACAGCCGTGAATCGGATACCCCACCATGTCGCCATCGTGATGGATGGCAACGGGCGCTGGGCCAAGAAGCGTTTTTTGCCGCGCATTGCCGGCCACCGCCAGGGACTCGAGTCGCTCAAGCGTTGCGTGCGCGCCTGTGTGCAGCGCGGGATACGGGTGCTCACGGTGTTTGCTTTTTCCACCGAAAACTGGCGTCGCCCCCAGGAAGAGGTGTCGGGCCTGATGGACCTGTTTGTGCAGGCCCTGGCCAAAGAGGTTGAACAACTCAAGGACCAAGGGGTGCGGCTGTATTTTGTGGGCGAGCGCGAGGGCCTGTCGGCCAAGATGCTTGCGGGCATGGCGCAGGCACAAGAGCGCACCGCTGGCAACGATCGTCTGGTGATCAATGTTTGCTTTAACTACGGCGGCCGTTGGGACATTGTGCAGGCTGCGCAGCGCGCGGCGGCCTTGGGCGACGTCATCACCGAAGAGAGTTTGAGTGCCCACATGGGTCTGGCGCATGTGCCCGACCCTGATCTGGTGATCCGCACGGGCGGAGAGCAGCGCATCAGCAACTTTTTAATTTGGCAGTCGGCTTACGCCGAGTATTTTTTTACCGACAGCCTGTGGCCTGACTTTGACGAGGCCTCGCTCGATGCAGCGATAGAGGCTTTTGCGCAACGCGAGCGCCGTTTTGGTCAGACATCGAGTCAGGTCCGTGCTGAGCCGAGCCCGGTCTCGAAGGTCTGAGCGGGGTCCTATGCTCAAGCAGCGCGTAATCACAGCCCTGGTATTGCTGGCCGTGCTGTTGCCGGCCTTGTTTGCCCAGGCCCCTGAGCCCTTTTGGGCGCTCACCTTGGTTTTTATGGCCGCTGCGGCCTGGGAGTGGGCGCGGCTGAATGGCCTGTCAGGCGCAGCATCCATGGGCACGGGTGTGCTGTGCAGCCTGTTGTGTGTTGGCTTGTGGGCGCTGGGTTGGGTGCAGGAGTCGCTGCCGCGGGTGTGGCTGATGGGCGCAGCAGCCTGGGTACTGCTGAGCGCCTGGGCATTGCGCGCTGGTGTGGCGGCCTGGGCGGCGCATGGCAAGGGTGTGCGTTGGCTGGCGGGTTTGGTCGCTTTATGCCTGACCTGGCTGGCAGTGGCGCAGGCCAAGCTGATCGGCGTGAATTTTCTCTTGTCGATTCTGACGCTGGTGTGGATGGCAGACATTGCGGCGTATTTCGCGGGCCACACCTGGGGCTCGCGCCTGATCGCGCGCAAACTGGCCGCATCGATCAGCCCGGGCAAGAGCTGGGAAGGCGTCATGGGTGGCGCCGTGGGTGTTTTGCTGCTGGCGATCGCCTGGGTCTATGCCGACGGGGCGCTGGGCGCAACCGTGCCCAGTCTGTACACGCGCCTTGCCCAGGCTGGTTGGCCCATGCTGCTGCTGGCCTGTTTGTTTTTGGCGGGCATGAGTGTGGTGGGCGATTTGATGGAGTCTTTGGTTAAGCGCAGTGCAGGCGTCAAAGACAGCAGCCGCTTGCTGCCGGGCCACGGCGGCGTGCTAGACCGGGTTGATGCCTTGTTGCCGACCCTGCCGATGGCCATGATGTTGCAGGCCTGGGTGGGTGCCTGAGATGAGGCAAACGATGCGGCAAAAAGTCACGATCCTGGGCTCGACCGGGTCGATCGGCGTCAACACCTTGGAGGTGATGGCGCTGCATCCGCAACGTTTTGAAGTGTTTGCCCTGAGCGCTGCCACCCGGGTGGAGGCCTTGCTGGCGCAGTGTGTGCGCTATCAGCCACGCTACGCGGTCATGAGCGACCCCGCCAGCGCCAAGGCGCTGGCAGAGCGCCTTGCGCAACAAGGCCTGACCACCGAGGTGCTATCCGGTGCGGCCGCGCTGGACGACGTGGCTTCGAGCAGCGAGGTCGACATTGTGATGGCGGCGATTGTGGGCGCTGCTGGCTTGTCGCCCTGCCTGGCTGCGGCGCGCTCGGGCAAGCGATTGCTGCTGGCCAACAAGGAAGCGCTGGTGGTGGGCGCGGATTATTTTTTGGCGGCGGTCGCGCAGGGAGGAGCCACGCTGCTGCCGATCGACAGCGAGCACTCCGCGATTTTTCAGTCTCTGCCAAGCGATCGTGAGAACTGGTCTTCATGCATCGACAAGCTGATTCTGACCGCCTCGGGTGGGCCGTTTCGCACGCGGGACCCTGACAGTTTTGCCGCCATCTCGCCGGCGCAGGCCTGTGCCCACCCCAACTGGGTGATGGGCCAGAAAATTTCGGTCGACTCAGCGACGATGATGAACAAGGCGCTTGAAGTGATTGAGGCGCGCTATTTGTTCGGCGTGACGCCCAAGCAAATCGAGGTGGTGATTCACCCCCAAAGCATCATCCATTCGATGGTGCAGTTTTGTGACCATTCGGTGATGGCGCAGTTGGGCACGCCCGACATGAAAGTGCCGATCGCCTACGGCCTGGCCTGGCCTGAGCGGATGGGCTCGGGGGCGAGCGCGCTTGATTTCAGCGCCATGGCTGACATGACCTTCGAGCCCCTGAGCAGTCGCGGCCACGACAAACGCTTTCCTGGGTTGCAGCTTGCCTGGCAGGTCTTGGCTGCGCCCGCAGGGACGACGGCGGTACTGAACGCAGCCAACGAGGTCGCCGTGGCGAGTTTTCTGGACGGTCGGATTCGCTTTGACCAGATTCATGTGGTCAATGTGGAGACCCTGGCGCGCTTGAGCCCGCCGGGCTTGGGTTCGCTGGAAGACTTGCTTGCGCTGGACGCCCAGGCGCGCACCGTGGCGCGCTCGGCGGTGGTGGGTCTGAGCAAATGAGTACGGTTGCCGCTTTTTTGCTGGCGCTGGCGGTGTTGATCGTGGTGCACGAGTATGGGCACTACCGTGTGGCGCGCGCCTGTGGTGTACAGGTGCTGCGCTTTTCTGTGGGCTTTGGCAAGCCGCTGTTGCGCTGGCGATCGGGCAAGACCGGTTGCGAGTTTGTGGTGGCTCTTTTTCCGCTGGGCGGGTACGTCAAGATGCTCGATGAGCGCGAGATGCAGGTGCCGCCAGCCCAAAGGCATCTGGCCTTTAACAACCAGAGCGTGGGTCGGCGCATGGCGATCGTGGCGGCCGGGCCGCTGGCCAACCTGCTGCTGGCGATGCTGCTGTATGCCGCGGTGAGCTGGATGGGGGTGATGCAGGCTGCGCCAGTGATTGGACACCCGATGGCAGGCAGCGTGGCCGCAGCGGCCGAGCTCCAGGGCGGTGACCGGGTGCTGGCAGCGGGGCGCGACGATGAGGATGTGGCGCCGGTGCGATCGTTTGAGGATCTGCGTTGGCTCATCACGCAGGCGGCTGTGCAGTCACAAGACCTGCGCTTGCAGGTGCGTCCCGCGCAAGGAGGTGCGCCGCAGAGTCGGCTGCTGCCCTTGAGCCAATGGGATGTCGCCCAGATCGATGCGGGCCTGATGCAAAAGCTAGGCTTTGCCGGTCCGTACACACGCCCCGTGCTGGGCGAGGTGATGGCCGGTGGTGCCGCTGAGCGTGCAGGTTTGAAGACCGGCGACGAGGTGCTGTCCATTGATGGCCAGAGCGTTCATGACGGCGCGCAGCTGCGCCAACTGATCCGGGCCTCGGGTGCGGCTGGTCCCATCAAGGTGCAGCAATGGCGGGTGCTGCGCGGCAGTGAGCGTGTGACCCTGGCGGTGCAACCCGATCTGGTTGAGCAAGAAGGTCAGCGTATCGGGCGTATCGCGGCCTACGTGGGCTCGCCAATCGAAACCGTACAGGTCGATTACGGCTTTTGGGAGGGCCTCAACAAAGGTTGGACGCAGACCTGGGAGGTGGCTGCTCTGACCCTGCGCATGATGGGCCAGATGTTGATGGGCGAGGCTTCGGTGAGCAATCTCAGTGGACCGATCACGATTGCCGACTATGCCGGGCGTTCGGCGGACGTTGGGCTGGCGGCGTACCTCACCTTTGTCGGCCTCATCAGTGTGAGCCTGGGTGTGCTCAATTTGCTGCCGCTGCCCGTGCTCGATGGCGGGCACCTGATGTATTATCTTTGGGAGTTGGGCACGGGTCGGGCTGTGTCTGACCGATGGGCTGTACGCCTGCAGCAGTTGGGTGTGGTGATACTGGTGGCGCTCATGGCGATTGCCATCTTCAACGATATCAACCGCCTGTGGGGGCCGTAGCCGATGGGGTGCGATCTGTTTGTGAAAATCTTGAGAATGATTGCTATGCCGAAATTTGTTCGCCACGTCTTTGTGCTGTGTGTTGCCTGGATCGCGCTGGCGCAGACGGTGTATGCGGTGACGCCTTTCACAGTGCGCGATATTCGCATCGAGGGTTTGCAGCGTGTTGAGCCTGGCACGGTGTTTGTCTCGCTACCCCTGCAGGTTGGTGACGAGTACAACGATGAGAAGGGTGCACTTGCCATTCGCAACCTGTTTGGCTTGGGCTTGTTCAAGGATGTGCGCATCGAGGTCAGCGGTGACGTGCTGGTGGTGGTGGTTCAGGAGCGCCCCACGCTTGCTGGCGTGAACTTTGTGGGCAACAAGGAATTTGATAGCGCGGCGCTGACAAAGGCCTTGAAGGATATCGGCCTGAGCGAAGGCCGGGCCTTTGACCAGGCTTTGCTCGATCGTGCGGAGCAGGAGCTCAAGCGACAGTACATCAACCGAAGCCTGTATGCGGTTAATGTGGTCAGCACGGTCACGCCGATCGAGAGAAACCGCGTTAATCTCAGCTTTAACGTGATCGAGGGGGAGGCGTCCCGGATCAGTGAGCTGCGTATTGTGGGCAACAAGGCCTTCGATCAATCCACCTTGCTGGATCAGTTCACCCTGGACACGGGCGGCTGGTTGAGCTGGTACACCAAGTCCAATCGCTACACCCGTGCCAAGCTCAATGCGGACCTCGAGGCGCTGAAGTCCTACTATCTGACGCGTGGCTATCTGGAATTCAGGATCGATTCGACCCAGGTGTCCATTCTTCCCAACAAAACTGACATTGGCATCACGATCAACATCACCGAGGGTGCACGCTTCGTGGTCAGCGGCGTTGAACTGAAAGGGGATTACTTAAAGAAGGATGATGAGTTCAAGGCCATGGTCAAGGTGCGTCCCGGCCAGGCCTATAACGCCGATGAGGTGGCAACGACCACCCAAGCGTTTATCGAATACTTCGGAAATTTCGGATACGCCTTTGCGCGGGTCGAGGCCTTGCCCGAAGTGGACCGGGCCAACAACCGGGTCAAACTGGTGCTGCAGGCCAATCCCTCGCGCCGGGCTTATGTGCGGCGTATCAATGTGGCGGGTAACAGCCGCACCCGTGACGAGGTGGTGCGCCGTGAGTTCAGACAATTTGAGTCGTCCTGGTATGACGCGGATCGCATACGCCGGTCCCGTGACCGGGTCGACCGCCTGGGTTTTTTCGGTGAGGTAGCCCTTGAGACCCGGGAGGTGCCTGGCGCGCCAGATCAGGTAGACCTGGTGCTCAATGTGGTGGAAAAGCCCACGGGTAGTATCAGTTTTGGTGCGGGATACTCTTCAGGCGATGGCCTGGGTTTGCTTTTTGGTTTGAGCCAAGAAAACGCGT
>JAYQPP010000024.1:0-41209 GCA_038145425.1 Comamonadaceae bacterium | reverse complement strand
ATTGGGAATCTGATCTTTCAGCAAAGGCAGTTGCTTAACCATGACCGGCAAGAGCAACAACACCAGGCCGATGATCGAAACGATCAGCAACACCTCCACCACCAAGACGATGATGAACCGCGGAAGCCGCCGCAGCGAGCGCGTTTGGATGCTCTGAACGACAGGCGCCAGAGCGTAGGCGAGGATGGCTGCTATCACAAAGGGCGTGAGCACAGGCCCCAGCAGCCACAAAACGCAAAGCACGCCCAGCAGCAGGCCGAGCCAAGCCATCAATCTTTGCTGTGCAGGCGTCAATGACATCGTTTCTGGCTGTTAACCACCCTTAAAATCAAACGAAATTCTATCGGGACAGGCAAGCTCAGCTGGTCGCCAGGCTGGAATCGAAGACTGCAGTGCCACCCGAACAGCCCAGCTTTCACGCCATACCACATGACACCATCGACCCCCGCAAGCTCTGCCCTCTCCTACAAAGACGCTGGTGTCGACATCGATGCCGGGGACGCCCTGGTTGAACGCATCAAGCCTCTGGCGCGCAAAACCCTGCGCGAAGGTGTGCTGGCGGGCATTGGCGGCTTCGGCGCCCTGTTTGAAATCCCCAAAAAATACAAGGAACCAGTCTTGGTCAGCGGCACCGATGGCGTGGGCACCAAGCTCAAACTGGCTTTCGAGTGGAACATGCACGATACCGTCGGCATCGACCTGGTGGCCATGAGCGTGAACGACGTCCTGGTTCAAGGTGCCGAGCCCCTGTTCTTTTTGGATTACTTCGCCTGCGGCAAGCTCGACGTGGACACTGCGGCTGCCGTGGTGGGCGGCATTGCCAAAGGCTGCGAGCTGTCCGGTTGCGCCCTGATTGGCGGCGAAACAGCTGAGATGCCCGGCATGTACCCCGCCGGCGAATATGACCTGGCAGGTTTTGCCGTTGGCGTGGTGGAGAAAAGTCGGATCCTGAGCGGGCAGTCGGTCACCGAGGGCGATCATGTGCTGGGCCTGGCCTCTAGCGGCGTGCACTCCAACGGCTTCAGCCTGGTTCGCAAATGTATCGAGCGCGCTGCGCAATCGCTGCCAGCTACCCTGGACGGGATGCCGTTTCGCGAGGCCATCATGCAGCCCACGCGGCTGTACGTCAAAAACGTGCTCGCAGCCCTGCAACAACACCCCATCAAAGCCCTAGCACACATCACAGGTGGCGGCCTGACCGAAAACATCCCAAGGGTCTTGCCTGAGCACCTCGGCGCGAGCCTGCAGCGCAGTCAATGGCCCAAAACCGAGCTGTTCAACTGGTTACAGCGCACAGCCATGATTGACGATGCGGAGATGAACCGCACCTTCAACAACGGTATCGGCATGGTGCTGGTTGTCGATCCTGCGCACAGCCAGTCCTGCATGGCCAGCTTGCGCGCTGCAGGTGAACAAGTCTTCCAGATCGGCCACATCGCCCTGCGAGGCAATGGCCCTGCTGTACGAGTGGACTGAAGTGCACCCCGGCCTTGAAAGGCCAGCGCCGCTACAACCTAAACCAGGGCTTTATGTCGCGAGACGAACTTCCCGCAGCCAGCCCAGTCAGGTTTTCATCGCTGCGCTCGGCCGCGCAGCCACCCGGTCCCGCCAGGCCTGCAAGGCCGCAAAGCCTTCGCGCCCGGCGTTAAAGCGCATCAGCCGGGCGAATTCAATGGCACAAAAAGCCGTGATGTCGGCAACCGTGAAACGATCCGCGACCAGCCACTCATGATCGCGCAGGTAAGCATCAAACCAGGCGGCGGCACGCCGCACTTTGTCGGCCTGCGCCCGACCAAAGTCCGCAAACTGCTCGGGCTCCAGCACTGCCAGCCCAGGGTGCGTATGGCGCACGCAATAGGCGACGTTAGCCAGCAATTCCAGCTCGGCCCGGCGGTCTGCCATCTCGATGAACGCCCGTTCGGTGGCGTCCACACCCATCAGATTGGGCTGCGGGTAGACGCCCTCGAGATAGGTGCAAATCGCGCGCGACTCCGTGAGGGTGCGTCCGTCATCGAGAACCAGAGCCGGCACCTTGGCCAGCGGGCTGATCGCCAGATACTGCGCGCTGCGATGTTCCTGCGCATTCAGGTCAATCAGCGTTGTCTCGATTTGATTGATGCCTTTTTCAACCAAGAACATTTGCACCCGTCGCGGATTGGGTGCGCCAGCGGACAAATAGATTTTCATGAACTCGCTCGCTTTGCTTCAAAGCCACCCACCTGCACCATGCGCTGTGCCTGCTCGACATAGGCCCGCTGTGCGGCCGCATCGCCAGATTTGCCTTGAAGCGGTGAGGCAGGCATGTCGATGCCTTTTTGAACCGCCGGCCGGGCGCGAATCGCTGTGACCCAGCGACTCAGGTTGGGAAACGCTCGCCATTCGACCCCCGACCAGCGTGAGGTTCGCACCCAAGCCCAGTTGGCAATGTCGGCGATTGAATAATCCCCTGCCAAAAACTCCCGCCCAGCCAGGTGCCCGTCCAAAACGCCGAACAGCCGACGCGTCTCGGCCTGATAGCGCTCAATCACGCTCGGAATCTTCTGCGGAAAGTAGCGGTAAAACACATTGGCCTGTCCCATCATGGGCCCGATGCCACCCATCTGAAACATCAGCCACTGGACAACCCGAGAGCGTCCTTGTGCGTCCGCAGGCATCAGACGCCCTGTCTTTTCTGCCAGATACATGAGGCAGGCACCCGACTCAAAGACCGCAAAATCATCGGCTGCATGGTCCACCAGCGCGGGTATACGGCCGTTGGGGTTGATGCGCAAATAGTCGGGCGCGAACTGCTCGCCGCGCGACAAATCGAGCACATTCAGGCGGTACGGCAAACCCAGCTCTTCGAGCGCTATCGAGACCTTGTGCCCATTGGGCGTGGCCGCGCTGTACAGGTCAATCACAGCGCCGCCAAGGGGTCAGTGAGTGGTGCGGCGCAGTTGCTCGGCACGCATGGAAATCGCTCGACGGTCCGGGGCAGCGCCAGCATGCGCAAGATAGGTTTCGAGGTCGTTGACCGCGCGGTCCACAAAGCCAGCCTCGGCCAGCGCCATGCCGCGGTCACGGTACTCGGCCCAAGCCCTGGGCAAGAGCACCACAAGCCGGTCTTCCACCGCCAGAAAACGCAACCAGTCTTCTTCGGCTGCATGAATCTCTTTGAGATTGCGCAGCATCCTGGCCAAACTCTCGCGCGGGCGGGCGGCCTCGAGGTAGGGGGCCAGACGACGACCCACGCTGTCGTGGGCTCGGACGGGTTCCACAAAGTTCTCCAGCATCTCGAGAAGCGCAGCCTGCGAAAGCGACTGCCCGCTGAGCGGGTCAATCACCACCTGCCCCTCGTTGACCAGCACCTTGACCAGGAAATGACCCGGAAAGGATAGACCGTAAGCCTCCAGCCCCAGACCTCTGGCCAATTCAAGCCAGATCACCGCCAGCGACACCGGAATCCCTAGTCGTGTCTTGAGGACGCAATGCAGGTAACTGTTGTCCGGGTCGGCGAAATGGTTGTAGTTGCCTGCAAAGCCCATGTCACGGTACATCACGCGATTGAGCACCTGCATACGAACCAGCGCATCCGCCTCTTTGGGCATGCGCCGATTCACCCGGGCCAGCAATTGGTCCACATCGTTGAGCACCTGCTGCACGCTCAGCTCTGGATAGTCATCCTGGGCCAGGCTTGCGGCCGCTTCCAGCAGTGGAAAAGCGCGATCTGATGCAACCAGGGAGGCGAAATACTCCAAGGGTGTCGGCACAGTCAGCTTTAAGTTCATGTCTGCATTCTTTCGTGCTGGGTCAGGTGACGCAAACGCACGCCGCACAGGAACAGGGCCCCAGCATACAACACCACGGCACCCAGCACGACCAAAGCCAGCAAGCCAACCCGCTGCAAGGCTTGTACACGAAGCCCCAGCCAATCAATCTGGGTCGATGCAAACCATAGAAAAACGCCCATCACCGCGCAAGAAATAGCAATTTGTAAGCCCAGGCGTAGCCAACCCGGCGCCGGCTGGTAGTGCTCACGATCGATCAGACCCCACAACAACCAGCCCGCATTGACCATGGCTCCGAGCCCAATCGCCAGGGTCAGGCCGGCATGGGCCAAATAAGGGACGAGCAAGAGATTAAAAACCTGGGTCAGGATCAGAACGCCCACGGCAACGCGTACCGGCGTCTTCACGTCCTGCATGGCGTAATAGCCGGGGGCAAGGATTTTGATGGCCACCAAACCCAGCAAGCCGGCCCCCCACCCCATCAAAGCCAGACTAACCTGCTCAACATCAAAAGCAGTCATCGCGCCATAGTGATACAGCGTGGCGACCAAGGGGGTCGGCAGCAACACCAACGCCAGCGCACAAGGCGTTGCCAGCACGGCAACCAGACGCAGGCCCCAGTCCAGCATGGCCGAATACTGACGCAGATTGCCGCTGGCATGTGCTGCCGCCAGTTGCGGCATCAGCACCACGCCCAGGGCCACGCCGAGCAGTGCCGTCGGAAACTCCATCAAGCGATCGGCGTAAGTGACCCAGCTCACACTACCGGCGCGCAGGTGTGAGGCGATCTGGGTATTGATCAAAATCGAGATGTGCGCCACCCCCACCCCCAAGACCGCGGGGCCCATCAGCGTCAGCACACGCCGGGTTCCGGGGTCGCGCCAGGCCTGAAGCAGCGCCGACCAACGCCAGGCCAGATGCGGGCGCACACCCAGTCGGCTCAAGGCCAACCATTGCAGCGCAAGCTGTAAGACCCCGCCGGCCAGAACGCCCCCGGCCAGCGCATAAATTGGCTCGACGCCACGACCGGCCAGCCACGGCGCACCCAGCCAGGCCGCAGCGATCATGCTCAGGTTCAACAAAACGGGGGTCGCAGCGGGCACCGCAAAGCGTCGGTAGGTATTCAAAATACCGGCGGCCAGCGCAACCAGGGACATGAAGGCAATGTAAGGAAACATCCACCGGGTCATGCGCACAGCTGCATCAAAGCCTGCGGGGTTCTGCTGCAGGCCGCTCGCCATCGCCCAGACCAAGCCGCCCGCACCCAAAACGCCAGCCACGCTCAAAACCATCAGGGCCCAGACCAAAACGCTGGCAACCCGGTCGATTAGGTCTTGCGTGGCCGCCTCGCCGTCGGAAGTCCGGGTAGCCGACAGAACAGGCACAAAGGCCTGGCTGAACGCACCTTCTGCGAAAAACCGCCGAAAAAGATTGGGGATCCGAAAAGCCACGTTGAAGGCGTCGGTCAGCGCGGAGGCGCCAAACGTGGCCGCAATGAGCAACTCCCGCACCAAACCCGTGACGCGCGAGAGCAGCGTCATCAGGGACACAACAGAGGCAGACTTCAGAAGACTCACGGTGGACGAGTGTACAGAGGACCGTATCGTTTTTTAGCGCTGCCATACCCAGTGGACAGGCCATCAGGCCGGGCCTGGCAGCGAGCAAACAGACCCTTTCCTTTGCAGAGGCGATGGTAGAATGTCGGGCTTTGCTGTCATCATCCACAGACCTTAAGGAACAAATCACATGGCATCTGGAAAACCGAAGAAAAAAAATCCGCGACTGGCTTCGGGTCGCAAACGTGTCCGTCAGGACGTCAAGATCAATGCAGCCAACACGTCGCTGCGCTCGCAGTACCGCACTGTGATCAAAAACGTGGAAAAAGCGGTTGCCGCTGGCGATAAAGCCAAGGCCACCGAATTGTTCGGCAAGATGCAGTCGGTGGTGGATTCCGTGTCCGACAAAGGCATCTTCCACCGCAACAAGGCAGCGCGCGACAAGAGCCGCCTGTCCGCCAAAGTCAAGGCTTTGGCCACCGCCTGAACGAACAGGTGGTCGCCCGCGAGACGACATGATCCGCTCGCGCCGTTTGTAAAAGGGTGCGCTGACAGCAAAACAAAAAGCCGTTCCATCGAACGGCTTTTTTCATGGACGCCCGAACATCCATCTGTTGCAAGCATCTGCCCATCGTGTGCTCTAGGCTGACAAGAGCCCAGCTTGGGTTGGATTTAGACCCTCGCTCGGCAGGGCAGGATCAAGGCCTTGGCAAAGGCGCAACAATTCTGATCAGCCCCGCGCACTAAAATGCGTCCTCGGCCCATTTTGCTGGGCCGCTTTTGTTTTCCGCATGGAGTTTGCGACCATGAGCAGCGCACAAACCGGACAGCCGTCCAGTCTTTCGCCCGTGATGAACACCTACGGCCGGCTCAACGTGGCCTTGTCTCACGGCCAGGGCTGCGAAGTCTGGGATACCGAGGGCAAGCGCTATTTAGACGCGCTGGCCGGCATCGCCGTCAACACGCTGGGCCACAACCATCCCCGCCTGGTTCCCGCTTTGCAGGACCAACTCAGCAAGCTCATTCACTGCTGCAACTACTACCACATCCCCTTGCAGGAACAGCTGGCAGGCAAGTTGGTCGAGATGTCTGGTCTGAGCAATGTTTTTTTCTGCTCCAGCGGGCTGGAAGCCAACGAGGCCGCCATCAAGATCGCCCGCAAATTTGCTCACAACAAGGGGATCGAAAAGCCCGAGATCGTGGTCTACGAGAAAGCCTTTCACGGTCGCAGCCTGGCGACCTTGAGTGCGACTGGTAACACCAAGAATCAAGCCGGCTTTGGCCCTCTGGTCGAGGGTTTCATACGCGTGCCGATCAACGATATCGCCGCCCTCAAAGCCGCCACAGCCAACAACCCGAACGTCGCTGCCGTGTTTTTTGAGGCGGTACAGGGTGAAGGCGGCGTCCGGCCCATGGATGTTGCCTATTTGCGTGAGTTGCGCAAACTGTGCGACGAGCGCGACTGGCTGATGATGATCGACGAGGTCCAATGCGGCATGGGCCGCACGGGCAAATGGTTTGCTCACCAGTGGGCGGGCATCAAACCCGATGTGATGCCGCTGGCCAAAGGTCTGGGCTCGGGCGTGCCAATCGGCGCCGTCGTCGCCGGCCCAAAGGCCGCGCAGGTTTTTGGTCCTGGCAACCACGGAACCACTTTTGGCGGCAATCCGCTGGCCATGCGCGCTGGCCTGGAAACCATACGCATCATGGAGGAGGACCATTTGCTGACCAACGCCCAGCGCGTTGGCGCGCACCTGAGGACGGGATTGGAGAAAGCGCTCGCAGCTGAACTGGCCTCTGGCGATGTCAAAGAAATTCGTGGTCAAGGCTTGATGATCGGCATTGACCTGGCCAAGCCCTGCGGCGCTCTGATGCAGCAGTGCCTGGATCACGGGCTGCTCATCAGCGTCACCGCGGATACTGTGGTTCGTTTGGTGCCGCCGCTGATTCTGAGCGAGGCGCAGGCTGACCAGATCGTCAGCATCCTGTGCCCGCTCATTCAGAAGATTCTCAAGTCCGATTGACCCACCCGGTACAAGCCGCGCAACCGTGATGACGCATTACCTTCAATTCGCAGACCTCACTCGGCGCCAGTACGCCTATCTTTTCGACCGGGCATCGGTCATCAAAAAGAAGTTCAAAGCGTATGAGCGCCATCAGCCGCTCACTGACCGCACACTGGCGCTGATTTTTGAAAAAGCGTCCACGCGAACCCGGGTCAGTTTCGAGGCTGGCATGTACCAACTTGGTGGCAGTGTGGTGCACCTGACAACTGGGGATACCCAACTCGGACGCGCCGAGCCGATCGAAGACAGCGCCCGCGTAATCAGTCGCATGGTAGACCTGGTGATGATCCGTACCTTTGAGCAAAGCAAAATTGAGCGCTTTGCCAAGCATTCGCGCGTGCCTGTCATCAATGGCCTGACCAACGAATTCCACCCTTGTCAAATCCTGGCGGACATCTTCACCTTTATCGAGCATCGCGGCGCGATCAAGGGCAAGACCGTGGCCTGGGTCGGTGACGGCAACAACATGGCCAACACATGGCTGCAAGCCGCACAACTGCTTGACTTCAAAGTGAATGTCAGCACCCCATCGGGTTATGAGGTCGATGAGAAGCTGGCGAGTGTGAAGGGCAAAGACATCCGAGCGCACTACGAGACCTTCAAAAACCCCCTGGATGCCTGCCGCAAGGCAGACCTGGTGACGACAGATGTGTGGACCAGCATGGGCTTCGAAGCCGAAAACGAGGCGCGAAGAAAAGCGTTCAGCGATTGGTGCGTGGATGAGGAAATGATGGCTGTGGCCAAGCGAAAAGCCTTGTTCATGCATTGCCTGCCAGCGCACCGGGGCGAGGAAGTCAGCGCCGAGGTGATCGACGGACCGCAAAGCGTGGTCTGGGATGAAGCAGAAAACCGCCTGCACGTCCAGAAGGCATTAATGGAATATCTGCTGCTGGGGATGCAGCGTTAGAGCAGCACGGCAATCGGCTTGATACCGTATCAAGCCTTAAAGGCGATCACTGTTCCCGTACAGCCAGGGCATATCCAGCAACCGACGGCCCAACACACGCAAAGCCAGATCACGACCCAGGGCCAGCACACCGCTGGCATGAAACAGCTCACCGTTTCGTCGGGCCCGTTGTTGTACCCTTGCCTGCCGCCGCCAGCGCTTGAGCGCGTAGCCCTGTAGCGCGCTGGCGTCATCATGGCCGGCGCGCCGGCTCTGATACAGCGACCCAGCCAAGGCCTGTGCGTCCTCCATCGCCATGGCGGCGCCTTGCGCGAGATAGGGAACCATCGGATGTGCAGCATCACCAATCAGCGCGACACGCCCCTGCACAAGCTCCTGCGCTGATCGCACAGGCGGTCGGTCGCACAACGACCAGCGACGCCATAGCCCCACAGCGCTCACCAGTTCTTGCAATCGGGAACACTGTCCCGACAGGCGAGCGTGCAAATCCTGGGCCTGAGCTGCTTGATCCCAGTTGGATAGATTGGCGCCGGCTTCACCTTCGACAATGACAACCAGGTTGAGCCACTCACCGCCACGCACCGGGTAGTGCACCAGGTGCAAACCCGGCCCCATCCAGACCGTCACATCCTGCGACCTCAAGGCCTGCGGCAAGCTCGCCTGTGCAAGCAGAGCCCGGTAAGCCAGATGCCCTGTGGGCCGCGGCAGGCCGTCACCTCTCATCAGTTGGCGTATCTGGCTCCACAGTCCATCGGCGCCAATCAGCACCGAGCCCTGCGCATCAGCGCCATCGGCACAGGAAAGACGAACGCCCTGCCCCAGGCTTTGATAGGCCTGCACTGAAGCCCCAAGCACCAATTGCACCGAGCCGATCGCCGCCACAGCCTCGGACAGGCCATCCTGCAGATCCGCCCGGTGAATCACGCCATAGGGCGCACCATATCGCTGGGTCATATCCTTGCCCAGGGCCAGCGCGGCTAGCTCACGCCCGCTGGCGGCATCGCGCACGAGCAGTCGCGGTGGCAACACCAGCGAGTCGACCAAAAATTTGTCCACCCCCCATAAGTGCAGCAGACGCATGGCATTGGGGCCCAGCTGAATACCAGCGCCAACTTCCGACAACTCAGGGGCCTTTTCATACACACCGACATCCAGACCGGCGCGGGCGCACGCTAATGCGCAAGCCAGGCCGCCGATACCCGCCCCCGCGATCAAAATTCTTGTGCCGTCCCCGCGTGTTGGTGTCAAGCTGCTCATCGTTGCCAGCGCCTCAGACCAGCTGCGTCCATGCTTTTTCCAGACGCTTGACGCTCACAGGTTGCGGCGTGCGTAGCTCTTGGGCAAAAAAACTAACACGCAACTCCTCGAGCAACCAGCGAAAGTCCTGGAGGCGTTCGTCCACCACGCCCTTGCGCTCGGCTACCTGCCGCCAGTAGCGCTGCTCAAGCGGCCGCAGTTCGCTCAACTTGGCCGCATCCCGCGCTGGATCGGCCCGATACTTTTCCAGTCGAGCGAGTACCCCCTTCAAATAGCGGGGATAGTGCTGCAAAGACGCCCAGGGCGTATCCAGCAAAAACCGGTTTGACATCAGGCGCTCGAGTTGCTGGTTCACGTCGGTCGCCGGCCCTGCCTCAAGCCGTAGGTCCTTTAATTTGCGCACAGCCAGGTTGTACTGCCCCAGAATGGCGCCTGCCAGGCGTGCAACCTCCTGGGTAATCAAAGTCAGGCGCGCTCGTCCATCGCTCACGCGTTGTCGAAAGTCTTGGGCATCCAACGGCAAAGGCTCGCCAAGAAAGGTGCGATCAATAGCCAGCTCCAAAATCTGCTGGCGTAAATCATCGGAGCCTTTGGCATTGGCAGGCCCACCCTGGCGGGCGAGCTGGAAAAAAATCACCGTCATGCCCTGCAAATCCGGAATATTTTTTTCAAGATATTTCAAAGCGTCACGCACCTGCAGCGCAAACAAACGCCGCAAGCCACGTCGATGGGTCGTCTGCGCCAGCGCCGGCTCGTCGAACACTTCGATCGTGACCGCGTCGCCGTCGTCAACCAACGCGGGGTAACCAATCAGCGACTGGCCTTTGCGCTGAACCTCCAGCAACTCGGGCAGTTCACCAAAAGTCCAATCGGTGTAACGTTGCTGCGTTGCAAGCGTCTGCGTTGAGGCCTTACGCTCGCCGGCGTGCGACGGACTCGCCGTATGCGCAGCCTTGGATGTGCTCTGCTCATCCGGGGCTGAGTTCACCACGCCAGCCAGGCGCAGCTGCGCGAGCGCCTGAAACGCGCCACGCGCCTGCGCCCCCCATTCGGCTTTCAAGGCACCCAGGTTGCGTCCACTGCCCAATTGCCGTCCATGCTCGTCCAAAACTCGAAAATGCATCAAAAAATGCGTGGGTAGCATGTCGGGTTTCAGGTCATGGCGCACCACATCGAGCGAAGTCGCCGCGCGCACCAGTTTGAGCAAAGCATCCAGCAAATCGCCACGCCCAAACACGTCCTCTTCACTCAGCGTTGCACTCATCTCAGAGGCTGTCTGCGGCAAAGGCACCAAGCGCGAGCGCGCACGCTGCTGCAGGGTTTTCAGTAGCGCCTGAATCTTGTCCTTGAGCATGCCCGGCACCAGCCAGTCGCAGCGCTGCTCGTCCACTTGGTTCAATGCAAACAAAGGAATGGCAACACTCAAGCCGTCGCGCGCGTCGCCCGGATGATGCAAATAATCCGCCGCACAGTCGACACCACCGAGGCGAATCGTCTTCGGAAACGCTGCCGTGGTGATACCCGCAGCCTGATGGCGCATGAGTTCCTCGCGCTTGAGAAACAGCAACCCAGGCTGCGCTTTGACCGCTTTGCGGTACCAGGCCTCAAACGAGTCACCGCTGCACACCTCGGCTGGCAATTGCTGGTCATAAAAAGCGTAGATCAGCTCTTCGTCGACCAAGACATCCTGGCGTCTGGACTTATGCTCCAGGTCTTCGATCTGGCGAACCAGCTTTTGATTGACGGCGAGAAAAGGCCATGCGGTATCCCAAAAACCTGCCACCAGGGCTTGCCGGATGAAGATCTCCCGCGCGCCAGCCATGTCCAGTCGGCCGTAGTTAACGCGACGGCCGCTGTAGACCACCAGACCGTACAGGGTCGCTCGCTCGAGAGCGAACACCTGCGCCGCTTTTTTTTCCCAATGCGGATCCTGCACCTGTTTTTTAAGTAGATGCGCTCCCACCAGCTCAATCCAGGCGGGATCGATGGCCGCCAAACCCCGTCCAAACAACCGTGTGGTTTCTACCAATTCAGCCGCGACCAGCCAGCGCCCCGGTTTCTTGGACAAGTGCGCACCTGGATGCGGAAAAAATTTGATACCCCGCGCACCCAGGTAGTCCCCAGCGCTCGATGCTGCGTCGAGCTTGAATCCGATATTGCCCATCAAACCCGCCAAAACCGACATATGCACCTGTTCGTAGCTGGCGGGCGTGGTATTGACGCGCCACTGATGCTCCTTGACCACCGAGAGCAACTGGGAGTGAATGTCGCGCCATTCGCGCACCCGGCGCATGCTGACGAAATTCTGTCGCAACAGTTGCTCAAACTGGCGATTGGAAAGCTTGTGCGCCCTCGGCTGCGCATCCTCAGTGCCGGCGTGCACCTGGTGCCCGCGCGCCTGCTCAAGCCAGCGCCAAAGCTTGAGATAGCCGGAAAACTCGCTCTTCTCGTCATCAAATTTTTGATGGGCCGTGTCGGCCTGCTGCGCTGCCTCCATCGGGCGGTCACGGACATCCTGCAAACTCAAGGCGGCGGCAATCACCAGTACCTCGTCCATCGCCTCGCGCTGGCGTGCCTCCAAAATCATGCGCCCCACACGCGGATCCAGCGGTAGCCGAGCCAGCTCCCGCCCCACGGCGGTCAGGCTGCGCTCGTCATCGACTGCACCTAGCTCCTGCAATAGCTGGTAGCCATCAGCAATGGCCCGTGCAGAGGGTCGCTCCAGAAAAGGAAAGTCCTCCACACTACCCAGACCCAGGGCTTTCATGCGCAGAATCACGCTGGCCAGCGAACTGCGCAGAATTTCCGGATCGGTAAATCGAGGTCGACCCTGGTACTGCGTCTCGTCGTACAGGCGGATACAGATTCCGTTGGCAACACGTCCGCAGCGTCCAGCGCGTTGATTGGCTGCTGCCTGACTGATCGGCTCGATCAGCAACTGTTCGACTTTGCTTCTAAAACTATAGCGCTTGACACGAGCCAAGCCTGCATCAATGACATAGCGGATACCTGGTACCGTGAGAGATGTCTCGGCCACATTGGTCGCCAGCACGATGCGCGGCCCAGCATGGGCATCAAAGACCCGTTCCTGCTCAGACTGGGACAGACGCGCAAACAGCGGCAGCACCTCCGCAAAACGGTGCACCGGGGAATGACTGAGGTGCCCACGCAAATGATCGCTGGTTTCGCGGATTTCACGCTCACCTGGCAGAAACACCAGAATATCGGCCTGCCCGCCATCTCGCCACAATTCATCCACCGCCTCAGCAATCGCCGAATAGAGGTCATAGTCACGGCTCTCCTCGAACGGCCGCCAGCGCTGCTCTACCGGATAGGTTCGACCCGACACGGTGATCACCGGCGCTGGACCCTGGGCACTTGCAAAGTGCTGGGCAAAACGCTCCGCATCGATGGTCGCCGAGGTGACGATCACCTTGAGATCGGGGCGTCTGGGCAGGATGTGGCGCAAATGCCCGAGCAAAAAATCGATGTTCAAGCTGCGTTCGTGGGCCTCGTCGATGATGAGCGTGTCATAGGCCTGCAACAGAGAATCGGTCTGCGTTTCGGCCAGCAAGATGCCATCTGTCATCAACTTGACCGAAGCGCTGCGGCTGAGCCTGTCTTGAAAGCGAACCTTGAAACCCACGACCTCACCAAGCGGGGTATCGAGCTCCTGGGCAATGCGCTTGGCCACGCTGCTCGCAGCGATGCGACGGGGCTGGGTATGCCCGATCAGGCGGCCACGCTGTGGATCCGGATGGTTACAGCGTCCGCGACCAAGCGCAAGCGCGATTTTCGGCAGTTGTGTGGTTTTGCCAGAACCTGTCTCGCCGCAAACAATGACCACTTGGTGGGCGCGCACCGCAGCCATGATCGCTTCGCGCTGCCCGGTGACGGGCAGCTCCGGCGGAAAAGAAATTTTGAGCTCGGCCATTGGCAGCATTATCCAAGCCCGATCGCCTCAGACAGCGCCAGGGCAGACATCGGACACCAGGCGTTTGCCGGCAGGCCAGGTCTGTTTACCCAACGGCCGCTGATACACTTTTCGCCAGTTTATTGACGAACAGCGAGTCGCCATGCCAACCGTTTCCAATTCAAACTTCGTACCGTGGTTTCGGTCGGTTGCACCCTACATTCACAAGTTTCGTCACCAGACTTTTGTCGTAGGCGTCTGTGGCGAAGCCATTGCTGATGGCAAACTACCTAACCTGGCGCAGGATCTGGCCTTAATTCAAAGCATGGGTGTACGCGTGGTCCTGGTGCACGGATTTCGGCCCCAGGTCAACGAACAGTTGATCGCTAAAGGCTATGCGCCCAAATACAAGGGCGGGATCCGCGTCACCGACTTGGTCGCGCTTGATTGCGCCCAGGAGGCGGCGGGGCAGTTGCGTTACCAAATTGAAGCTGCTTTCAGCCAGGGGCTACCCAATACGCCCATGGCCGGCGCCACCGTGCGTGTGATCTCCGGCAATTTCCTGACCGCACGACCGGTGGGCATCGTCGATGGGCTCGACTACCAGCACTCTGGTGTGGTTCGCAAGATCGACACCGCAGGCATTATTCGTTCACTCGACATGGGCGCCCTGGTTCTGATGTCACCCTTCGGCTTCTCACCCACGGGAGAAGCCTTCAACTTGACCATGGAAGAGGTTGCGACATCGGTTGCGACGGCACTACGAGCTGACAAGCTTATTTTGGTCACCGAAATTGACGGGGTCCCGACTGATGCCAGTCGGCCCATCGGCGAGGACAACCCGATTGATACCGAACTGTCGCTGATTGACGCTGAGCGCATGCTCGCATCGCTGCCGCCGGCCAACCAGCCGACAGACATTGGCTTTTATTTGCAGTATTGCGTACGGGCTTGCAAAGGCGGGGTGGAACGCAGCCACATCATTCCGTATGCGATCGATGGCTCAATCCTGCTTGAGGTCTATGTGCACGATGGCATCGGCACCATGGTCGTTGATGAAAAACTGGAGAGTTTGCGTGAGGCCACCGCGGATGATGTGGGCGGCATTTTGCAGTTGATCGAACCCTTCGAGAAGGACGGTACGCTGGTCAAGCGAAGCCGTACCGAGATTGAGCGCGACATTGGTCAGTACACCGTGATCGAGCACGATGGCGTGATTTTTGCCTGCGCCGCTCTGTACGCCTACCCCGAGGCCAAAACTGGAGAAATGGCCGCCCTCACCGTGTCGCCCGAAGTGCAAAGCCAGGGCGACGGCGAGCGCATCTTGAAGCGCATTGAGCAACGCGCCAAGCTCGCTGGCCTGGATAGCATTTTTGTGCTGTCCACCCGGACCGTGCACTGGTTCCTCAAGCGCGGGTTCGTGCAGGTGGATGCAGAATGGTTGCCAGAAGCGCGAAAGCGCAAATACAACTGGGACCGCAAAAGCCAGGTGCTGCTCAAAAAGATCAGCTAGCTCGAAAGTCCCTCAGGCTCAACGCTCTTCGCTGGCCGCTCCCTCTGTTGAGGCCACATCCACTTTGGGTTCGCGCTTTGGCCAGGCGCCAAACGGATAGGGCTGGTAGTCGCTGTTGAAATTCAGGTACTGCAGGATCTGGTAGATGTAGGTGCTCAGGCTCTGCCCAAGCTTAAGCAAACGGTCATTCGTCCGGGCAGTGAAGAGCTTGAGTAAAAACTGAAAAACCACGACTGCAAAAACCAGGATTTCCGCCAAGGTGTAACACACCAGGTACACCAGCATGTACAAGGCGCGCTTCCAGGTGGACTGATTTTTGAGGTTGTCTTTCAATTCGCCGTCCATAAATGTCCTTTTCTAATTAGCCCATGCAGCATGGCTGGGGCAAAAGGCAGATGCAGCAACTCATCTGCGCGGTGCGGTCATCAACAAGCCCCCGAGCAATACGATCAGCACGAAACTGATGAATGACCAGTTTGCAAGCGAGAGGCCCATGAAGACCCAATCAACCTTGGCGCAATCGCCACTGCCACGAAAGATCATGGGAATAGCGCGCCCGATCGGAAAATTTTCGATCATGCCGTAGAAGTCGCGGCCACAAGACACCACCTCGGGCGGGTACCACTGCAGCCAGCTTTGCCGTGCAGCCACAAAAGCACCGCCGCCTGCAAAGATCAGCACCCCTGCCGCCATAAAACGTTGAAACCAAGCATATTGGAGCGCCGATCCAAGGCCTGCGACAGCCGCCACCGCAATCAACGCGTAGCGCTGCACGATACACATGGGGCACGGAATTAAACCGACGACATGCTGCAAATACAGGCCGAAGCCCAGCATGCCGACGCAGACGATAAACAGTCCCAGGAATACGCGCCGGGGCTGGCGGCTAGTCCAGCCGGTCCGCATTCACTTGATCGCTTCGTCTAGCGCCTTGCAAGACGGCGCACAGACCGCCTGCGACTTTCCGAGGATCTTTTTCGAAACCATCTGGGACCTCGCCCTGTGCTTACCGCACAAAAAGCACGACATGGTCGCCGCACCGAAAGACGTGGCGGCTGTGAACGGGGACCCCGACACTTTGGATTTATAACGAAGGCCATCGGCCTCGATGCGGGTTTTGGTATCTGCTTTTGCCATGCGCTCATTTTAACGCAGCGGCTTGAACCTGGCTAAAAGCTTGCTAAAGTTAGGCCTATTTTTTTGAATGATTGAGGGTCTGTTCATGACGCGCACGGTCAATTGCATCAAACTCGGCATGGAAGCAGAAGGTCTGGACTTCCCGCCCTACCCCGGCGAACTGGGTAAACGCATCTGGGAAAACGTCAGCAAGGAAGCCTGGGGCCAGTGGCTGAAGCACCAGACCATGCTCGTCAACGAAAACCGATTGAACCTGGCAGACGCCCGGGCACGTCAATATCTCGCCCGGCAAATGGAGAATCATTTCTTCGGCGCTGGCGCCGACGCAGCACAGGGCTACGTACCCCCAAAGGCCTGAGCCTGCTGTGACCCACGTGCTGCCCGAACCTGCGGCAGCCCAGCTGACCGAACTCGCTCAGATCGACTGGGCCCAGCGGCCTCATTGGTCAACCCTGTCCCTCGGTGTCGGCCTGCTGAACTTCTTGCAGCGCTGGCAACGCTGGCGCACAGACCCGCAGGCCCCTCGCATACTGCACGAAGTTGTCCTCTGCGCCCAAGCGCCTGACACGGACGTCGTTCTGAGCTGCACGGCCAGCGACGACGCGTTAGAAAAACTGGCGCAACTGTTAACACCCCACTGCTTTGGTCTGATCGAGGGCTTTCACCGCATTCTTCTCGATCAGGGACAAGTCCAGCTCACACTTTGCATCGGTCAACCGATCCAGCGGCTATCTGAACTTCAGTTTGAAGCCGATGCGATGGACCTGGGTGAGTCAGGACACTTGCTGCAGCATGCCGACCTACCGCGACTGCTCGCACGCCTGTCTCGCCGCGGCACTGTTCTGATCGCGCCAAAGCCAGGTCTGAGTTGGGTGCCTGAACAAGCAAAAGCTTGGGCCAGCAAGGGGTTTCTCCTCCTGCCGGCAACGCCCGACGGGGTTGCCACAAATCCCGCCCCGAGGGGCTTGTTTGCCCGTTATGAACCGGCTTGGACGATTGAAAAGACGCGAACGCCCAGGCCGCAGCGCAGCCAGAAACCTGGGCACTGCACCGTGGTTGGCGCAGGACTGGCTGGCGCAGCGGTCGCCACAGCGCTTGCCCGCAGGGGCTGGACAGTTACGGTACTCGAAGCGGCTGATAAGGTCGCAGCAGGCGCCTCCGGGGCACCACTGGGTTTGCTTGCAGCCCATCTCTCTGCCGATGACTGCCCACTGTCGCAAATATCGAGAGCCGGGGTGCGCTTGACACTGAGCGAAGCACAACGCCTGTTGACATCCGGGCAGGAATGGGCGCAGACCGGCATCTTGGAACATTACCTGGACAAGGAACCAACACTGCCCCAGCAATGGCTCCAGCAAGGCCAGGACTGGTGCCAAATTGACCCAGCAGCACCCGACAGCGACAAAGCAAACAGCAAGTTCCCAGGCGTGCTTCACAAACCCGCGGGATGGCTTAAGCCCGCCGCGCTGGTACGCGCCTGGCTTGCTCAGCCCGGCATCCGCCTGCGCTGCGCGGCCACCGTCGAGACCTTGCGACTGACAGAAGGCCAGTGGCAAGCGCTGGATGCCCAGGGCCAGGAATTAAGCCGTTCTGATCTGGTGGTGCTGGCCAGCGCCTGTGCCGTGCCAGCCTTGCTGCAAGATGGCCTCCTGCAAGGGCTGCCCGCATCTGGCGCTGGCCGCCTGCATACGACGCGCGGCATGCGCGGACTGATCAGCAGTTCGCGCCAAAAGGAGACCGGTGTGCTCACCTGGCCTGCGCAACCCATCAAAGGCCATGGCTTCGCGGCCGGCAACATCGCCAGTGCTGACGGGCGACGCTGGTTTGTCGGCGCCAGCTACCAAGACGCGGCGCAAACAGAACGAACAGATCTGGAAAACCATCAGCGCAATCTAAAAAAGCTACGTGTCCTCGACCCAGAATGTGCACAGGCGTTTGCGAAGGCACTCAGGCGCGGCACTGTTGATGGCTGGAAGGGCGTGCGCTGCACAACCCAGAACCATTTGCCGATTGTGGGACCCGCCCATCCCAAGCATCACCCTGGCTTGTGGGTCTGTTTCGGCCTTGGCTCGCGCGGCATCAGCCTGTCCCTTCTGTGCGCAGAAGTACTGGCCTCTCGCCTCGGCGCCGAGCCACTACCCCTGCCGGTGAAACTGGCCATGAAGCTCGACCCTGGCAACAGCTGAACCAGCCAGGTGCGTGAAGCGGTCGTGCCGTCGGCCCTGATAGAGCGACTTAAAACTGCAGCGTCTGCACACCCTGCGCAGTCGCCAAAAGGCAGATGTGCGCTTTTTGGTGCGCGAACACCCCCACCGTCACCACGCCAGGCCACTGGTTGACCATGGACTCAAAGGCCAGAGGGTCCTCTATGCGCAAGCCGCTGACATCCAGGATGGATTGCCCGTTGTCGGTCACCAAGGGGGTGTCGCCCTTGAGTCGAACGCGTGCCTGACCACCCAGGCTCTGAAATTGCTGAACAATGCGCGCGCTGGCCATGGGGATCACCTCAACTGGCAAGGGAAAGCCTCCCAGCGTCTGGACCAGCTTGGATGCGTCGGCGATGCACACGAATTGCCGGGCACTGGCGGCAACGATTTTTTCCCGAGTCAGCGCAGCACCGCCGCCTTTGATCATGAAGCCTCGCGCATCAATTTCGTCAGCTCCATCGATATAGACAGACAGACCGGTGACCGAATTGGCATCCAGAACGGGAACGCCAATACTCTTGAGCTTGGCCGTGCTGGCCTCCGAGCTCGATACCGCACCTGCGATTCGCAGGCCGCTGTGCCCCAGCGCCTCAATAAACTTGTTGACGGTCGATCCGGTACCCACACCGATCACCTCCCCCTCGCGCACATAAGCCAGTGCCGCCTGCCCCACCAGGGCCTTGAGTTCATCTTGGGACAAATGGCCCGTCGGGGCCTGAGATGGAGCCGTCATCGGAGAAAATCCTGATCGTTGTACAGTAATCGCCGAATTATCCGATGGCTCTCATTCCCTACGCGCTGGCGCGACCCTTTTTGTTCAGTCTCGACCCGGAGACGGCGCATGACCTGACACTGGATACCTTGGCGCGGACGCAAGGCACCATCCTGGCCTGCGGGTATGCCCGAGCGCGCATCTCGGATCCCGTACAAGTCGCTGGCTTGCACTTTCCCAACCGCGTCGGCCTCGCCGCTGGCCTGGACAAGAATGCCCGCTGTATCGACGCACTTGGCGCCATGGGCTTCGGCTTTCTCGAAGTCGGCACGGTCACGCCCCTGGCGCAGGACGGCAACCCCAAGCCCCGCATGTTTAGACTGCCGGCGGCCCGCGCTTTAATCAACCGGCTGGGCTTTAACAACCAGGGGCTTGAAGCCTTTATCCGCCATGTCAAAAGCTCACGGCATTACCAGCTAACTCAGCCAGAGGCGCAGACTGGTGCGCGTATGCTGCTGGGCTTGAATATCGGCAAAAACGCGATCACGCCAATCGAGCGCGCCACAGAAGACTACCTCACCTGTCTGCGCGGTGTATACCCTTATGCCGACTACGTCACGGTCAATATCTCCAGCCCCAATACCAAGAATCTACGCAGCCTGCAAAGCGAACAGGCGCTCGATCAGTTGCTGCAAGCCGTTTCCCTCGAGCGTGAACGCCTGGCGCAACAACACGGCAAACAGATCCCGGTGTTTTTGAAAATTGCCCCAGACCTTGATGACGACCAGATTGCAAGCATCAGTCACATCCTTCAACGCTATGGTGCAGGCAACAACGGTGAACCCAACAACGCCTGGGGGGTGATCGCCACCAACACCACACTCTCCCGCTCGGGCGTCGAGGATCAGGCCGCCGCCCAGGAAAGCGGTGGCCTCTCCGGCGCACCGCTTCTGGCGCAGAGCAATCGGGTCATCGCGGCGCTGCGCCAGGCACTCGGGCCACGATTCCCGATCATCGGCGTCGGTGGCATCCTGAGTGCCCAAGACGCGGTTGCCAAAATAAAGGCTGGCGCCGATTTGGTCCAGATTTACACCGGTCTGATTTATGGCGGCCCAGAGCTTGTGCCACAGGCTGCGCAGGCGATCAGGCAGGCCCGTTAGTCAGCCAGCAGCGCTCTCGAGCTGTTGCATGACACGCTCGCCAATGGCCAGCGAACTGGTCAGACCTGGCGACTCGATGCCAAACAGGTTGACCAGCCCGGCAACACCATGCTGCGCGGGTCCACTCACCACAAAGTCCGCCGCCACCTCATCCGGACCACTGATCTTGGGCCGGATACCCGCGTAGTCAGGCATGAGTGCGCCATCGGGCAGACCTGGCCAGTAACTGCGAATGGCTTGGTAAAAACCCTGCCCGCGATGCACATCGACCTGCAGGTCGTCTGGCGAATCCACCCATTGCACGTCCGGGCCAAACTTCGCCTGCCCCGCGAGATCCAGGGTCAGATGCACGCCAAGGCCCGCATGTTCAGGGACTGGATAAATCAAGTGGTGGAATGGCGCCCTGCCCATGAGCGAAAAATAGTTGCCCTTGGCATAGTAGGCGCGCGGGACATGCTCAGCAGGCAAACCCTGGGTGCGCCCGGCCAGATCTGGCGCGCTCAGGCCAGCAGCATTGATGAGGGTTCGACATAAAAGTTGTTCCCCATCTTGCATGGTGACTTGCATGCCCTCAGCATGAACCGTCACCCGCTCAACGCGGGTGTGAAACACCACCATGCCACCGGCGTTTTCCAGATCCCCCTGGAAACTCAACATCAAGGCGTGGCTGTCAACAATACCCGTACTGGGCGATAGCAAAGCGCCTTCACAGTGCAGTGCTGGCTCAAGGGCTAGCGCCTGCGCGCGCTGGAGCAACTGCAGGTCCGCGACGCCATTGGCGCTCGCGCGTGCACGAATGTCTTGGAGTTTCGATAGCTGGGCTGATGTCGTTGCAACAATGAGTTTGCCGCAACGGCGATGGGGCAGAGCCCGCTCCGCGCAGTAGTCATAGAGCATTTGCTTACCCCGAACACAGAGCTGAGCCTTAAGCGAGCCAGCCGGGTAATAAATGCCGGCATGAATGACCTCGCTGTTCCGCGAACTTGTACCCATGCCAATACCCGCTTCAGCTTCAAGCACCAGCACCTCCCGACCGCTCAAGGCGCGTGCGCGCGCAACCGCCAAACCGACAACGCCTGCACCGACGACGAGACAGTCGACACGCTCCATGTCATCCTCTTCGCAATTTAACGGTCACAAAGGAGTTGATCGACAACTGAGGGGTGCACTCGAAAGCCTTGCGGAAGTCACTTACTCCGAAGGGTGCAAGGCCAGCAGCACCATGAGCGCCGAGACCACCTCAGATTTGAAACCCGAGCGATTCCGTCCATCGGTCTGGTCATAGCCGTCGAAAACCAACTGCTGCAGATAAGCCAGACAGTCCGCTTGCCCCCAGACGCTGGTGATCTGCGAGGCAATTTTCGGATGCGATTTGCCAATCACAATTAAAGCAGCACGACGCTGAGCGTCCGCCGCCGGACCACCAGCTTCCTGCAAAAAAGAGGCGACCGGAGCCAGGTCCGCTGGTTTTGAGGGTTCATTCAAATTATCAAAACTGAAGTTCAGCCCGTCGCCTTCACTTTGCGCCGGCGACGATCCTGCGCGCGTTTGAGACGACGCACGCTCATCCGCATCCGCATCCGAAACCGCATCCAGCCCCAGGGGTTGCGTTGCCACGAAGCGCTCGCCGCCCGTTCGACGGGGGTCGGCACTGGCGGGTGAAGCAAGCACTTGCCCAGCAGGATTCAAGCGGTGGCCTTGTTCATTAACAGGGTACTCTGGGACCGATGCGTACTTCTGCGGCCGCGCAGGTGCGACCCTTACTTCCTGATCGCTGTACTGATTAAACGCAGCCCAAACCGAATCGGTATCAGCCTCCTCAACATCCACTTGCCCTTTGGGCAAAGGCCGCGGCCTGGCACGTCGCTCCACCATGAAGTCAGACCTGGTGTCGTGACTCGCAGCGTCGCGCTTACGCCCAACAGATGCGGCGTCCTCACCATGCACCGCCTTCAAACCATTCAAAAGGCCGCTGACAAATTCGAGCTCAGCCACACTAAAGGGCCGAGCCGCAGCGTGGTCAGGATCGCGACGTTTGGACACCAAGGCTTTCAAATAGACCTCACAGGCGGGCGACCCCCACAGGCCGGCGAGCTTGTCGGCCACGTGTCGATTGTTCTTGCCCAAAACATCCCGAATCGCTTGCATCAAACGATCGGTGTTGCTATCTTGGCGAGGATTTTGACTATGCATCAATGGGTTTTATGCGCGCTCACACTGTGTGCAGCCTCAAGCCCTTTTCAGCGTCAGCCACGACCCCATGTTAACCGCCCCGGATGAACCCACGACTCCTGGATAGACGCATCGCTCGATCAGGCGGCACTCTTGTAAGAGACCTGGGCGTGAAATTGTCCGCCGTCCTGTTCCAGGCGCAAGAGCCGGTCGATGTTTGGGTGAGCACCAGGATGCAGCCGCGCATGTTCGGTGTGTTCGGCAAACAGCGACAGACCTTCCTGCGCCGCCTGACGGTCGATCGCACCGTATTTAGCAAGTAGGTAGGCGTACACCGTCAGCGATCCCGCCTGACCAGGCTTGTTTTCAATCACGCCCTGGCGCACGCCAGATGGGTCGAACAACTCCAGGGCATGCACACCTTCAATCGAAGGTAGTGTTTGAAGATTTTGCGCGAAAGCCATACACCATCAGACCTAAA
The DNA here is from genome assembly GCA_038145425.1 of Comamonadaceae bacterium. Lineage (GTDB taxonomy): Bacteria > Pseudomonadota > Gammaproteobacteria > Burkholderiales > Burkholderiaceae_C > Rhodoferax. The sequence continues at coordinate 18,361 of JAYQPP010000024.1, read as the reverse complement.
AAATTTCGACATCCATCATCTGCAAACCAAATGATGATCGGCGCCTGGTCGCATCAAACCCACCTGCACCCATTTCAGCGCGCCACCTGAGCGCACATTTGAGGCAATCAGGATTTACCCATCAGACGGGCCAAAGACCGTTTCTGCAATTCAAGAATCATTGCAACCAGATTATGCGGTGGCTCAATGTGTTCGCCATGGATCGACTGAGGGAAAAACAGTCCATAGCCCCGGGCTTCACGGCGGCGCAAAATAGCCGTGTGGCTCTGGGTTTCGTCCCCCAACTCCAAGACGACCTCGACCTCACCCAGCAGCGGAACATCGAGCTGTTCCCCATCATTAATCTGAACAGAAATTCCGGTCACACTCAGGTCGTTGGCGGTCGCCCCAAGGACACGCCCATTGGCATGCAAAGAAACGCCCAGGTCCATCAGCGCCGCAGCACTCAATCGAAAAGTCTGGCGTTGGTTAGCATGACCCTCCTGAAGTGAGGCCAAAAAGCCGGACAGCTTTTGAATGTCAGCCATGTCGAGCATCGTTGTTGCGTCGCTAGTCTTGGACGACGACACGCTGAGCCTGCCGTCTTCAAATGCCAAATGGAGCTCGCCAATATCAATTTGCTTCATGTCATCACCTGTGTGAACACCTGAGACTTTTCATAGAAAACGTCGCTACTGTAACGCCTCAACCATCGGCCCCGTCACAAATCCGGCTTGAAAAAGCGCAAGAAGCCGGCCGCCCACCCCAAATTTGGGTTGCCAAGATGCACGCGTTTCGCTTGCACATGACACAAAAAAAGCCTCCAAGCATGCGACTTGGAGGCTTTAGCTGTACTGGTCGGTGTGAAAGGATTCGAACCTTCGACCCCTTGCACCCCATGCAAGTGCGCTACCAGGCTGCGCCACACACCGAAGGCTCAAATTATATCTGTGCGCTCAGCACGTCTCAGGCGTCGTCCGCCAACAAATCCCGTATCTCGACGAGTTCCCGTCGCACCTGGCGCAGTGTATTTTTCTGCAATGGCGTCAAGGCTGAAGGCGGTATGCGGTACTGCGCTTCTTCGAGCATGGCCTCGGTGATCTCGATGACCTCGATCCCATCCACCGCACCCGCCGAATCGTGCCCTGCTCGACGTTCCGCCTGTAGCATCTCCTGCATCTTGTTTCTGGCGCCGACAATCGTGAAACCTTGCTCGTACAGCAGGTCTCGGATGCGCCGAATCATCATCACCTCATGATGTTGGTAGTAGCGCCGGTTACCGCGACGCTTCATGGGCTTGAGTTGACTGAACTCCTGCTCCCAATACCGCAAGACATGCGGCTTCACACCGCACAAATCCGCCACCTCACCAATGGTGAAATAGCGTTTCGCGGGTATGAACGGCAGGGTCTGCTCCATGGCTTTTGTATCTGCGACGTCAACAGTGCATTGAAATCATTCTAGAACCGAGCCGCGGTCAACGCCGGTCAAGGCGACGCTGGCAGTTCAACGACTGATTGAATCTGCTCTTTCAGTTTCTGACTGGCGTGGAACGTCACAACACGCCGGGCGTCAATGGCCACCACTTCCCCGGTTCTGGGGTTGCGACCAGGGCGCGCGGCCTTGGTGCGAATCTGGAAATTGCCAAAGCCACTGATCTTCACATCATCGCCATCAACCAGGCTGGCCAGAATCTCATCAAAAAAAGCGTCCACCATGTCCTTGGCTTCACGTTTGTTCAAGCCGATCTGCTCAAACAACAGGTCAGCCAACTGCGCCTTGGTCAAAGCTGGCGTGGTCAGGGATTCAACAGTGATGTCCATAGCCGTACTCAAACAATGAGGGAGTTCTGCATTAAGCGCGCTGTCTGGCGCCAAGTTTATCGCCGAGCCCTTGCACAACAGCAGCCACAGCCGTCTCGATCTCGGCTTCGGTGAGTGCCCTGTCCTCGGCATTGAGACTGAGGCGAATCGCCATGCTTTTCTCTGCAGACTGCGCAGGTCTGTAAATGTCAAACAATTCTGCCTGACGCAATAAACCATCAACGGGCGCCTCCCAAATTACCCGCATGAGGTCATCGTGCGTGACCGACTCCTTGACCCACACCGCCAGATCGCGTTCGACAGACTGGAATTTGGACACGCCGTCGAACGCTGGCACGCGCCGGGACAGCACCGGCTCCAGATCAATCTCAAAAACAATCGGCGTCTGGTTCAACTCGTAACCTTGCGTCCACTGCGGATGCAACTCGCCCAAAAATCCGATAGGCTGGTCGTCGAGCCAAACGCGCGCGCTGCGACCCGGGTGAAGTGCCGGGTGAGTAGCTGCCTCAAAGCGCAGGGGCGTTGGCGCAAACAGCGTTTCTAGGTCGCCCTTGAGGTCGAAGTAGTCCACCTGGCGTTTAGGCCTAGACCAAGCTGTCGCATCACTCGCACCCGTGGCCAATGCTGCCAGCCGCATAGGTTGGCGCACGCCTTGAACCGTCTGGTCCGTGTTGTGCACCGACTCATCGCGCAAAAAGGCCCGTCCCATCTCGAAAACCCGAACACGTGGCGCCTTGCGGTCTTGGTTAAATTTCAAAACCTGGAGCAAGGATCCCAGTAGCGATGAGCGCATCACGCTCATCTGGCTGGCAATCGGATTAAGAAGGCGAATGGGCACCTCGTTACCTGCGAGTTCACGCTCCCAACGCTCATCCACAAAACTAAAGTTAATGGTCTCCTGAAAGCCCAAGCCAGCCATGGCATGTCGCAGCGCGAACGCATTTCGTCGAGCCTCGGGAAGGATACGCGCCGTAACAGGAGCGACCGGCGGCGTAGGGGGCAACTTGTCGTAGCCCACGACGCGCGCGATCTCCTCAACCAGATCCTCTTCAATCTGCAAGTCAAAGCGGTACGACGGCGGCTTGACCAGCAGACGCCCCTGCGTTTCCTGAACCTCAAGCCCGAGCGCACGCAGCGACTGGGCACATTGCGACTGCGTCAGCTGCATGCCCAACACTTTGCAGGCGCGCTCCACCCGCAGGGTCACAGCAGGCGCCTCTGGCATGGCGACTTGCTGGTCATCCAATGGGCCGACTTGCGTCTCGGCCGTCCCGCAGATTTCCACAATCAATTGGGTAATGCGTTCAATGTGCTCGCAGGTGGTGGCCGGGTCGACCCCGCGCTCGAAACGATGACCCGCATCGGTCGAAAAATTAAAGCGACGGGAACGCCCCGCGATCGAACGGGGCCACCAGAACGCCGCCTCAACATACACATCGCGCGTGGCATCGGACACCGCAGTGGCGTCTCCGCCCATGATGCCGGCTAAGGACTCCACGGCGTTTTGATCTGCAATCACGCCAACGGACTCATCGAGCTCAATCGTGTTGCCATTGAGCAATTTGAGCGACTCACCGGGCCGGGCCCAGCGAACGTCAAGGCCACCATGAATTTTCTCCAGGTCGAAGATATGGCTTGGGCGGCCAAGCTCGAACATCACGTAGTTCGAAATATCCACCAGCGGCGCCACGCTGCGCTGACCACAGCGTGCCAGCCGATCAACCATCCAGCGTGGCGTCTGAGCAGCCGGATTCACCCCTTTGATCACACGTCCTGAGAAGCGGCCGCACAAGTCTGTGGCCACGATGCGGACGGGCAAAACATCATTGATTTGTGTTGCTGCCACCGGGATCTTGGGCTCCCTGAGTGGAGCGCCTGTCAGGGCAGCCAACTCCCGGGCGACTCCGAAAACGCTCAAACAATGAGCCAGATTCGGTGTGAGCTTGAGCGTGAAGAGCGTGTCATCGAGATCGAGCAGCGAGCGCACATTCGTGCCAACTTGCGCATCCTGCGCCAACTCGAGCAAGCCGCTGTGGTCCTCTGAGAGTTTGAGCTCGCGCGCAGAGCACAGCATGCCAAAACTCTCAACGCCACGCAGCTTGCCCACCCCAATCTCAAAGGGCTTGCCATCATCACCCGGCGGCAACTGAGCGCCGACCTGCGCGCACGGCACTTTGATGCCAGCCCGCGCGTTCGCTGCACCACACACAATCGTCAAATGTTCGGGCTTGCCAACATCGACTTCACAAACGCGAAGACGTTCGGCGTTCGGATGTTGCACCGCTGATTTGATCTCGCCGACGACCACATGGCTAAACGGTGGCGCTACTGGTCGAAGTTCCTCGACTTCCAGCCCAGCCATGGTGAGCGTTTCCGCCAGTTGCTGCGTGTCCAGGGGCGGGTTACAAAATTCGCGCAGCCAGGATTCAGGAAATTGCATAAAACGGTTCGAATCGAATACTTTGGGTCTTGCCAGACGCAACGACCAAGGTCAGCGCCATCAACGGAACTGCGACAAAAATCGAATGTCGCCGTCAAAAAACAAACGTAAATCGTTGACGCCGTAGCGCAACATGGTCAGGCGATCTGGCCCCATGCCGAAGGCAAAACCGATGTAGCGTTCGGGGTCGAGACCCATATTGCGAATCACCTGCGGATGCACCTGGCCAGAACCAGCAACCTCTAGCCAACGGCCGGCAAGCGGACCGCTGGAAAATTGAATATCGATCTCAGCGCTGGGCTCTGTGAACGGAAAAAAACTCGGGCGAAAGCGAAGAACCAAGTCATCGGACTCGAAGAAAGTCTTACAAAAATCGGTAAAGACAAACTTCAGATCCTTAAAACTCACCTGCTCGCCAACCCACAGGCCTTCACATTGATGAAACATGGGCGAATGGGTGGCATCACTATCCACACGGTAGGTACGCCCCGGCGCAATCACACGAATCTCGGGCATCGCACCCGAAAAGAGTTCGTGGGTGTTCGACGGCCCATCGGCCAGAGCCCGGTATTTTTTGACATGCTGCACGGCATAGCGGATCTGCATGGGGCTGGTGTGCGTACGCAGGAGGTTCGGCGCCTGCTCGGTGCCGCCCTCCACATAAAACGTGTCGTGCATGGAGCGCGCCGGATGGTCCTGCGGTGTGTTCAGCGCCGTGAAATTGAACCAATCGGTCTCGATCTCCGGCCCCTGAGCCACATCAAAGCCCATGGAAGAAAAAATAGCCTCAACCCGCTCCAGCGTGCGAGAAACCGGATGCAGGCCGCCCTGGCCTCGCTGCCGGCCGGGCAAGGTCACATCAAGCGCTTCGGCCTGCAGCTGCTTGTTCAGCTGCTCTTTTTGCAGGGCTTGACGTCGGCTGTTCAAGGCAGACTCGATCGCCTGTTTAGCCAAATTCATGGCCGCGCCCATGGTCTTCTTGTCTTCCACCGACAAGCTACCCATGCCTTTCATCATTTCTGTGATGCGACCGGACTTACCCAGAAACTGCGCCTTGGCATTTTCAAGGTCGGCAGACATGCGCGCATTGGCAAAAGCCTCACGGGCCTGTTCAACGAGCTGGTCAAAATCGTTCATAGAACCTGATTGTCACATCCAAGAAAAAAGGGCCAGTGCTTGAACAAGCTCCGGCCCCTGTCTGATTCGCAGGCGCGCCACCCAGAAGGGCGGCGGCAGAACCACACTTAAGCTGCCAGCTTGGCTTTCACCTGCTCAACAATGCCAGCGAAAGCGGCCATGTCATGAACCGCGATATCGCTCAGGACCTTGCGGTCGATGTCGATATTGGCTTTCTTCAGGCCGTTGGCGAACTGGCTGTAGGTCAGGCCACACTGACGGGCGGCCGCGTTGATACGCGCAATCCACAGCTGCCTAAAAACACGTTTTTTGGTACGGCGATCACGGTAGGCATATTGCCCGGCTTTCATGACCGCTTCTTTGGCGACCCGGAAAACATTACCGCGACGACCACGGAAACCCTTGGCAAGGGCCAAAACTTTTTTGTGACGGGCGCGTGCCGTTACACCACGTTTGACGCGAGGCATAGAAGTACTCCTTGTTCGTCGTTAATTAAAGGCCAAAGCTCGGCAACATCTGTGCCATGCGACCCATATCGGTCGAATGCACATTGGTTGCACCGCGCAGATGACGCTTGTTTTTGGTGGTCTTCTTGGTCAGGATGTGACGCTTAAAGGCTTGACCGCGCTTGACGGTTCCACCGGGACGAACGCGAAAGCGTTTTTTCGCCGCACTCTTGGTCTTCATTTTGGGCATTGATATGCTCCTTCTTCATTGTGCTCGTGAGGCGTTCGCAAAAACATTTTGCGACCTTGATGGCCCCGAGCCACTTTTTTGGGCAGCAGGGACAAGGCCCTGAACCACCCGCCTCCAGGCAAAACCTGGAGAGTTCGCTGCACCTGGCGCGTCATCGTCAGACAACGCCCCTGGCACATCAAAATTTCAACTCGCCACGGTCTCCGCAGCGCTGGCTTTCGCAGACTTCTTGCGTCCGGGCGCGATCATCATGATCATTTGCCGCCCTTCGAGCTTGGGAAACTGCTCAACCACAATCAACTCACCCAGATCATCACGAATCCGGTTCAGCAAGGCCATACCCAGCTCTTGGTGGGTGATTTCTCGCCCCCGAAAACGCAAGGTCACCTTGCACTTGTCACCGTCTGCCAAGAAGCGACGGATATTTCGCATCTTGATGTTGTAGTCACCGTCATCCGTTCCAGGCCGAAACTTAACCTCTTTGATGTCGATTACTGTCTGCTTGGCTTTCGCCTCCGCCGCCTTTTTCTGCTCTTGGTACTTGAACTTGCCGTAATCCATCAAACGGCAAACAGGTGGCGTGGCAGTCGCTGCGATCTCGACCAAATCCACATCGAGATCCCCCGCCATACGCAGGGCTTCCATCAAACTCACAATACCCAAAGGCTCATTGTCTACACCCGTGAGCCGCACTTCCGGCGACATGATTTCACGGTTCAATCTGTGTTTGCGCTCCTCGCGCTGACGACGGTCACGAAATTCGGTAACGATGACAGGTTCCTTCTAAAAAACTAAAAACAGCGGACAAAACCACCAAGCTGCCAGGAAACCGAAGCCTCAAGCAGCTGATTTTCGAGACACATCCTGGGAGAGGGTTTTAGAAAAATCTTCCAAAGACATGACGCCGAGGTCTTGACCACCCCGCGCACGCACTGCAACAGAGCCAGAAGCCATCTCCTTGTCGCCTACAACCAGCAGATAGGGCACTTTGCGCAGCGAATGCTCGCGTATTTTATACGTGATTTTCTCGTTTCTAAGATCCAGATCGACCCTAAACCCTTGATTTTTCAGCGTTTTGACCACATCGCGCACGTAAGCGGCCTGTGCGTCGGTGATGTTGAGCACCTGAACCTGCACCGGCGCCAGCCAGGTCGGCAAAGCACCCGCTGTCTCTTCAACCAGAATGCCAATAAAACGCTCCAGACTGCCCACGATCGCACGGTGCAACATCACAGGCCGATGACGGGCACCATCCTCGCCGACGAATTCAGCATCGAGGCGCTCAGTCATGAAGAAGTCAACCTGCATGGTGCCGCACTGCCAATGCCGTCCGATCGCATCTTTCAGCGTGTACTCGATCTTGGGCCCGTAAAACGCGCCCTCGCCAGGCGAAACTTCAAAGGCGCAACCCGAGGCTCGCAGGCTTTCAATCAGCGCTGCCTCGGCGCGGTCCCAGCTCTCATCGGACCCAATACGCATCTCGGGGCGGGTGGCCACCTTGTAGATGATGTCGGTAAAGCCAAAGTCACGGTACACCTGCTGGAGCAAAGCGGTGTAGCTGGTGCACTCACTCAGGATCTGGTCTTCGGTGCAAAAAATGTGACCATCGTCCTGGGTAAACCCTCTGACGCGCATGATGCCGTGCAGGCCCCCGGTGGGCTCGTTACGGTGGCACTGACCAAACTCACCATAACGCAACGGCAGGTCCCGATAGCTCTTGATGCCCTGCTTAAAAATCAGGATATGCCCCGGGCAGTTCATGGGCTTGAGCGCATAGTGCCGCTTTTCACTTTCGGTGGTGAACATGTTGTCGCGGTACTTGTCCCAGTGGCCTGTCTTTTCCCATAAGCCCTGGTCCAGGATTTGGGGACCCTTGACCTCCTGATACCCGTTGTCCCGGTATACCCGGCGCATGTACTGCTCAACCTCCTGCCACAGCGCCCAGCCTTTGGGATGCCAGAACACGGTTCCGGGCGAATGCTCATCCAGGTGAAACAGATCCAGCTCCCGACCCAGCTTGCGGTGATCGCGCTTTTCCGCTTCCTCGAGCATGGTCAGGTGCTGCTGCAGGTCTTCCTTGCTGGCCCAGGCCGTGCCGTAAATCCGCTGCAACATCTCATTGCGGTGGTCGCCTCGCCAGTAGGCGCCAGCGACTTTCATGAGCTTAAAGTGCTTGAGCTTGCCGGTACTGGGCACGTGCGGCCCACGGCACAAGTCTTCAAAGCCGCCCTCGCGGTACAGGCTGACGTCTTCATTGCTCGGGATGCCCGCAATGATCTCCGCCTTGTAGTGCTCGCCCAGGCCTTTGAAGTAGGCCACGGCTTCGTCGCGCGGCAAAACGCGCCGCACGATGGCCTCGTCTTTGCTCGACAGTTCGCTCATGCGCTTTTCGATGCGGGCCAGGTCGTCCGGTGTGAACGGCCGCTCGAAAGAAAAGTCGTAATAAAAACCGTTCTCGATCACCGGTCCAATGGTCACCTGCGCCTGCGGAAACAACTCCTTGACAGCGTAGGCCAACAGGTGCGCCGTTGAATGCCGGATGACCTCCAGGCCGTCGGCGTCACGCGCGGTCACGATGGCCAGCGCAGCATCACGCTCGAGCAGGTAACTGGTATCGACCAACTGCCCGTCGACCCTTCCCGCCAGCGCGGCTTTCGCCAGGCCAGCGCCGATGGAGGCCGCAACATCGGCCACCGTCACAGCGGCGTCAAATTGCCGTTGCGATCCGTCTGGGAGCGTGATCTGAACCATGACTTGTCAAAAAAATTTCGAAAAAAAACGCGGACGCTACCGCGTTCATGTTGATCAGGCCAAAGACCTGGTCAGAAATCCCTGATGCACAAACCCACACCTTGTGGGCTGCGTCGAGGTGAACGATTTTAACGCTGCATGATGCGCGCCCATTCGGCGATATCTACCTCGCGCGCAGCGCCGAAACCAGCGATGTGCCGGCCCTGATAGGGCTTCAGGGAAAAAAAACTGAAGTCGGGCAAGGTCGTCATCATGCGCGCCTCTTCAAAACGCGCCAGATAAGCCTCCCGGCAGGCCAGCCAATGCGCCTCATCGGGCACCAGAGGCACGGCTGTGGCCTGCATGCTCACGCGCTCCAGCGCATGGACGGGTTGCCCCGGGATTTCGGGTCGACAAACCATCAAACTCACCTGTGGATTGGCCAGCATCATGCCCGTATGCGGCGCTAAAGCACTGACATGAATCACCAGGGATTCCAGGCTGGGCAACATAGCGAACGGCACCATCGACACCGAAGGCAACCCTTGTGCATCCAGGCAGGCCAGCGAGGCGACACGCTGCTCATGCATCAGCACGCGCAACAAGCCCGTCATTCTGGGTTCGTGCGCAGCACGATTCTTGGTCTCTTTCATCAACCCACCCCTCCATGATCTCGGGTGTCACGATCGCCTGCAAAAATCAACCGAAAGTCCTCGACCCAGGACCGAGGATCAAGCCAGTGCCCCGGCCCCACGCCACTCTCTCAAGCCGGCGGCCTGCGCGGCAATCCCCAGCGAACGAAGGCGCAAGTCCGGATCGAAAACATCGCTAACCAGGATCAATTCATCGGCTCCGGTCGCTTGCACCAAGGCCTGCAGCCCTTGCTCGATGCGTGCAGGCCCACCCACGATAGCCACCGCCAGGAAATCGGCAACCGCCTGACGATGCGGCTCAGGCAGCCCTTGAAGAAAACCCGGCACAGGCGGACCTAGTGGGCGACGGTCGCCGCTCAGAATCCCCAGGACGCGCTGATAGGTGCTACTCGCCAGCAACTCGGCTTCGTCGTCCGAGGGTGCGGCAATCAGGGGCACGCCAATCGCGACATAGGGTTTTTCCAACTGCTCACTCGGTCTGAACAGTTCCCGGTACACGGAGAGCGCCTGCATCAAAAATCGCGGCGCGAAATGCGAGGCAAAGGCGAAGGGCAAACCCAAGTGCGCCGCAAGCTTTGCCGAATACAGGCTAGAGCCCAGCAGCCAGATGGGCACGTTCGTTCCCACACCAGGGTTGGCAATCAGGCGCTGCCCCGGCTGTGGCGGCCCCAGCAGGCCCTGCAATTCAAGCACATCGCGTGGGAAATCATCTTCGTGCTCAACGCGGTCCCGTCTGAGCGCACGCATCGTCAGCGCATCAGTCCCGGGCGCGCGGCCAAGGCCGAGATCGATCCGTCCAGGATAGAGTTCTGCAAGGGTTCCAAAAGCCTCAGCGACCACCAGCGGCGCGTGATTGGGCAGCATGACGCCGCCCGAGCCGACACGCATGGTGCGCGTGGCGCCCGCAATATGGCCAACCAGCACCGCAGTGGCGGAGCAGGCAATGCCGGGCATGTTGTGATGCTCAGCCAGCCAGTAGCGCTTGAAGCCCAGCGCTTCAACATGTTGGGCTGTGCGAACCGCGATCTCCAGGGCTTGCCCCACCGAGCCACCCTGACGCACCGCGACCAAATCGAGCATCGACAAGGTGATGGGCGCAAGGTCTTTCATGGCGGGTCATTGTGCCTGTTTCAGCAACGCGCCCTGCAGATGCACTTGTGAAACACTGGTGTATAGTCATCCGAAAAATTCGATGGCATGCGAGGCTGCGTCACTTTCGTGGGCCTGCTGACCACTCATAAGAGGAGACATTGGTTCAATGAGAGGCAAGGAACAAGCGGCTATGCGCCAGCTTCTGGGCTTGCTCGAAGCACGTTATGCCATGCGCGTCCTGTGGGCGCTGCGTGACGGCCATCCTCAAACCTTTCGCCTGCTGCAAGACAGTGTGGGCGGCATCACACCCAACACCCTGAACACGCGCATCAAAGACCTTCGGGGCGCGGGCCTGCTCGACCACGGCAAAGTTGGCTACCGGGTGACGCCTGCCGGCCAAGACCTGCTCAAGCGTCTGGGCGAATTGCAGGCCTTTGCCAACGCCTGGAGCGCGCCGCCAGCCAAAGCGGCGAAACCCTGAGCGCGATCCCGAGGGCGGGATGTTGGACAATAGCGCCTTTTTTTGCCCTCAGGAAACGAGCGATGAGCGACACAGCAGCCCCAAAACTTGAAATCGAAGACCTGGTGCAAGGCAGCGGCGAACTGGCCCAAAAAGGGCAGCGGGTCACTGTCCACTACACCGGCTGGCTCTACGAGCAAGGCGTTCAGGGGAGCAAGTTTGATTCCAGCCTTGACCGGCGCTCTCCCTTTGTCTTTCAGCTTGGCGCTGGTATGGTGATCAGCGGCTGGGACGAAGGGGTGGCCGGCATGCGTGTCGGTGGCAAGCGGGTTTTAATCATCCCGCCTGAGATGGGATACGGCGCATACGGTGCGGGCGGCGTGATTCCGCCTAACGCCACGCTGAAATTCGAGGTCGAACTGCTCGATCTGAGTTGAATCTGGCGCCGGCACGCCTGGACAGGCTGCCAATCAGACCCTGGCCCCGTCCCGGCTTGTACCGGCAGGCCAGCGTAGCAGCGACAGCCGGGGCAGCCCCCTGAGCCGAAGGGCTTGAAATGCGCCAGGTCGGCACCACTTGTAAGAAGTTTCATTTATTTACGGACGATTCGCATGTCTGACACCCAGCAACCCATGCCAGATTACAACGAGAACCCGAAGGAAGAAAACGCACAGGCCCCGACGGTGGCCGCCAGCCCTGAACAGCAGGCAGCGGACGAGCTGGCGCAGTGCCAGGCCAGTCTGGCCGAACTCCAAGCCAAAAACGCCGACCTGGCCGATCAGTTCCTACGCGCCAAAGCGGATGCCGAGAATGCCCGCCGACGGGCCGACGAGGAAATCAGCAAGTCACGCAAGTTCGCCCTGGAGGGCTTCGCCGAGAGTCTGCTGCCGGTGCTCGATAGCCTGGAAGCCGGCCTGGCCGCCCAGCAGGCAAGCCTCGAGCAAATCCAGGAAGGTGCGCAAGCGACACTTCGCCAACTGATCAGCGCGCTCGAGCGCAACAAGGTGGTTGCCATCAACCCCAAGGCGGGTGACAAGTTTGATCCCCATGCGCATCAGGCCATCAGCATGGTCCCGAGCGACCAGGACGCCAACACCGTGGTGGCCGTGCTCCAGAAGGGCTATCTGATTGCCGAGCGTGTCCTGCGACCAGCGTTGGTCACGGTTTCCGCCCCCAAGTAAAGCCTGCTGGCGCTTGAAATCGGACAAAACAGCCTCACATGCACCCCAACGGAAGCTGAAGCGGCCAATAAACGGCGCCACTCAGGATTCCGAAACCAATTAACTTTGAAGGAAACATCATGGGACGAATCATCGGTATCGATCTGGGCACCACCAACAGCTGCGTGGCGGTCATGGAAGGCCAGACCGCCAAGGTCATCGAGAATGCCGAGGGCGCGCGCACGACGCCGTCGATCGTGGCCTATCAGGAAGACGGTGAAGTGCTGGTGGGCGCCTCGGCCAAGCGCCAGGCTGTCACCAACCCGAAAAACACGCTGTACGCTGTCAAGCGCCTGATCGGACGCAAGTTCACCGAAAAAGAGGTCCAAAAAGATATCGACCTCATGCCCTACGCGATCGTTGCGGCCGATAACGGTGACGCCTGGGTTGAGGTGCGCGGCAAAAAAATCTCAGCCCAACAGGTCAGCGCCGACATCCTGCGCAAAATGAAAAAAACCGCCGAGGACTATCTGGGCGAGGCGGTCACCGAGGCCGTGATCACGGTGCCAGCCTACTTCAATGACTCGCAGCGCCAGGCCACCAAAGACGCAGGCCGTATTGCCGGCCTGGAAGTCAAGCGAATCATCAACGAGCCCACGGCGGCGGCCCTGGCCTTTGGCCTGGACAAGTCGGAAAAAGGCGACCGCAAAATTGCGGTGTATGACCTGGGCGGCGGCACCTTTGACGTCTCGATTATTGAAATCGCCGACGTGGACGGCGAAAAGCAATTTGAAGTTCTCTCCACCAACGGCGACACTTTCCTGGGCGGCGAAGACTTTGACCAGCGCATCATCGACTTCATCATCGCCGAGTTCAAGAAAGAACAAGGTGTTGACCTGTCCAAAGACGTGCTCGCCCTGCAGCGACTGAAAGAAGCCGCTGAAAAGGCCAAAATCGAGCTCTCGAGCAGCGCGCAGACAGACATCAACCTGCCCTACGTGACGGCAGATGCCACTGGCCCGAAGCACCTCAACATCAAGCTCACCCGCTCCAAGCTCGAGTCCCTGGTCGAGGAACTGATCGAGCGCACGATTGCGCCCTGCCGTACCGCCCTGAAAGATGCTGGCGTGAATGTCAGCGACATCAATGACGTGATCCTGGTGGGCGGTATGACCCGCATGCCCAAGGTGCAGGAAAAGGTCAAGGCCTTGTTTGGCAAGGAACCCCGCAAAGACGTCAACCCGGATGAAGCCGTGGCCGTGGGTGCCGCCATCCAGGGCCAGGTGCTTGCCGGCGATCGCTCGGACGTGCTGCTGCTGGACGTTACGCCACTGTCACTCGGTATCGAAACCCTGGGCGGCGTGATGACCAAGATGATCAACAAGAACACCACCATCCCGACCAAATTCGCGCAATCGTTCTCAACCGCAGAGGACAACCAGCCTGCGGTCACGATCAAGGTCTACCAGGGCGAGCGGGAAATGGCTGCCGGCAACAAACTGTTGGGCGAATTCAACCTCGAGGGTATCCCGCCAGCAGCGCGCGGCGTGCCGCAAATTGAGGTGTCGTTCGATATCGACGCCAACGGCATCTTGCACGTGGGCGCCAAAGACAAAGGCACTGGCAAGGAAAACAAGATCACCATTAAAGCCAACACCGGCCTGTCGGAAGCTGAAATCCAGCAAATGGTGAAAGACGCCGAGCTCAACGCCGCCGAAGACAAGAAGAAGCTTGAGTTGGTCCAGGCGCGCAACCAGGGCGAAGCCAGCATTCACAGCGTCAAGAAGAGCTTGACCGAATACGGCGACAAGATCGAGGCCGCCGAGAAAGAAGCGATCGAGAGCGCAGTGAAAGACTTAGAAGCCGCCCTCAAGGACGGCGACAAAGCAGCTATCGACGCCAAGACAGAAGCCCTGATGTCAGCCAGCCAGAAACTCGGCGAGAAGATGTATGCCGACATGCAGGCCAAGCAGGCTGCCGAGGCGTCGGCGGGGGCCAGTGCCCAGGAGGCAGCGCCCGCTGATGACAACGTGGTCGATGCCGAAGTCAAGGAAGTGAAAAAGGGCTAAGCCGGCGAGCCCTTCCATGCGAACCTGTCTGCGCACAAGCACCGCGTCAAAGCCCTGGGCTGACTTGACGCGGCGTTTGTCCTGAAAACCACCGCACAAACCATATGTCCAAACGTGATTACTACGAGGTCTTGGGAGTACCCAAAAACGCCTCGGACGACGAGATCAAGAAGGCTTATCGCAAATTGGCGATGAAGCACCACCCTGACCGCAACCAGGGTGAGGCGGCCAAAGCGGCGGAGGAAAAATTCAAGGAAGCCAAAGAGGCTTACGAAATCCTGTCGGACGGACAAAAGCGCGCGGCCTACGACCAGCACGGCTTCGCCGGCGTTGACCCGAATATGCGCGGGGGTGGCGCCGAGGCCTACGGCGGTTTTGCCGAAGCCTTCGGTGACATCTTTGGTGATATGTTCGGCCAGGCGCGCGGCCGTGGTGGCAAGCAGGTGTACCGTGGCGGCGACCTGAGCTACGCCATGGAAGTCACCCTGGAAGAGGCAGCAGCGGGCAAGGACGCGCAGATTCGCATTCCGAGCTGGGAAGCCTGCGGCGTTTGCAGCGGCAGCGGCGCAAAGCCAGGTACCCAGGTGAAGTCCTGCCAGACCTGCGGCGGCGCAGGCGCAGTGCAAATGCGCCAGGGCTTCTTCAGCGTGCAACAAACCTGCCCGACCTGTCGCGGCGCAGGCAAGGTGGTCTCCGACCCCTGCATGTCCTGCCACGGGCAAGGTAAGGTCAAAAAACAGAAAACGCTGGAAGTCAAGATCCCCGCCGGCATCGACGGCGGCATGCGCATTCGCAGTGCAGGCAATGGTGAACCGGGCACCAATGGCGGCCCGCCAGGTGATCTTTACATCGAAATCCGGCTCAAAAAGCACGACATCTTCGAGCGTGACGGCGATGACTTGCACTGCTCGGTGCCAATCAGCATGGTGACAGCGGCACTCGGTGGCGAAATCGAGGTCCCGACGCTCGCTGGCAAAGCGGCCATCGACATTCCCGAGGGCACGCAAACCGGCAAGCAGTTCCGCTTGCGTGGCAAGGGCATTCGAGGCGTTCGGTCCAATTACCCCGGTGACCTGTACTGTCACATCGTGCTCGAAACCCCAATCAAACTGACCGAGCACCAGCGCAAGCTCTTGCGCGAGCTTGAATCGTCGCTCCAAAGCGGCGGTGGCAAACACTCGCCGGCGGGCGAAAGCTGGACCGACCGACTCAAGAGCTTTTTTAATTAATCGCCCAGGCGGATGGCCGGCGCGAGCCGGCCCACACATCGCTTGGTGCGGTACATACCAGCGCTTAACCGCGCGACCACTCCTCAGGCTACGCTGACAACCGCCGCGACGCAGGAACGCGCCGGCAACGGGTTGGATCATTCAAGCCTGAGCGACAGTGGCGCCCAGACCGGCCGTGCTGACGGGTCATGCCGCAGCGAATCCAGCCACCGGTCCCTGCTGCCGCCGTCACAAATCAATAACAAGTCTCGAACATGGCTCGCTAGACTACTTGCTAACCCGCGAGTCGACCCACAGCACGCTGCAGGCAAAGGGCGCTGGGCGTGCTGCTTTATGGAGCACGCAAGGCGCACTCGCTGGAACCAACCCTTCGACCATGAAACTCGCGTTCTCCGACCCCATCGCCCGAAACCTGCGCAAGTTGTTGTGGGCCTTTGTTGTCCTGACCGTCCTGATGATCCTCAGGGGCGTCCAGCAAATCCAGTCGGACCATCATTTGTCATCGTTGACAGGTAACCACACCGTCACGCAAGCGCTAACCAGCGCCCAGGACGCCGCGACCTACATTCAGATCCGGGCTAGCCTTGAAAGCGTGCTCGAACGCTCGCAGCTGGACAACAACCAAGACCTACTGGTCAAACGCGTTGCGCGCCTCAATGCGCAATTGAACGCTGCGAACGCGCAGGCTGCACCTTTGCCACAAACCCGTCACGAGAGCGCGTCTGATCAGACAGTGGTTAAGGGCGATGCGTTATTGGTTCAGATCAAGGCGTCGCTAGATCAAGCTTTTCGGCTTGCCACCAGCGAGCCGCAAGCGGCCCTCAAGATCCTGCGAGACAGCGACCGCAACGCGGCGGCACTGAGCGAACACGTCGCCGAACTTCTTGCTGCCAATGTCACATCGATCAATCAAGCGCTTCGTGACCATAGCGCGATGATGCGTGTCCAAACCTACGGCTTTGACCTGCCGCTGGCACTGATCGCGATCGGACTTCTGATCTGGGTCGGCAAAGTTACCCGAGGCACCTCCAGAAACTATCAATTGATCACGCAGACCTTGAACCGCCTGGGGGAAGGGGACGCGACGATATCGCTCGATAACAGCAAGCATTCAGCGGAAATCCAAGACGTCCTGATCAGCCTGATTCGCTTTCGCGACACACTGATTCAGTTGCAACGCAGCACCCAGGAATTGAATGACACCAATGCCCGACGCGCCGCGCTCTCTGACTGCAACCTCGATGGCCTGATTACCATCAACGAGCGTGGTCAACTGATCGACTTCAACCCAGCGGCTGAGCGTATTTTTGGCTTCAAGAGAGACAAGATTTTGGGACAGCCCATGGCCGATCTGATCATCCCTTCGCAGCATCGACAGGGGCACCACCACGGCATGAATCACTATTTAAAGAGCGGCGAAGGCCCGATTTTGCGCACCCGCGTCGAGATCACCGCCCTGAACGC
Organism: Comamonadaceae bacterium; assembly: GCA_038145425.1. Taxonomy (GTDB): domain Bacteria; phylum Pseudomonadota; class Gammaproteobacteria; order Burkholderiales; family Burkholderiaceae_C; genus Rhodoferax. The sequence goes on along the minus strand of JAYQPP010000024.1, from coordinate 1,429 downwards.
CCAAGGAGAAGAATTTCCAGTCGAGCTCACCGTGGTGCCCTTCAAGTCACAAGAGGAAACCTTTTTCCTTGGCGCCGTGCGCGACATCAGCGAAAAGGTGCAGGCCGAAAAAGAAAAAGATCGCGTCAACAAACTGCTGCAAGACTCCTTAAATGATCGCATTGCCAAACAGTTCGCAATCGATCAGCACGCCATCGTCAGCATGACGGACGCCCAAGGCGCGATTCGCTATGTGAACGACAAATTTTTTCAGGTCAGCGGATACAGCTTTGAGGAGCTCGCACAGCAGGACCATCGAATCCTGAAGTCAGGCGTTCATTCACGTGAATTTTTTGAGTCCATGTGGGCCACGATTCAGGGTGGCGACGTGTGGTCAGGCGAAATCTGCAACCGCGCCAAAGACGGTGCGCTTTTCTGGCTTTTTTCAACCGTTGTTCCCATGATCGATACCGAGGGACACGTCTACGAATACGTTGCCATCAGCACCGACATCACCCAGCAAAAGCAGGTGGAGGCCAATCTGGTCGAGGCCAAGGGCAAAGCAGAAGCTGCCAACGAGGCCAAGAGCCAGTTCCTGGCCAATATGAGCCACGAGATTCGAACCCCTCTCAATGCAAGCTTGGGCATGCTGCAGCTGCTGCGTGGCACGGAACTAAACGACAAGCAACGAAACTTTTTAACCAAGTCTGAGTCGGCCGCACACTTTCTTCAGAGCCTGCTCAATGACGTGCTCGATTTTTCCAAGATCGAAGCCAATATGCTGGTGATTGACGAACAAGCTTTCTGGCTGCAGACCATGATGGAACAGCTCGAAGACGTCTTGAGACCGCAAGCTGCCGAAAAAGGTATCGCGTTCAAGCTGCGCATCCCAAAACTGACATCCCAGTTGATGGGTGACGAACACCGCTTGCGCCAGATACTGCTCAATCTTGGATCGAATGCCATCAAATTCACCAATGAAGGCGAGGTCGAGATCAGCGCGGATCTGCTCAGCACGCACGAGCAGCAGCTTGAACTGCAATTTCGCGTACGCGACACCGGCATTGGTATCGCACAGGATCAACAGGAAAGAGTATTTGAAACTTTTACCCAAGCCGAAGCCAACACAACACGCCGTTACGGCGGCTCTGGCCTCGGGCTGAGCATCTGCCGCGGGATTGTGCGGCTGATGGGATCAGCGATCACCGTAGACAGCGAGCTCGGCAAGGGCAGCACCTTCACTTTCAACCTCAAGCTGCCTTCAGTCCCAGCCAGCACCGGGGAACAAAGCGCACCCAGAAGCGCGCGGGCCACAGACCCGTTGGCTGAAGCACTGCCGACGCCGATACCCCGGCCTTCCCTGCAGTCCGCGACCACGGTCCAGCGATCGCCCGCGTCAAGCAACACCGCACCAGCGCAAGATGCCAGCACACCCCTACGCGGCATGCGT
>JAYQPP010000023.1:0-42548 GCA_038145425.1 Comamonadaceae bacterium | reverse complement strand
CAACAGCACCGATCCTGGCTACCAGGCGATTGCCAAGTTGCGCCTGGCGGCTCTGTTGATGGACGCCAAGGACTTTGCTGGATCCGCCAGCCTCCTGGCAGGGGAATTTCCCGCTGGCTTTGAGGCTCTGGCAGCCGACCGACGAGGTGATCTGGCCACGCTGCAGGGCAAGCCCGCGCAGGCCCGTGCCGATTACGAGAAAGCCTTTACGCTGCTGGAAAGTAGTTCCCCGTATCGGCGCATGATCGAAGTCAAACTCAATGCGCTGGGCGTGGATGTTCAAAAAAAAGGCGCGGCTAGCGCGCCTCCCGCCTGATGAGAAACAATTATTCGCCGACAAACTGGATGCTTCGCTGGTCGCGCCGATTGGGTTTGGCCGCTCTGACCACCGTTTTGGTGGCCTGCGGTAGCCCCGGCAAGAAGCCAGATCCGGCGCCTTATCCAGCTAATCCGGGCCTGGTGGGTGTGCGCCTGGCTTGGCAAATTCAGATCGGTGAACAATCTGGAACCCTGCGTCCTGCGGTGAATGCGCCGCATGTCACCTTGGCTGACTCTGCGGGTAACGTGGTTCGTATCGATGCCCGCACCGGTGCGCAGCAGTGGCGTGCCGCGTTGAAGACCGGTTTGTCGGCTGGGGTTGGCAGCGACGGTCAGTTTTCGGCCGTTGTAAGCAAGTCCAACGAATTGATTGTGCTCGACGAGAGCCGCGAGATCTGGCGTGGCAAACTGGCTGCACAGGTGCTTACCGTTCCTTTGGTGGCGGGCCAACGTGTTTTTGTGCTGGATGCAGATCGAAACCTGAGTGCGTTTGATGCGCGTTCGGGCCGACGTCTGTGGCAGGTTCAGCGCCGCGGTGATGCGCTGGTGTTGCGCCAGCCGGGCCTGCTGATGGCTGTTGGAAACACCTTGGTGATGGGCGTGTCTGGCCACGTGCTGGGTGTCAATCCTGCCAATGGCAGCGTGCTGTGGGATGCCACCGTGGCCACCACACGTGGCACCAATGACATTGAGCGCTTGGTGGATATTGTGGACGGGGTTGTGCGCGCTGGCAGCACGGTGTGCGTGCGCGCTTTCCAGGCGGCTGTCGGCTGTGTCGACACCCAAAGTGGCAGACTCTCCTGGTCTCAGGCCGCCAATGGTTTCGTTGGCCTCAGTGGCGACGCCCAGCAGGTCTTCGCGGTTGAGGAGGACGGTCGCCTGCGCGCCTGGCAGACCTCCGACGGCAAGGCGCTCTGGCAATCCGATCTGTTTCGCTTTCGCAAGCTCTCCGGTCCCTTGGCCATCGGCCGCTCGGTCGCTGTCGGGGATGACAGCGGTTTCGTGCATCTGTTGGCGCGCACGGACGGCGGTGTGGTCAACCGTCTGCCCACAGATGGCTCTGCTTTGGCCAGTGCACCGGTGCTTGCCGACAACACCATGGTGGTGCTCACGCGCAAGGGCGGGGTGTTTGGCTTCCAGCCCGAGTGAGGCGGCCGCTGCCGGCTGTGGGTCTGCATGAAGCCTGTTCTCGCCCTGGTGGGGCGCCCCAATGTCGGCAAGTCCACACTGTTTAACCGCCTGACCAAGTCGCGCGATGCGATCGTGGCTGACTACGCGGGCCTGACCCGCGACCGCCACTACGGCAACGGTCGCCAGGGAAAGAACGCCTATATCGTCATTGACACTGGCGGGTTCGAGCCTGATGCCAGTGATGGCATCTATCAGGAGATGGCCCGACAGACCCGACAGGCTGTGGCTGAGGCCGACGTCGTTATTTTTGTGGTCGATGCCCGAGGGGGGTTGTCCGCTCAGGACCATGACATTGCCAATTACCTGCGTCGCCTGGGTAAGCCTTGTTTGCTGGTGGCCAATAAAGCCGAGGGCATGGTGGACGGGGCGCAGCTGGCCGAGTTTTATGAGCTGGGTCTGGGTGCAGTCACGCCTGTCTCGGCGTCACACGGCCAGGGTGTTCGCGGCATGCTTGATGCTGCCTTCGCCTTGATCGGCGCCCTGGACGAGGACGAGGATGCGCAAGAGGACAGCGGCGCGATTCGCCTGGCGGTGGTCGGCCGGCCCAACGCCGGCAAGTCGACGCTGATCAATGTGTGGCTCGGCGAAGAGCGGCTGGTGGCCTTCGATTTGCCGGGCACCACGCGTGATGCCATTTCGGTACCCTTTGAGCGCGATGGCAGACGATTCGCGTTGATTGACACCGCGGGCCTGCGCCGGCGCGGCAAGGTGTTTGAGGCGATCGAGAAATTTTCAGTGGTCAAAACCTTGCAGGCCATCGAGACAGCCCATGTGGTGCTGCTGCTGATTGATGCCCAACAAGGCGTGACCGATCAGGACGCGCATATCGCCGGTTTTGTGCTTGAAAATGGGCGCGCGGTGGTGTTGGCGATCAACAAGTGGGACGCGATCGATGAGTATCAGCGTGAGCTGGTCAAGCGCTCCATCGAGACCCGGCTGGGCTTTCTAAAGTTTGCCAACCTGCACCTGATTTCTGCCAAGAAGCGCCAGGGTTTGGGGCCCTTGTGGTCGTCGATCATTGGCGCCTACGAGGCCGCCAATCGCAAGATGCCCACACCCGTCTTAACGCGCTTGCTGCTCGAGTCGGTGCAATATCAGAGCCCCAAACGCTCGGGCATGTACCGTCCCAAGATGCGCTATGCCCACCAAGGTGGCATGAACCCGCCAGTCATCGTGATCCATGGCAACTCGCTCGAGCATGTCAGTGACGCCTACAAACGCTACCTTGAGGGCCGCTTTCGTCAGGCTTTCAATCTGGTCGGAACGCCGCTGCGTATCGAGATGAAGACCTCGACCAACCCTTACGCCGAAGGCGCTTCCTAGCAATGGCACTGGCGGGCTGTGTGCAGCCCTGCATCGGTCTGCTAGGGCTTGTGTTATCGTTGGCCGTCTTCCATAACAGAACACGGAGCATATCGTGAACAACAAAGGCCAAACGCTGCAGGACCCTTTTCTCAACGCCCTGCGTCGCGAACACATCCCGGTCTCCATCTATCTTGTCAACGGCATCAAGCTGCAAGGACAGGTCGAGTCTTTCGACCAGTACGTGGTGCTGCTACGCAATACCGTGACTCAGATGGTCTACAAGCACGCGATTTCCACCATCGTGCCTGGACGCGCAGTGACGCTGTCCAACCTTGACGGGGACAAGCCTGAGGCAGCCTGAAGCCGAAGGCGTACCAGCGCTGCTGGTGGGCGTGGACTTCGGTGCACCCGAATTTGACTCGGCGCTTGAGGAACTGGGCTTGCTGGCCCAGACGGCGGGCCTGCGCCCCGTTGCACGCATGAGCTGCAAGCGCCGCGCCCCTGACGCTGCCTTGTTTGTGGGTTCGGGTAAGGCCGACGAGATCAAAGTGCTGGCCGAGCAAAGCGGAGCGCAGGAAATCCTGTTCGATCAAAGCCTGAGCCCGGCGCAGCAGCGCAATCTGGAGCGCCACCTGGGTCTTCCGGTGAATGACCGCACACTGTTGATTCTGGAGATCTTCGCCCAGCGCGCGCGCAGCCATGAGGGCAAGATGCAAGTTGAGCTTGCCCGCTTGCAGTACCTCAGCACCCGTCTGGTGCGGCGATGGTCACACCTGGAGCGTCAAAGTGGCGGCATTGGTCTTCGGGGTGGTCCGGGTGAGACCCAGATTGAGCTCGACCGTCGCATGATCAGCCAGTCCATCAAGCGCATCAAGGAGCGCCTGGGGCGGGTCAAGCGCCAGCGCCAGACACAGCGCCGACAAAGGCAGCGACGCGAGACCTTTGCCATATCGCTGGTGGGCTACACCAATGCGGGCAAGTCAACGCTGTTCAACGCCATGGTCAAGGCTCGTGCTTACGCTGCAGACCAGTTGTTTGCCACGCTCGACACCACCACCCGTCAGTTGTATCTGGGCGATATCAGTCGCCTGGTGTCCTTGTCCGATACCGTGGGCTTCATCAAAGACCTGCCCCATGGTTTGGTTGATGCCTTCCAGGCGACGTTGCAGGAGGCCGTCGACGCTGACCTCTTGCTTCATGTGGTGGATTTTTCCAGCCCGCATTTCGACCAGCAGATCGGCCAGGTGCAATCGGTGTTGGCAGAAATCGGCGCTGATCAGATTGATCAGGTCCTTGTTTTTAACAAACTCGATGCCGTCTCGCCAGACCTGCGGCCTAGCTTTCAGTCGGAGCAGGCGATGGATTGGTATGAACTCGATGGTCGGGCGGTGCGTCGGGTCTTCGTGAGTGCTGCACAGGGCTGGGGCCTGGAGAGTCTGCGCCAGCTGATTACTGAGCGCGCCCAGCTGGGGGCTTCGACTGCGGCGCACGCAAGCGCTGGCGACAATTTCCCCTCAAACCATGAGGCTGAGCGCTGAAACGGCACAATGTAGCCTGTCTGAACCTTTTAAAGCCAATGAAACTCCGATTACCCAACTTTGGCCCCTTGCGGCGCCCGCAGCCGGTGTTGAACCTTAACGACCCGCGCTGGGGTCGTCAGGAAGGCGACGAATCGAAAGCGCAGGGCAAGGACGAGAAGCAGCCCGATGAGGCCCGCCCCTCTGAGCCGCCTCGGCATGAAGACGATCGCCGTGGGCAGCGCCCGCAGGCTGGCCCGCCGGATCTCGATGAACTCTGGCGCGACTTTAATCAGAAGCTCGGCGGCATGTTGGGTGGACGAGGTGGCCGCGGTGGTGGAAAACGGCCTTTCGGCGGAAATGGTGGCGGCGGTGGTGACGGCGGTCAGTTTCAGCCGGATATGAAAAGTGCCCGGGTGGGCGTGGGTCTGATTGCGGCTATTGCCGCGCTGATCTGGCTGGGTACAGGCTTTTTCATCGTGCAGGAAGGCCAGCAGGCCGTCATCACGCAGTTCGGCAAGTACCACTCGACGGTCGGCGCGGGTTTTAACTGGCGACTGCCGTACCCGGTGCAGCGCCATGAACTGGTGTTTGTCACCCAGATCCGCTCGCTCGATATCGGGCGCGATTCGATCATCAAGGCCACGGGCCTGCGTGAGTCGGCCATGCTGACGGCCGATGAAAACATTGTTGAGATCAAATTTGCCGTGCAGTACCGCCTTAATGATGCACGGGCATTCTTGTTTGAGAGCAAAAACCCCACCGAGGCTGTGGTGCAGTCCGCTGAAACCGCGGTGCGCGAGGTGGTCGGCAAGATGCGTATGGACAGTGCTCTGTCGGATGAACGTGATCAGATCGCACCCAGAGTTCGCACTTTGATGCAAAAAATTCTGGATCGCTACAAGGTCGGTATTGAAGTGGTCGGTATCAACCTGCAGCAAGGTGGTGTTCGACCACCCGAGCAGGTTCAGGCTGCTTTTGACGATGTGCTCAAAGCCGGGCAGGAGCGTGAAAGGGCCAAAAATGAAGCGCAAGCCTACGCCAATGACGTTGTTCCGCGTGCGGTTGGTGCGGCCTCGCGCCTGAAAGAAGAGGCTGATGCGTACAAAGCACGTATCGTGGCGCAAGCCCAGGGCGATGCGCAGCGCTTTAAGTCGGTTCTGACGGAGTATCAGAAGGCACCACAGGTGACGCGTGACCGCATGTACATCGATGCAATGCAGCAGATTTACGGCAATGTGACCAAGATCATGGTGGACTCCAAACAGGGCTCCAACCTCTTGTACCTGCCACTGGACAAAATTATTCAAATGACCGGACAAACCGTGGAGGATCCCGGTTCGACACTGGCGCCAAGTGCCCCTGGCAATGCGACCAGTGGTGCTGCCGGCGTGATCACCGACGCGCGAACGCGTGATGCGTCGCGTGCCCGCAGCCGTGATGCGCGCTAGGAGTTCAAGATGCAAAGAATAGGTTTTATCGTTTCCGGACTCCTGCTGGCTCTGGCCCTTGCCAGTTCCATGTTGTTTGTGGTGGACCAGCGTCAGTTTGGCGTGGTCCTGGCTTTCGGTCAGATCAAGAGCGTGATCACCCAGCCCGGCCTGAACTTCAAATTACCCCCGCCATTTCAAAACGTGTCCTACATAGACAAGCGGCTGCTCACGCTGGACAGCACCGACAAGGAACCGGTGCTGACAGCCGAGAAGCAGCGTGTGGTGATTGACTGGTACGTGCGTTGGCGTATTTCCGAGCCCACCGAATACATTCGCAATGTGGGCACGTCCGAGAGCGCGGGCGCCAGTCAGCTCAACCGTGTGGTCCGTAATGCCTTCCAAGAGGAAATCAATAAACGCACGGTGAGCGAGCTGCTCTCCAACAAGCGTGAAGGCCTTATGGAAGACGTGAAGGCAGAGGTGATCAGTCAGGTGCAGGGCCAGAAACCCTGGGGCGTCGACGTGATCGACGTGCGCATCACCCGCGTCGACTATGTGGAATCGATCACAGAATCGGTTTATCGCCGAATGGAAGCCGAGCGTAAGCGTGTGGCCAATGAATTGCGTTCCACCGGTGCTGCCGAAGGCGAAAAAATCCGCGCCGACGCCGACAGACAGCGCGAGGTGACGGTGGCCAATGCCTACCGTGACGCGCAGAAAATCAAGGGCGAGGGCGATGGCGAGGCTGCCCGTGTCTATGCCGATGCGTTTGGACGCGACGCGCAGTTTGCCCGTTTTTACCGCAGCCTGGACGCGTACAAGTCCAGCCTGTCTAAGAAGAGCGATGTGATGGTGGTCGATCCCAGTAGCTCCGAGTTTTTCAAGTCTTTGCGGGATGGTCTGAGCGCGCCGGGCGGTAAATAGTCGTTCGCCATGGACACGGATTCTTGGTGGTTGGCGCTCGGCTTGGTTCTCGTGCTCGAGGGCCTGATGCCCATGGTGTCACCCGGTGCCTGGCGGCGCACCTTTCAAAACATCCTCAAATTGCAAGACGGACAGTTGCGCTTTGTCGGGGTGTGCAGCGTCTTGCTCGGCCTGGGTTTGATCTGGGTGCTGGGCTGAGCTGCCGGGTCGGCCTCGACGGGAGCGCCCGGTAGAATCCAGGTTTTAACAGCCTGTCTCTCACCTTTATGTCTGCCTGGCTCCTGCCGGATCACATCGCCGACGTCCTGCCATCCGAGGCCCGGCATATCGAGGACCTGCGGCGGGATCTGCTCGATACCGCGCGCTGCTATGGCTATGAGCTGGTGATGCCGCCACTGCTCGAGCATCTGGATTCCTTGCTCAGTGGCACCGGCGAAGCGCTGGATTTGCAGACCTTCAAGCTGGTGGACCAGCTCTCGGGCCGCACCTTGGGCCTGCGGGCAGACAGCACGCCCCAGGTGGCGCGCATTGATGCGCATTTGCTCAACCGCCAGGGCGTCGCCCGACTGTGCTACTGCGGCTCGGTGCTGCATACACGCCCAGGCACGCCGCATGCCACCCGCGAACCCATTCAATTTGGCGCTGAAATCTACGGCCATCAGGGGCAGGAGGCCGATCTGGAAGTGCTGGCGCTGGCACTGGATTGCCTGCGCGCTGCCAAGGTGAAATCCCCGCGTGTGGACCTGGCGGACACGCGTTTGGTCAAAGTGATGCTGCGGGGCCAAGATATTGCCGTTGATACGCAGGCCGCTTTATATAGCGCCCTAGCCGCCAAGGACCGGGCCGAACTTGGCAAGCTCACCCAGCCACTGCCTGAACCCGTTCGCGAAGGCCTGCTGGCCCTGACGGGTCTTTATGGCGACATGGCTGTGCTGGATGAGGCAAAAACAACACTTGCTGGTCTGCCTGGCACCACAGAGGTGCTTGATGCCTTACGCGGTGTGGCGCAGGCCCTGCCTGCTGATGGCGTGAGCTTTGACCTGGCGGACCTGGGTGGTTACGGCTATTACACCGGTGTGCGCTTTGCAATCTATGCCGATGGTGCCCGCGATGCTTTGGTCAGGGGTGGCCGGTATGACGAGGTCGGCGCGGTGTTTGGCCGCAGCCGGCCGGCTGCAGGCTTTAGCCTGGACCTCAAGAACCTGGTTAGTGCGGTCCCAGCCAAGGCGCTGCAGGCCGCGATTCGCGCGCCCTGGGGCCAAGAGGAAGGCCTGCTGCAAGCTGTGGCGTCTCTGCGCGCGCGCGGAGAGATTGTGGTGCGCGTGCTGCCGGGCCATGAAAGTGAAGTGGACGAATTCCAGTGTGACCGAGAACTGATCCAGGCTGCAGGGCAGTGGATTGTGCAAGCCCTTTAAGAGAGAAAGCGATATCCCAAGCATGACTGCGACCAAAGGACGAAACGTTGTTGTTGTCGGCACCCAATGGGGTGACGAAGGCAAAGGCAAGCTGGTGGACTGGCTGACCGAGAGCGCCCAGGGCGTCGTTCGGTTTCAGGGGGGGCATAACGCGGGCCATACTCTGGTCATCAATGGCGTGAAGACGGCGCTGCACCTGATTCCCAGCGGCATCATGCGCGCGGGCGTCAAGTGCTACATCGGCAATGGCGTGGTGCTGTCGGCGGGCAAGCTGTTCGAAGAGATTGAAGGCCTGGAAAAAGCGGGCGTCGAAGTGCGCTCGCGTCTTCGCATCAGCGAGGCCTGTCCCTTAATCCTGCCTTTCCACGCGGCGCTCGATCTGGCGCGAGAAGTGGCCCGGGAACGCGGTGGCAGCGAGAAGATCGGCACCACAGGCCGTGGCATTGGCCCCGCTTATGAGGACAAGATTGCCCGGCGGGCCTTGCGCGTGCAGGACCTGAAATACCCCGAGCGCTTTGCCGCCAAGTTGCGTGACCTGCTGGGCCTGTACAACCACTTCCTGATCGAACTTCTGCATGGTGGCGAATTCGACTACGGCAGCGCCTTGGCGCCGTATTTGCGCAAAGGACAGGTTCAGTTTCAGCCGGTCTACGATGAAGCCATGCGACACGCAGAGTGGCTGCGCCCCATGATGGCTGATGTTTCACGTGAGCTCAATGATGCCCATGCCCACGGCGCGAATTTGTTGTTTGAAGGCGCGCAGGGCACCTTGCTCGATGTCGATCACGGCACCTACCCCTTTGTGACATCAAGCAATTGCGTGGCCGGCAACGCGTCTGCCGGAGCAGGTGTCGGCCCGGGGATGCTGCACTATGTTCTGGGTATTACCAAGGCGTATTGCACCCGCGTGGGTGGCGGGCCATTCCCCACCGAGCTGGAGTGGGAGAAAGAGGGCACGCCGGGCTATCACATGAGCACGGTGGGAGCGGAGAAAGGCGTTACCACTGGGCGCAGCCGACGCTGCGGCTGGTTCGATGCGGCATTGCTGAAGCGCTCGGCACAGGTCAATGGTCTCAGCGGCTTGTGTCTGACCAAGCTTGACGTGCTTGACGGCCTGCCCGAAATCAAACTGTGCACCGGCTATCAACTCGACGGCGCGTTCACCGACATTTTGCCGATGGGCGCCGATGAAATATCGCGCTGCGAGCCCGTCTACGAGACGCTGCAGGGTTGGACCCAGAGCACCGTGGGCTGCACCAACTTCAACGACCTGCCGATGTCGGCCAAGCTGTATTTGCAGCGCATCGAGCAGGTGACAGGTGTTCCGATCCACATTGTCTCGACGAGCCCGGACCGTGATCACACGATCATGATGCACCACCCCTTTCTAGCCGATCAAAACACTTAATTGCCAGGAGATCACCCATGTTGACCGAGGACGGAAAGCACCTGTACGTCAGTTACGACGAGTACCACAGCCTGATTGAAAAGCTGGCGCTCAAGGTGCACCAGTCTGGCTGGGCCTTTGACACCATCCTGTGCCTGGCCCGTGGTGGCATGCGTCCCGGTGACATCCTCTCGCGTATTTTTGACAAACCGCTGGCCATCATGTCGACCAGTTCCTACCGGGCCGAGGGTGGCACGATCCAGGGTAAATTGGATATTGCGCACTACATCACCACACCCCAGGGCAAGATTGCCGGACGGGTTTTGCTGGTTGATGACCTGGCCGATACAGGGCACACCTTGCATGCTGTGATCGAGCAGATCCGCAACAACTACAAACCCATCACTGACATGCGCAGTGCCGTGATCTGGACCAAGGGCCTCTCCACTTTCGAGCCCGACTACTGTGTGGAATACCTGCCGACAAACCCCTGGATCCACCAGCCGTTTGAAGGCTACGACACCTTGCGACCGGAGCAACTGCTGGCGAAGTGGCGCGTCTGAGCGGATCTGTCCAAACGGGGCCCGCAGATGCCTGAGCAGAAAAAAGCGTTTACAAAAGATACGGGTTTGATTCATCACCCGTATCACCCACCTGCTGGCTTTGATGCGCCGCAGCCCGGCGTGTTCAAGGCTTCGACAGTCTTTTTCCCCAGCGTGGCGGCCATGCGCAGCTTCGACTGGAAAGACAAGAGTGCGTACACCTACGGCCTGCATGGCACGCCAACCAGTTACATGCTGGAAGAGCGTCTTTGCGCGCTGGAGCAGGCTCGGCAATGTGTGCTGGCGCCCAGTGGGCTGGCGGCGATTTCCCTGACCTGCCTGGCCCTGCTGAAGTCGGGCGATGAAATTCTGATTCCTGACAATGTCTATGGGCCTATGAAGGCCCTGGTCGACGGCGAACTGCGTCATTGGCAGATCACGCATCGCTTCTACGACCCGCTGTCGGTGCAAGATCTGGTCGACAAGATTTCAGACAAAACCCGACTGATCTGGTTGGAGGCAGCCGGCTCTGTCACCCTGGAGTTTCCCGATCTGCTGGCCTTGGTGCGTGCAGCGCGAGCGGCTGGCGTGCAGACGGTACTTGACAACACCTGGGGCGCTGGTCTGGCCTTCTCAGCCTTTGACTTGTTGCCAGGCTCTGGCGAAACGCTCGGCGTGGACGTTAGTGTTCACGCACTCACCAAGTACCCCAGCGGTGGCGGTGACGTATTGATGGGCAGCGTGACCACGGTCGATGAGGCGCTGCACATGAAGCTCAAGCTCTGCCATATGCGCCTCGGCCTGGGTGTTGGCATGAACGATGTGGAGACCATCCTGCGATCCTTGCCAACCATGGCCTTACGCTACGCTGCCCACGACGAGCGCACCCGAGCGCTTGCACGCTGGAGCCAGACCCGTTCTGAGTTTGCGCAGGTGCTGCACCCCTGCCTTCCGGAGTCGCCAGGCCATGACCATTGGCAAGCGCTCACAGGCGGTGCCGTGGGCAAAGCTGCTGGACTTTTCAGCGTTATTTTTCCGCCAACCACGCCGCTGGCAGCAGTGGATCGGTTTTGTGATCGTTTGAGACTTTTCCGTCTGGGCTATAGCTGGGGTGGCCCGATTAGCCTGGTTGTGCCCTACGCACTGTCGGCGATGCGCTCGGCCTGGCCAACTTACCTGTCGCCTGGCACTGTAGTTCGCTTCTCGGTTGGCTTGGAGTCTTTTGAGGACTTGCGCGACGACCTGGCGCAGTCCTTGTCCCTGATGGGGTAAGGCAACGAGCCAATCTTGCCAAGCGGCGTTGTGACCGGTTGATGGGCTGGAGCTAGTTTTTGAGTGCTGCGCCTGGGCAGGCGTCATTCTTCACCAGTTCTTCAGCCAGCGCACGCATCGCCGCAGCGCTGTGATCCTGGGGTGAAATGGTTTGAGCATTGGCGTACCCCGGAAAGTTTCGCCCGATCGAGGCCAGATAAGCCGGGTCGTAGTGGCTGAGCAGCAGGTCCTCGACCACCGCCGCGAAATCGCCAGCACGTGCCTGAGCCTGCCAGGTGTTCACGACATTTTTCCCCCGTAGGGGCTCCAGAACAGCCAGGCGCTGGCAGAAGTAGTCCACGTCTTCGGTCATGAAGCGGTAGTCCTCGAGCAAGAGGGCGATTCGACCGGCTTGCGGTAAAACCAGGTTCACGCACTCGCTCTGGCGCATCGCAGCAAGCAGGCTGGTCGGTACGCTGAGGTTGCCCACTTTTTTACTCTCACTTTCCACATACACGCAGCGCGCGGCATCAAAGCGGCGCAAGCGGTTCCAGATACGCGTATCAAATTGCTTCTGGCTGGGTTGCGCCTGGCCCGGCATTGCGCCAAGCACCGAACTGCGATGTTGGGCCAGGTCCTCCAGGTCCAGCACCTGCGCGCCCTGGTCTTGTAAGGCCTTCAGCAGTCGCGTTTTGCCGGTTCCGGTCAGACCGCAGACCACGCGAAAGTGCAAGGTCTGCGCCAGTCGGTCAATGTCCTGAACCATGGCGGCGCGAAACGCCTTGTAGCCACCCTCGATCAGTCGGATGCGAAAGCCAATCTGGCCGAGCACCAGCGCTAAAGAGCCGCTGCGCTGGCCGCCGCGCCAGCAATAGGTCAATGCAGTCCAGTCGCGCGAAGCGTTCCCCAGTTCACGTTCGATATGCGCAGCGATGTTTCGTGCCGCCAATGCAGCACCGCGTTTGCGTGCGAGAAATGGGCTGGACTGCTTGTAAATCGTGCCGACTTCGGCACGCTCGGCATTGTTCAGCGTGGGCCAGTTGATGGCGCCGGGCAGGTGGTCGAGCGCGTATTCGTCTTCGCTGCGTGCATCGATTACGGCGTCGACCTGGTCGATGGCTTGCAAAGCCTCAGTGGCGCTGATGCTGACAAGACTCATCGAAGCCAACGCTCCACCTGAGCCCATATCGTCTCCAGGATGATGGGATGCGCACGTTCGTTGGGGTGGATCTGGTCGCCCTGAAACAGGCGCTTGCTGTCAGGGATATCGGCCACCCCTTTGAGCATGAAGGGCACCAGGGCGGTGTCCTCGAGCCGCGCAACATCCGTGAAGACCGCTGCGAATTGCCGGTTGTAGTCCCGGCCATAGTTGGGCGGCACTTGCATGCCGATTAACAAGACCTTGGCGCCGGCCTTTTTCCCAGCCTGTGCCATCACTTGTAAATTTTCGCGGGTCTGCGCCAGTGCAAGGCCACGCAAGGCGTCGTTGGCGCCGAGTTCGATGATCAGCCATTTGGGCTTGTGGCGTTCCAACAGCGCTGGCAAGCGAGAGCGCCCGCCTGAGGTGGTGTCGCCGCTGATGCTGGCATTGACCACCTTGGCTGCGAACTTCTTGCCCTGCAGGCGCTCGCTCATCAGGGCGACCCAGCCTGAGCCGCGTCGCAGGCCGTATTCGGCGCTCAGTGAGTCGCCCAGAACCAAGATCGTTGGAGCCTCGGTGTCGGCCCGGGTCAAACCGTGAATCCCCGCAGTACTTGTGGCGGTTGTAAACACGATAAAGTCTCGCCGACGCCAAAGCCTATTAATCTCCGAATCCTTCATGTCCGATTGCATTATTTCCGTTGAGAACCTGTTCAAGTCTGTTACCGATTCCAGTGGAACCCTGGATATTTTGCGTGACATCAGTTTCGAATGTGATCGTGGGGAAACTGTCGCCATTGTCGGTGCGTCTGGCTCAGGCAAGAGCACGCTACTGTCGATTATTGCTGGGCTTGATACACCCAGCCGCGGCCGGGTAGTGCTTGCTGGACAAGACCTGTTTGCCATCGATGAAGATCAGCGTGCTCAACTGCGCGCAGCGCAACTCGGTTTTGTCTTTCAGAGCTTTCAGTTGCTGTCGAACCTAAGCGCTTTGGAAAACGTGATGTTGCCGCTGGAACTCGCAGGGCGTCGGGACGCGCGCGAAGCCGCCCGACGCATGCTCGAGCGGGTGGGGCTCGGCCAGCGCCTGGGTCATTACCCGCGGGTGCTCTCGGGGGGTGAGCAGCAGCGCGTTGCCCTGGCCCGCGCGTTTGTCATGGAACCTGCTGTGCTGCTGGCCGACGAGCCGACGGGCAGTCTCGACTTTGCCAACGGTGAGGCAGTGATGGCTTTGATGTTTGAGCTCAACCAGGAGCAAAAGACAACGCTGTTGCTGGTCACGCACGACGCTGCCTTGGCCAGCCGTTGCCAGCGCAGCATCACCATTGAAGCGGGCCGGATCGCTAAGGCCTGACGCCATGACGTCTGGCCAGGCCGTTCTTCCAGAGATTTGCATCACGCGCTCCAAAGCCCTGCTGGCCTCGGGCAGGCGCTGCATTGTGGGCATTGCGGCTCAACCCGGTGCCGGCAAGTCGACCCTGGCGGCACTGTTGGCTGCTGAGCTGGGGCCGGCAGCACAGGTCGTTCCCATGGACGGTTTTCATTTGGCCAACGCCGAGCTCGAGCGACTCGGTCGCGCTGGACGGAAAGGGGCGCCTGACACCTTTGATGCCGATGGCTACGTTGCCTTGTTGCGCCGAATCAAGCAGCAAGGGTCTGAGGAGATCGTGTACGCACCGTCTTTTGATCGCCATCTGGAGACAGCGATCGCGGGTTCGATTGCGGTGCAGCCGCAGACACGTCTGGTGATCACGGAGGGCAATTATTTGCTCTTAGACCTGCCCCCCTGGGCCTCGGTTCGCACGCTGCTGGACGAAAGCTGGTATCTCTGCGTTGATGCCGACTGGCGTTTCCAACAGCTTTTGCGGCGTCACATGCAGCATGGACGCAGCCTTGAGCAGGCCCGATCCTGGATTGCCAGCACAGATGACCCCAACGCAGAGCTGATTGCGCGCGATCAACACCGCGCTGATCTTCAGGTTCGCTGGATCTGAGCGGCTGCCAGCGCGTGTTCAGGCTTTGCGAACGCGCGCCAAAGGGGGCTTGCCGGAAAAGTAAACCTCGATCGCTTGCATCAGTGCGTCAGCGAGTTGCTCCTGGTACGCGTCGCTGTTGAGCTTGGCTTCTTCTTCCGGATTGCTGATAAACGCAGCTTCGACCAGAACGCTTGGAATCTCTGGTGATTTGAGCACCGCAAAGTTCGCCTGTTCGACGTTGGGCTTGTGCAGCTTGCCCACGCGTGCAATCTGCCCGAGCATGGAGCCGCCTAGTTGCAGGCTGTCTTTGATCTGGGCGGTGGTGCTCATGTCGAGAAGCGTCTGGCTCAGCTGTCTTTCGCGTGCCTGGATGTTGAGTCCCCCAATCAGGTCGGCTTTGTTCTCTTTGTCCGCCATCCAGCGTGCTGCGGTACTCGATGCACCGCCCTGGCTGAGGGCAAACACACTGGCGCCTTGCGGCTTGGGCGTGAAAAACGCATCGGCATGCAGGCTGATGAACAGGTCGGCCTGCACGCGACGCGCCTTCTCCACACGAACATGCAGTGGCACAAAAAAATCGGCGTCACGCGTCATGAATGCGCGCAAGGGTTGACCATCGACGCTGGCCGTGTTAACGCGTGCAGCCAGTCGTTGCGCCAGACGCAAGACCACGTCTTTCTCCTTCGTGCCGCCCGGGCCGATCGCGCCCGGATCTTCGCCGCCGTGCCCTGGATCGAGGGCAACCACAATAAAGCGGTCGCTAGGGCCTGGCGCGCGTGGCTCGATGAAAGCCCCCGGCGTCTTGTTGGGTGGTGTTGGCGCAGATGCCTTGTCTTGCGCCGCGCTTGCATCGGGCCTCGGCGCGGTATCTTGCTGCTTCAGTTTGTCCCGTATCAGATCACCCAGCGGGTCCTCTGGCGCGCGCGAAGCCAGGTCTTGCAGGCGCTGCGCGATCAGGCGCTCCAGCGGGTCGGGCGCTTGCGTCGGGTACAGGTCCAGCACCAGCCGATGCCCGTAGGCCGCGATGGGCGTGAGGGAAAACACCTGAGGCTGGACTTCGCGCTTGAGATCCAGTACCAGGCGCACCACATCGGAGCTGAACTGCCCCACCCGAACCCGCAAAATATTGGGATCCTCAGAACCCACTTTGGCCACCAGTTCGCGCAGGGCGGTATTGAGGCTGATGCCCGAGAGGTCTACCGCGAGCCGGGGAGGATCGGCCACAAAAGACTGTTTGAAGGACAGTGGCGTGTCCGACTCAATGGTCACCCGGGTGTAGTCGGGCGCTGGCCACACGCGCACAGCCAGAATGCTCGCACCGCGCGCTATCTGATGCGCGCCCAGCGTCAGCCAGACAAGGCCAGACTGCACCAGCGCGCGTCGCCTCATGATGTGCTGCCGCCTTGGATCGCAGCCAGCAGTGACTTGCCGCAGTCGGTTTGAGCGACCAGGCGCACAGCCCGGCTGCCGTCGCTTTGGGCTTGCAGGTGAATCTGAAGGTCGGCACGCGGCAGCAGATCGCCAACTTTTTCAGGCCATTCGGCCATCTTCAGCCCAGGGCTTGCAAACAGATCACGCATGCCGGCGTCCAGCCATTCGCTGGGATCGTCGAATCGGTAAAAATCGAAATGCCAGATCGACCAGGCGGGTAGCTCGTAGCTCTCGACCAGTGCGTATGTCGGGCTTTTAATGCGCCCCTGAACGCCACAGGCACGCAGAACATGCCGCACCACGGTTGTTTTGCCTGCGCCTAGTTCTCCGTGCAGGCTGATGAAGCACTCGCGCAGACCTGGCTGATGAGCCAATTGGGTGGCAAAACGGGCCGTGGCCTGTTCGTCAGGCCAAGTCTCGGTTTTTACAATCGGCGTGTGGGACATCTCAATGAAATCGACGATGGTCAGGCATGGGTGGAGCGGATCCGTCAGTGGGCTCGTGCCCTTGGATTTTCGCAAATTGGCGTTGCAGACATTGACCTGGCCAGCGCCGAGCCTGGGCTTCAGGCCTGGCTAAGCCAGGGTTTTCACGGCGGAATGAACTATATGGCGGCGCATGGCCTCAAGCGCGCCCGCCCGGCTGAACTGATCAAGGGCACACTCAGCGTCATCACGGCCCGCATGGATTACCTGCCCCACGGTGGGGGGGCAGAGTGGCAGTCGCTGCAGTGGCGGCAGATGGACAAGTCCGATCAGGCCTATGTGTCACTGTATGCCCGGGGGCGCGACTACCACCGGGTGTTGCGCGCCCGGCTGCAAAAACTGGCAGAACGCATGACCCAGGAGATGGGTCCCATGGGCTATCGGGTGTTCACCGACTCGGCGCCAGTGCTGGAAGTCGAACTCGGCGCACGCAGTGGTCTGGGCTGGCGTGGCAAACACACGCTGCTGCTTGATCGAAGTGCGGGGTCCATGTTTTTCTTGGGTGAAATCTATGTCGACCAGGTCCTGCCCCGCAGTCAAGCGCATGACGCCCACTGTGGCACCTGTCAGGCGTGCCTGGATGTGTGTCCGACGCGGGCCATCGTGGCGCCGTTTCGGCTCGATGCCCGGCGTTGCCTGTCCTATCTGAGCATTGAACATGATGGTGCGATACCGCTGGCGTTTCGTCGACCCATGGGAAATCGCATTTATGGGTGTGACGACTGTCAGCTGGTCTGCCCTTGGAATAAATATGCCCAGCCCAGCACCTTGCCCGACTTCACATCGCGACCCCAGTGGGAAGCGCCGGATTTGTGCGAACTTTTCGCATGGACCGAGTCGCAATTTCTGGCGTACACGCAGGGCAGTGCGATTCGCCGTATCGGATACCAGCGCTGGCAGCGCAACCTGGCGGTGGCGCTTGGCAACGCGCTTCGCGATGGCCGACGCGGCTTGGGTTCCGACAGCCCAGAGACACCAGACAACTTGGCGCGACGCGCTCGGCAAATCGCTGTCTTGCGTGCCGGTCTAGGGCGTCTTGGCGCCATGGTCGATGAGCACATCACCTGGGCGCTGGCATGGGATAATTCGGCGGCGCACGAACCGTGGCATCATTGACGGTAGGCATTGATAGAAGTGGATGTTTGTGAAGACGATTCTTGTAGTTGATGACCAGTCCGACATTCGTCGCCTGCTGCGTATCGCCCTGATGCGTGATTTCAACATCGTGGAAGCCGAAGACGCTGAACAGGCGCTCGCTGTCATCGAGTCCACGCCACCCGACCTCATCTTGCTCGATGTGATGATGCCGGGCTATCTGGATGGGCTGGACGTTCTTAAGAAAATCAAGAATGACCCTGCGCTGAAACACATTCCGGTTGCAATGGTGACGGCCCGTGGTCAGTTGTCTGACACCCAGGATGCCACGCTGCTCGGCGCCGATGGATACTTTGTTAAACCGTTTAGTCCGATCCAGGTCTCGGCCTGGGTACGTGAACGATTGGGTTGACCCCATTGCCCCGCGCCTGCCACGCGCCGGCGTTTGCGGGCTGATTGACACCTAAGCCTTGAGGGCAAAGCGGATGGCTCCGATAGCGCCTGCATCCCGTGGTCTCGCTGATTTGCGGCTGTACCACCGAGCCCTGTGGATGGTGTGGGTGTCCGCGCTCACCTTGATGACCCTGATCTCGGGTTATGCCTACCATCAGAGCGTTCAGGTCCGTGAGCGCGAACTCGAGGCCGTTGCTAAGGATCTTTCCAACCTGACGCGGGTTGGCCAGGAGCATGCGGAGCGCGTGCTGCGCGGTGCCGATCAGGTGATTCGCTTCGTACAGGATGCCTATTTACGACAGGGTAAATCACTGAACCTGCGTGACCTGACCGAGCGCGGCGTGATTGATGCACAGCTGTACAACCAGCTTGGCATCATCGACGAGAAAGGAATCTACATCCTGGCCAATCTGCCCACTGATGGGCGACTGGATTTGTCAGATCGCGAGCATTTCAGGGTCCATGTCAATGCTGAAGAGGACCGCCTGTGGGTTTCGAAGCCAGTCATCGGGCGGGCCAGTAAACGCTGGTCGATTCAGCTGACCCGACGCATCACCCGCGACGACGGATCCTTTGCTGGCGTTGTTGTGGCTTCGATTGATCCCAGCTATTTCACCCGTTTTTACGCTGAGCTCCAGTTGGGCGAGCGCGCCGAGCTGAGTCTGATTGGCCTGGACGGTGTGGCGCGCGCCAGGCGAGTGGGCGAGCGGGAGGAGTACGGGACGGCTGCATCGGATGCGCCCATGCTGCGCCGCGTCGCTGTGGGCGAGAGGCAGGGTGCCTATCAACATCTGGCCGTGATTGATGGCGTCGAGCGCTTTTATCAATTCCGCAGACTTGTCGGCTTTGACCTGGTTTTGCTCGCTGGTATTGCGACCCAGGATGTCATGGCGCGTTACGAGGAAACCCGACGTTCGATCTGGCAGCAGGCTTTGGCGATGATTGCACTGACGCTGCTGCTCGCAGGTGCTTTGCTTAGGTACTTTGTCAATGTTCGCGCAGCCATGACCTCAACAGCACAAGCGCAGGATTTATTGCAGCAAAGAACAGAGCAGCTCGGTGCTATCTTTGCATTGAGCCCGGATGGTTTTGTGTCTTTCGATCAGCGCAGACGGGTGTTGCACGTCAATCCCGCATTTTTGCGCCTCACAGGCGCAGAGGACATCTCGCTGCACGGGCTCGATGAGCACGATTTTTCGTCCTGGCTTTCGCTGCGTTGCGTGCCCGAAAAACGCTTTATTGGCATTGGGGCCTTGCAGGCGGAGGCGCGCGACGCAGTTGTGCCAGGTAAATCGCATCTGATCGAAATCGAGCAGCCGGTTCGACGCGTTTTGCAGGTGACGCTTCGGGCCCAATCGAGTGCTGCGGTAACGCAATTGCTGCATGTGCGCGATGTCACCACTGAGACCAGTATTGAAGCGGCCAAGAGTGAATTTATGGCTGTGGCAGCGCATGAACTGCGCGCACCGATGACCAGCATTCTGGGCTACACCGAAGTGCTGCTCAATGAAGCATTTGATGACAAGACCCGGCAGGAATTGCTGACTATTGTTTTGAAGCAGTCTCGCGCAATGGCGCATATTCTTGACGAGTTGCTGGATTTGGCCCGAATCGAAGCTGGCAAGGGCGCGGAGTTTCGCTTTCGTGCGATATCGGTCTGGGACTTGATCAAGGACACGCTGGAGGGTTTGCCGGTGCCGGACCGTCGGCCCATCCCCAGTGTGGAAATGCCTGACAAAACCCTGTTCATTCGCGCTGACGCTCGCAAAATGCAACAGGCACTGACCAACGTGCTGGCCAACGCTTTTCGCTACTCCGGGCCTCAGGCCAGCGTGTCGATCCGGGTGGACGCAAACAGCGATGCAGCGGGTAAGCCTTGGGTGTCTATCACGGTTCGTGATCAGGGTATCGGCATGTCAGAGGAGCAGGTCGGCAGGGTGTTCGAACGTTTTTACCGGGCGAACGTAGGCGATGGGCGTGACGGCAGTGGCCTGGGCATGAGCATCGTTAAAGAGATCATGGACCTGCATGGCGCTCAGGTGCGCATCAAGAGTGAATTGGGGTCAGGGACCGAAGTAACCTTGTGCTTACCCGCCCACCGGTGACAAGCCAACGGGCTGCCAAACATCCCAGGGTCAGAGCAGTGGCAGGAGCACACCAATGGCAAAGGGCAAGCTGGCGATGCCTAGAACGGTTGAGAGGGTGACCAGGCCGGCAACGTAGGAGCCGTTGTAGCCCATTCGAACGGCCAGCACGTAGCAGCTCGAAGCCGTGGGCACTGCGGAAAACGCCAGCAGCATGGTCGCTTGTACCTGAGGCAGTTTGAAAAGATAGGCCAGCGCCAACGCCCACAAAGGCAGCAAGACATGACGAATCCCGAGGACCGCTGCTGACAGTGAGCGCGACTGTTGGAGCGCGCTGAACTGCAGGCCCGCGCCAGCGGCCATCAGGCCCAGCGACAGCGCCGCCGATCCGATGCGGCTGATGGTCGGATCCAGAAAGTCAGGTATTGACAAGCCCGCAACTTTTGCCAAAAGCCCGGAGGCAGTACCAATGATCAGAGGGTTGCGAAGCAACTCCCGCGCGAAACCACGGTTGCCGTGTCGGGCCATGGGCCAGACCGCCCCCACATTCATCAGTGGCACGGTGATCCCGATGAGCAGCGCAATGGCCGCCAGCCCCTCTGGACCAGCCAGTTTGGTGGCCAGTGCAAGTGCGATGTACGAGTTGAACCGGAAAGCAACCTGAGCGGCACCAGCATGTTCGCGCGCGCCAATGTGGTGGCGCAGCACCGGCAGGTGGGGCAGGGCGTAAGACATGGCAATGCCACCGAGGCCCAGCGCCCATCCTGCCAGTACCAGGCCTCCCATGCTGCTGATCTCCAGCGGGCTTTTGAGGATCGAGTGAAACAGCAGCACGGGGAAGAAAAAGAAATACACCAGCGTCTCGACCTGGCTCCAGATGCTGCGATTGAGCGAGGTAAACCGGCACACCAGGTAGCCGGTGAGAATCAGGGAGAAATCAGGAAACAGAAGTTCTGCGAAATTCATGCGGTCGTGGGCGCTGGGGCCCAGGCCTTTGCACAGGGCAAAGCGCGCGCATTCGGGCTGTCGGTATTATCGATGTATTCACCCCTGAACCATGCCTGCAACATCCCGTCAACTTGCCTCAGCCAGCGCAGCGCAGGAGCTTGCGGATCGTTTTGCTGATGCGCTGTGGCTGCAAGATGGACTCTCGGCGAACACCCTGGCGGCCTACCGCAGAGACCTTGGCCTCTTTGCGGCCTGGCTGCAGCGCCACAGTGGCACCTCATCCTTGCTGGCGGTTACAGACCAAGACATCAATGCCTTTATGGCGGACCAGCACGGCCGCACCCGCGCCAGCACAGCTAATCGCCGGCTGACTGTTTTCAAGCGTTTTTACCGCTGGGCTTTGCGCGAGGGGCTCACCCAGGTTGATCCGACGCTCAAGTTGCGCTCGGCCAAACAGGGTTTGCGCCTGCCCAAGAGCCTAACTGAGGCGCAGGTCGAAGCCTTGCTGGCTGCGCCGGACACCGACTCAGCCCTGGGTGTTCGTGACCGCACCATGCTCGAGCTGATTTATGCCAGCGGCCTGCGTGTCAGCGAGCTCGTTGGGCTCAAGGTTTTCAATCTGGGCCTTAACGAAGGCGTGTTGCGGGTTTTCGGCAAGGGCAACAAAGAACGGCTGGTGCCCTTTGGCCAGGTCGCTGGCGACTGGCTCGAGCGGTATATCGGCCAAGCGCGCGCAGAGCTGTTGGCTGGAAAGCCGCAGGAGGCGCTGTTTGTCACCAGCCGCGGCAGCCGCGCCGGCAGCGCCATGAGTCGCGTGATGTTTTGGAGTCTGGTCAAAAAATACGCGGCAATGGCTGGCATCACGCAGACACTGTCACCGCATACCTTGCGTCATGCCTTTGCCACGCATTTGCTCAACCATGGGGCAGACCTGCGCTCGGTCCAGCTCTTGCTGGGCCATGCGGATATCTCCACCACCACGATTTACACCCACGTCGCGCGGGAGCGCCTCAAACAGCTGCACGCGCATCATCACCCCAGGGGTTGACGCTTGGATCAGCCCACCAGCGCGCTGAGCTCTGCTTCCTCAAAGCCAGCCTGGCGCCGGGCTGCCAGGTTGAACGGGCCCTTCAAGGCTGGCGCCCGGTAGGCTTGGGCCAGCCGGCTGTAGCAGCTAATGGGCTCGAGGCCCTGTGCCTGACAGGCCATGCGGTACCAGTGGTTGCCAATGGCGACATGACCAATCTCATCGCGCAGAATAATGTCCAGAATGGCCGCGCCAGTCTTGTCGCCAATGGACAGCAGTTTGTCCCGGATCGACGGGCTGACATCAAGCCCACGTGCTTCCAGCGTTCTGGGAACCAGCGCCAGACGCGCCAGCAGCTCAGCTTTGGTGCGCTCGGCCATGTCCCACAGACCGTCGTGTGCAGGCAGGTCGCCGTAGTGCAGGCCGAGTGAGGCCAGGTGGGTGTGCAGCAGCCGGAAGTGCAGGGCTTCTTCACGCGCCACCTGCATCCACTGTCGGTAAAACAGCTCATCCTGTCCCGGAAAGCGCCAGACCACGTCGAGGGCCAGATTGATCGCGTTGGCCTCAATGTGGGTGAGTGCGTGTATCAGTGCCGCATGACCCTGGCGTGACCCGATGCTGCGGTGCTTGAGCTGACGCGGGTGTACCAGCTGTGGCTTGTCAGGTCGTCCTGGCAGGCCTTGCGGTTCGTCGATGACATCGCAGGCGCCTGTTGGGAAATCGTCGATGGCGAGCGCTTCGAGTGCCGCGCCCTTGGACTGAAAGTCGGTTTGCGCCAGCAGTCGCAGGGCTTCAGATCGGAGTGTTCGCTCTGTCATGGCAGGTCAGCCGATCACGCCTGTTCGGGCGCGTGTGCTCGGCGCCTACAATTTTAGGCTGGCGGTGGCGCCAGCATGGCAGGATACGAAATGGCAATTTATGAAGTAGCGGGCAAGCGCCCCGACGTGGATTCAAGCGCTTTCATCGCCGACAGCGCGCAGGTGATGGGCGACGTGAAGCTCTGCGCGCATGCCAGCCTTTGGTTTGGCGTGATCGCGCGCGGTGATACCGACCGTATTCATGTGGGCGAGCGCAGCAATGTCCAGGATGGTTCGGTTTTGCATGCGGATGAGGGTGTTCCGCTTGTCATTGGTGACAACGTCTCCGTTGGCCATAAGGTCATGCTGCACGGATGCACGATTGGTGACGGTAGCCTGATCGGCATTGGCGCCGTTGTCCTCAACAATGCGCGCATCGGACGCAACTGCCTGGTGGGTGCGGGCGCCCTGGTCACCGAGGGTAAAGAATTCCCCGACGGCAGCATGATTCTGGGCAGTCCAGCGCGGGTTGTGAAGACGCTCAGCGAAGATCAGATCGCCGGCATGCATCACATTGCGCAGCACTATGTGGACAACGCGCAAACCTACCGTGACACTTTCAAGAAGCTGGACTGATTCGGCTCACGGCTGAGGCTGCCCCTGTGTCTGAAGTTCACCGTTTTTTGTTTGATGGCATGCCGGTGCGCGGTGTCATTGTGCGTCTGACCGACGCCTGGACCGAAGTGCTTGGCCGTCGTGCATCCAACACCGAGAAGGGTGCTTTTGCGCCGCCGTTGCAGCGCCTGCTCGGTGAGATGTGCGCCGCAGCGGTTTTGATGCAGTCCAATATCAAGTTCAACGGCTCGGTGGTGATGCAAATCTCGGGCGATGGCCCGGTCAAGCTTGCTGTGGTTGAAGTTCAGGCAGACCTGGGCTTGCGCGCGACGGCGTCAGTGGGCGGCGAGATTGATGCGGCTGCCACCTTGAGTCAAATGGTGAACCAGGCCAATGGCGGGCGTTGTGCCATGACGCTGGATCCTGTCGATCGTTTGCCGGGTCAGCAGCCCTACCAAGGGGTGGTTCCCCTGTCGATCGACGATGTCAAGTTTGAAGATTTGGCCAAAGTTCTTCAGCATTACATGCGCCAGAGTGAACAGCTCGACACCACACTGGTGCTGGCCGCCAGCGAGACCGTTGCAGCGGGTCTGCTGATCCAGCGCTTGCCGATAGAGGGCGAAGCCAACCTGGCTGGTCAGGCTGCGCAAACGCCTGGTGATAACGACGAGGACTATCAGCGCATTGCCATGCTGGCCTCTAGCCTGAGGCCCGAGGAATTGTTGGATCTGGACGTCGACTCGGTGCTGCACAGACTTTTCTGGCAGGAACCCGTGCTGCGTTTGGTCGGTGAATCGGCGTCGCGCCAGCCCCACTTCAAGTGCAGCTGTAGTCGTGAGCGGGTCGCCAAGATGCTGACCGGCCTTGGCCAGGCCGAGGCCGCCAGCATTCTGGCCGAGCAGGGCCAGGTGGGCGTGAGTTGCGACTTCTGCAGCGCCCAGTATGTGTTCGACAAGGTCGACGTCGCCAGCCTGTTCCAGGCCAGCCCGGTCGCCCATGCGCCGGATTCCCCTTTGCAGTAGGCCGGTGGGCGCCCTACAGTAACTGGGTGTCTTGCGCCAGCACGTCGTCGATCTGGGCGATCAGCGCCTCAAGCCGTGCGGATGGCGCAGCCGATGGGGCGGTCGCGTCCCCAGCGCCTGCCTCGGGGGCGGGACTGTCTGAGGCCTTGCCTGGGTCCATCAAATCGAAGGCCAGGTTGATCGCCGCCAGAACCGCAATGCGCTCACGCGCACGAACCTTGCCCGAGTCACGAATCTGGCACATGGCAGCGTCGACTTTGCCGACTGCATCCAGGAGCCGGGCGTCGCCGCCTTCCGGGCATCCCAGCAGGTAGCTTTGGCCCATGATCTGCACTTCAAGCTGTTTCATGTTGCGCTAGATGCCGGGTTGGTTTCAGCGTCGCCGCCCTGCGTAGCGTCCTCTTCAGCGGGTAGGCGTGCCAACAGGGTTTCGACGCGAGAGCGTGCGGCCTGCAGTCGAAGTTTGAGTCCGTCGCGTTCTTTGCTGAGCAGCTCAAGTTCGCGCTCGAGCAGGGCATTGGTGCGGCGCAGTTCGTCGTGACGCAGCAGCAAACGCTCAACACGCTCTGCCATCCGCTCGATCTGCTTGGCCTCGTCCATAGCGTGGCATTGTAGGGTTTTGTCAGACCCGGGTGCTAACATCCTGCCCGTTGGTGCTCGTGCCCTGCGCTCTGCGGCGCACAGTTCAACGGGAAGCAGGAGGCCTGCTGCGTCCGGAGACTTTGTCGCCGGATACGGATCAAGCGGCTAACCTGCGCTGCCCCCGCAACGGTAAGTGAACGTGCCCCTGGGCACACCATCTCACGAAGCCACTGGGCGCGCCGCTGGGGCGCCTGGGAAGGCGTCAGATGGCGGTTCATCAGCCCGGATACCGGCCAACAAGGTGCCTGCACAGCTGGCCTTGCTGAGGCTGTGCAGGTTGATTGCTCGGGCGCTGGCGGGGAGGCTGGCGGAGCAGGACGTCTGAAGTTGGGCTGTCATGGTGTTGCGCTTCTTGGTTCATACCCTGCGTGTTGGGCTGTTAACTGTGTTTTTGGGCTTGCTATCGCCCTGGCCTGTTGGGGCCTTGGCGGGCCCAGCGGTTCTACCCGAAGTGGTTGTGAGCGCTTCCCGTGTTGAACAGGCCCAGTCTGAGGCACTGCTCGTTGTAGACGTGATCAATCGTGATCAGATTGATCAGTTTGGCGCTTCGAACCTGGCCGAATTTCTGGACACCGTCACGGGGGTGAACCTGTCTCGCCTCTACGGTCGCTTCGGTGTCGATGCTTCCCTGGACATTGGCTACATGGGCGAGTCCGGCGCGCAAAACGTGCTGGTGCTAATCGATGGTCAGCGCGTCAATGGTCTGGATCAGTCGAGTGTTCTCTTCTCACAGATTCCACTGAGCAGCGTTAGGCGCATAGAAATTCGCAAAGCCAATGGTGGTGCGCTCTACGGTGACAGAGCGCAAGGTGGTGTGGTCAATATCATTACCCGCGACGATGCAGCCAAAGAGGTGGGCCTGAGTTTAGGCAGCTTTGGCACGCGAAAGCTCGATGCCTACGTGGGCTTCAAAGGCGACGGGCTGCAGGGCTCGGTTGCGCTGATGTCAGCGCGTGCCGACGGCTTTAGGCAGCACAGCACCGCGGACCAGCAGTCCGCCCAGCTGAAGCTGTCAACTCGGGGAGACTGGGGGCGCCTGGGTTTTTTTGCAAACGCCTTTGAGGAAACGGCGCAAATGCCGAGTTACCTGAGCCCGGCTGAATTTGCAAGTAACCATCGGGCGATCGGTGCCTACCCGACCGAGTCTGATCGTACCGGCGGATCTGCAGGTCTTCGCTATGAACGCTACCTGTCTGAGGGCAGCGTTTTTTCTTTTGACCTGACACACCGACGCTCCCATGACAAAACCTACAGCACGATCCATAACGAGCGCCTGGCCTTGAGCCCGGAATTTCGCTCAACTGTCGGCGCCTGGGATTGGCTCCTCGGCCTGGAGTTGTCTGATGCCAGCGCCAATACCGACGCCGGCAAACAGGTCGCTCAGCGCAGCGATGCCCTGTATGCACAGGCCACCTGGCTACTGAGCCCAGATTTCACGCTGGAGGTCAGTGCCAGAACCCAGCGTGCCCGCAGTGACTTTCAGGCTACCGCGGCGCAGGCGATCAGTGCAGCGAGCACACGTCAATCGGCTTTATCCATGGCGGGGCGATATGCGATTGGGAAAGACACCACGCTTCGCCTGGGGGCTCTGAGCGGCTTTCGCTTTCCCAATGCCGATGAGCTGTATTACTTTGATCAAAGCACCTATGAGCTGCTGACCATCAACCCCTCGGTCAAACCGATGGGGAGCCAGGAGGTGTCCGTGCAGATCGAGCATGCTTTCGCGTCCGGGAAAGTGGATATGCATTACCGCAACATCCGTTCGAGCGACGAGATTGGCTATCAATACGACTGCGGCACCGTCGCGGGCACGGCCGCATCGTGCAACATAAATTTGTACGACACAAGGCGTCAGGTGCTGTCGCTGGCTGGGCGCTGGCTTGTAGGTCCTGCGCTTGCCGTCAATGCGTCGCTGGACCTAGTTCGTGCGGCCATCGACAGTGGCGATAACCTCGGCCGACGCATGCCCTTGACGCCACGTCGGGTGGCCCGGGTGTCTGCCGCGCAGACGCTGAGTGCTTACACCCTGATCGCCTCGGCCAGTTACCGCAGCGCTATGGTTCAGGCGACAGACCAGTCGGCGTCTTATCCCTTGATACCCGGACGTACCGTGGTGGACCTGGGGCTGACGAGAAAGCTGTCGAAGACCTGGGCGCTTTCCGCATGGCTGCGCAACGCTTTTGACAAGCGCTATTACGACTACGCGCAATATGATGGTCTGTACCCGGCAGACGCGCGCGGTTTCTTCCTGAGTCTGAAGGCGGCGCTCTGAGTCAGTCATGAGCAGCCTCACCCCTCAGCGCATCGTCTGCCTCACAGAGGAGACCGTGGAGTGGCTCTACCTGCTGGGCGAGGAAGCGCGCATTGTGGGGGTGTCAGGCTACGCGGTGCGTCCGGCGCGGGTGCGTTCGGAAAAGCCTCGGGTCAGTGCGTTCACCAGCGCCAAGATCGACAAAATCCTGGCCCTTGAGCCTGACTGTGTGCTCGGTTTTTCTGACATGCAGGCCGACATTGCCTCAGCTCTGATTCGTCATGGTGTGCAGGTCACCGTGTTCAACCAGCGCAGTGTTGATGAGATTTTTGCCATGCTCTACCAGGTGGCATCCCTGGTGGGTGCATCCGAGCTAGGCCTGCAACGCATCGGGCATATGCGTGGGCAGCTTGAGCAGTTGGCGCAGGCAGCAAAAAGCCTGCCCCGGCGTCCTCGGGTTTATTTTGAGGAGTGGGACGGGCCGCTCATCAGTGCGATTCAATGGGTTTCCGAGTTGATCGGTGTGGCCGGTGGCGACGATGTGTTCCCTGAGCTGGCCGCGCAGTCACTGGGTAAGAACCGCATCATCGATGACCCACTCGAAGTCGTACGCCGCAACCCCGACATCATCATTGGATCCTGGTGCGGCAAAAAGTTTCGGCCGGCCCATGTTGCCGAGCGCCCCCAGTGGCAAAACGTCAAAGCCGTGCAGCACGAGCAGTTGTACGAGGTCAAATCGGTCGAGATTCTCCAGCCCGGGCCCGCGGCCTTGACCGACGGCGTGCGCCGGCTGCAGCACATCATCAGCCAGTGGGCACTTCGACATGCCTAAGCGCGGCTGGCCCGGCTTGCTTTGCGTCTTGGCGCTGTGGATGCCTGGCGCGCTTGCAAGCCCAGGCCCGACTCAAACCCCCTTGCAGCGACCGGTCCAGCGGGTCGTCAGCCTGTTGCCTTCACTGACCGAGACAGTTTGTGTGCTGGGTGCCTGTGACAGGCTGGTTGGCGTCGATCGTTACAGCAACTGGCCGGCGCAGGTGCGCAAACTGCCGCGCATGGGCGGTGGACTCGACCCTGACCTCGAAGCGGTGGTATCGGCACGTCCTGACTTGGTGCTGATGGCCTCGTCGAGCCGTGCCGCGACACGGTTGCAGTCATTAGGGCTGCGCGTGTTGCAGCTCGAGCCGGCCAACTGGGCTGACGCCCGACGTGACCTGCTGGCGGTGGCTAGCGTGCTCGGTGTGGATCGACATCAGGCCGAGGCCGTGTGGCAAGGCTTGCTCGGTGAGGTGCAGGCAGCGCGTCAACAGCTGGACGCCCGGGCTCGCGGCTATCGGGTGTATGTCGAGGTCAGCCCTGCGCCTTATGGCGCCAGCGAAACATCTTTTATTGGCGAAACCCTCGCCGCTTTGGGCGTGGCCAACATCCTGCCGGCGAGCATGGGGCCTTTTCCCAAGGTCAATCCGGAATGGGTTGTGCGCGCGCAGCCGGACGTGATCATCCTGGGCGACAGCGCTCGGAGCGCTGCCATGGCGCGCCCGGGGTGGCACAAGATGGCGGCCGTGCGCGCCGGCCGTATCTGTGCCTTCCAGGCTGAGCAAGCCGATGCGCTGGTGCGGGCAGGTCCGCGCCTGGGCGAGGGCGCCAATTTGCTGGTGGACTGCTTGAACCGCGCGGCCCGCACGCAGGCTGTCGCGCCATGATGAGCGCGCAGGCACGACAGGGCATGCTGGTGCTCGCCGCCTTGTCAGCGGTGCTGCTGTTGCTGGGTGCAGCGATCGGTTCGCAAGGTGTGCAATGGCCTTGGCAGCTCGGCGCCGATCCGGTGGCAGCCGACATCTTGTGGGACATTCGATGGCCGCGCAGCCTGGGTGCCTGGCTGGCAGGTGCCCTGCTTGGCGTCTCGGGTGCCCTGGCGCAGGGCCTGTTTCGCAACCCTTTGGCTGACCCGTATTTGCTGGGCAGCGCCTCCGGCGCGTCGCTGGGCGTGAGCACTTTTCTGGGCGCCTGGGGTGCAGCGGCGCTGCCGATCACCTTGAGCACGCATCTTGGCATGACCGGTGCGGCCTTTGTTGGCGCGGTAGCTGCGGTCTTGATGACGCTCTTGCTCGCGCGCGGCGTACAGCATACGTTGCGGCTTTTGCTCGCTGGCGTGGTGGTGGGTGTTGTGCTGGGTGCTCTCACGTCGCTGGCGGTGTTGCTGCAGCCGCGCCTGCTCATGGCCATGCAGGGTTTCTTGCTGGGGTCAAGCGCCTTGCTCGGTTGGTCAGCCTGCGCTGTGATGGGCATGGTGTTGCTGGCGGTGCTGCTGCTGGGGCGCGTGTTGGCCAGGGTGCTCGATGCCTTAAGTCTTGGCGAGGCCACGGCAGCGAGTCTGGGCCTGCCGCTGCGCCAGGCGCGCCTGGGTCTGATTGCCCTGATGGCGCTGGCCACGGGCGCTGCAGTGGCACAGACGGGCCTGATTGCATTCGTTGGGTTGGCTGCACCGCACGCGGTGCGCGCGCGGCTCCAGGTCCTGCACGCGCCGCTGTTGTGGCTGTCGGCTTTGATGGGTGGCGTGATGTTGCTCGGCGCCGACATCCTGGCCCGAGGCGTCTGGCCTGGGCAGGAACTGCCCGTTGGCGTCTTCACCGCTGTTCTGGGCGGGGGGTATCTGATGTGGCGGATGGCTCAGCTGCACAAGGTGCAAGCCTGATGGAAGCAAAAGAAAGTGCCATGTCAGCGCGGCGGCTGCGCGTACGCCTGGGTGGGCGTGAGGTTCTTGGCGGACTTGACCTCGACTTGCCCCAAGGTCAATGGACCAGCGTGGTGGGTCCCAACGGCGCTGGCAAATCCACGCTGCTCAAAACGCTGGCCGGGCTGCTGCCGTTTGAAGGCGAGGTGCTCTGGCGGGGCCAGGCCATAGATTCGATCGCGCGGCGCCAGCGGGCGCAGACCGTGGCCTGGTTTGGCCAGGGGGAGCAGGCCATGGACGATCTGCGGGCGCATGACGTGGTCATGCTTGGGCGTTTGCCGCACCTGGATCTGCTGCGTACGCCCTGCGCGGATGATCAGGCCGCTGTCGCGTGGGCCCTGCAGGCGATGCAGGCCTGGGACTGGCGGGATCGCAGCCTGGGCTCCTTGTCTGGCGGAGAGCGCCAGCGCGTCTTGCTGGCACGCGCGCTGGCAACCCAAGCGCCTATTGTGCTGATGGACGAGCCCTTGAACAATCTGGACCCCACGCATCAGGTGGACTGGCTGACGTTGGTGCGTGCCCTGCTGGCGCAGGGTACCACCGTGCTTTCTGTGCTGCACGATTTGGGCATGGCGTTGCACGCCGATCGCCTGCTGGTTTTGCAAGACGGTCAACTGCTCCATCAGGGGCAGGCTGCTGATGAGGCCACCCACCGGGCGCTCGAAGCGGTGTTTGCGCATCGCGTGCAGGTGCGCGTGCTCGAGGGCCGAGCCGTGGTGCTGCCCCGTTTGTCCGACTGAGCGCTCAGCGACGCACGAGCGATGCGCTGTGGTGCGATGGCGCCGGCGTTTTGGGCTTGAAGTCGCATGCGGCCGATACCGCACATTCCCAACAGCGCGGCTTGCGTGCCTGACAGATGTAGCGACCGTGCAGAATCAGCCAGTGGTGTGCATCCACGCGGTAGGCCTCGGGTATGCGTCGCAGCAGGCCTTGTTCCACGGCCAGCGGTGTTTTCCCAGGGGCCAGGCCGGTGCGATTGCCCAGCCGGAAGATATGGGTGTCCACCGCCATGGTGGGCTCGCCAAAAGCCACGTTGAGAACCACATTGGCGGTTTTGCGTCCAACGCCCGGCAGGCTCTCCAGGTCTTGACGCAGTCTTGGCACCTTGCCGTCATGCTGCTCAATCAGGATACGGCAGGTTTGCAGCATATGCCGGGCTTTGGCGCGGTACAGGCCAATGGTCTTGATCAAGCTTTCGACCTCAGCCTGGCCCAGGTCCAGCATTTTTTGCGGTGTGTTGGCCCGTGCAAACAAGCGTCGGGTGGCCTTGTTGACACCAACGTCCGTGGCCTGGGCGGATAGCAGAACAGCGCAAAGCAGCTCAAACACACTGGCATATTCGAGCTCGGTCTGCGGGTGTGGGTTGGCGCGGGCCAATGTGGAAAAAAACAATTCAATCGATGGCTGGTTCATAGGACAAGCTCGCTGGGCGGACGTTCGTGCCGTGCTGCGCCGCTATGCTACCTGCCTGTGCTTCAAGGTGTTTGGGTGGGCGTTGGCGCGGGGCTGTGCACGATTTCAGGGACAATTCTGCTCGCCTTCCAGAGAGCTGCCCCCAGGAGCAGTTCTTTCACCCAGCGAGACTTCCATCATGCAATTCGCAAATCGCCTGCAAAACGTCGAAACATCGGCCATTCGGGAACTCTTCAAGCTCCTGGGCAAGCCCGGCATCATCAGCTTTGCCGGCGGCTTCCCCGACCCCAGTCTGTTTGACGTGGACGGTATTTCGATGGCAAGCCAGGCGGTGCTGTCGTCCAGCGCGGGTCCGGTGCTGCAATATGGCGCCACCGAGGGCTATCCCGCATTGCGCGAAGCGCTGGTGGGCTTTATGGCCAACAAACAATGCGTGGTTCAGGCTGACGGCCTGATCACGACCACCGGCAGCCAGCAGGCGCTGGATTTGATCGGCAAGACCATGATCTCGCCTGGCGATAAGGTGATTGTTGAGGCGCCGACGTTTCTCGCAACGATTCAGTGTTTTCGGCTCTACGGCGCCCATGTGATCGGCGCGCCCATCGATGCCGACGGTGTACAGGTGGACAAGCTCGAAGCGCTGATGCTCGAGCACCGTCCCAAGCTGGTTTATCTGGTACCCAATTTCGGCAACCCGGGTGGCGCGACCTTGAGTCTGGCGCGGCGCAAGCGGGTGCTCGAACTTGCCGTTCGCACCCAGACGCTGGTGGTGGAAGACGACCCCTATGGCGAGCTTTACTTTGAGCAGCCACCGCCGCCAAGCCTGCTCGCCTTGAGTGCCGACGTCGAGGGCAGCCGCGACGTTCTGGCCTACTGTGGCTCGTTCAGCAAGATTTTGTCGCCGGGCTTGCGTGTGGGCTGGCTGATAGCGCCCAAGGCCTTGCTGGCCAATGCAACCATGTGCAAGCAATTTAGTGACGCGCACACGAGCAATCTGACGCAAGCGATATGCGCGCATTACCTGGGGCTCGGCCGTATGGATGCCACACTTGATGTTGTGCGACGCACGTATGCAGAGCGCGCATCCGTTATGGCGCAGTCGCTCAGACAAACCATGGGCGAGGCCCTGGCGTTCGATGAACCCAAGGGCGGCATGTTCTTTTGGGCGCGGCTCACCGGCAGCCAGGGCAAGACCATGCTGGCAGCAGACCTGG
The DNA here is from genome assembly GCA_038145425.1 of Comamonadaceae bacterium. Classification (GTDB taxonomy): domain Bacteria; phylum Pseudomonadota; class Gammaproteobacteria; order Burkholderiales; family Burkholderiaceae_C; genus Rhodoferax. The sequence continues at coordinate 9,941 of JAYQPP010000023.1, read as the reverse complement.
CGAAAAAAGCTATCGAGCAGGGCGTGGCTTTCGTGCCAGGAGCGCCCTTTTTTGCGCATGATCCTGATCCTGGCAGCCTACGACTGAGCTTTGCGACCGCAGACCTGGGGCGCATTCGGGATGGGGTTGCCAAACTTGCGAAGGCGCTGGGCTGATGGCTCGCTTGAAGTCCTGTCCAGGCACTTAGGGCGATCGGGCGATGCGCTGCAGTCATTTGTTGTACCTTCATGGCTTTCGCTCATCGCCCAAGTCCACCAAGGCGCAGCTGACGCTGGATGCGGTGCGCGAGCGAGCTGCTGACATATCGATTTATTGCCCGGCCCTGAGTGCATCGCCCCGTCAGGCGATCGCCGACATTGAGGCGTACACAGCGAACTGGCCCAAAGCGCAGTCGGCGATTGTGGGTTCGTCGCTCGGTGGGTTTTATGCCACCTATCTTGCAGAGCGCTGGGCTTGCAAAGCTGTCTTGCTCAATCCGGCTGTATACCCCGCGCGCGACCTGGCGACGCATTTGGGTGAGCAAACGCTGTGGCAGGACCCTGTGGCACCATTCATCTTCGAGCGGCGCTACCTGGACGAACTTCGGTCTTTGGAAGTTTCAAGCATCACGCATCCCGACAGGTATTTCGCAGTGATCGCCAAAGGTGATGAGGTGCTGGACTGGCGGGAGATGACAGGGCATTACCCGGGTGCCACGATTCGCCTGCTGGAGGGCAGCGACCATGCCCTGAGCGACTACTCCTTGCACCTGGGCGCGGTGCTTGACTTCCTGCTGCGCTGAGCCGGGCTTGTGCTTAGTAGGCGCCTTTGCCAAAGAGCACGGCGGGCACCGTTTTAAGCAGGATTTTCAGGTCAGTGACCATGGAGTACCTGCGCATGTATTCCAGGTCCATTTCATATTGCTGCTCGAAGCCAATATCGCTGCGGCCACTGACCTGCCAGATACCCGTGATGCCTGGTATGGCCATCAGTCGCATCTTCTGCTCGTCGGTGTACTGTGCCACCTCGCGTGGCACTGGTGGACGGGGCCCGACCAGACTCATGGTGCCTTCGAGCACACACCACAGTTGCGGCAACTCGTCAATGCTGAAGCGCCGCAGAAACCTGCCCACCTTGGTTACCCGCGGGTCGTCTTTCATTTTGAAGGTCACGCCGTCTGCGCCATGCTGGTTGGTCTTGAGCAGGTCATCCTTCATCTTGTCAGCGCCGACAACCATGGTTCGAAACTTGGGGAAGTTGAACTCTTTCTGATCCCAGCCGATCCGTTTCTGCCAGTAAAAGGCCGGCCCGCCATCCTTGCGAATCAGATAGATGATTAAGAATATGAAGGGGCTCAAAATCATGAGTATGGTCATTGACACAAACAGGTCAAAAAACCTTTTTTTCATGTACGAACGCAACAACGCGTCGCCCTCGTCAAAGTCACTGAGTTGAAGAATCAGGTCAAGCATGGGCTCTTCGATATAAACATTGGGCGTGGCGCTGGCCCTTGCGGTAAAGCACAGGGCGCTTGGCGCGGGTTTTGGTATGTCATGTCGTCAACAGCAGGTGAGGGCTGGCTAAATTCGGGCGTTTGTCGCCAAGACCTCTGTGATTTGCTTTATCAGTGCATCCATGACAATGGGCTTGGCGATATGGCTCTGCATCCCCGCCGCCCGTACGGCTTCAATATCGCTGGACTGAACGTTACCTGTTAAGGCGATGATGGGCAAAGTCTCAAGGTGGGACTGACCGCAATTGCGCAGCAGACCGACCGCTTCAAACCCGTCCATGACCGGCATTTGCAGGTCCATCAGGACCAGATCGACGTCCAGGCCGTCATCACGCAGCATGGCTAGGGACTGGGCCCCGTCATTGGCCTCCACGACTTTCGCGCCATGCTTTATCAGCATGTTTCTGCAGACGAAACGATTGACCGCATTGTCGTCAACAACAAAAACGGTCTTGTTGGCTAGGGGCGACCGGACTTCGCCTGCGTTGGTGAAGTCCAAGCCTGTCAAACTACTGTTTCTTTCTTCGTAGCCCGATTCTGAGGCCCGCGGGAAACGCACACGTACTGAAAAAGTCGAGCCTTTGCCTGTTGCGCTGGTGACGGAAATTTCACCGCCCATTTGTTTGATCAGGCCTGCACTGATGCTCAGGCCAAGCCCAGAGCCCCCAAATTTTCGAGCCTGGCCCGAATCGGCTTGCGTGAAGGGGGTGAATAGTTTGTCCACTACATCAGGCGTCATGCCAATGCCGGTATCCTTGATGTCCACCTTCAATTCGACGTGTCTTTCGTCCTGCACCCCCAGTTTTGCCTCGAGTTCTACCGAACCCTTCAATGTAAATTTGAAGGCATTGCCGACCAGGTTGCCTACAACCTGGCCAAGCCTGAAATCGTCGGCCATCACGACGATGTCGAGGGCAGGGTCAATATGCATCTGCCAGCTCACACCAGGATTGCGGGGCGTCGTCGCAAGCAGTTTGTCGTAACGGTGCAATACGTTGGCGAGCCGGATTGGAAGCGGGTTGAGTTCGAGCTTGCCCGCCTCCTGTTTGCTGAAATCGAGCACGTCGTCGACCAGGCTTCTGAGCATTTGACCTGATTCCAGACTGACCTTTAAAAGCTCGGATTGCTCTTGGTTCATGCGAGTTCCATCCAAGAGCTGCAGCGTGCCCAGCAAGCCGTTTAAGGGCGTGCGGATCTCATGGCTGATCATCGAAACAAAGTTCGCCTTGGCCTTCTCGCCAGCGGCAGCCCGCTTGAGGGCAGCGGCCAGGTTTTGCTGATGTAGTTTGTCGTGGGTGATGTCGGTGATGGCGAAAATGGCTGATTCGGTCTCCGGATCCAAGATGGCCACATTGGCGCGTAGTTGCTTGTTGCCGCCTTTACTGCCCATGGTGAACTCGACGATCAAGTTGGACTGGCCACTGCGCAAGCAGCGATCGAATTCGTTGCGAAGGTGTTGCCGGTCTTTCTCATGATTAAAGCCTTGATCGACCGCTTGGTTAATCAAACGCGAAGGCTGTACGCCAAGCCAGTGCGCGAGCTCGGGATTGACCCACGACCATTTCCAGTTCTTGCAGCGGCCGAGTCCGAGCGGCACTGCTTCCAGGATCGAGGCTTGCTCACGCTGCAAGATCATCAATTCTTGCGCCTGCTCTCGTTCTTCGGTGTAGTCCATGACAGCACCGATACGCAGCCGCTCACCGGATGGGCCTCGGGTTAGCTGCCTGTCGATTTGCAGATGGCGAACTTTTCCATCGAAGGCCTGGATGCGAACATTGATTCTGGGGCTGAACTCAAGTTTTTCCCCGAACCGTTCGCGGTCTGACGGGTGAATTTGATCCCACAGCGTATTCGCAGGCATGGCCTGGTCGCGCTGGCTCAGCGCGAGCCCCCACAGTTCCAGCGTTCGCTCGTTGGCTGTGATGGTCTTCGCGTCGAGGTCTTCGACAAAGCTGCCAAGACCGGCTGCGGACGCACTCAGACGCAGTCGCTCGGCGAGTTGATCGCGGTCTGCTTCGGCTTTGATACGTGCGCTCACGTCGGTCACGCTGGCGATCACACCATGGCGCCCGGAGAAATCGGCCTTGGACACAACGATTTCGACCGGAATCACCTGGCCATCCCGGCCTTGCACTTTAAGCGTCCCTTGCTCAGGGTCGTCAAACACCGAGTCTTGGTCTGCGAGGGAGAGTGCTGGGTTTTGACTGAGCCAGAGCCTATTGAGCTTGCGTCCTGGCAGCAGGCGATTCACCGGCATTCCGATCAAGCTTGACTCCGAATACCCCAATAATTGCGCAAGCACCGGGTTGACCAGTTCGATGTCTCCCTGACTGTCCGTGAGGATGATGCCAGTTGGCGCATTGGTTAACGCCGAGTGGTAGCGTTCTTCCATAAGCCGTTGCGATTGCGCTCGCTCCTGCACCAGGGTGCGCAGCCGGCTTAGCAGCAGCAGCAAGATGGTGCCAAAAAACGCGGTGCCAAGGTAATACGGCCCGATCTCTTCACGCACCTGCTTTTGCCATGCCGCTACAGGGTTGGCCACCTTTGGCGTGGCCAACAGGTACCAGCTCTTGACCTCAGACGAGACCTGAGACCAGGCTTTGAGGCCGGCGCTATTTGCAGGCTGAAGGACCATTGCCACGCCCCAGAATTCCCCATTTTGAAGTTCAAGGGCTGCATTAGGCTTTGCGTCGGACAGCTGCCTCCATGCCCAGCCATACTTCTGCGCAAATGACTGCCGTCTTGGGGTTTTTTCTGGCAGAAGCCAGCCCCAGTTGTCATCTGGATTGGGCCCGGCCATCCAGTGCCCCCCGTTGTTCACGATCCAGGTTGGGGAAAAGTCGCGCGCCGTGGTATGCGACATGTGGTCCAACAATTCTTCCGCAGATGCGTTGATGACAACCAGACCACTGGGCCGCCCGAACTCATCTGGGACCACCTTGACCACGCGCAGGGTGGGCACAAATGGCTCAACAATCTTTCCGTGTTCGATGTTCAGGTCCAACGCGCTGAGGTAATAGTCGTCAATAACCAGCTGGCGGCCAGCTATGACGTAGTCACGGTCAGACTTGTCTTGAAGCTCACGGTCTGCAAGGGGCTTGGCACGACCATTCACATGATCAACCCGTATTCTTTCGCGGCCGGAAAGGTCAATGAACCGCAGCTGCAGGTAGCTTCCTTTTCGAGCGTTGGACAGGTTTTCTAAAAAATCCCTAACCTTGGCGAGAGACTCGGCCGTCGGGCGGGCGCTGAACGAGCGCAGGTCCAGGTTTTCTGACACCAAATCCAGGTCGCCGCGCAGACCCTGCAGGTTTTTTTGCAGGTTGAGCTGAACACTTGCCAGAGCATGCTGTGCCCGTTTTAAATGCTCAGACTTGATCCCGGCGACAAGGCGATCCTGATGATATTGAAATCCGATGGCCAGTCCCAGGCACAAGACTGCCACAAACGGCAGCGCTGTCCAGAGTGTTTTAGAACGAAGTCCTAGAAGCATTTGCTGATGCTGTTTTTGTCTCGCTTGGCATCAAACCCAGGCAACGAACGCCTGAATCGAAGTTTCTTGATTTTGGAAGGATTTTGTCACCCGCTCTGATGGCGGTTTACCGCGGCAGCGATGAGTTTTCACTTCTGCCACGATCTAGGCAGGCGCGAAACGCTTCAATCATGAGGGTCGGTGTGGTGACCCCGATGGCCGGCCAGGGCTTGCAGGGCAGATCATGAAGCCTTGTCCGGTGGACCACGTGGCCGCGAGGGCCGTCACGCCATCCGCTGCGTAGTGCTGCCCTCAAAAGACAGTGTCAGCCACGCGTTGGGTGCTAGGTGGCAAGTAGTCCTTTGAGGGCAGGGCTAGGGGCAGCCTTTAGGACGTTTTGCGCGGTTTGCCTCGCCTGGGAAAGGTCAAATGCGCGCTCGATGACACGGGTATAAACCGCGTTGATGTCAATCGTGGCGGGCAGGTCGCGTTCCTCAAACAGGTTTTTCTTCTCCAGGCCACGCCAGTCTGCGTAGACCCTGGACTCGTTGATCAGGCCGCCGGCCAGAAAGCAACAGGTTCCTACCCCATGGTCCGTGCCTGTTGTTCCGTTTTCTGCGGCCGTTCGGCCGAATTCAGTGATGCTCACGACCAGCGCATGCTGCCAGGCGCTTTGCATGCTTTGCTCGAAGGTCTCAACCAATTCGTTGAACTCGCGAAGCCGGTCGGCGTGTGCGCCTTTGTCGGCGCCTTGACTGGCGTGCGTGTCAAAGCCGTGACGCATATCGATCAAGCCGACGCGCGGGCCACCCTCTTCACGCATTTGTGCGGCAGCCACTCGTGCGAGTCCCCGCATGGAGCGTGCCTCCTGGAACTTGCCCCGATTCATATTGTTTTTGTCTGCACCCTGGTGTGCTTCCTGAATGACGCTGACATAGGCCGCCAACTGGGGGTCGCCTTGCCACAGCCGCGCCAGGGCATCGGTGTCGCTGGGCCGAAGGGGCGGCATCCAGTTTGGAAATTCCGTGGTCGCTCTGTCATTACCCCGCAGCAGCAGGGGCATCGGAATCGAGATGGCTACGCCGCCCGGGACCTTGGCTTGTTCCATGGCCCGGCCAACCCATCCAGAACTTGAGGCGTAAGGCGTCATCACGCCGGTTTGCATGATGTCCTGGCCCTCGAAATGTGAACGCCCGGTGTACTGAAAACCAGTGCTGTGCACCAAAGCGAGCTGCCCTTTTTGCCAGAGCCGATGAAGGCCAGGCAGCTCAGGGTGCAGTCCGAAGTCAGCGTTCAAGGGCAGCGGTTTGCGCACGCCGACCGTGGGGCGTATGGCGGCGTAGTTCGCGTCGCCAATCGGTGGCGCTGCGCTCAGCCCGTCCATGCCACCGCGCAACAGCACGAACAAGACCCTTGGCGCGTCAGGTTTTGGGCTGCTCCATGCTGGCGGCAGGCCTGCAAAACTCAGGCTGGCCAGACCGGCGCTGCCTTTGACAAAGGTACGACGCTGCATGGCTTAACTCCAGAGAAATTCGGGGCTTGCAAAGTAGCTGATCAGTGCCAGCCTCAGGTCCCGGTTGTCCCGGGCGCTGTCAAACAGGCGCCAGGACGGGGAGTCGGGTGGCAGGTCACGCCGGGCGGCCTGGACCAGTTTGAGTTGCAGGTCGGCCACATTGCTCGCGCGTCGTGCATCGTTTGCGAATACCGACAAAACGCGCAGCCGGCGGTCAAGCATCTCTTTGGATATCCAGTCAACCGATCGGATCGGCCAGCCGTTGGGCTGTGGGCACCGGGGCAACTCCTGGCCGAGGTCGCCCAGCAGATAGGGTGTTTTATGGCCTTGTACTGTTTTGCTCAGGGGGATGGTGCGGGGTGGTTCTGCGCCGATCGCTGTGAGAACCTGCAAAAACCAGGTCTCCGGTGACGCAAATTTGCGGGTCTTTTCGATATGTTCCCAGCAGGCCTCAATAACCGCCTGGTGCACTGTTGGCAAATGGCCTTTGCTGGACTCAAAAGCGGCTCGCACTTTGGCGACGGCTTCCTGCGGTGGATCGTCGTCGATGAAGTAGACGCACAGTTTGCTTGCCAGATGCTGCGCCGTGGCCGGATGTGCGGCCAGGTCCGTGATCAGGTCTTCGAGTTTCGATGACGGCCTAAAAAACGCGGTGTAGCGTTTGCCCAAGACCTCTTGCGAGCCGGGCTCGTGTCGGTTGAAGTCGAAGTAGGTGCCCAGTGGCTCACCTTTGTGCCATTTATCGGGCTTCATCTCGCGCCAACCGGTCAGGATCAGGGTGGTGGCCTCGACGTCTTTTTGGGTGTATCCCCCTTTGGGGCTGAGGGTGAAGAGTTCAAGTAGTTCGCGCCCCAAGTTTTCGTTGATGCTGTCTTTGGTCCACTTTTCCCGCGCTGCTTTTGAATTCGGCCCGGTGTTGCGGTTGTTGTCCAGATACACCAGCATAGAGGGGTGCGTGACGGCGTGCCACAGAAGGTCCCGGTACGAGCCCTTCATCAGTGGCCGCAGCGAGCGCTGGTAAGGCCCAATCAGTGTGTCGTTGTTCTGGTTGCCCGGAGCGACCAAAAAGTGATTGGTCCAGAAATGCCAGAAGCGCTCAAAGACAGGAGCTTTGCCGAACAAGGCGGTGGTCTCCCGCGCCTGCACCTCCTTCCAGTGCTCAAGCCGCATGTAGGGATTTTGAATCACGGCCTCGCGGTAGTCCTCGTACGCGCTCGCACTGAGTGATTTGGCCTTTTCAAACGATTCCATCTCCACGCGCTGATGCGTGGCAAACGCGTGCATCACTTGATGGATGTCCGAAAGCAGGACCATGTCCGCAGGCAAGTCCTGGCGGCGACTGCCGTCTCGTTCGATGATGTCAATGGGCGGGTCTTGCGTTAGCTGGGTAATTGCCCAGTTCAGAGGGTCCGCGGGAAGGGCCTGGTCACCCGTGAAGCCGAAGGCCACACGGCGGGTGAATTTCGAGACAAGCGAGGCCTGCGTGATCGGGGTCATAAGGCATGTTGCTGTTGGCGTTTGGGCGCAGTGTAGCGCTGAGCGGCAGGCTGCCTAGAGCAAATCGATACCCCATTGCTTGACCAGGTGTGCAAAGCCGAGAAAGCACAGGACGGTGATTGCGGCGCAGGCAGCCAGGGTCCACCAAAAGCCGATGCGCTCGTGCAGAACCGGAAACGCCAGGAACATGGGCAAGGTAGGCACCACGTACCAGAAGGTGTACCAGGCGTGGTTCGAGATCTTTTCCGCGGGTTGTTTTTCGACGTAAAGCCAGATAAGGGCCAGAAAGGTCACCAGCGGCAGGGCGGCGATCAGGCCGCCCAGTTTGTCGCTGCGCTTGGCGGCCTCCGATACGAGTACCACCACGGCAGCGGTGAGGAAATACTTGGTGATGATCCAGGCCATGGTTGCTGATGACTGCCGTGTGCTGAGGGACGACCATTGAAACACAGTCCTGTGCTCCTGTGTGGGATGGCTGGCAAGCGGCCGGCTGTGCCGCCAGCGGGTTGAATCTGAGCGCAGATGCCCGGGTCTGATAGACCGGGCCGCTCATCCTTCAGAGGGTGTTACTCCACCGTGACCGATTTGGCCAAATTTCTGGGTTTGTCAACGTCAGTTCCGCGGGCACATGCGGTGTGATAGGCCAGCAATTGCAGGGGAACGACATGCAAGATGGGTGAGAGCAGCCCGTAGTGCTCGGGCATGCGAATCACGTGCAGGCCGTCTGCGCTTTGAATCTGACTGTCGGCGTCAGCCAGCACATACAGCAGCCCGCCACGGGCGCGCACCTCGTGCATATTGCTTTTGAGCTTCTCCAGCAGGGCGTCGTTGGGTGCGACCGTGACCACCGGCATGGCGCTGGTTACCAGCGCTAGCGGGCCGTGTTTGAGCTCACCGGCCGGGTAGGCCTCGGCATGGATGTAACTGATTTCCTTGAGCTTGAGTGCGCCCTCCAGGGCGATCGGGTAGTGCAGTCCGCGGCCCAGGAAAAGCGCGTTATCCATGCGGGCAAATTCTTCGGCCCACACCATGACCTGTGGCTCTAATGCCAGCACCGCCTGCAAGGCCAGCGGCAGATGGCGCATGGCGTTGAGCTGCTTGTCCTCCAGTTCGGGCGAGAGCTGGCCGCGCACCTTGGCCAGCGCCAGTGTCATCAGAAACAGGCCAGCGAGCTGGGCGGTGAAGGCCTTGGTGGAGGCCACACCGACCTCGACGCCAGCGCGGGTGATGTAGGACAGCTCGCATTCGCGCACCATGGCACTGGTTTGAACATTGCAAATGGTGAGCGAATGTCGCATGCCTTGGCTGTGCGCATGGCGCAGTGCAGCCAGTGTGTCGGCCGTTTCGCCGGACTGAGAAATAGTGACGATCAGGGTCTTGGGATTGGGAACCGAATCGCGGTAGCGGTATTCGCTGGCAACTTCAACCTGGGTCGGAATTTTGGCCACGCTCTCCAGCCAGTATTTGGCTGTGCAGCCGCTGTAGTAGCTGGTGCCGCAGGCCAGGATGAGCACCGAGTCGACCTGCTGGAAAACCGGCCCGGCCGGGGCGTTGAGGCCGTCAAACAGGCTTGGCGTGATGCTGACAATGCCGTCGAGCGTGTCGCCGATCGCGCGCGGCTGCTCGAAGATCTCTTTTTGCATGTAGTGGCGGTAAGGCCCCAGGTCTGCAGCGCCACTGTGGGCCAGAACTGTTTTGACAGGTCGGTCCTGTGCGCCCACGGTGGCAAAACCCTGGTCGACAACCGTGTACTGGCCCAGGCGCAGGTCAACCAGATCACCTTCTTCCAGGTAAACGATCTGATCGGTCACGCCAGCCAGGGCCATGGCGTCACTGGCCAGGTAATGGGTTTGCCCGTCTTTGCCAACGCCCAGAATCAGCGGCGAGCCTGAGCGCGCGCCAACCAGGCGCTGCGGCTCATCTTTACAAAACACGGCCAGGGCAAAGGCGCCGTGCAGCTCTTGCAC
>JAYQPP010000022.1:0-43835 GCA_038145425.1 Comamonadaceae bacterium | reverse complement strand
CGGGGCCGCCGCCCCCCGACTCACTTGAGCGCCTTAAAGCGCACCCGGTGCGGCTTGGCGCCCTCTTCACCGAGACGCTTTTTCTTGTCGGCCTCATATTCCTGGTAATTGCCCGCGTAAAACACCCACTGGCTGTCGCCCTCGCAAGCCAGGATGTGAGTGGCAATACGGTCCAGAAACCAGCGGTCGTGGCTGATCACCATCACCGAGCCAGCGAACTCCAGCAAAGCGTCTTCCAGCGCGCGCAAGGTCTCCACATCCAGGTCATTGGAGGGCTCGTCGAGCAGCAGGACGTTGGCACCACCGATCAAGGTCTTGGCCAGATGCAATCGACCACGCTCACCACCTGAGAGCATGCCAACACGCTTTTGCTGGTCAGCACCATTGAAATTAAAACGCCCGCAATAAGCCCGGCTGGGCATGGTGAACTTACCGATGGTGAGCATGTCCAGACCACCGGAGACATCTTCCCAAACCGTCTTGTCGTTAGCCAGGTCTTCACGACTTTGGTCCACAAAGGCCATCTGGACCGTCGAGCCAATCTTCACCTCGCCGCTATCGGGTTGTTGCTGGCCCGAGATCATGCGAAACAGCGTCGACTTACCCGCGCCATTGGGTCCGATGATGCCGACGATGGCACCAGCGGGCACCTGAAAGCTCAGGTTATCGATCAGCACGCGGTCACCAAACGCCTTGCTCACGTTCTTGAACTCAATCACCTCATTGCCCAGACGCTCGGCGACCGGAATGAAGATTTCATTGGTCTCATTGCGTTTCTGGTACTCGTGATCAGAGAGCTCTTCAAAGCGAGCCAGCCTGGCCTTGCTCTTGGCCTGGCGGGCCTTGGGGTTTTGGCGCGCCCATTCCAGCTCTTTCTTCAAGGCCTTGGCGCGAGATTCCTCACCCTTCTGTTCTTGCTCCAGACGCGTTTTTTTCTGCTCCATCCAGGAGCTGTAATTGCCCTTGTACGGGATACCGGCGCCGCGATCGAGCTCCAAAATCCATTCAGCCGCGTTATCCAAAAAATACCGGTCGTGGGTGATGGCCACAACCGTGCCCGGATAGCGCTGCAGAAACTGCTCTAACCAATCCACCGACTCAGCATCGAGGTGGTTGGTGGGCTCGTCAAGCAAGAGCATGTCGGGGTGGCTCAGAAGCAAGCGACACAGGGCAACGCGACGCTTTTCGCCACCCGAGAGCACGCCAATCACAGCGTCCCAGGGCGGCAACCTCAGGGCGTCGGCCGCGATCTCGAGCTGATGCTCGGAGTCGGTTCCGGCGGTGGCAATAATGGCTTCGAGCTCTGCTTGTTCTGCCGCCAGCGCATCAAAGTCGGCCCCCTCCTCGCCGTAGGCGACATAGACCTCCTCCAAACGAGCGCGCGCAGCCAAAACCTTGCCCATGGCAGCTTCAACGCACTCACGCACTGTTTGTGTCGCATCGAGCTGCGGCTCCTGCGGCAGATAGCCGATGTTCAGGCCCGCCATGGGAATCGCTTCGCCTTCGATTTCCTGATCGAGTCCTGCCATGATCTTCAACAGCGTTGACTTGCCAGATCCGTTGGTCCCCAACACGCCGATCTTGGCGCCTGGAAAAAAACTAAGGGAAATATCCTTGAGGATGTGACGCTTCGGCGGCACGATCTTGCCTACCCGATTCATCGAAAATACATATTGCGCCATGTGTCGACACTCGCGGTCATTGAAAAAATAGGACCCCGATTATCGACGCAGCAACCAGATCGCTGACCTGAGCTCACCTGATTCGACCGGTCATGCTGCCCCAGAGCGCATGGCGGCACAGACCCCGATGCAGTCCTTCGATTTGACGCATCCCATTCCGTGCGACAATATCAGCACGCTCGGAATGTCAGTTGTCCGAGCCCACGGCACTCAGCCGACAGCCTCGCCCGCGCGGCGGCGCTGATTTTTTTAACGTCATCCGGCTTTGACTGAACCACTGCCCTAGCAGCTGGCAGCTTGATGTTGTTGCATCCCTTCGGATGCTCCTCTATGAAATTTGACGAACTTCAATTGGCCCCGGCCATCACACGGGCCGTGCACGAGCAAGGCTACGAAACACCAACCCCCATACAGGCGCAAGCCATTCCATTGATTCTGCAAGGCGAGGACGTTCTGGGCGGTGCCCAGACCGGCACGGGCAAAACAGCAGCCTTCGTATTGCCGATGTTGCACCGTCTTGCCGCGCAAGCACCAGCGCTAAACGGCACCGGCGGCATGGGCATCCGCGCGCTGGTTCTGACGCCGACACGAGAACTGGCCGCACAGGTCGAGGAGTCGGTCCGCATTTACGGCCAGCACACGGGCCTAAGTTCTTGTGTGATCTTTGGTGGCGTTGGCATGAACCCACAGATCGCCCAGCTTAAAAAAGGCGTCGATATTTTGGTGGCCACGCCCGGGCGACTGCTCGACCTGCGTGAACAAGGCATGCTCGACCTGAGCCGGGTTCAGATCCTAGTCCTCGACGAGGCCGATCGCATGCTCGACATGGGCTTTATCCACGACGTTCGCAAGGTGTTGGCTGCCCTGCCTAAGGAGAAACAAAGCTTGCTGTTCTCGGCAACTTTTAGCGACGAGATACGCGATCTGGCGGCCGGCATTCTGAAACATCCGAAAAGTATTCAGGTGACACCGCCCAACAGCACGGTGCAGCGAATCAGCCAAACAATTCACCCCGTTGGACGAAACAAAAAGAAGGCCTTGCTCGCACACATCATCAACCAGCACAACTGGAGCCAGGTTCTGGTGTTTACCCGAACCAAATTTGGCGCAAACCATGTGGCCGACTTTCTGGTTAAAAACGGTATTTCAGCCATGGCTTTGCATGGCAACAAGAGCCAGACGGCCCGCACCCAGGCCCTGGCCGGCTTTAAGAGCGGCGACATTCGGGCGCTAGTGGCCACTGACATTGCGGCGCGCGGTCTGGACATCGATGACCTGCCCCACGTCGTGAATTACGAGATCCCGAACATCAGTGAAGACTATGTTCATCGCATCGGACGCACCGGTCGGGCCGGCGCTCAAGGTGAGGCAGTCAGCCTGGTTTGCCTCGATGAGGAAGGCTTTATGCAGGCGATTGAGCGCTTCACTCGCCAGGAAATTCCGGTGAAGATCTACCCGGAATTCATGCCAGAAGCCGGTGAGGTGGCCGAACCCATCGCCATGGGCCGCCAAACGCTGTGGGGCGGCGCGGGTAAACCCCCAAGCCGTGAAGTCATGGCCGCTGCTGGGCGCGCGGCACGCAGCGAAATGCAGGCGCGTATTCGCGAGAACCGTGGCGCACCCCATCGTCCGCAAGGCCAGCGCGCTCGAAGCGAGGAGGCGCCTCGCGAGGGCCATCGTCCCCAGCGTGCGCCCAATCACGCAAGCCAGCAACAAGGTGGCCATGGCGATGATTTCCGGGCCGATCACGCGCAGCCGCGCAGTCATCTGTCGGCGGCCGAGCAAGCCGTTCGCCAGCCCTCACAGCATCATGGACGCCGCAGTGGTGGCCGACCGATCGGGCCGTCGGGTCAACGCAATGCGCGCCCAGGTGGTCAACCAGACCCGATGCGAACCAGTGTGGACATGATGTCTGAACCGCGTCGACAGGGCTTTGCCATGAAGACTGGCAACGACCCAAGGTCGTCAAACCGCAAGCGCTTTGGCAAAAGCCCCCGCCGAAGCGGCGATGCGGGCTACTGACCAGGCCACACAGAGCTATCCAGGCGCTAACGCTCACCCAAGCCAATGGGTTCGGGCGCCTGGTTGACGATCCGGCTGAACAAAGCCTCGTAGATGGGTTCGATGCCACCTTGGCTGCTCAAGGGGTCTTTGTTCGACTCAAACGCTGCATCCAGTGCCTGCCAGTCCGCCTGCGACAGGTGTTGTCGTGCCAGCGGCAGGACCTTCTCCTCTTCCTGTTGCATGTGGCGCAGGTAAAAATCAATGAAATGGTCGCAGGCCATGGTGAACGCATCGCGGCGGGTATCGCCAAGCAGCTCCCAGGCCAGCAGCAGATGCTGCAACTCGCGCACCATCTTCAGGCTGCCCTCGTGTTGCTGCTCCAAGGCGTAGACCGCTTGTGCGCCCTCCTCACTGGCCGCGCTGATCGCGGGAAACAACAGTTCAGACTCTTTGGGGTGATGTAGACGCTCCGGGAACTCATCGACGTAGAACAGCATGGCTCGCAGGACCTCGAAAAATCGCGGCCGGTCGTGATCAGGCCCACGTCGCAACATCATGCGCATCGATCGCAACATGGCAGCCAGCGCCGAGTGCTCTGCCCGAATAATGTGAAGGCTGCTGAAGTTCATGATTCCACTCCAAGTGCTGATTTCAATCGCTACAACCCGCTGGCGCGATCTTTGCCGAACGATTGTGCTCAGCCCGGTGGCGTCTGTTTTGATGTCTATCAGGCTACCGACAGATTCCTCAAACACCTAAAATCCCTGCTGAGCTCGCCAGGCGTTCGCCGGGCCCAAGCCCATGGCGATTGGGTCGGATGCTGGGCAAGCCCTTGTAGTTAGCCACACTTTTTCCAGGAGACCTTCATGAAAAAACGTTTCTTCCTCAGCAGCGCCGTCGCCCTGGCTGCCGCTGTGTTGGCAGGGCCTGCTTCCGCAGCAGATGCCTACAAGATCGGGCTGATCCTGCCCATGACAGGGCCTCAGGCCTCGACCGGCCGTCAGATTGAAGCCGCTGCCCGCCTGTACATGGCCCAAAACGGGGATACCGTGGCCGGCCGCAAGATTGAATTGATTCTGAAAGACGACACCAGCGTGCCCGACGTCACCAAGCGCCTGGCACAGGAACTGATCGTTAAAGACAAGGTCGACGTCTTGGCCGGCTTTGGCATCACCCCCTCTGCCTTTGTGACAGCGCCGCTGGCCACCCAGTCAAAGACTCCGATGGTTGTGATGGCTGCGGCGACCTCCAGCATCACCGAGAAATCGCCTTATGTGGTTCGTACCAGCTTCACCCTGGCGCAGGCCTCCGTGGCGCTGGCCGACTGGGCGCCCAAGAATGGCATTAAATCCGTGGTGACGCTGGTGAGTGACTACGCGCCAGGTATCGACGCCGAGAAGTTTTTCAAAGATCGCCTGACACTCAATGGTGGCAAGGTCAACGAGTCTTTGCGTGTGCCGATGCGCAGTCCGGACTTCGCCCCCTTCCTGCAAAAAGTCCGGGATATCAAGCCTGATGCTTTGTTCGTGTTTGTGCCATCTGGCGCGGGTGCGGCCGTCATGAAGCAGTTTCTCGAGCGTGGCATGGACAAAGCAGGCATCCGCCTGATCGGCACTGGCGACATCACCGATGACGATCAACTCAACGACATGGGTGACGGCGCCATCGGCGTGGTGACATCTCACCACTATTCGGCTTATCACCAGTCTGCTGACAACAAAAAGTTTGTCGAGGCGTTCAAGAAAGCGAACAACGGCATGCGACCAAACTTCATGGCTGCCGGTGGCTATGACGGGATGCGTGTGATCTACAACGCACTCAAAGCCACCAACGGTAAGGGCGACGGCACCGCCGTTTTGGCCGCCATGAAAGGCCAGACCTTCGAGAGCCCGCGCGGTCCTATGTTTGTTGACGCCCAAACGCGTGACGTGGTGCATAACATTTATCTGCGCAAGGTCGAGCGCAAGGACGGCGAACTGCACAACGTGGAATTTGACGTCATCAAAGACGTTAAAGACCCCGGTAAACAGTAAGTTCTTGCAAGTCGCTTACAAGACCTGAGTCCCATTTCCGAAGGCCGCTGCGTGCGGCCTTCGGATTTCCGGTTTGCTCTTATTTCAGTCCGCAGCCATGTTGACCATTCTTTTTGACGGCATCGCCTACGGTATGTTGCTGTTCATTCTGGCCGTGGGCTTGTCAGTCACCATGGGGCTGATGAATTTCATCAACCTGGCGCATGGCGCATTTGCCATGGCTGGAGGCTACATCACGATTCTGTTGATGCAGAAATGGGATGTCCCCTTCTTGGTGTGCCTCCCGCTGGCTTTTCTGCTGCCAGCGCTGGTTGGCGCCGTGTTGGAGCCGACGCTCTACCGCCGGATGTACAAAAAGCCGCACCTTGACCAGGTCTTGTTCACCATTGGCCTGACCTTCATGGCGGTGGCCAGCGTCGACTTCTTTGTGGGCTCCAGCCAGCAGATTCTTCAGTTGCCAGAATGGTTGAAGGGTCGCACCGAGATCGGCCGCGGCGACTGGCGTCTTGGCATGGGTCATTACCGACTCTTCATCATCGCGGTTTGTACGCTGCTCACCATTGCCCTGCAGTACGGCCTGTCGCGAACGCGCTTTGGCAGCCAGTTGCGCGCAGCGGTGGACGACCAGCGTGTGGCTGCCGGCTTGGGCATCAATGTGAATTTGGTGTTCCTGGGCACCTTTGCCATCGGCTCGGGCCTGGCCGGCCTGGGCGGTGCGCTGGGCGCTGAAGTGCTAGGCATGGACCCGAGCTTTCCGCTCAAGTTCATGGTGTACTTTCTGATCGTGGTTGCCGTCGGTGGCACGTCGAGCATCACGGGCCCTCTGCTGGCGGCTTTGCTCCTGGGCGTGGCCGACGTCGCAGGCAAGTACTACATCCCCAAACTGGGCGCTTTCATTGTGTACAGCGTGATGATCATCATTCTGGTCTGGCGGCCTCAAGGCCTGTTCATTCGACAGGGCGCGAAATCATGAGTCACTCGCCGCTGTACTTGAATTCGCGCTACCGACCACTGGAATTTGTCGTGTGGGCGCTCGCGCTGACCGCGCCATTTGCATTCAAAGAGCATTCACTCATCATCAACGAGATCGCGATCGTGGCCTTGTTTGCGGTCTCACTGGACTTGATCCTGGGCTACACCGGCATCGTCTCGCTAGGCCACGCCGCCTTTTTCGGCATCGGTGGTTACAGCGCTGCACTTTTTGCGAAATTCGTAATGCCCGATCCACTGCTGGGCCTTGCCGTTGGCGTTCTCAGCGCTACCCTGCTTGGCGCACTGTGCAGCGCCACCATTTTGCGTGGCACCGACCTGACACGGCTGATGGTGACGTTGGGCGTGGGATTGATCCTGATGGAATTGGCCAATAAATTTTCAGACATAACCGGTGGCGCCGACGGCCTGCAAGGCGTGGTCATGGGCCCACTGCTGGGTCGCTTTGAGTTTGACCTGTACGGCCAGGTCGCAGCCTACTACTCGATCACGGTGCTGATCATCCTGTTTTTCCTGATGCGCCGCCTGGTTCATTCGCCCTTTGGCGCCACCTTGATGGCCGTGCGCGACAACCCTTTGCGCGCCATGGCTGTGGGCATCCCGGTCAGCCGTCGTCTGTTTGCGGTGTACACCGTTGCCGCGGCCAGTGCGGGCGCTGCCGGCGCCTTGATGGCGCAAACCACCAGCTTCGCTTCGCTCGACCTGTTCGAGTTTCATCGCTCGGCCGATGTGATGCTGATTTTGGTGATTGGTGGGGTGGGTTGGCTCTACGGCGGTGTCGCCGGTGCCATCGTGTTCAAGCTGATGCAAGACACGATCTCCAGCATTACCCCGCAGTACTGGACATTCTGGATCGGCCTTTTTCTGGTCGTTCTGGTCAGTGTCGGCCGCGACCGCCTGATTCGGCCCTGGCAGTGGTTTGGCAACAAGGGGCATTCGTGATGCAACGTATCCCTGCCCTTCGTGCTGTTCAACTCGTCAAGCGTTTTGGCGGCATTACTGCCACCGAAAATGTCAGTCTCGACCTGCAACAAGGCGCCCGTCATGCCCTGATCGGCCCCAATGGTGCAGGCAAGACCACGCTGATTAATCTGCTCACAGGCGTGCTGCAGCCGACAGCGGGTTCGATTGAACTCAATGGACAGGACATCAGCCACCTGTCGCCGCACGAGCGCGTGCGTCGGGGCATGGTGCGCACCTTTCAGATCAGCCAACTCTTTGACTCCATGACGCCGTTGGAGACCTTGTCCATGGTGGTCTCACAGCATCTGGGCCTGGCGGGCAACTGGTGGACGCCTTTGGGCAAGAACGCCGAAGTACATCGCCGCTGCGAGCAGTTGCTCGAACAGTTTCACCTGACCGAAGTCATGTCACAAACCAGCCGGCTGATGCCCTACGGTAAGCGCCGCCTGCTGGAAATTGCCATTGCCCTGGCTTGCGAGCCCAGGGTGCTGCTGCTTGACGAGCCGGTGGCAGGTGTTCCGCCTGGTGAGCGCGAAGAGCTTTTGCGCACGGTGGCGGCCCTGCCCGAGGATGTTTCGGTGTTGTTGATCGAACACGACATGGACCTGGTCTTTAGCTTTGCCACGCGCATGACGGTGCTGGTCAATGGCTCGGTTCTGACCGAAGGCAGTCCCGCAGACATTGCCAACAACGAAGAGGTCAAGGCGGTTTACCTGGGACAAAGCGAGCAGGTGCACCGTGTCTGAAGCCTTGCTCACTGTCAAAAACCTGAGTGCCGGCTATGGTGAAGCCGAGGTGATTCACGACATCAACTTTGCAGTGGGCGCCGGCGAAACACTGGCGCTGCTGGGGCGCAACGGGACCGGTAAGACCACACTGATCAACACACTTGCCGGGGCCACACGCTTCAGGGGCGGTGAAATCCTGCTCGACGGTGTCGCCTTGCACAGACTGCCATCGCATCTGCGCGCGCCGGCTGGCATTGGCTGGGTACCGCAGGAGCGCAATATTTTCAAGTCCTTGACAGTCGACGAAAATCTCAGCGCCGTGGAGCGTGCGCCGCGCGCCGCGCAGCGCAGCCCCTGGAGCCGCGCCCGGGTCTACGAGCTTTTCCCCCGGCTGGCCGAGCGAAAAGGCAATCTGGGCACACAGCTTTCAGGCGGCGAGCAACAAATGCTGGCGGTGGGCCGCGCCCTGGTCTTGAATCCAAAACTGCTGCTGCTTGATGAGCCGCTGGAGGGGCTGGCGCCAATCATTGTGGAAGAACTCCTGCGCGCCATTGCCCGCATCACGCAAGAGGAAGGCCTCTCAGCCGTGATCGTCGAGCAGCACCCTCAGGCGATTCTGGCGATCAGTCAGCAGGCTGTGGTGCTCAATCAGGGCACCGTGGTGCACGCCAGCAGCGCGCGAGAACTGCTCGAGCAAACCGACACCCTGGACCGCCTTCTCGGTGTTTCGCAAGAGTCCCACAAGGACTGATACATCGCCCGCCACGCCAAGAAGAACCAATCACCACCGATGTTTCCCAAAAACACCTGGTACGTCGCTGCCAGCTCCGAAGAACTCAGCGACCAGCCACTGGGACGCAAGATCTGCAACGAGGCGGTGGTGTTTTTCCGTCCGGCCGAAGAGCAGGTCGCAGCGCTGGAGGATTTCTGTCCACACCGTGGTGCACCTTTGTCGCTGGGGCGGGTCTGCGAAGGCAAACTGGTCTGTGGCTATCACGGCCTCGAAATGGGCTGTGATGGCAAGACTGTGGCCATGCCGGGCCAGCGCGTGCGCGGCTTTCCGCCAATCCGCAGCTATCCGGTGCGCGAGCGCTACGGCTTTATATGGCTTTGGCCCGGCGACCCGGACCAGGCCGATGACAGTTTGATCCCCGAGCCGATCTGGCATGAAAAACCGCAGTGGGCTTACGCCGGCGGCATGTTTCATATTGCCTGCGATTACCGCCTGATGATTGACAACCTGATGGACCTGACGCATGAGACCTATGTCCATGCGGACAGCATCGGACAAAAAGAGATTGACGAGGCACCATGCAAGACCACGGTCGATGGCGACCGTGTAGCCACAGCACGTTTCATGAACGCAGTGCACGCGCCGCCGTTCTGGAAAATGGCGTTACGCGGCAGCGAACTCGCCGATCATGTGCTGGTTGATCGCTGGCAAATTTGCCGTTTTTCGCCGCCCAGTCAGGTCATGATTGAAGTCGGTGTCGCCCACGCCGGCCAAGGCGGCTATGACGCGCCCGACGACAGCAAGGTCTATGGCGTCGTCGTCGACTACCTGACGCCAGAGACCGACACCTCCATGTGGTACTTCTGGGGAATGGCGAGAAAGTTCAAGCCCAACGACACCACCATGACCGATGCCATCCGAAGCGGGCAGCACAAAATCTTTAGCGAAGACGTGCAGATCCTGGAGCAACAGCAGGCGAATTTGCTACGTCATCCAGCGCGCAAATTACTGATGCTCAATATCGACGCCGGGGGCGTTCAGGCGCGCAAGGTGATCGATCGCCTGATTGCTCTGGAATCCGTCGCGACAAAGTCAAGCGCTTAGGTGTGGCGCAGATGTGCAGTACGCTGTTGTGCGCTTTTTGCGCACCTCTTTCCTAACAAACTTTGACGACATGAGTGCTGATGCTTTTTTTGATGTGCGCGTCGCTGCTAAACAGGCGCTGACTGAGGACACCGCGACGTTCGAGCTGGTGTCTCTTGATGGTCAGCCCCTGCCCGCATTCACCGCCGGCGCTCATATTGAAGTCGCTCTACCCGACGGGCTGCGGCGTTCGTATTCCCTGTGCAATCCTCCATCCGAGCGCCACCGGTACCAACTTGGCGTGTTGCGCGATGCCCGCTCGCGCGGTGGCTCGATCATCATGCATGACGTGGTCCAGACGGGCAACACGCTGCGCATCAGTTCACCACGCAATCAGTTTGCCTTGGCGGCCCTGGCAGGACACAGCATCTTGCTTGCTGGCGGCATTGGCATCACGCCACTTCTGAGCATGGCTTGGCAACTGCACAGTGACGGCGCTTCGTTCGAACTGCATTACTGCACCCGCAGTGCCGGCAAAGCGGCCTTTGCAGCCTGGCTGTCAGACGCGCCTTTTGCCAAGCAGGTTCATCTGCACACGGATGATGGGCCGACCCACCAGCAACTCGACTTGACAGCCTTGCTCACCCCCTGTGCAGCCCACACCCATGTCTATGTCTGCGGCCCAGACGGATTTATGCAGGCCGTCCTCAACACGGCAAGGCAGGCGGGCTGGCCCGACGGGCAATTGCACAAAGAACTCTTCAGCGCCGAGGTGACGCAAGAGCCCGGCGACGTCGGCTTCGAGGTCGAGATTGCCAGCACAGGCGAGGTGATCGAAGTCGGCGCTGACCAGACCGTGGTACAGGCCTTGGCCGCTGCCGGTGTGGACATCCCGGTCTCTTGCGAGCAAGGCATCTGCGGCACCTGTTTGACCCGCGTCGTCTCTGGCACACCGCTACACCGGGATCAGTACCTCACAGATGACGAGCAGGCCGCCAACGACCAGTTCACGCCCTGCTGCTCGCGCGCCAAAACAGCGCGCCTGGTGATCGACCTGTCAGGACTCTAGCCCAGTTGCTGTTCCAGGTCATGCAGGACCTGGTAACAAGGCAAAACACTGGCCACACTGCTGTTGGGTTGGCGACCCTCGCGAATGGCGGCAAAGAACTCGCGGTCTTGCAGTTCGATGCCGTTCATGCTGACGTCCACCTTTGACACGTCAATTTGTTCTTCTTTGCCAGTGAACAAATCATCGTAGCGCGCAATATACGTCGCGCTATCACCGATGTAGCGGAAGTAAGTGCCCAGCGGGCCGTCGTTGTTAAAGCTCAAAGACAAGGTGCAGATGGCGCCGTTGGCCGCCTTGAGCTGAATGCTCATGTCCATGGCAATGCCCAGCGTAGGGTGAATCGGGCCCTGCACCGCATGGGCTTTGACGATCGGACTGCCACACTGGTAGGCAAACAGGTCAACCGTGTGCGCCGCGTGATGCCACAGCAGATGATCCGTCCAGCTACGCGGCTGTCCTAATGCATTCATATTGGTACGCCGGAAAAAGTAGGTCTGCACATCCATTTGCTGAATATTGAAGCGCCCCGCCTTGATCTGCTGTTTAACGTACTGGTGGCTGGGGTTAAAGCGTCGTGTATGTCCACACATGGCCACCAGGCCAGAAGACTGTGCCAACGCAGCCACAGCTTGCCCTTCGCTGTACACGTCGCACAGCGGTATTTCAACCTGGACATGCTTGCCAGCTTTCAGACAGGCTGTGGTTTGCGAGGCATGCATTTGTGTAGGGGTACACAAAATCACGGCATCCACCTCGGGCATCGCCAGACTGTCAGCCAGGTCGGTGGTGACATGCCCGATCCCATATTTGTCAGCAACGCTCTGAGTTTTGGCCAGCTCGCGCCCGACCAGCGATACCACCTCGACGCCGTCGATGTTACGAATTCCATCCAGATGTTTGATACCAAAAGCACCCGCACCAGCGAGGGCCACTTTGATGGTTTGACTCATAAAACACTCCTCAAAAATGAATCAGCGAATGGTTCCCATCCAACAATTCCATAGGCTGCAGGCGAGCAACGTGCGTGCGGGGCAAGCCAGTGGGCAAAAGCAAACTCAGCGGTTCTCCAGAATCAGGTGGCCCACGGCGGTATTGGAGGCGGGTACGTGATAGAAACGATGCGCAACACGCGGCGACGTACCGCTCAGCCGGCCCTCATGCACATCGCCCATCGCACCGCGCGCAATCAGCCACATCACCAGCTCAATGCCCTCACTACCCGCTTCGCGAACATAGTCAATGTGCGGCACTTTGGCACAGGCAACCGGGTCCTGAATCAACTGGTCAAGCCAGGCCTGATCCCAGGTTTTATTGATGAGGCCTGCGCGGGGGCCTTGAAGCTGATGGCTCATGCCGCCCGTACCCCAGATGTGCACATTCAAATCCTGGTCGTAGCTTTCGATCGCTCGACGGATGGCCTGCCCCAGATTCAAGCAACGCTGGCCACTGGGCACGGGGTACTGCACCACGTTGACGGCAAACGGGATCACCGGGCACGGCCATTGATCAGTTGTTGGGTTCTTCGCGCCACACATGAGCGACAGAGGAACGGTCAAGCCATGGTCGACATCCATGTGGTTGACGATGGTCAGGTCAAAGTCCTGTTGGATCACGCTTTGCGCAATATGTGAGGCCAATTCCGGATGCCCCTGCACCGTCGGTACCGGCCTCGGTCCCCAGCCCTCGTCAGCCGGCTGATAGCTCGCCGCCGTTCCGATCGCAAAGGTGGGAATCATGTCCAGGCTAAAGGCCGTGGCATGGTCATTGAAAACCAGAAAGATGACGTCTGGCTTGTTGTCCTTCATCCACTGCTTGGAAAAGTCATAACCTGCAAACAGGGGTTTCCAGTAGTCCTCCTGGGTTTTCCCCAGGTCCATGGCCGCGCCAATCGCTGGCACATGCGAGGTGTAGACCGATGCGGTGATACGCGCCATGCTCAAACTCCTTTGGCCAAGCCGGCCGAACCCTGCGGCTGGCGGTGCGCCTGCGCGTCGCCGTCCTCACCGACAAAACGATTGCCCTCGATAGAGCGCCCACCCCGAATCATCATGTTTCGGTATTCCTCTTCAGTCATGCCGGTCATCGAGCCAGCCATTTGTTGAAAGCTGCGGCCGTCGGTTGCACCGAGCTTGGCCAAAAAATAAATGTTGCCGCCCGTTCGCATGCACCAGTTCAAGTCGCGCGCAAGAACAGCCTGCTTTTGCTCGTCGGTCATAGCCCACTCATCAAGGTAAGACTTCTCATCTGCCTTGAAGCGTTCACGGTTCTCAGCTTTCATCAGGCTCATGCAAAACTGGTTAAGCCAGTAGCCTTTACGACTCTGCTCGGCGTCGAAAATGATCGTGCCGGGCACGTCGGTATAGGGTTTGTCTAACGCCATGGTTTGTGAACTCCAAAAAATCGGCTTGTCTTAGGTCTGGGAAATTCATCAGCGATCAGGTGGGAAACTTCCCACGCATGCCTGTCTGTATCAAAAAATCCTCTTTGGTACATAAAACCAAAATCTTTGGCCGGCCTGTGCTCACATCCACCAGCAGCCAAGGCTTTTTTCATCATCTGATCGACTTGTCCCCTGCTCTGAACGCTGCGTGACATGGACGCCGGCGTGCTGTCATGGGCATTCCTCACTGGTTTGGGCGTCAAGTTTCCAAAAAATACCTGCGTCAGCAGCATGACACGAATGTGCTCATTGACGAGCAGACAAGTTGCCTGGTCATCGCTGAATTGCTCGTCCACATCAACGTCCAACGCCCTGAAAAATGCGCGCGATCGGGCCAGATCAGCGGTGGGCAAATTCACCCGGAGGGATCGACAAGACATCATGCCGCCGCCAGTTGCTGTTCAATCCGCCCAGTACAAGCGCATCGGGTTGTCCACCAGCAACTTGCGTTGCTGCTCGGCACTCGGCGCGATCTGGGCAATGAAATCGACCAACAGTCCGTCATCTGGCATGTGGCCTTTCAGATTAGGGTGTGGCCAGTCGGTTCCCCACAACACGCGCTCAGGGAACTCATCGACCACGCGACGCGCAAACGGCACCACATCGCGGTAAGCCATCTGCTGGCCGTTCAGTGCGGGCGGTCCGCTCAAGCTCAGACGCTCCGGACAGGTCACCTTGCTCCAGACATGGCTGTGCTCGCGCATGTACTTCAAAAACAATTCAAATTCCGGCCCGTCAACCGGCTTGCTCACATCGGGTCGGCCCATGTGGTCCACCACCACGGTGGTTGGCAAGGCTGTGAAAAAGTCCCACAACTCTGGCAGGTCCACCGCTTCGAAATAAATCACCACATGCCAGCCCAGCGGCTTGATGCGCTGGGCAATTTCCATCAACTCGTCCTTGGGCGTGAAGTCGACCAGGCGTTTCACGAAATTGAAGCGCACGCCGCGCACACCGGCCTCATGCATGCGCTGCAGTTCGGCGTCACTGACCGAGCGCCGCACCGTGGCCACACCTCGCGCCTTGCCACCAGATTGGCGAAGTGCATCGAGCATGGCGCTGTTATCGGCACCATGACAAGTGGCCTGCACCACCACGTTCCTGTCAAAACCCAAGTGATCACGCAAGGCAAACAGTTGCGCAGCTGAGGCGTCACACGGTGTGTATTTACGCTCTGGTGCATAAGGAAACTGGGCGCCCGGGCCAAAGACGTGGCAGTGGGCGTCCACCGCGCCGGCTGGCAATTGCAGGCGCGGTTTGCTGGGCCCACTGTACCAGTCAAGCCATCCAGGCGTTTTCACAAATTGGGAGGTGTTTGAAGTCATGTCGAGCTTTCTCTGCTTTTTCAGGCGTTTTCAAAAGGCAGGCCAGCGTATTGCTCCGCCACACTGGCTGCGGCGTGCGCCGAGGAGGCGACGTACTGCAGCTCGCACTCCTGTGCACGCTGCTCAAACTCGCCCATGTCAGGGAACCGGTGCAGCAAGGTGGTCAGCCACCAGGAAAAGCGAACCGAGCTCCAGACGCGGCGCAAAGCCATATCGCTGTAACGATCGATCAGATCATTGGAGCCCTTTGCATAAAACTGCTTGAGCGCTCGCGAAAGATAGAACACGTCGGAGACGGCCAGATTCAAGCCCTTGGCACCCGTGGGGGGCACGATATGGGCTGCGTCGCCTGCCAGGAACAAGCGGCCATGGCGCATGGGTTCTGCCACAAAGCTGCGCAGCGGCGCGATCGATTTTTCAATCGATGGCCCTGTGACGATCGCATCAGCAATATCCCTGGGATAACGTGCCTTGAGTTCGGTCCAGAAACGATCGTCCGACCAGTCCTCCACCCGGTCCTGCACCGGCACCTGCACGTAGTAGCGCGACAGCATGGGGTTGCGCTGCGAGGCCAGCGCAAATCCGCGGGGGTGGTTGCAGTAAATGAGTTCATTGAGCGGGGGCGTCTCAGACAACACACCCAGCCAACCAAAGGGATAGACCTTCTCGAACTCGCGCAGCAAGCTAGAGGGTATGGCTTTACGAGACACGCCGTGAAAGCCGTCACAGCCCGCGATGAAGTCGCAGTCCAGACGCTCTTGCACACCGTTGTATTTAAAGGTAACAAAAGGCTTCTCGCTTGTGAGTTCGTGCAACTGAACTTCTTGCGCCTCATGCAATACCTTTGCAGAGCGCCGATCTGCAGCCTGAAACAAGTCCTCCTGGATGCTGGTCTGGCCGTAGGTCATGAAGCGTCGGCCGACCTGCTGCCAGGCGTTGATGAAATACCGCTCCCGACCCGCCCAGACGATCCAAGCGCCGTCGTGTGGGTGACCCTCGCGGTCCATGCGCTCGCCAAGGCCATTTTCTCGAAGCAAGTCGACCGTGCCCTGCTCTAGCACACCGGCACGAATGCGCGACAGCACGTAGGCGCGGCTCTTGGCCTCGAGCACTACAGAATCAATACCGGCCCTGTGCAGAATTTCAGAAAGCAGCATGCCCGCCGGACCGCCGCCAATAATTGCAACCTGGGTTTTCATGCGCATGTCCTCCTGTGCCTCATTGCTGAGGCGCGTCCTGCAGGTCTGGCCTGACCCGCGCAAGCAATCGATCGGCCTCGATGCGCCAGTCTGCGCTGCGCGCAAAACCAGCCGATCCTCTGCTACCAAACACCCCTGCATCTGCAAGGTCAGCCACCCACGCCTGGCGCTGCGCCGTGCCCTGCGCACTATGCGGACTCAAGCCCGCCTCGCGCACGGTCTGCGCGGACTCGAACATTTCCTCGCTGCGCCGGCGCCCATGCTCGATCACACGCTGGAAGAAATAAGTCGCCTGGCGCTCCCAATCCATACCCGGGAAGGTTTCAGCCAGCGACGCCAGCACCGCATCTTCCACACCGTAGTGACGCGCCGTGCTCAGGCTCTCGATCATCATGGCTTCCATGCCCTTAATGATCACGCTGCGGCACATCTTGGTGGCCGAGGCCACGCCAAGCTGCTCGCTGGCGACTCGGCTGGAAAACCCAAGGGAACTGATCTTGCTCGCCAACTGCGCCGCATAAGCCCCGCCTAGCAACATCGGGACTTTGATGCGATAAGGCGGCATGCTCGTCATCACCGCAGCCTCCACGTAGTGTGCGCCCCGGGCTTCAACCAGCGCCGCCGCCTGGCGCTTGGCACCTGGCGAGGCTGAATTGAAGTCCAGGTAGTCGCAGCCAGCACGCAAACCAGCGGCAGCAGCCTGAGCCGCAGGCACTGTTTGGCTGGCTGTCACCGCACACACCAGCAATTCACTTTGGCCGGCCAACTCAGCGACACTCGCGCACAGCGTCACACCGTGGCTTTTGGCGTGCGCGCGCAGAGCCGGGGCAGCCTCTGGCTGGTCAAGTTTGAGGTCGTAGGCCAGCACCAAAACCCCCTGGGCGCGCAGGTCTTCCGCGAGAATGCGCCCAACCTCGCCGTAGCCCAGCAAGCCAACGGTTTGAGGGGGAAGATGCTCAGCCATCACCAGAACCAATCAGTCAATGTATTTCAGGCCGGCAGCAGCCAGTGGCTCGCGCATTTTGTACATGTCCAGGCCCAACACGCCCGATGCTAATTTCGCGCGCTTTTCGCCCTCAAAGCTTTCGCGCGCCTGGGCCGAATCCGCCGTTTTTGCCACGATGGCCTTGGGCACCACAACCACACCATCGTCATCGGCCACGATGGCATCTCCCGGGTAGACGATCATGCCGGCGCACACCACAGGAATATTCACCGAGCCCAGCGTGGCTTTGACCGTGCCTTTGGAGCTGATGGCCCGGCTCCACACCGGAAAGCCCATCTCCTGCAGCACCTTGATGTCGCGACAGCCACCATCGATGATCAGGCCCCGCGCACCCCGGGCCATGAAGCTGGTGGCCAGCAAGTCGCCGAAAAAGCCATCGGTGTTGTCAGTGGTACACGCGGCCACCACGATATCGCCGGGCTGAATTTGCTCGGCTGCCACATGCATCATCCAGTTATCACCTGGCTGCAGCAACACCGTCACCGCGGTGCCAGAGATCTGGGCACCAGGGTAAATCGGGCGCATATAGGTCTTCATCAAGCCCACCCGCCCCATGGCCTCGTGCACGGTGGCAGAGCCCAATGCGGCCAGCTTGTCAGTCGCTGCGCGCTCAGCGCGCGTGATGTTGCGGTAAACCACGCCTAGTTCATGCATGATCAAAGTCCTTTTTGTTTCAGTTGTGCATCCAGGCGCGGGAAGACGCGTCGGGCATTACCTTCGTAGATCTGCTGACGGTCAGCGTCACTGAGTAATTTGGAAGCCTGGATGTAACGCTTGGTGTCGTCGTAGTAATAACCAGTTTGCGGGTCGATACCCCGTACAGCGCCAATCATCTCGGACGCGAACAGCACGTTTTTCACCGGGATCACGGTGTTGAGCAGGTCGATACCGGGCTGGTGGTAGACGCAGGTGTCGAAGTAGATATTGTTGAGCAAATGCTCCTCCAAGAGCGGCTTTTTCAGTTCCTGCGCCAGACCACGGAAACGACCCCAGTGGTAAGGCACAGCACCACCGCCATGCGGAATCAGGAAACGCAAAGTAGGAAAGTCTTTGAACAAGTCGCTGGTCAGACACTGCATGAAAGCGGTGGTGTCCGCGTTGAGGTAATGCGCCCCCGTCGTGTGAAAGCAGGTGTTGCAACTGGTGCTCACGTGCACCATGGCCGGGATGTCGTACTCGACCATTTTTTCGAAAATCGGGTACCAGTGGCGGTCACTTAAAGGCGGGCTGGTCCAGTGGCCACCGCTGGGGTCGGGATTGAGGTTAATCCCAACATTGCCGTACTGTTTGATGCATTTTTCCAGCTCGGGAATGCAGGTCGCTGGATCGACACCCGGACTTTGCGGCAACATCGCCACAGGCACGAAGTTGTCCGGAAACAGCTCGCTGACCCGGTAACACAGCTCGTTACATATGGCCGCCCAGGTACTGGAGACCTCGAAGTCGCCAATGTGGTGCGCCATGAAGCTGGCGCGCGGCGAAAACAGCGTAATGTCGCTGCCGCGCTCCTTCATCAGGCGCAGCTGGTTGGTCTCGATCGATTCCCTCAGCTCGTCGTCGCTGATCTTCAGGTCTGAGGCCCGGGGCATGGCAGCGGGATCTTTGATACCGGCAATTTGCCGGTTACGCCAGGTTTCCAGCGCCTTGGGCGCGGTGGTGTAGTGCCCGTGACAATCAATGATGAGTGGTGCTTGCATATCGGGTCCTGTAAAAAATGATTGGCATCACGGTCGCGCAGGTCGCATGCCCTGCGCGTGCTTGGCTGCGTCGCAGTCGGCACTGGCCCAAAATGCCAGAACCTCCCGCACGGCGTCTGGCTGCTGGCAGTGGATACCAACGCTTGCCGTAAACGTGGTGGTGATCGCAACATCCGCAGGCAAGGCGCCCAGCAGTTCGATGCCGCTCACATGCAGCATTTCGCTGGTTTGCTGGAAACCCAGGTCCACTTCACCCTTGGCCACCAGGCTGGCCACCGCCACTCCTGGAGGCGGCGTGACGATGCGCTCGGCAAGCACCTGCTGCACCCCCCAGCGCTCAAACAACTTGGCCAGGGCCACGCCGCTCGGACCGGTCGAGTAACTAAGCCGCTTTTGGGCCAGGACATAGGTCTTCAAATCGTCTTCGCTGCGCAAATCCACCCGCGGTCGACCTTTGGGGATGGCCATGGCCACGTCCGAGCGCACCAGGTCTGCCACGCTGTCGGCCAATACATGGCCAGCAGCTGCCAAGCGACCGATTGCATCACTGGCCAACACAACCATGTCAAAGGCCTCGCCGGCCTGAACCCGTTTTGCCGCGTCGACACCACCGATGGACAGGATGTCCAAACGGATACCCAGGCGGGCGTGCGCCATCTGGCTCAGCTCCGCCAGCAAGGCTTTCGTGGCCATTGAGGAAATACCGTTCAAGGTCATTGGCTTACCTGACTTGTGACGAAGGAATTGTGGGATGGTTTGACGTCTGCACCAAGCCCATTCGCTCGCTATCAGTTATTTAAAATAATAATATCTAAGTTCTCGATATATCAGAAAACATGGATCTAAAACAGCTTGAGGCCTTTGTGCGCGTCGCGGAACTCGGTAGTTTCACCCGTGCGGCTGGCGTGATGCACCTCAGCCAACCGGCATTGAGCCGCCTGGTGCGCCTGCTCGAAGTCGAGCTGCGTCAGAACCTGCTGGCGCGCAATGGGCGCGGGGCGGTGCCCACCGAAGCTGGCCAGATCCTGCTGGCGCACGGGCGCGGCATCCTGCACCAAGTGGAGCGGGCGGTCGAAGAACTGGGCCGGGTCAGAGGCTCACTGGCTGGGCATGTGAGCGTTGGCCTGCCCAGTAGCCTGGCGCGCATTCTGACGGTGCCGCTGACGCGTGCCTTCCGGCTTGCGCTGCCACAAGCGACCATCGCCATCATCGAGGGCTTGACAACGTCCTTGCGGGAGTCCCTGGTCGCTGGACGCATCGACCTCGCTCTTCTCTACAACGCACAGCCTGCCAACGACGTGGACATTACACACCTGCTTGACGAAGAGCTGGTGCTGGTGCAAAAACGCCCACCCGGCTTGGCAGAGGAACCGCCAGCCGGACCGATTGCCCTGAGGACCTTGGGCGAAGTTGGGCTGGTCATCCCAAGCCGCCCCAACGCGATCCGCATGCACCTGGAGTCCGAGTTGCTCAAGCTGGGCGTGCCATTGTCAATTGCGCTCGAGATTGACGGCGTCTCGGCGATTCTCGATCTGGTGGCAGACGGTGCTGGCAGCGCCGTGCTGTCGCGCCATGCGGTGCTCAGCTCAGTTCGCCCAGCCGCTTACACCATGCGTCGCATCGACTCGCCGGGCTTGCGCATTGCGATCGGTCTAGCCACCAGCGCACTGCGGCCCACCACCCTCACACAGCAAGCGGCGCTGCAATTGCTGCAGCAAACCGTTCATCAACGCCTGGCATCGCGCTAACGCTTGTCGACAATTGGGGCGACGCAGCAGATCTGGAGAATCCCATGAGCAACCCGGTTTTGATTGAAGTCTTGCGTGGCAACACCGTGGAGTCGACGCATACGGGCGCCATCGCGGTGACCGATGCCCGCGGCCAGCTGTTCGCGTCACTGGGTGACATTGATCGACCCGTTTTTCCACGCTCCGCGGTCAAGGTGCTGCAGGCATTGCCCCTGATCACATCTGGCGCCGCAGACAGGCTGCGTCTGAGCGACACCGAACTGGCTTTGGCCTGCGCCTCGCACAATGGGGAGCCTAAGCACGTGCAGACCGCGATGAGCATGCTGGCCAAAGCCGGGCTGGATGCACAGGCTTTGGCGTGCGGCACCCAGTGGCCTGCGCGCGAACCGGTGCTGCGCGCCATGGTGCAGCGTGGCGAACAAGCCTCAGCGCTGCATAACAACTGCTCCGGCAAACACGCCGGCTTCATTTGCCTGGCCTGCGAGCTGGCCCTACACGAGCATGTCGACTCCAAAACTTTCGCTCAAGGCTACATCGAGCCAGAACACCCTGTCATGCGCGAAGTGACAGCCGCACTGAGCGCCTGCACCGATACCGATCTGTCGCACGTGCCGCGCGGCACCGATGGCTGCTCCATCCCGACCTTCGCCATCCCGCTGCGCCAGCTGGCATTGGCATTTGCCCGAATCGGCACTGGCGACGGACTCAGCCCCGAGCGCGCGCGTGCGGCCAAACGACTGCGTCAGGCGGTCGCGCAAGCGCCCTTCATGGTTGGCGGCAGCCAGCGCTTTGACACCCAGGTGATGGCCCAACTGGGCGAGCGCGTGTTTTGCAAAATCGGCGCGGAAGGCGTTTACTGCGCCAGCTTCCCAGAACGCGGTCTCGGGCTGGCACTCAAAATTGATGATGGTCAGGCCCGCGCGGCAGAGGCCGTCATGGCCAGCCTGATCGCTGCCCTGCTGCCCTGCGACGATGCGTCCATGGCTCTGCTGCAAACCCTGGGGCAGCCTGTGCTTTCCAACTGGAATCAACGCATTGTCGGCAGCCTTCGCCCCAGCGCAGCCCTGCGAGCCCTCCCATTGCGCTAGCCTGGCGCAAGCAGCCCAAGCTATTCGACGCGTCGAACCCGTTGGGGCTTGAAACCCAGGTCAGCCACGCGCCCTTTGCGCGCCCGCTGGCCTCTGGCGTTATTCAGGCTACGAATCTCAAGCGTTTCCTCGCGCGCACGCCCGCCGCGCCCGAGGCCGTCGATACGCACGCGACGGGTATAGGCGCAAGCACCAGCCAGTTTGTCCTGATCATCGAGTGCCATCAGCGTCAAGCCGCGACCGCCATTGGGCATTTCACGCAATTGCGCCAGCTCAAACGTCAGAATCCGCCCTGCCGCGGACACACAAGCCACGTGGGTGGCTTCCGGCAGTGGCGTCGCACCAGAAGCACTCATCAGCACCGAGGGCTCACATAGGCTCTCACCCGCATTGATCGTGACAAACGACTTGCCAGCCTTGAACTTGGAGATCATGTTCTCTGCGCTGGCCACAAAACCAAAGCCTGCGGAGTTGCTGAGCAAGAGCTTGGCCTCTGGCGAGCCTGCGAAATAGCCGCAAATCACCGTCCCCACCTCGAGCTCAATCATGCTGGAAACCGGCTGCCCGTCTCCGCGCCCGCCCGGCAGGGCCGATACAGCAACGGTAAAGACCCGACCGTTCGATGCAAAGACCAGCAGCGAATCAATCGATCGGCACTCCATGGTGCAAAACAGCGCGTCGCCCTCTTTAAAGGTGTAGTCGGGCATCGGCGCAGTGGCATCGCGCCAGCCCTTTTGCGCACGCACCCAGCCTTTTTGACTAACCACCACCGTAACCGGCTCATCCACCACCTTGATCTCAAGCACCGCCTTCTTCTCAGCCTGGATCAAGGTTCTTCGGCTGTCTGCAAAAGACTTGGCGTCCGCTTCGATCTCCTTGACCATCAAGCGTCTCAGTGCAGCCGGGCTTGCCAAAAGTTCCTCCAGCTTTGCCTGTTCCACACGTAATCCTTGCAGTTCCTGTTCAATGCGGATCGTCTCCAGGCGCGCGAGTTGACGCAAGCGGATTTCCAGAATGTCTTCCGCCTGGCGTTCTGAAAGCTTGAAGCGCTCTATCAACGCAGGCTTGGGTTCATCCGACTGGCGA
Organism: Comamonadaceae bacterium; assembly: GCA_038145425.1. GTDB lineage: Bacteria > Pseudomonadota > Gammaproteobacteria > Burkholderiales > Burkholderiaceae_C > Rhodoferax. The sequence goes on along the minus strand of JAYQPP010000022.1, from coordinate 20,961 downwards.
ATGATGGCAATGACCTCGTCAATATGCAGCAAAACCAGTTGCCGGCCCTCAAGGATGTGAATGCGATCGAGCACCTTGTCCAGGCGATGGCGTGAGCGTCGCACCATGGTGGCCTGGCGACTCTCGATCCACTCCAACAGAATCTCTCGCAAAGACTTTTGCGTCGGCCGACCATCCAGACCGATCATGGTAAGGTTAATGGCGCTGGTGGTCTCCAGGCTGGTATGCGCCAGCAAGGTGTTGATCAGTTCCTGCTGACTGATGCGACTGCTCTTGGGCTCACAGACCAGTCGGACTGCCGCTTCCTTGCTGGATTCGTCCCGAACACCATCTAGCACGGCGAGCAAGCTGGCCTTGAGCTGGTTTTGCTCCTGCGTGACCGCCTTCTTCCCAGCCCGCACTTTCGGGTTGCTGATGTCCTCAATTTCTTCCAGAACCCGTTGCGTGCTCACGCCCGGTGGTAGCTCGGTCACCACCAACTGCCATTGACCACGCGCCAAATCTTCGATTTTCCAGCGCGCCCGGCACTTGAGCGAGCCGCGCCCCGTGCGATACGCCTCGGCGATCTCGGCCACTGAGCTGATCACCTGAGCGCCGCCCGGAAAGTCTGGCCCCGGTATCAGGGCCATCAGGTCCTCATCGCTGCTCTTCGGATTTTTGATCAACGCCACACAGGCATCGGCCACTTCCCGCAGGTTGTGACTGGGGATTTCGGTGGCCAGACCCACCGCAATACCGCTGGCGCCATTGAGCAGGGAAAAAGGCAAGCGCGCGGGCAGTTGTCGCGGCTCCTGGGTCGAGCCGTCGTAATTGGGCACGAAGTCCACCGTGCCTTCGTCAATCTCATCGAGCAGAAGTCCCGTGATGCGCGCCAGGCGCGCTTCCGTGTAGCGCATCGCAGCAGCGCCATCGCCATCGCGCGAGCCGAAGTTACCCTGCCCATCAATCAGCGGGTAGCGCTGGGAAAAATCCTGCGCCATGCGCACCAGGGCGTCATAAGCTGCCTGATCGCCATGCGGGTGAAAACGCCCCAACACATCACCAACCACACGGGCGCACTTGACCGGCTTGGCCCCTACCGTGCCGTTGCTTCCACCAAAACCCAGGCCCATCCGGCTCATGGCGTAAAGAATCCGCCGCTGCACGGGCTTTTGGCCATCGCTCACATCGGGCAAGGCACGCCCTTTGACCACACTGAGCGCGTACTCTAGGTAAGCCCTCTGGGCGTAATCAGCCAGACTGGGCGCCTCAGAGTCGCCGCCTGGTGTTTCCTGCGAAAAATCCAGCGTTGATTGATCCATCTTGCCCTACTCTGTTATCCATCCGCGCGGCGCCCAATGAACAAGCGAGCGCATCAAACGTCAACATCGACAAACGCACCGTATTGCTCCATGAGCTCACGACGGGCCGCCGCTTCGCCTTTGCCCATCAACTTGGTCATCAGTGCTGCAGTGGCCTGAGCGTCCAAGGGGCCCAGGCTCACCGGCATCAGACGGCGGGTGTCGGGGTTGAGCGTGGTATCCCACAACTGCTCTGCGTTCATTTCCCCTAGGCCTTTGAATCGGCTGATGCTCCAGGCGCCTTCGCGCACCCCGTCCTTGCGCAATTTATCCAGGATCGCGGTCAGTTCACCCTCATCAAGCGCATAGACCTTGGCAGCAGGCTTTTTCCCGCGTGCTGGCGCATCGACGCGAAACAGCGGCGGACGCGCCACATAGACGTGGCCGGCTTCAATCAATTTGGGAAAGTGCTTGAAGAACAGTGTCAGCAACAGCACTTGAATGTGCGCGCCATCGACATCTGCATCGCTCAGGATGCAGATCTTGCCGTAGCGCAGGCCGCTGAGGTCCGGTTCATCCTGCGGTCCATGCGGATCTACACCAATGGCAACCGCAATATCGTGCACTTCGGTGTTGGCAAACAAGCGATCGCGCTCAACCTCCCAGGTATTGAGCACCTTGCCACGCAGGGGCAGGATCGCCTGGCTCTCCTTGTTGCGCCCAAGCTTGGCGCTGCCGCCGGCGGAATCACCCTCGACCAGAAACACCTCGTTTTCCGCGAGGTCCCGGCTCTCGCAGTCGGTCAGCTTGCCGGGCAGAACGGCCACTCCGGAGCCCTTACGCTTCTCGACCTTCTGGCCAGCCTTCTGGCGCACCTGGGCGGCCTTGATCGCCAGCTCCGCGAGCTTCCTGCCGTATTCCACATGTTCGTTCAACCACAACTCGAGCGCAGGGCGCACATAGCCCGACACCAATCGAAGCGTATCGCGTGAGTTCAGGCGCTCTTTGATCTGGCCCTGAAACTGCGGATCGAGCACCTTGGTTGACAAGACAAAACTCGCTCGCGCAAAAACGTCCTCAGGCAACAGCTTCACGCCCTTGGGAAGCAAAGCGTGCAAGTCGATAAAACTTTTCACAGCATTGAACAAGCCGTCGCGCAGGCCGAGTTCATGCGTGCCACCAGCCGTGGTGGGAATCAGGTTCACATAGCTTTCCCGAAGCGCCTGGCCGTCCTCGGTGAAGGCCACACACCAAGTCGCGCCCTCGCCTTCAGCAAACACATCATGCTGGGCGTCAGCAAAACCCTGCCCTTCAAACATCGGGATCAGGAGTTCAGCACTCAGCGCCTGCGACAGATAGTCGCTTAAGCCACCTTTGTAAACCCAGGATTGACTCTCCCGGCTTTTTTCCTGCTGCAGCGTGACGGTCACGCCTGGCATCAACACCGCTTTCGATCGCAACAGATGCACCAGCTGCGTAGCGGGCAGCGCCAGGCTTTCAAAGTAACGGCCATCGGGCCAGCAGCGTACCGTGGTGCCACTCTTTCGATCAGCGCTGTCCTGTGGACGACTGCGCATGGGCTCCACCACAGCACCATCTGCAAACACCATGCGCGCGACCTGAGAGTCCCGGTAACTGCTGACCTCAAGGCGCTTCGACAAGGCGTTGGTCACGCTCACACCGACGCCGTGCAGGCCGCCGGAAAAGCTGTACGCGCCGCCTTTGCCTTTGTCAAATTTGCCGCCTGCGTGCAACTGGGTGAAAACCAGCTCCATCACCGGAGCGTTTTCAACCGGATGCATGCCGTGCGGAATGCCTCGGCCATCGTCTTCGACGCTCACCGAGCCGTCCGAATGCAACGTAACCTTGATCTTGCGCCCATGGCCGGCGAGTGCCTCGTCAGCGGCGTTGTCGATCACCTCTTGAAGAATGTGCAGCGGGTTGTCTGTTCGGGTGTACATCCCCGGTCTTTGCTTGACCGGCTCGAGGCCTTTGAGTACCCGAATGGACGCTTCCGAATATTGTGGGTCCGGTTTGCTTGCCATGGGCGCGCATTGTAGGGGCGGACCGCAGCGTCACTGTATGAATTCACAGGCTTAAAATCCGCACTTTCTCTCCTTCACTCGCGCCAAAGTTCGGACTTGAATCGCCTCGGCGCCACTGACATGACCCAAGCCAACAAGACGCTGCCGATCGCCCAGGTTCTGATTTGTGGCGCGCTCGTCGTCTCCCTGTCGATGGGTACCCGCCACGCCTTCGGGCTCTGGCTACAACCAGTGATTCAGGCCAATAGCTGGGGACGTGAGACATTCGCTTTCGCAGCAGCGGTACAAAACCTGACCTGGGGACTGGCTGGCATTTTTTCCGGCATGCTGGCCGACAAATTTGGCGCCTTTCGGGTGGTCATTGCAGGCGGTCTGATTTACGCACTGGGTCTGGTGGGCATGGCGCATGCGGCCACGCCTACCCTGTTCGCCCTGACCTGTGGTGTGATGCTGGGCATTGCCCAGGCTGGCACCACGTACGCCGTGATTTACGGCGTGATTGGTCGAAATATCAGCCCTGAGCGCCGATCCTGGGCCATGGGTATCGCCGCGGCCGCTGGGTCCTTCGGACAATTTCTCATGGTGCCTGCTGCAGGTTACTTGATTCGCACCATCGGATGGCAGCAGGCTCTGGAGATGCTGGGACTGGCAGCACTGCTGATCATTCCACTGGCCTGGGGCTTACGCGAACCAAGCTTTATTCAAGGCGCCGGGCCGCGCCGTGAACAGACCATCGTTCAGGCCGTACGCGAGGCCTTCGGCTACCGCAGCTTTCAATACCTGATGGCCGGCTACTTTGTATGCGGCTTCCAGGTGGTCTTCATCGGTGTGCACATGCCAAGTTACTTGAAAGACCACAACCTGCCTGCCGAGGTGGCAAGCTACGCACTGGCCCTGATTGGTCTGTTCAATGTCTTCGGGACCTATGCCGCTGGTGTGCTGGGCCAACGCTGGCTGAAGAAAAATATTCTGGCCTTTATTTATTTCGCCCGGGCTGTGGTGATTGCAGTGTTTCTGCTGGTTCCATTGAGTCCAGCCAGCGTTTACGTTTTTTCTTCCGTTATGGGCCTGCTGTGGCTGTCTACTGTGCCACCCACCAACGCTGCGGTTGCGCAGATCTTCGGCGTCGCGCACCTGTCGATGCTTGGCGGCTTCGTCTTTTTCAGCCATCAGATCGGCTCATTCCTGGGGGTCTGGCTTGGCGGCTACATGTTTGATCAAACAGGCAGCTACGACCTGGTCTGGTACATCGCCATCGCACTGGGTATTGCCGCCGCCCTGATCAATCTGCCGATCAATGAACGGGCGATTACCCGTAAGCTGAAGACAGCCAGCGCATGAAGTCAGCTCGCAAGTTCACATACCACGCCATCGCGCTCGTCGGGCTGGCGCTGGTGTTCTTGACGTACACGCAACCGGACTTCATGGTCAGCATTGCCAATCAGGTCTGGGCCTGCTTTTGAGCAGCGACGACGTCAGGCACGGCAGTGTCGCGCCGTCACCGTGGGTGCAACGCTGGACGCATTTGCTAAGCCCCGGTCAGACGGTGTTGGACATAGCCTGTGGCCATGGCCGGCACATGGCGTGGTTCAAGCAGCACGGGCTGCGCACCACCGGCATAGACCGATCAGAGGAGGCGCTAATGGCCGCAGGCGCGTTCGGCCGGGTCGTTCTGGCCGATATCGAGGCCGGAGCTTGGCCCCTGCTGTCCACGCAGGGCCCCGAAGGCTTTGACCTGGTGATCGTGACTAACTATTTGTGGCGCCCACTTTGGACCACCATCCTTGAGAGCGTGGCGCCTGGCGGTCTGCTGATTTATGAAACCTTCATGCAAGGAAATGCTGCTTTTGGCAAGCCATCCAATCCAGCGTTTTTGTTACAGCCCGGCGAGTTACTGCAGCAGTGCGGCAGCATGAGCGTGCTGGCTTTCGAACAAGGTTTGCTGTCTGAGCCGAGCCGATGTGTTCAAAGAATCCTCGCGCGTCGAGAGACGACTGACTCGGCAGCCCCTATGCCGCACCTTGACTCGTTAAAATAGGCATCTGCTTCTCAATCGAGCTCAGAATGACAGATCCCCAGCGTAGCCTGACCGGCAGCATTGTTGCCCTAATCACCCCTTTCCAGCCAGATGGCGCGGTGGATTACGCTGCTCTGCGTAAGCTCATTGACTGGCACATCGCCGAGGGTACTGACTGCATCGGCGTAGTGGGAACAACCGGTGAGTCCCCCACGGTCAGTGTTGAAGAACATTGCGAGATCATCAAGGTTTCGGTTGAACAGGCGGCTGGGCGCGTTCCCATCATGGCCGGTTGCGGTTCGAACAGCACGGCCGAGGCCATAGAACTGGCGAAGTACGCTCAACAGGTCGGCGCCGATTGCCAACTGCAGGTGGTGCCCTACTACAACAAGCCGACCCAGGAAGGTCAGTACCAGCACTTCAAGACGATTGCCGAGGCGGTTAACCTGCCCATGGTTTTGTACAACGTTCCGGGTCGTACCGTGGCGGACATGAACCTGGAAACGGTCCTGAGGCTGGCCCAGGTACCCGGCATCGTGGGCATCAAGGAGGCCACGGGCAACATTGACCGCGCTCAATGGCTGATCCGGGAAGCGCCTGAGGGATTTGCCATTTATTCCGGGGACGACCCCACTGCGGTGGCACTGATGCTGTGCGGTGGCCAGGGTAATGTGAGTGTCACGGCCAACGTGGCCCCGCGACTCATGAAAGACCTGTGTGACGCCGCCATTTCAGGTGACGCGCGCCGCGCCATGGCCTTTCAGTACAAACTGATGCCCCTGCATCAGAATTTGTTTGTGGAAGCCAATCCCATTCCCGTCAAATGGGCCGCGGCTCGTATGGGGCTGTGCGGTCCCACGCTGCGTCTGCCGATGACACCCTTGTCATCAGCAAACCAGGCCAAGGTGGAAGCTGCGCTGCGCGCGGTGGGCATCATTTAATGAGCCGTCTGAAACGTGCTCAACTCTGAAAAAAGGCTCAATGTGAAATACCGTCTTCTTGCCACATGGCTTGTTGTTGCAATGGTGTCGAGCGCCTGCTCCACGCTGGAGAGTGACAAAGTTGACTACAAAAGTGCAGCCAAGGCGCCGTCCTTGGAAGTGCCGCCGGATCTGACCCAGCTATCACGGGAAACCCGCTACGTGGTGCCTGGCGCTGCTGTCAGCGCCTCAGCATTCCAAGCCGGACAGGCAAATAGCCAAGGTTTGCCAACCGCTGTTGCCGCGATTGCCGATGTCAAATTTCAACGCGAAGGCGGCCTGCGTTGGCTGACCGTGAGCCGGCCGGCCGATCAATTGTGGGAACCCGTCAAAAACTTCTGGCAGGAAAACGGTTTCGTTTTCACCATGGACCAGGCCAATCTGGGCATCATGGAAACCGATTGGGCTGAGAACAGGGCCAAGATTCCTCAGGACTTCATCCGCTCTGCTCTGGGCAAGATCTTTGATCAGCTCTACTCCACGGCGGAGCGCGATCGGTTTCGCACGCGTCTGGAGAGAAACGCTCAAGGTGGCACTGACATTTTCATTAGCCACCGGGGAATGATCGAGGTTTACAACAGCAATGACAAAACCAGCACGGTCTGGCAGCCTCGTCCTGCCGACCCGGAACTGGAAGCAGAGTTTTTAAGACGCCTGCTGGTCAAACTCGGTGGTGTCAAAGATCAAGCGCCAGAAGCCAAAGCTGGTACTGCAGCAGTTGCACCAAGTGCCCGTATCGAAAGCAACAACGGGCAGCCTGTGGTGTCCCTTGATGAAGGCTTTGAGCGCGCCTGGCGTCGTGTCGGTCTGGCGCTGGATCGCAACAATTTCACCGTGGAAGACCGAGACCGCGCCAAAGGGATTTATTTCGTTCGCTATGTCGTACCCAGTGCCGATAAGAGCGAATCTGGCTTTTTCAGCAAAATGTTTAGTTTTGGCAAATCGGGCGAGGTGGCACCACAACGCTACCGGATTTCGGTCGTGAGTCTAGATCAACGCAGCACGATATCGGTGCAATCCGCGGACGGCCAGACGGTCAAAGCCGCTGAGGCAGAGCAAATCCTTAAATTGCTAGCCAACGACCTGCGTTAGGCTACTGCCCGCGAGAGTTAGGGCTCAGCCCGGCCACCGAGCTGGGCCGGCCATCAAGACAGCCAGGTGATGAAATTTGCGGCGTCCTCGCGGGGCGTGTAGTAGGTATTGACCACGGCCTGCGTCTCGGGGTAACCAATTGCCATGCCGCAAACCAGCATTTCCTGGTCCCCAGCGCCAAGGTGCGGGAGGATGATGCTGGAAAACCCGTTCCAGGCCGCCTGAGGGCACGTCGCCAGTCCCCGCACCTGGGCTGCAAGCATCAGGTTTTGCAGGAACATGCCATAGTCCACCAGTGACCCACGTCCCATGACCTTGTCGAGCGTGAAGAAGAGACCGACCGGTGCATCAAAAAATCGAAAGTTTCTCTGATGCTGTGCGTGCATCTTGTCTTTGTCGCCTTTTGTAATGCCAAGCAGTGCATAGAGTCCCCATCCGTTCTCACGCCGTCGATCGATGAAGGGGCTGACCCACTTCTCTGGATAGTAGTCATAAGGCTCTGTAAAGGTGGCAGCCAGTGAGGGATCCTGACGCAAAGCGTCATGCGCCGCACAAACTTTGTCGCACAGAGCGTCCCGGCTCGCGCCCTGAACCACATAAGTGCGCCAGGGTTGCGTATTGGTACCCGATGGCGCACGCGCAGCCAACTGCACGATGTCGGTCAAAACCTGTGGCTCAACCACCTGTTGAGTAAAAGCCCTGATCGACTGGCGGGCGCGAATCGTGGCATCGACCGCGTCAATCTCCGAGGAAGAAAAAGTTTTTCGGGGCAGGTTCATCGCAAAGACTCCAGAGCAGACTTCAATTCGACTGGCAGGGGGTGTGGTTGATGGGTCGATCGATCAACATACACATGCACAAAGTGGCCTTTGGCGGCACAGAGATCAGCATCTGCAGCAAACAGACCGACTTCGTAACGAACGCTGCTACGCCCGATGTGCGCAACGCGCAGACCAGCGTCAACCTGTTGAGGAAAGGCCAGAGGGGAAAAATAATGGCACTGGGTCTCCACCACGAGCCCAATGACCATGCTGATCACCGGATCCAGCGCACCCCGCTCAATCAGGTAAGCGTTCACAGCGGTATCGAACCAGCTGTAGTACACGACATTGTTGACATGGCCGTACATGTCGTTGTCCATCCAGCGCGTGGTAATGGCCTTAAACGCCCGATAAGCCTGACGGGACTCCGGGCGCGGCCGGTGCGGCGAATTCGGTGGCGTAGCGCTGTCAGTCATGCACCAGATTGTGCCAGCGACGCCAACTGGCCAAAGCTTCCCGGAAGGTGTTGAGCTGCAAGCCAACGGTGTCTTCGATGCGGCTGGCATAGCCCCCACCCATGGTGATCGCGACCGCAGATCGCAGTGATTCACACCATTTCAAAACACGGCGATCCCGTTGCCGTAAGCCTTCGGCACTTAGACTCAGGCGCCCAAGACGGTCTCCCGCGTAAGGATCAACCCCTGCCTGATACATCACCAGGCCCGGGGAGAAGCGCTGCTCCAGATCGCAAAGTGTGCGCTCGAGCGCCTGCAAATAGTCTGCATCCCCGCAGCCGTCTGGCAGGCTGACATCGAGGTCGCTGCTCTCCTTGCGAAACGGGAAGTTCTTATCGCCGTGCAGCGACGCAGTAAAGACAGTGGGGTCTCCTCTAAAGATACAGGCCGTTCCGTTGCCCTGGTGCACGTCCAAATCCAGGATCAGAACCTTGAGATCGTCCGAATGACTTTGTCGCCAGACGGCCTGGATACTTCTGGCAGCCACGGCCAGATCATTGAACACGCAGAATCCGCCACCATGATCAGCATACGCATGGTGGGTACCCCCCGCCAGATTGGCCGATACCCCATACTGCATCGCTGAAAAAGCCGCTGCCACGGTACCGCCCACCGATCGGCGGGAGCGCTCGACCATCGCTGGACTCCATGGAAATCCAATCTCGCGCTGCTGCGCTTGGCTCAGACGGCCTTGACTGACCGCTCCGATATAAGAAGGCGTATGGGCCAGCTGGAGTTCGATATCGGCACATTGGGGCGCCTCGTGCAGTTCGATCTCCGGCAGTTCCGCCGCAACAGCATCCCGCAGCATGCGGTATTTGGCCATGGGGAAACGGTGCCCTGGCGGCAGCGGCAATACAAAGTGATCAGAGTAGTAAGCGAACACGCGCACCCCAGTCGCTAAGCCGTGAACCAGGCGCCAACCCTGAGCGCTTGCCCCCTTCGGGGCGCCCAGACACCTGCTGCCCCCTCGGAATTGGGCTAAATCCTGACTTTTCTTTGTTGTATTTTGAAAACAACAGCACTTTTTTAAAAATATTTTGTTGCAACGCAGCAAAATGACTTGAAAAGCTTCGGGTTAACCCTATAATTCTTCCCATGCTGCGCTGCAACATCAAACGATTGTCAGTCTCAGCACCGTAGATTGTGTCCCAATTTTTTAGGAGTGAAACCATGATGACTGTTGAACAAATCCTCGCCGCCCAGAAAGCCAATGTTGAGACCGTGATGGGCTTGACTACCAAGGCTCTCGAAGGTGTTGAGCGTATCGTCGAATTGAACATGACCGCATCGAAGCTGGCCCTGAACGAGTCCGCTGACAATGCCAAAGCCCTGCTCAGCGTGAAAGACGCCCAGGAACTGATGGCTCTGCAATCGAGCATCCTGCAGCCGCTGGCTGAAAAGACTGCCGCTTACAGCCGTCATCTGTACGAAATCACCGCTGGCACCGCTGCCGAGTTCAACAAAGCCTACGAAGCGCAAGCGTCGGAAATGCAGCAAAAATTTGCCGGCCTGGTGGACAACGCCGCCAAGAACGCCCCCGCCGGCTCTGAAGCTGCCGCTGCTTTCATGAAAAGCTCGGTTGCCGCTGCCAGCAACGCTTTGGAATCCGTCCAGAAAGCTGTTAAACAGGCTACCGAAATGGCTGAGTCCAATTTCAACGCCATGGCTGCCACAGCCAGCAACGCTGCCTCGGTTAGCAAGTCCAGCAGCAAGAAGCGCTAATTTGACTTTGTGCCAGTCCGGTAAATCAGACGTGTTAACAAAAATTTACGCGAAAAGACTGGCAATTTAGGGAAAACCCTGAGATACTAGCTTCATGGCACTTCAGGGTGCCACACAGGTTTTTTGTAGGTTGTCTCCTCGGGTCCTTTCGTAACCACCAGGTTCAAGGATCCCTTAAGGGTTGGTTGAAAAACCAACCCTTTTTTTTCGCCGTTTCAGCCCCGAGGCTTAGCCGCCAGGCGCCGTTGCGCCTGCGTGAGCAGCGGCAAGGCCTCTAACATGGCCTGCCGCCCTGCGGCGATCGCCTGCGAGCGGGCCGAAAATCGCGCCCCTGGCAATCCCGTCAGTTTGGGCCGCACCACGACATCAGCCTGCTGCAGTTCGTAGGCGTTCAGGCTCTGCGCCATGATGTTAAAAGTTTGCATGAGCATTTGGAACATATCGGTCGAGGCGCTGGCCGAAGGGACGCTCGAAACGTCGACGGCAAGCACGATATCCGCGCCCATCTGTCGGGCAAAACGCACTGGGACCGCTGAGACAAGACCCCCATCGACATAGTCGCGCCCGCCAATGCTGACCGGCTCGAAAACAATTGGAATCGCACTGGAGGCACGTACCGCGCTGGCAGTGTCCCCTTTTCGAAACAAAACCGCCTCACCACTTTGGAGGTCGGTGGCAACAACCCCCACCGGCAACGGTAAATCCTCCAACGCTCGCCCTTGAACCTGTCTGGCGACAAAACGGGCCAGCGCCTCGCCCTTCAAGATCCCCGGTTTAAACAAGGGCAAACGCCAGTCCGACAAGGAGGCTTCGTCCATGCCCTGCGCAACCGATTCCAACTGACGCCCATTTTGACCACTGGCGTAGAGTGCTGCCACCACGCTGCCGGCCGAGGTTCCAACAACCAAACCAGGTTGAATGCCAGCCTCCTCCAGAACCTGGATCACGCCGATGTGCGCAAATCCGCGTGCCGCACCACCACCGAGGGCCAGCCCGATGACCACGGGCGGCTTATCCGCCATCGAAGCAGTTTTCGCGTCCGAGGCGTCGCGCTCATCGCCCTCTTTGGGAACACCCGCACAGCCCCAGAGCAGCAGCGCTGACAGCGCCAGAAACAAAATCCGGGATCGACGCCCCAACATCAGGCCCACACAAAAACCCCAAGAGGGCCGTCCTGGCCAGCGGCCCTACTCGGCGCTGGCCTCTTGCGCGACGGCCTTGTTGCGCCCGTCCTTTTTAGGCAGTGGCGTGATATCGAGCAAAACATCCGTCTTGCCGTCTGCTGTGTCCTTCAGGTCAACAGTTAGGCGGCCGCCATCGGTCAGTCGACCGAACAAGAGCTCATCGGCCAGGGCTCTGCGAATCGTGTCTTGAATCAGGCGTTGCATCGGCCTTGCACCCATCAAGGGATCAAAACCCGCTTTGGCCAAGTGCTGACGCAATTTGTCGGTAAACGTGACGTCCACCTTCTTGTCGGCCAGCTGCGCCTCGAGTTGGAGCAGAAATTTGTCGACAACACGCAAAATGACCTGCTCGTCGAGCGCCTTGAAGCTGACCATCGCGTCAAGTCGGTTACGGAATTCCGGTGTGAACAGACGCTTGATATCCGCCATCTCATCGCCTGCCTCCCGAGGATTGGTAAAGCCAATGGTGGACTTGTTCATGGTCTCAGCACCGGCATTGGTCGTCATGATGAGAATCACATTACGAAAGTCGGCCCGGCGACCATTGTTGTCCGTGAGCGTGCCGTGGTCCATCACCTGCAAGAGCACATTGAAGATCGCCGGGTGCGCTTTTTCAATTTCATCGAGCAAAAGGACCGAGTGCGGCTTTTTGCTGATGGCCTCCGTGAGCAAGCCACCCTGGTCAAAACCGACATAGCCAGGGGGCGCGCCGATCAGACGGCTCACCGCGTGCTGCTCCATGTATTCGCTCATGTCAAAGCGAATGAGCTCGATGCCCATGATGTAGGCCAGCTGCCGCGCGGCCTCGGTCTTACCCACGCCCGTGGGACCGCTGAAGAGGAAAGCGCCAATCGGTTTGTCGCCCTTACCCAGGCCAGAACGTGCCATCTTGACGCTCGAGGCCAACATTTCCAGCGCCTTATCCTGACCAAACACCACGTTTTTGAGGTCCCTCTCCAGCGTCTTGAGCTTGCCCCTATCGTCATTAGACACATTGGCGGGCGGAATTCGCGCAATTTTGGCCACGATTTCTTCCACCTCATTCTTGGTAATCGTCTTCTTGCGCTTTGAGGCGGGCAGGATGCGCTGCGCTGCACCAGCCTCGTCAATCACGTCAATAGCCTTGTCGGGCAGGTGCCGGTCGTTGATGTACTTGGCACTGAGCTCCGCGGCCGCTTGCAAGGCAGCCAGGGCATATTTCACGTTGTGATGCTCTTCGAAACGCGACTTAAGGCCTTTAAGAATATCAACGGTTTGCTCGATGCTGGGCTCAAGCACCTCCACCTTCTGAAAGCGGCGAGACAGTGCAGCATCTTTCTCAAAGATGCTGCGGTACTCGGTGAAAGTGGTGGCGCCGATGCATTTCAGGCCGCCAGTGGTCAGGGCTGGCTTGAGCAGGTTGGAGGCATCCATGGTGCCCCCCGACGCTGCGCCAGCGCCGATGAGCGTGTGAATTTCATCAATGAATAAGACCGAATTGGGTTTGTCCTTCAGCGATTTCAAGACAGCCTTCAGGCGCTGTTCAAAATCACCGCGGTACTTGGTGCCAGCCAAGAGCGCACCCATATCAAGTGCATACACCGTCGCATCAAGCAAAACCTCAGGAACCTCTTTTTGCGTGATACGCCAGGCTAAACCTTCGGCGATGGCCGTCTTGCCAACGCCCGCTTCACCAACCAGCAAGGGGTTGTTCTTACGCCGGCGACAAACGATCTGGATCACCCGCTCCACCTCGAAGTCGCGACCAATCAGAGGATCGACTTTGCCCTCTTTGGCCAACTGGTTCAGGTTCTGCGTGAATTGATCCAGAGGCGAGCCTTTTTCGCCCTTCTCGCCAGCTTCTTCAGCCTCACTGGCCGGCTCGGCAGGCTTGTTGGGTTCTGGCGGATCGGACTTCTTGATGCCGTGCGCGATGAAATTCACCACGTCAAGACGCGTCACACCCTGCTGGTGCAGGTAATACACCGCATGCGAGTCTTTCTCGCCAAAAATCGCAACCAGAACATTGGCACCGGTCACTTCTTTTTTGCCATTTCCGGTCGACTGCACGTGCATGATCGCCCGCTGAATCACGCGCTGAAAACCCAGAGTAGGCTGTGTATCAACCTCGTCCGTTCCCGCCACTTGGGGCGTGTTGTCCTTGATGAAACCAACCAGCGATTTGCGCAGATCATCAATCTGAGCCGAGCAGGCCTTGAGCACTTCCGCAGCACTGGGGTTGTCCAACAACGCCAGGAGCAAGTGCTCGACTGTGATGAATTCGTGGCGTTGCTGCCTGGCCTCAACAAAAGCCATGTGCAAGCTAACTTCCAATTCCTGAGCAATCATGATCTCTCCAACTACTTACCACCAAGCCCGAACCAGCGCGGCATCAACTGCCTGGTTCTGCTGCCTAGGCCGTCGTTACAACGACCGCCAGTACCTAATGTAAACCCAAATAAATCCCTCATCCGTCCTGACGGAATTCAGAGCTGAACCGGCTCCGCCACACACTGCAAAGGGTGGCCCGCTTTGCTGGCCGCCCCCATGACCTGATCAACCTTGGTGTTGGCAACGTCGCGCGAGTAAACGCCACACACGCCACGCCCCTCCAGATGAATCTTCAGCATGATTTGGGTGGCCGTCTCCAGGTCTTTGTTAAAAAACTCCTGGATCACGATCACCACAAATTCCATGGGTGTGTAATCGTCATTGAGCATCACAACTTGATACATGGCAGGCGGGCGCGTCTTCTGTGTCCGACGCTCCAAAACCAGGGCCGCCCCGCCCTCTTTCTCGGGGGGTTGCGTCGGACGCTGGGGGATCTTGACGGGGGGTTTAGAGGCCATACTGGGATTCTATCGATCGCCTGCCAAGCGAGCACTCTGATATGTAAGGCCTAAGGCCAATTTTTCAAGTGCTCGCCAGCCGGTCGTGCCAGCGCGGCGCGACAACGCTTGCCGGAGTCAGTAGCTGTACACGCCTTGACCTGTTTTGCGACCCAAACGACCGGCGGCCACCATTTCCTTGAGCAAAGGACAGGGACGGTATTTGCTATCGCCAAACTCCGCCAGATACACCTCCATCACGGCTAAACACACATCCAGTCCGATCATGTCGGCCAGGGCCAGTGGCCCGATGGGCTGGTTGCATCCCAATTTCATGCCCTGATCAATGTCCTCAGGCGTTGCCAACCCCTCAGCCAAGACAAAAAAAGCCTCATTGATCATCGGAACCAGGATGCGGTTGACCACAAACCCGGGGGCATTCTTGACCGTTACAGGCGTTTTCCCAAGACGCTGAGCCAGGTCACGCACCGCGGCATGCGTCTGCTCACTTGTTTGCAGGCCCCGAATGATTTCAACCAGCGCCATCACCGGTACTGGGTTGAAGAAATGCATGCCAATAAAGCGCTCCGCCCGGTTCGTCACGGCGGCCAGTTTGGTAATCGAAATAGACGAGGTATTTGAGGCAACGACCACATCTGATGGCAGTCGCTCATCGAGTGTTTGCAGGATTTTGACCTTGAGTTCGAAGTTCTCCGTGGCGGCTTCGATGACCATGTCTGAGCCCACCAGGCCGTCATACTGAACGCCTGTCGAAATGCGACCCATGGCCGCACGCTGGGCGTCCGCTGAGAGTTTTTCTTTCGCGACCAGGCGGCCCAGGCTGGTCTCGATCGACCGTAGGCCTTTGTCGATCGCGGTCTCGTTGACGTCGAGCAGGTGTACCCGAAGCCCCGCCATGGCACAGACCTGCGCAATCCCACTGCCCATGGTTCCAGCCCCAACAACTCCTACCGAATCAATAACCATTCAGATACTCCCATAAGGTGATTCAAACCGTCCATGTTAGCGCCATGCTCCTGGAGCTAAGCTTTTGCTGCACGGGGGAGTCTCAAACGGTCTTTTTTCGTCGAAAATAGGCGGCTTTTCTGCGATCCGACCGGCCAATGAACAAAAGAGAGCCTGCTCTTCTGGCCGCGCCAAGGTCTTCGATCGGCAGTCAGCGCTCCTTGACGTAATCGGAAACATCATGACCACATCGACATCGAAAATCATCTACACCTTGACTGACGAAGCGCCGGCACTTGCAACAGCATCGTTGCTACCCATCGTGCGCACCTTTGTGGCCCCGGCTGGCATTGAAGTCGACACCAGTGATATTTCGCTGGCGGCGCGCATTGTTGCGGAATTCCCAGACCGCCTGACCGAGGCCCAGCGTATTCCCAACAACCTGGCTGAACTCGGCAAACTCACCCTGCTCCCTGACACCAACATCATCAAGTTGCCCAACATCAGCGCACCGGTCGCGCAATTGGTCGCCGCCATCAAGGAACTCCAGGCCAAAGGCTATGCCTTGCCGGACTACCCGGACAACCCGGCCAATGAGGCGGAAAAAGAAATCAAAGCGCGGTATGCCCGCTGCACAGGCTCCGCGGTTAATCCGGTCCTGCGCGAAGGAAACTCTGATCGGCGCGCACCGAAGGCCGTCAAAGAATATGCCCGCAAAAACCCGCACAGCATGGCCGAATGGAGCCAGGCGTCTCGCACCCATGTCTCGCACATGCACCAAGGCGACTTCTACCATGGCGAGAAGTCCATGACGCTCGACCGTGCCCGTGACGTCAAGATGGAACTGATCACCAAGAGCGGCAAGACGATCTTGCTCAAATCCAAGGTCGCGCTTCAGGACCGCGAGGTGATCGACAGCATGTTCATGAGCAAAAATGCCTTGTTGGCTTTTTACGAAAAAGAAATTGAAGATGCGCGCAAGACCGGGGTGATGTTCTCGCTGCACGTCAAGGCGACCATGATGAAGGTGTCGCACCCGATTGTTTTTGGCCATTGCGTGAAGATTTTTTACAAAGAGGCGTTCCAGAAACACGGTAAGCTGTTCGACGAACTGGGCGTCAATGTCAACAATGGCATGGTGGACCTGTATGACAAGATTCGCAGCCTGCCTAAGTCAACGCAGGATGAAGTCATGCGCGACCTGCACGCCTGCCACGAGAACCGGCCCGAACTGGCCATGGTTGACTCCGCCAAGGGCATCACAAACTTCCACTCACCCAACGACATCATCGTAGATGCCTCCATGCCAGCCATGATCCGTAATGGCGGCAAGATGTGGGGCGCTGACGGCCGGCTCAAAGATGTCAAGGCGGTCATGCCTGAATCGACCTTCGCGAGGATCTACCAGGAAATCATTAATTTCTGTAAGTGGCATGGCGCTTTTGACCCCACCACCATGGGAACAGTACCCAACGTCGGCCTGATGGCTCAGAAAGCCGAGGAATACGGCTCACACGACAAGACCTTTGAAATTCCTGAAGACGGCACCGCCAATATCACCGACCTCGAAACCGGGGAAGTGCTGCTCAGCCAGAACGTGGAAACCGGTGACATCTGGCGCATGTGTCAGGTCAAGGACGCACCCATACGCGACTGGGTCAAGCTGGCAGTCACGCGCGCACGCAATTCCGGCATGCCTGTTGTGTTCTGGCTGGATGCCTACCGTCCACACGAGGCGCAGCTGATCCGCAAGGTGAAAATGTACCTACCTGAACACGACACCAACGGCCTCGACATTCAGATCATGAGCCAGGTTCGTGCCATGCGCTACACCCTTGAGCGCGTGATTCGCGGCATGGACACCATCAGCGCCACCGGCAATATTTTGCGGGACTACCTGACGGACCTGTTTCCCATCATGGAACTGGGCACCTCAGCCAAGATGCTGTCAGTCGTCCCCCTGATGGCAGGCGGCGGCCTTTACGAGACCGGCGCCGGCGGCTCCGCACCGAAGCATGTTCAGCAGCTCACTGAAGAGAACCACTTGCGCTGGGACTCGCTGGGCGAATTCCTGGCGCTGGCCGTTTCGATTGAGGACCTGGGCATCAAGACCAATAACGCACAGGCTAAGGTGCTTGCCAAAACCCTGGATCTGGCCACGGGCAAGCTGCTGGATAACCGCAAATCGCCCTCGCCTCGCACGGGCGAGCTGGATAACCGCGGCAGCCAGTTCTACCTAGCCATGTACTGGGCTCAAGCCTTGGCCGAGCAGACCGACGATGCGGCTCTGCAGTCCAAATTTGCGCCGCTGGCCAAAGCGCTGGCCGCAAACGAAGCCAAAATCATCGAGGAACTGCGTCTGGTTCAGGGAAAAGCGGTCGACATCGGCGGCTACTACATGCCCGATGCAGCCAAATGCGCGGCGGTGATGCGCCCGAGCGCAACCTTCAATCAAATTTTGGCTTCCGCTTGACAACACACGCGCTCTAGCGGGCGCGCCGACATGACGGCATGCCCGCAAACAAGGACAAGCCCAGCCCCTAATGGGGCTGGCTTCCCGCCCAACACAAACGCAGAACTGACACTGGTCTATCAGGACGAGCATCTGCTGGTCCTGAACAAACCGTCCGGCCTGCTCAGCGTGCCAGGCAAGGGACCCGACAAACAAGACTGTCTGAGCGCCCGGGTGCAACAACGCTTTCCAGAGGCTTTGGTGGTCCACCGCCTGGACATGGGCACATCCGGCCTGATGATCATGGCCAGATCGATCCTCTGCCAGCGACAACTCAACCACAGTTTTGCGACCCGCGCCATTGGCAAGCGATACGAGGCGGTCGTGGTTGGCGCGCCCGAACCTGACCCCAAACATCAAGACGGCTGGTCAACCATTGACCAAGCTTTGCGCCTGGACTGGCCACAGCGCCCGAAGCGGGTCGTCGACACGGCAGCTGGAAAGCCAAGCCAAACCCGCTGGCGGCTAAAAAAAAGTCTAGGTGGGTGCAGTCTGCTCGAACTCGAGCCGCTGACCGGTCGCTCCCACCAGCTGCGGGTTCATCTCGCCGCCCTAGGGCACCCTATTTTGGGCGATACGCTTTATGCCAACGGGCGTGTCACAGCAATTGCACCACGGCTCATGCTCCACGCCTGCGACTTGACTTTTTGGCATCCGCAACACGACCAGGCGCTACATGTCAACTGCCCCAGCGGTTTTGAGCAGCTCAGCTTTTAGGCCCGCCGGGTATCCGCCGTGCATGCCCCGCCTCGGCGGGCACGATACGATCTTCCCACCGCGCCCAGATAAAATTGACGGGTTTACCCTCTATCACTAGTTTGGGAGTCATCCATGAGCAGAGAAGTCGTCGTTGTGAGCGCAGTCCGAACCGCCATTGGTACTTACGGCGGTAGCCTGAAAGATATCCCCCCCACCGAACTCGGCGCATTGGTTGTCAAAGAAGCCCTCGCACGGGCCAGCACGGATGGTAAAGATGTTGGACATGTGGTTTTCGGCCACGTGGTCAACACGGAACCCAAGGACATGTACCTCTCACGTTTTGCGGCCATTCAAGGTGGCTGCGCGCAGACAACGCCGGCTTTTAATGTCAATCGGCTGTGTGGCTCAGGCCTCCAAGCCATCGTGTCTGCCAGCCAGGCGATTGCCATGGGCGACTGCGATATCGCCATCGGTGCCGGCGCGGAAAACATGAGCCGGGGACCCTACGCCAACCTCACGCAACGCTGGGGCAGCCGCATGGGTGACGCCAAGCTGGTCGACATGATGGTGGGGGCACTGCACGATCCCTTTCAAAACATTCACATGGGCGTTACCGCCGAAAACGTGGCGGCCAAGTTTGGCATCACGCGTGAAATGCAAGATGCGCTGGCAGTTGAGAGCCATAACCGCGCGGAGAAGGCCACAACATCGGGCCTGTTCAAGCAGCAAATCGTTCCCGTGGTCATCAAATCGCGCAAGGGTGACATTGTTTTCGACACAGACGAACACTTCCGAACTGGCGCAAAGCTTGAAGATTTTTCCAAGCTAAAGCCAGTTTTCCAAAAAGAGAATGGCACCGTTACCGCAGGTAACGCCTCGGGCATCAACGACGCTGCCGCAGCAGTCGTGTTGATGGAGGCCAAAGCTGCGCAGGCCCGAGGCGCCAAGCCCATGGCCCGCTTGGTCGGCTATGCGCACACGGGACTGGATCCTCAAATCATGGGGGTCGGGCCGATTTCGGCCACACAAGCCGTCCTCAAGCGCACTGGTTTGTCTGTCAATGATCTGGACGTCATCGAGGCCAACGAAGCCTTCGCGGCGCAGGCTTGCGCGGTGACCAAAGAGTTGGGACTGGACCCTGCCAAAGTCAACCCGAACGGCTCTGGCATCTCGCTGGGCCATCCGATCGGCGCAACCGGCGCCCTGATCACGGTCAAAGCTCTCAATGAACTGCAACGTGTTGGTGGGCGCTACGCACTGGTGACCATGTGTATCGGCGGCGGCCAAGGCATCGCCGCCATATTTGAAAACCTTGGCTAAGCGGCGCAGCGTGGCCAACGCGCGGGTCTACAAACAGCAAGGGGGCCATCTGGCCCCCTTTTTTCATGTTCAGCGCCTGCCTCAGGCGCGTGCAATCAAGACCGGCAACTTGGTATGCGTCAGGACAGCCTGGGCCACGCTGCCCAGGACCAATTTCTCGATCCCACTGCGACCGTGAGAGCCCATGACAATTAAGTCCGCCTGAAGTGACTCGGCGATACTCACAATGCCGCGCCAGGTGTTGTGGCCTTCGACCACGTGGGTTTCAACCGGCACACCGCCGTCGATCAGACTTTCTTTCGCATACTTGATGGCCGCATTGGCCTCGGCATTGGCAGCTGCCAGATACTCGTTCTGACCGTACGCAAAATCGGAACCCACGCCGCTGAACGGGTACGGGTCAATCACATAAATCGCGCTGACTTTGCTGCCAAACGCTTTAGCCAAGCCTAAGGCCTTGCCCACAGCTGCCTGCGAGGTACGCGAGCCATCCACTGGCACCAAAATGTGTTTGAACATGGCCTACTCCTTCCTGTCATGCAGCAAATGACCCACTTGCAGCTTAAGGCCTATTCTGCCCAGGTCCTCACATTCAGCATTGACATGCATCAAGGCTCAGGCCTCGCGCCAGCCGAGGGTCAATCTGTCACAGCTGCATAAACCAGGTGGCGGAACAAGGCACGGTAATGATCACGCTGATTGGGCGCCTGGATCATGAGACAGGCATGCAAATCTAAAGCGGGGTCCACAAAGAATGCCGTGCCGGCAAGACCACCCCAGAAGTAACTGCCTGGAGAACCCGGCTCAGCTTGAGCGCCCGCCGCTTTTCGAATCGCAAAGCCAAGCCCGAAGCCGTGGCCTGGCGGCAGCATGTTGCGCGAACCGGTCGGCGCGATAGGTATCTCGCCTAGATGATCCGTCGTCATGAAATCAACCGTCTGCGGGCCCAGGAGTCTCACGTCATCAAGCTGGCCCCTGCCCAGCATGCACTGCAAAAAGCGGGCATAGTCAGATGCTGTTGATACCAGCCCACCGCCGCCCGAGGCCAAAGTCGCAGC
>JAYQPP010000021.1:0-47461 GCA_038145425.1 Comamonadaceae bacterium | reverse complement strand
CCTCTACACCGCTTCGGAGGGTAGTTTCGAGTTGCTCGACTGGCACCAGCTGCCCTTGTCGGGTACAGCGCAGACGTTGCTGTTTTTCGCATTTTTGTCCGCCTTTGCGGTCAAGGTGCCGATGTTCCCCGTGCACACCTGGCTGCCCGACGTACACGTTGAGGCGCCCACGGGTGGCTCGGCCGTGCTGGCTGCCATTATGTTGAAGCTGGGCGCCTATGGCTTCCTGCGCTTCTCGCTGCCGATTGCGCCTGATGCAGCGCATGAGTGGGCTGGGCTCATGATTTTCCTGTCGCTGGCTGCAGTCATCTATGTGGGCTTTGTCACGCTGGTGCAGCAGGACATGAAAAAGCTGGTGGCTTACTCGTCGGTTGCCCACATGGGTTTTGTCACGCTGGGCTTTTTCATCTTTAATGGTCTTGGTGTTTCGGGCGGCATCGTGCAGATGATTGCGCACGGCTTTGTCTCGGCTGCGATGTTCCTGTGTATCGGCGTTCTGTATGACCGTGTGCATTCCCGGGAGATCGCCAGCTATGGCGGCGTGATCAACACCATGCCCAAGTTCACGGCGTTTGCGCTGCTGTTTGCAATGGCCAACTGCGGCTTACCCGGTACTGCCGGTTTTGTGGGCGAATGGATGGTCATTCTGGGTGCCGTGCAGCACAACTTCTGGATCGGCCTGGCTGCAGCCAGTGCCCTGATATTTGGCGCGGCCTACACCTTGTGGATGTTCAAGAGGGTTTATCTTGGCGCTGTGGCCAACGATGACGTCAAAGACCTGCATGACATCAACAGCCGTGAGTTCCTGGTCTTGGCCTTGCTGGCGATTGCTGTGTTGTACATGGGTATTCATCCCAAGCCCTTCACCGACGTGATGGATGTGTCGGTGATGGAACTGCTCAAGCATGTCGCTGTGTCGAAGTTGCCCTGATGCGCTGGCGTAGCCCCTAGGAAACAAGAGATTCACATGATTGACAAACTCAGCCTGATCGCCGTCTATCCAGAGATCGTTCTGCTGGTGATGGCCTGTGTCATCGTGCTCTATGACCTGTCGGTCAAGGGGGCCTGGCGCACCTCAACGTATCTGCTTAGCCTGCTGACGCTGGGGGTGGTGGCGGTACTGCAGTTTCTTTATGCGGGCGCTGCGCAGACGCTGTATGGCTTTGGCAATATGTTGGTCAGTGACCCGATGGGCAACTGGCTCAAATTCTTTGCCACGATCGCGCTGATGGTCACCTTTGTGTATGGCCGGCCTTATGCGGCGGCGCGGGACATGATGCGTGGTGGCGAGATTTTCAGCATGGGCCTGATTGCCCTGCTGGGCATGTTTGTCATGATTTCGGGCAATCATCTGCTGGTGATCTACCTCGGCATCGAGCTGCTGACGCTGAGCAGTTATGCGCTGGTGGCGCTGCGCCGCGATGACGCGGTGGCGACCGAGGCTGCGATGAAGTATTTCGTGCTCGGCGCGCTGGCCTCAGGCTTTTTGCTCTACGGCATGTCGATGATCTATGGCGCCACTGGGTCGCTGTTGCTCAACGAGGTGATCGAGGTAATTTTCTCCGGCCAGATCGACCGGCAGATTCTGGTCTTTGGGCTGGTCTTTGTGGTGGCTGGCCTGGCGTTCAAGCTGGGTGTGGTGCCGTTTCATATGTGGGTGCCCGATATTTATCAGGGTGCACCCACGGCGGTCACGCTCATGATTGCCGGCGCACCGAAACTGGCAGCGTTTGCGATCGTGGTGCGCCTGCTGGTCGAAGGCCTGTTGCCACTGGCCTTCGATTGGCAGCAAATGTTGATGGTGCTGGCCGTGGCCTCGCTGGCGATCGGTAATCTGGCAGCTATCGCCCAGACCAACATCAAGCGCATGCTGGCTTTTTCCACCATCTCGCACATGGGCTTTGTGTTGATCGGCCTGATCTCAGGCGTTGTGGTCGACTTGCCGCAAGCGGCGGTCAATGCCTATGGGTCGGCGATGTTTTACGTCATCACCTATGTGCTGACCACGCTGGCGACCTTTGGTGTCATCCTGCTGCTCTCCCGTCAGGGCTTCGAGAGCGAGGAGCTTGGTGATTTCGCCGGCTTGAACCAGCGCAGCCCGCTGTACGCAGCCATTCTGGCCTTGTGTTTGTTCTCGCTCGCGGGTGTGCCACCGATGGTGGGTTTTTACGCCAAGTTTGCTGTGTTGCAGGCCCTCTTGGTCAGTAACGATCCGCTGCATATTGGCTTGGCTGTTTTTGCGGTCATCATGTCGCTGATCGGCGCGTTCTATTACCTGCGTCTGGTCAAGCTGATGTACTTTGATGCGCCGGTGCAGACGGCGCCTGTCACAGCGCCCATGGATGTTCGTGCGGTGTTGACTGTCAACGGCGCCATGTTGCTTTTACTGGGTCTGCTGCCCGGCGGTTTGATGCTGATCTGCGCCGACTCGGTTGCGCGCATGCTGAGCACCTGAGCCGTGCAACGCGCCAGGATAGCCCCCGTGGCGGGACGCTGGTGTGTACCTTCCGGATTGTTGCGCCATGGCTGATTCGCATCTGCTGGAGACGCAGCTCAGCAGTGAGCAGATGTTCAAAGGCAGCTTGCTCGATGCCCGCCGAGACTTGGTACGTCTGCCTAATGGCCAGACGGCAACGCGGGAGTACATCGTCCATCCTGGCGCGGTGATGATTGTTCCCATTCTTCGTCAATCGGCCACGCAGTGGGATCTGGTCATGGAGCGGCAATATCGCTACCCGATTGGTCAGGTGATGATTGAGTTTCCAGCTGGCAAGCGCGATCCCGGCGAGGATGTGTTCACCTGCGCCAGGCGAGAGCTTCTGGAAGAGACTGGCTACAGCGCGCGGCAATGGGCTCGGGCCGGCCAGCTGCATCCGGTGATTGCATACTCAACCGAGGCCATCGATGTCTGGTTTGCGCGCGACCTGAGCTTGGGCGAGCGCCAGCTTGATCCGGGCGAATTTCTGGATGTGTTCGAGGCGAGCTCCAGCGACTTGCTGGGCTGGTGCCGTGATGGCACCGTGACCGACGCCAAAACCCTGACCGCGGCACTGTGGATAGAGATGATGCGCGCCGGTCAATGGCAGCTGGACTGGCAATCGCAGCCTGATTGACGCGTTTCAAAACCGTGTTTATGCATTTACTGCATAAACGCATGAATCCCCAGGCCTGCCGTTTTTTGGGCCTGGGTGTACTTCCTAAAATTTTCCACATCACAACAGATGAGGCCCGCTCACCGAATGGAAAACGATGCTTTCAACAGTTTGCGCGCGCATGTGGCGCGCAGAGAAGGCGGCAAATCAAGTCCGCTGATGGATTACGTCAGCGCGTATTTCACGAACACGGACGCTGCCGCGCTTCAGTCCAGGGGCAACGAGTTTCTGCTTGCACAAGCCAGCGCGCATTTGCGCTTGCTTGATGCAACGCCAGGCGCCAGCGGCGCTCGCATCCGGGTGTTCAACCCGACACCCGATGAGGACGGTTTTGTCAGCGAGCACAGCATTGTTCAGATCATTCAGGACGACATGCCTTTTCTGGTGGACTCGGTCACGATGGCGGTCAACAGCCTGGGTCATGTCGCGCACTGGATTGTTCACCCCTTGCTGGCTGTCGAATGCGATCAGCAGCGGCGCCTGATCAGCGCGATGCTTGCCGCGCAACAGCCAGATACGGGCAAGCCCATCCAGTCCTTTATTTCCCTGGAATGTGACCGTTTGGTCAGTGCGTCTGACCGTCAAGCCCTGTCTCTTGAGCTTGAGCGTGTTCTTGCCGATGTGCGCGACGCGGTTGAGGACTGGCCGGCCATGTTGAAAAGGCTGCAAACCTTGTGTGCGTCGTCTGGTGAATCCTCTCTGACGACCCGTGGTGCGCAGGAGGGTGTGGCTTTCCTGCAGTGGTTGGCTGATGACAACTTCACGTTTTTAGGCGCGCGGGACTATGCGCTGGGCCAAGGCGAGCAGGGGGCGAGCCTGCAGGCCTTGTCGGACACCGGTCTTGGCGTCCTGCGTGGCAAGGTCAACACGCCGCTGAGCCATTTGCCAGACGAGGCCCAGGCGTTTTTGAGCTCGGATCAATTGGTATTGGTCACCAAGGCGATGACACGTTCTACGGTCCATCGCCCTGCCTGGCTGGATTGCATCAGCGTCAAGCGGTTCGATGCCCAGGGTCAGATTGTGGGTGAAAGTCGCTTTCTGGGCTTGTACACGTCCAAGGCCTACACCGCATCGGTTCAGTCTATTCCACAGATTCGCCTGCATGTTCAGCAGGTGATGGAGACCGCCGGCGTGCTGCCAGGCAGCCATGCGGCAAAAGTGTTGCAGGTGATTTTGGACACCTATCCGCGTGATGAGCTTTTTCAGGTTGACAGCCAGACGCTGAGCGCGCATGCCATGGGCATTCTGCGGCTGCAGGAGGGCCAGCGGACCCGCCTGTTCGTGCGACGCGATCCCTTCGGCCGCTTCGTCTCGGCCCAGGTTTTCGTGCCGCGTGATCGCTACAACACCGATTTGCGTACCCGCATTGGTCAGGAATTGATGCGCTCGCTCGATGGCGAGTCGATTGAATTCACGCCGATGCTGACGGATAACCCGCTGGCGCGTATTCATTACCTCGTTCGCAGCCGTGATGTGGCACCTGTCAATGTGGATCTGGGTGCTCTGGAGGCGCGCATCGCCTTGTTGGCACGCCGCTGGGAAGACGACTGTCGACAGCGACTGTTGCAGCAGCATGGCGAAAACCTCGGTCTGGTGCTGGCCCGGCGCTTTGCCAATGCATTTCCCGCGGCCTATCAAAACGCTTTTTCCATCATGGTGGGCGCGGAAGATGCCAGCATCCTGTCTGAGTTGTCTGCGCAGAACACGCTGGCTGTCAATCTGTACCGCCCGATCGAAGCGGCCCCTGGCCGTTTGCGCCTGAAGCTCTACAGCATGGTCAAAGTGGCCTTGTCGGACTCACTGCCGGTTCTGGAGCGATTGGGTGCCCGGGTGATTGATGAGCAGCCTTACAAAATCGAGACGCCCGATGGCGAGAGTGACCTGTGGATTCACGATCTGGGTCTGACGCTACCAGACGGCGTGAGGTTGACAGCAGTCAAGGAGCGCTTTGAGTCCTTGTTCAGACAGGTCTGGTGTGGCCAGGCCGAAAGTGACGACCTCAACCGGTTGGTTTTGGTGACGCGTCTGGATGCACGCGGTATTTCGGTACTGCGGGCGTACAACCGCTACTTCAAGCAATTGGGATTTGCGTTCAGTCAAAGCTATATGGAAGCCACGCTGTACAAACATGCGCAGGTCACGCAATTGCTGATGGACGGCTTCGCAGCGCGATTCGATCCAGGACTTCCGGGCGATCGCGATGCGCGCATGGCGGAGGTGTCTGGACGCATCGAGGCCAGCTTGGCCGAGGTAGAGAGCCTGGATGAGGACAAGATCCTGCGCCAGTTTCACCATGCGATGCAGGCGACCTTGCGTACTAATTTTTGGCAGACCCACAAAGATGGGGAGCCCAAGCCTTATCTGAGCTTCAAGTTCAATCCGAGGTCCTTGCCGGGCGTGCCCGCGCCACGGCCATTGTTTGAAATCTGGGTTTATTCGCCCCGCGTGGAAGGTGTTCACCTGCGCAATGGCAAGGTGGCACGCGGCGGCCTGCGCTGGTCGGATCGCCGCGAGGATTTCCGTACCGAAATTCTGGGCCTGGTCAAGGCGCAGCAGGTCAAAAACACGGTGATCGTACCGGCTGGATCCAAAGGGGGCTTTGTTCTCAAGAACCCGCCGGCGCCGGGCGATCGCGAGGCCTTGATGAACGAAGGTGTGGCCTGCTACAAGATGTTTCTCAGCGGCTTGCTCGACCTCACCGACAACCTGGTGCAAGGCGCAGTGGTGGCGCCGCCCCAGCTGGTTCGCCATGATCCGGATGACCCTTACTTGGTGGTGGCCGCCGACAAGGGCACGGCCACGTTTTCCGATATTGCCAACAGTGTGTCCGAGCAATACGGGTTCTGGCTAGGTGATGCGTTCGCCTCTGGCGGATCGGTGGGCTACGACCATAAAAAAATGGGTATCACCGCCCGTGGCGCGTGGGAGTCGACCAAACGGCACTTTCGCAACTTGGGCATTGATACCCAAAACACCGCCTTCACCGTGCTGGGCATTGGTGATATGTCGGGCGACGTCTTCGGCAATGGCATGCTGCTCTCCAAGCACATTGAACTGGTCATGGCCTTTGACCATCGCCATATTTTTATAGACCCCAAGCCGGACGTGGCAGCCAGTTATGCCGAACGCTCGCGCCTGTTTGCATTGCCGCGCTCGAGCTGGGACGACTATGACCGCAGCCTGATCTCTGAGGGTGGTGGCATTTATCCGCGGACTGCTAAATCGATCAAGCTCAGCGCCAAAGCGCAGGCTCTGATCGGTGTCGACACGCCAGAGATGGCGCCGACCGAGTTGCTCAACGCCATGCTCAAGGCGCCAGTACAGTTGATTTACAACGGCGGTATCGGAACTTATGTGAAAGCCAGTTTCGAGACCCATGCACAGGTCGGCGACAAAGGCAGTGACGCATTTCGTGTTAGCGCCACTGAACTGCGCTGCAAAGCCTTTGTTGAAGGTGGCAATCTAGGGGTGACTCAGAATGGCCGCATCGAATTCGCACGCCGTGGCGGCCTGATCTACAACGACGCAATCGATAACTCTGCGGGTGTGGACTGCTCAGACCATGAGGTCAACATCAAGATCTTGCTCAGCCGCGTGGTCGAGGCCGGCGACCTGACGCTCAAACAGCGTAACGACTTGCTGGCGGCCATGACCGATGAGGTGGGCCGCTTGGTGCTGGTGGACAACTACTACCAGACGCAGGCGCTTGACGCGGCCAAGCACCGAGCCCGCTACCTGATCGACGGCCAGCAGCGCCTGATTCAGTTTCTGGAAGGCGAGGGACGACTGGATCGTGCGATTGAATTTCTGCCTAGTGACGAGGAAATCGCCAGTCGAAAGACCCAGGGTGGTGGTCTGTGTGCGCCTGAGGGCGCTGTCTTGATGGCCTACGCCAAGATGTGGGTGTTTGACCAGCTACTGACCATGCCGGTGATGGACGACAGCTATCTGGACAGTTACCTGCGCGACTACTTTCCGACCCTGATGCGCGAGCAATTCGCCAGCGCGATTGCGCAGCATCCGTTGCGCAGGGAAATCATTGCCACCTGTGTCACCAATGATCTGGTGAACCGGGTGGGCGCGACGTTTGTCCACTTTCTCGCATCGGAAACCGCTGTGAGCAATGCGGAGGTGGTGCGTGCCTACCTGCTGGCCCGTGAGATCTTTGACCTTGATGCCTTGTGGGCCCAGGTCGACGCGCTCGACGGTCTGGTCAGCAGCGCTGTGCAGCTCGATGCCTTGAGCGTCATCCATGGCGTGGCCCAGCGCGCGACACGCTGGGTTCTGCGAGCCGGCGCCAAGCCAGCGGCTTTGCAGGCCTTGATTGAACGCTATCGGGGCGCCTGTCGCGACTTGGCGCTTAAGCTCAAAAGCAACTTGCCGCCAGCCATGCTGGAGGTCTGGCAGCGCAGGACTGCTGCCCAGGTTGAGGCAGGTCTGCCCCACGACATCGCGCTGCGCTTGCAGTCCTTTGACTACCTTTATCCGGTCCTGCACATGGTCGACATGGCTGGCGAACTGCAAAAGCCGCTGGACGAGGTGGCTGCTGTTTACTGGGGGGTCGACGTGGCGCTGAGCCTGAGCGCCTGGCGAGAGCAGGTCGACCGCCTCCCAACCGATACCCTCTGGCAAACCCAGGCGCGGGCCAGTTCCCGCGATGAGGTGTTCGCCACGGCTGTGCATATTTCGCGCACCGTGCTCAGTGGCTCGGGGGCTTTGGCGGCTTGGTCAACCCAGCATGTGCAGGCGCTGGACCGCTTGCGCAAATTGCTGCAGGCCGTCTCGGCGCAAGCAGCGGATCTGGCCTCAGTGATGGTGGTTCTGCGCGAACTGCGCCAGCTGACCCTTGCAGCCGATCAGGCCTGAAATTCCAGCGTTGCGAGGTCAGCATAGAGCCCGCCAGCAGCGACCAGTTGCTGGTGCGTGCCCAGCTCGACCAAGCGCCCTTTGTCGATCACGGCGATCACATCGGCTTTTTGAACTGTCGCCAGGCGGTGTGCAATCACCACGGTGGTGCGCCCGCGCATGGCGCTGGTCAGCGCCGCTTGCACCATGCGCTCGCTCTCCGAGTCCAGGGCGCTGGTGGCTTCATCGAGCAGCAGCAGCGGTGGATTTTTCAAAATAGCCCGCGCAATGGCAATACGCTGTCGTTGTCCGCCGCTCAGGCGCACGCCGCGTTCGCCCAAAAATGTCTGATAGCCCTGGGGCAGCTCGCGGATGAAGCCATCGGCGAATGCGGCACGCGCCGCAGCGTGGACCTCGTCGTCGCTGGCTGCGGGTCGGCCGTAGCGGATGTTCTCGATGGCACTGGCCGAGAAAATCACGGCATCCTGCGGCACGATGCCGATGTGCCCGCGCAAGTCCTGCAAAGCCAATTGCCCGATGGCCACGCCGTCGATCGTGATCTGCCCGGCGCCGACGTCATAAAAGCGCAGGAGCAGCTGAAAGACTGTGCTTTTGCCCGCGCCGCTGGGGCCGACCAGGGCAACGGTTTGTCCGGCCTGCACCGACAGGCTGAAGTCGCTCAATGCAGCCTGGGTTGGCCGGGATGGGTAGTGGAATGAGACCTTGTTAAAGCCCAATGTGCTGCCTGAGCTTGCATCAGGCATGGCAAGCGGTGATGTCGGCGAGCGGATGTCTGAGCGGCTGGAAAGCAGCTCCATCAGGCGCTCGCTGGCGCCAGCGGCACGCAACAAATCACCGTAGACCTCGCCCAGCACGGCGAATGCGCTGGCCAAAATGATGACGTACACCACGGTCTGCCCCATGTGGCCAGCGCTGATGTTGCCGGCCATGACCGCCTGGGTGCCCTGGTACAGGCCCCAGAGCAAGGCCGCCGCACTGGCGATGATGATGAAGGCGATCAGGATGGAGCGCGCTTTGGAGCGCCGCACCGCAGTCTTGAAAGCCTCCTGCGTGGCCAGTTTGAAGCGTTTTGTTTCGCGCGCCTCGGCGGTATAGCTCTGCACCAGCGTGATGGCGTTCAAAATTTCAGCGGCCATGGCGCTGGCGTCGGCGACGCGGTCCTGGCTGGCGCGGGAGAGGCGACGCACACGCCGCCCGATCCAGGCCGCTGGCGTGACCACCAGCAGCAAAATGCCCAAGACCTGCGCCATCACCATCGGGTTGGTCCAAACCAGCATCGCCAGCGCGCCGCTGCCCATGACCAGGTTGCGCAGCCCCATGCTTAGGCTCGAGCCCACCACGGTCTGTACCAGGGTGGTGTCTGCCGAGAGCCGCGAGAGCACCTCGCCGATCTGCGTGGTCTCGAAAAAGACCGGGCTTTGATGCAGCACATGGGCGTAGACCGCATTGCGAATGTCGGCGCTGATGCGCTCACCCAACCAACTCACCATGTAGTAGCGGGCCGCAGAAAACAGACCCATCGCGACAGCGACTGCAAACAATCCCAGAAAGTGCCCCTGCATGGCCAACACACGCTCACCGGCGCCAGCGGGCACCAGGCCTTCATCGATCAAGGAGCGCAGCGCCAGAGGAAACATCAGGGTCGCTGCAGCTGCCAACAAGAGAAAGGACAGGGCCAGTGCCACGCGCCAGCGGTAGGGTCGCAAAAAAGGCAACAGGCTGCGCAGCAGCGAGGGGGCGTGCGGCGAGGCGGCGTTCATGGCAATCGCAAGGGGCCGGCGTAGCCCGTCATTTCCAGGTAACCATGGCCTAAAGTCCTGCCCTTGTCATCGCTCAGTCGGCTCAGGCCTTCCCAGTAAATCGTTGTGGTGGAGCGGCGGCTATCGAGCTCCTGGTCGTCCATCAGGGCACTCACCTGAAGTAGGCGATGCGATACCGGAATTTCTGCTTTGAACAGCCGCACCGACCACTGCACCGGATAGCGCGCCCCACTGTGCGGGCTTTTCCACCATCGCAGCGGCTCAAAGACCAGGTCGCTGGCGTCAAAGTTTGTCAGTTCGCCCGTGGGCGAGCGCCAGGAACCACCTGCCCAGATGGCCTGGCCTGCTTGGTTGCGCAGTCGAAAGGCGGTCAGCGCGGCGCCGTCGTCGAGGTTCATGCCAATCCAGTCCCAGCCCACAGCATCGGGTGCCAACAAGGCGTCGCTCCATTCGTGGTCCAGCCAGGCCCGCCCGCCTAGCGTCTGCCGCTCAGCGCCCAGAACCAAGCTGGCTTCGGCCTGAAGCTGCGGGTGGCTGTAGTAGTGACTGGCGTGCTGCGCCTGGCTGGACTTGCGCGACCAGCCCTGGTCGCCCTGCAGCAAGACCGCTTGGCTGGCCTGCAACCGGAGCTTGAGTGCGAATTGATCGTTGCCAAATGCAGCGTGATAGCCATTGTCCTGGCGCTGCAGCGACCAGTCGCCGAGTCGCAGGTCTGTGTCTTCCACAGAAAACATGCCCAGGTCCACGCCAGGATGGCCTGAGACACGCGCGATGCGCTGGTCATGCAGCAGGCGCTGACCGGCCAGGTCGCTGAGCGCTGCGTGCGCGAACAGCAACTGTTTGGCCGCGAAAGCCGAGCGCATGTTTTGTGTGTCCGGGACGCGGGCGCGAAAGAATGTGAGTTGAAAACCGTAGCGGGGCATGCCAGCGGGCGCCGCGCCTGGCTCTAGGTTGCTGTTCAAGTAGCCGGTGGCGTACCACCATTCGATCGCGCTGTGCGCATGGGCACCGTGGTCGCGTGGAAACCGAATGGCCGCACGCTCGGGTGTGCGAACCCTCATCTGGGCCCACGCCGAAGGCCCGCACGACAACAGCAGACCAATCGCCATGCGGCGATGCCGATCAATGCCGCCCAGACTGCGTGCGGGTGCGATTTGCTTGCCGGGCTGCACGCCGCCCATCACCAGTCTTCCTTGACGGCCATGACCGCATCGCGACCGGCGGCCGCGCGCCCGGCCAGCCAGGCCGTCAGGGTTCCACTGAGCACCACCGCGGTCAAAAGCGGGAGCAGGCGCGACCATGGCCAAACCAGGTCCATGGTCCAGTGAAAACTTTGCGGGTTGACCACGTCGACCAGCACCCAGGCGACCAGCAAGCCAAGGACCAGGCCCGCAGCAGCGCCCAGCAGGGTCCACACCGCGCCCTCGAGGGCCACCAGGCTCAGGATCTGTCGTCGCGTCAGCCCCAGATGACTGAGCAAGCCAAACTCTTTGCGCCGGGCAAACACCTGGGCGCTGAAGCTGGCAGCCACACCGAAGAGGCCGATGGCGATGGCAACGCTTTGCAGCCAGTAGGTGACTGCAAAGCTGCGGTCAAAAATGTTGAGCGACAAGGCGCGAATTTCCTGCGCTGTGCCGAAGTCGAGCAAGTCCCCCGCACCCGCCTGTTCGCTGTTCATCAGGTTTCGCAGGCCCTGCTGCACCGCCTCCATCTCTTGGAGGTCTTGCAACCAGATGCCCAGATCGTTGGCGCGACGGTCTTGCTGCCACGGCGAATAGTGCGCCTCATCCAGAACCGCCGAACCGCTTTGCCGCGCGTAGTCGCGCCAGACGCCCGCCACCACATAACGCGGCACTTTGGCATCCGTTTGATGTGCCGATGGGGCCAAGGCACGCGCCAAAGCCGGCCACTCGTCACCGGGCTTGAGCTTGTAGAGATCGATCACCGCTTCGCTCACAAAAACAGGCCAGGTTCCGGCCGGCGTTTTCAGTGGTGTGGCTAACAGCGGCAGGTCGCGCTGTGGATTGCGTAGTGGCTTGATCAACAGCGTTAAGGCAGGCAGTTGTGGGTCGAGCTGTACGCTTTGCTGGCGCTGCGCCAGCAACTCGCGCACACCTGCGAGCGCTCGGGCCTTGTCTACAAATTGCGCGCTGAAGTACACGGTATCGCTGGCGCTAACGCTGCGGGCGCTGCGCAGGTACAGGTCAGCGGGTAAGACCTGATGCAGCCATTGCGCAACCGACTCGCGAAAACTCGTCACCATCACCGTCAGGGCCACAGCCAGGCTGAGTGATGCCACCACACTGCCCACCGCAACAGCTGCACCGTGTCGTTGGCGCCGGGCGCGTTCGATGGCGAGCAACAGCAAGGTGTGGCGGTTCAGCCGTGTTGAACCACGCCACAACAGGGCGACCAACCAGGGCAGGGCACTGATGCCGCCGATCAGCAGCAGTGCCACCGAGCTGTAGGCCGCCAGCGCAATGCCGCCAATCGGAGGTGCCTGGCTGAGCGCTGCGGCGGCGATCAGGCAGGCCAGGCTGAAGCCGGCGCGAGACCTGACGTCTGTCTGAGCCTGCAGACCCTTGAGCGTTTGCGCCGGTGGTAACTGAGCAGCCTCAAGAGCGGGCCACCAGCCCCCGAGCATGGCAGCGCCCACGCCCGCTGCGCCGTACAGCACAGCGCTGCCAACTGAGATCTGAAGATCGGCCACGTCACCGCCAAAAAAACCGCCGCCCAGATCGCCACCCAAGGTGTTCAGACCCACACGCGCCAGCGCTGCGCCAAGCAGCAGGCCCAGGGCGCTGCCCAGCGCACCCAGGGCAAAAGACTCGGCCAGCACCAGGCGCAGGCGGTCGCGCGCGCCCAGACCGAGAACGCCCAGCAGCGCGAACTGCTGAGCGCGCTTGGTCACGCTCAGCGATAAAACCGAAAACACCAGGAAAGCGCCGGTGAACAAAGCAATGAGCGCTAGCACGGTGAGGTTGACCCGGTAGGCGCGCGACAGGTTTTGCAGTCGTGCCTCGCCATCCTGCGTCGATTCGATGCGTAAATGGGCTGGCCAGTCGGGGCGTTCTTGCAGCAGACTTGCAAATCGCGCACGGCTCATCGACGGTGCCAGCTTGATGTCGATTCGGCTGAGTTTTCCCTGTAGCTTGAACAAGTCCTGCGCAGCGCCAATGTCCATCACCGCTGTGGCCGGGCCGCTGACAGCAATGCGTCCCGCGAAAGTGACCTCGGCAAGTTCTGATCCCACTTGCAGCTTTAAACGATTGGCCAGACCTTGCTGATCCTGTCCTTTTCGCCACTCAGTCCATGCCGCTGGGTTCAGGAATACCTGTCCCGGCGACAAGATCGTCCAAGCGAGGTCGCGCTGGGTTTGGCCCTCGATACGGCTCGGGCTGAGCTGGGGCGTGATTCGCCACACGCTGAGCAGATCGACGCCGAGGATACGCAAGGCTTTGCGATCGGCGTTTGACGTCAGGTAGGTGTTCAGGTCCAGCACCGGCACTGCGAGTTCGACACCGGGTATGGTGGCAATCTTGCGGTACCAAGTCTCATCAAGATAACCCCGACCGGCACGCAGCTGCACGTCACTTTGGCCACTGAGTTTTCGGGCAGCCTGGGAAAACTCTTCAAGCGCGCTGGTGTTGATCAGATGAACCGCGTACGCCAGGGCAACACCGAGTGTGACGGCCAACAGTGCTGCGCTGTGCCGCCAGGGGTGATGGCGCAGCTCTTGCCAGGAAAAAGAGGTCAACAAGGCCCACATAGCTGGATTGTCCGGCAACACCGGTTTGTGCTGTCTTGGTGTGATCGCTAGGTTCTGCACTGGCGTCAGCTGTACCCCATTTCCCCGAGGGCGGTAGGCTACGATGCAAGTGCGACCGACCGTCGCCGCAGACCCTATGCCTTGTTGGGCTTTGGGTCGATGGGCAGAATCGGGCCGGTTTGGCCTCTGAACCGCATGAACAGCAAATGGAGTGAAGGTATGAGTGGTGCAACAGAGCGATGGCGGTTTTTTCGAGCCGGTGGATTTGATCAGGTCCGGCTGGAGACGGCCCAGGAACTGATTCGCATTGGGCAGCTTGATCAGAAGTTATGGGTGGCCTTGGCCTGCCCGGTAACTGGCCTGGAGTTTGATCAGGACACCTTGCGCCTGGTTGATAGCGATGGTGACGGTTTTGTTCGCGCGCCGGAGCTGATTGAAGCGGTCAACTGGGCGGCACAACGCCTGAGCGATGTGACTGTGCTGGAAGGCAAGCTCGCTGGCCTGCCCAGCGCGGCGATTCGAAGCGATGATGCGCTTGGTGCGCAGATCGCTGAGGCGGCGCAATGGGTCAGCGACTCAGGCAAGGGCGAGGGCGCGCTGCTCACGGTCGAGGCCATTGGCGCTGCCAAGCTGGCGCAACTCGAAAAAGAGTTGGCTGCGTGGCAGGAAGCAGGGCAGGCGCATCGCTTGTTGGGCGAGGGTACGCAGGATGCGTATGCTGCGCTGGAGGCCGTGCGCGCCAAGATTGAGGACTGGATGACACGCTGTAACCTGGCTGCTTTCGATGCGCGTGCAGCGCAGGCATTGGCGGGGTCGGAGGAGGTTTTGGGGGCCTTGTCTGTGCAGACGCTAACGACCCAGGCCGAGGGCATTGCGGAGATGCCGTTGTCGGCGATAAGGCCGGATGCCCGGCTGATGCTTCTGGAAGGCTTGAATCCGGCCTGGCGTGCGCGCATGGCACAGTTCACGAGCTTGGTGGTGACGCCGATTCTGGGCTCGCGAAGCGCTTTGAGCGAAGCCGACTGGCGGGGCCTGTTGGCGCGCTGGGCCGGGTACGAAGCCTGGCTGGCTGAAAAGCCCTTGGCCAGTGAAAAACTGCAGGGGCTGCAGGCACTTGAGAAGCTGGCGCGCTATGTGCGTGACCTCATGGTGCTAGCCAATAATTTTGTCGCCTTCAAAAGCTTTTATGCACGCCAAGGCAAGGCTATTTTCCAGGTCGGCACCTTGTATCTTGATGGCCGTGCCTGCGAGCTTTGCCTGCCGGTGGCGGACGCGGCCAAGCACGCGTCGATGGCTGGCTTGTCGAACATGTTTCTGGCCTACCTCGACTGCGTGCGTGGCAAGGACAAGCGCAGCATCGTGGCGGCCTTTACCGCTGGCGATGCAGATCAGCTCATGGTTGGTAGAAATGGTGTGTTCTATGACCGGCAAGGGGCTGACTGGAATGCGACGATCGTTAAGCTGATGGTGCAGCCCATTAGCTTGCGGCAGGCTTTTTGGTCGCCTTACCAGAGGCTTGGGCGACTGGTATCGAGTCAGCTGCAAAAGCTGGCAGCGAGCAAGGCGCAGGCCTCGCAGGCACAGCTCACCAGCCTGTCGGGCCTGTCGGGTGCTGCGCCAAGCCCCGCCAAGCCGACGAGCGCCTTTGACGTGGGTAAGTTTGCAGGCATTTTTGCGGCCATTGGTTTGGCGCTGGGTGCGATCGGCACCGCGCTTGCAGCCACGCTGGGTGGCTTATTGAGCCTGCCTTGGTGGAAACTGCCCTTGGTCTTGGCTGGCCTGGTGCTGCTGATTTCAGGCCCGGCCGTGGTGATGGCCTGGTTCAAGCTGCGCAGTCGTCACCTCGGACCGATACTGGATGCCAACGGCTGGGCGGTGAATGCGCGGGCACGCATCAATATTCCGTTTGGCACATCGCTGACCCAGCGGGCGACCTTGCCAGACAACGCTGAGCGCTCGCTGGTTGACCCTTATGCCGACAAGCAGCACCCCTGGGAGGTCTACGGTGGCCTTGCCGTGATCACGCTGGTGCTGGCGTGGTGGTTTCTGCGCTGAGGTGATGGCCGCAGGCATAGAACTGGCGCTGAGCACGCTGCTGGTGTAGATCGCGCGCTCCCGTCGACACCATTCATGTTGTTGGCCGGGCCGGATCGCTAGACCATGGGCGAGAGTCCGTCCTCACGCAATTGCAAGAGGCGGTCTGCACGGCGCGCAGCCAGCGGCGAGTGGGTCACCAGAATTAACGATGAGCCATGACGCCTGGCTTGCTCAACCAGGGCATCAAGTACTTTGTCGGCAGTCGCAGGGTCGAGATTGCCGGTTGGCTCATCGGCCAGCAATAAAACCGGCTGATGTACCAGCGCGCGTGCGATGGCAACCCGCTGCAATTGACCGCCACTCAAGGCCTGGGGCAGGCGCTCACCCAGCCCTGCAAGGCCGACAGCGTCCATCATCTGCGTCACCCTTGGTTCGGGATCCTGACCCAGGAGCATCAGTGGCAGGCCAATATTTTGCGCCACGCTTAGGTGCGGCAATACATGAAAAGCTTGAAAAACAAAACCGATCTGGTGACGGCGCAGCAGGGCTAGGTCCGCTTCGCTCATCAGACCCAGGTCTTGCCCGTCGAGGAGAATTTGTCCCGCATCAGCGTGGTCGAGCCCGGCCATGCAGTTGAGCAAGGTGGATTTTCCAACCCCGGACTCGCCCACAATGGCAACAAATTCCCCAGCTTCTACCTGCAAGTTCACCTGGCTGAAAACGGGTGAGGACCCATAGGCTTTGCGCAGCATGTGGACCGCCAATCGTGCGGGCTTCATGCCGGTTGGCCTTCCAAAAACGCATCAACCCTGGCCAGCGCCTGGTCCAGCACGCCCGCCTGGTCACAGGCCATTACCTGTCGCTCTGGCATGCTGCGCAGCCACGTGATTTGGCGCTTGGCCAGCTGTCGTGTCGCGAAAAGGGTGGCGTCGCGAAAACCCTGCTCGGTATCACGACCATCCAGAAAGGCCCAGGCCTGACGGTAGCCTACACAGCGCATGGCGGGCAGCTCGGCGTGCAGGTCGCCGCGCGCGCGCAAGGCGCGCACCTCGTCGAGAAAACCCTGTGTCAGCATGGCAT
Organism: Comamonadaceae bacterium; assembly: GCA_038145425.1. Classification (GTDB taxonomy): domain Bacteria; phylum Pseudomonadota; class Gammaproteobacteria; order Burkholderiales; family Burkholderiaceae_C; genus Rhodoferax. Next base: position 30,797 of record JAYQPP010000021.1, on the reverse strand, counting down.
CGAGGCGCTGGGAAATCCTCTGGTGTAGCCAGGCACGGTCCTGCGGCTCCAGCGACAACAAGGGCATAGCCGGCCTGGCCTCTTGGTCGGATTTATGGGATGAGCGTCCCTGAAAGTCTGACAGTGGCCGACCCGATGCACGGTAGACCTCCAACGCCCGGCTGATGCGCTGGGCGTCGTTGGGCGCCAGTCGTGCTGCTGTCGGGGGATCCAGCGTTTGCAGCTGGCGGTGTAGCGCTGGCCAGCCTTGCTCGGATGCTTCTCTGGCGATGTGTTCGCGAATCTCTGCATCTGCGGACGGCATGTCGTCTAGGCCCTGCGCCAAGGCCTTGAAGTACAGCATGGTTCCACCAACCAGCAGCGGCCATTTGCCCGCTGCGCGGATGCGGGCGATGAGTGGCTTGGCATCCTGCGCAAAGCGTGCGGCACTGTAGGCGTTCAAGGGGTCGCAAATATCGATCAGGTGGTGCGGTACTTCGGCGCGCTCGGACGGGCTCGGCTTGGCGGTGCCGATGTCCATGCCGCGGTAAACCAGGGCCGAGTCCACGCTGATGATTTCGATGGGGAAGCGACGAGCGAGCGCCATCGCAACGGCCGTCTTGCCGGCGGCGGTCGGGCCTGCCAGAGCGATGTAGGCGGCTGGTGCCGTTGCGGCAGGGCTGGGGTTTTTGAGCATGAAGCGGCCGTGCCGGGCTGCGGGACAACCCATCGGGCGAGTGAACACAAGACCAGAGCGTAGCAGAAGCCTGCAACGTCAGGAGCGGCGCCTGAGGTGTTTAAGATCGGGCTATTCGAAACGGGATTGGGTTGGGTTATGGCAATCAGTTGGCTGACTGTTCTGAAGATGGTTCCCTGGGGTGAGGTCATTGATAACGCGCCAAAGTTGGCAAGCGGTGCGCGCAATTTGTGGAGCTCGGTGGCGAGTAAAAAATCTCCGGCGCCAGAACCAGCGCAGCCCGAAGGGCATGTCCCAGATGCCGATTGGAGCTTGCCTGAACTTCGCGCGCATACCCAGGGCTTACGCATGCAGGTGCATGCCTTGCAGCAACAGGCGCTGCAGCGTGACGAGCAAGTGCAAGCCTGCGCTCAGCTGATTGCCTCGTTGGCTGAGCAAAACGAAAAGCTGGTTGCGCGCCAGGCTGTGTTGCACCGGCGCCAGTGGGTGATCGCGATCGCTTTAATCGGCCTTTTGGTTTTGCTGTTGGTCTTGCGGTCTTAGATGGTGAGATTTGTCGTGGGTGACGCTTGGCCGATGCGGGTGAGTCGTCGTAGCGGGTTTCGGATTAAGAAGGTTGCGTCATGAAGAATAGAAAACTGGGTGAACTGGCTGTGAGTGCCATCGGCTTTGGCTGCATGAACCTGAGCCATGGTTATGGTGACAAGCTCACGGCGGAGCAATCCGAACGGGTTTTGTTGGATGCGCTCGACGCCGGCTACACCTTGTTTGATACCGCGACCCTGTACGGCTTCGGCGCCAATGAAACCCTGCTCGGGCGCTACCTGAAGGCGCACCGTCAGCGCTATGTTCTGACCAGCAAATGCGTGCTGATGGGCGTGGATTTGCAGGGCGAGGGCAAATTGACGCGCGTGATTGACGGTCGCCCTGAGACCATTCGTGCCTGCTGTGAGGCGAGTTTGCGTCGTCTGCAGACCGATGTGATCGATTTGTACTACCTGCACCGGCTCGATCCCAAGGTCCCTATTGAGGACAGCGTGGGTGCGATGAGTGATCTGGTTCAAAAAGGGCATATCCGCGCGATCGGCCTGTCAGAAATGTCGGCTGCGACGCTGCGACGTGCACATGCGGTGCACCCGATCACAGCCATGCAGTCCGAGTATTCCCTGTGGACGCGCAACCCGGAAATCGCGGTGCTCGATGCCTGCCGCGCACTGGGGGTGACTTTTGTGGCTTTCAGCCCCGTTGCGCGTGGCTTTCTCTGCGGCATTCCTCTGGAGCCATCGCGCTTTGCAGCCAATGATTTGCGCGTGAGCATGCCGCGTTTTCAGGGCGACAACTTTGTGGCCAACCAGTCATTGCTGCCGGCCTATCACGCGCTGGCGGCAGAAGTTGGCTGTACGCCGGCGCAGCTTGCACTGGCCTGGGTCCTGGCGCAGGGCGAGTTCATCGTTCCGATTCCAGGCAGCACCAAGCCGGATCACGTGCGTGAAAACGCGGCGGCTGACCAGGTGCAGCTGAGCGCCGAGGTGTTGGCACGGCTCGACGCCATGATCAACCAGCAAACCGTGCGCGGCCCGCGCTACAACGAGGCTGCCAGCAAAGATTCAGACACTGAAAACTTTTCCTAGGCCCCAGGCGCCAGGCTGCTAGAGCGTGGCTTTGGCCTCTCAGATGTTGTCGCTAAAGCTGCGCAGCTTGTCTGAACGGCTGGGGTGCTTGAGCTTGCGCAAGGCCTTGGCTTCGATCTGACGGATGCGCTCTCGCGTGACGTCAAACTGCTTGCCCACCTCTTCGAGCGTGTGGTCGTTCGTCATTTCAATGCCAAAGCGCATACGCAGGACCTTGGCCTCGCGCGGTGTGAGGCCATCCAAAATGTCTTTGACCACGTCACGCAAGCCCGCCTGCATGGCCGCTTCGATCGGCGCGGTGTTGGCTCCGTCTTCAATGAAGTCGCCCAGGTGGCTGTCGTCATCGTCGCCGATCGGGGTTTCCATCGAGATCGGCTCTTTTGCGATCTTCATGATCTTGCGGATCTTGTCTTCCGGAATTTCCATGCGCTCGGCGAGCACCGAGGCATCGGGCTCGTAGCCAAATTCCTGCAGGTGCTGACGGCTGATGCGATTCATCTTGTTGATCGTCTCAATCATGTGCACCGGGATACGAATGGTGCGCGCCTGGTCCGCAATCGAGCGCGTGATCGCCTGGCGGATCCACCAGGTCGCGTAGGTCGAAAACTTGTAGCCGCGGCGGTACTCAAATTTGTCAACCGCTTTCATGAGGCCGATATTGCCTTCCTGAATCAGGTCCAGGAATTGCAGACCACGGTTGGTGTACTTCTTAGCAATCGAGATCACCAGACGCAGATTGGCCTCGATCATCTCTTTTTTCGCTGAGCGCGACGCGTACTCGCCCTGGTTCATGCGCTTGTTGATCTCTTTGAGCTGCTCCAGCGGAATCACAACCTGCGCTTGCAGGTCGATCAGCGCTTGCTGCAGCTCCTGCACTGGCGGGATGTTGCGACCCATGGCCGCGCTCCAGGGCTTGCCCGCGCTAGCTTGCTTTTCCACCCAGGCGAGGTCAAGCAAATGGCTCGGGGCAGGGCGGCCGTTTTTGTCGCGTCCGCTGAATTCGGCCACGAACTGTGCATGGGGATAGCCGCATTTGTCCACAATGATGCGGCGCAGGTCTCTTTCTTTCTCTCGCACATCATGCACCTGGGCTCTGACCATGTCGCACAATTTTTCGATCGTCTTGGCAGTGAACCGAATCGACATCAACTCGTCGGACAGCTGCTTTTGCGTCTTGATGTAATTCGGGCTGCCGTAGCCGCCTTTGTCATAGAGCTTATGGATCTGTTCGAAATAGTCGCGCATCCGGTCAAAACGCAGCAAGGCCTCGCGCTTAAGTTCTTCTAGCTTTTTGGTCAGGGCTTTGGAGCCGCCATTGCCGTCGTCATCGTCCTCTTCGTCAAACTCGTCAAAGTCTTCTTCGGCAACATAGTCGTCCGCTTCGTTGGGGTCGGTGAAGCCATCAACCACCGTGGTGATGACAAACTTGTCTTCGCGAATTTCCTCGCCGAGCTTCAGGACTTCAAAAATCGTTGCCGGCGAGCTGGAGATGGCTTCCATCATGTCCATCAGGCCGCCTTCGATTCGCTTGGCGATCTCGATCTCACCCTCACGGGTCAGTAGCTCAACGGTGCCCATTTCCCGCATGTACATACGGACCGGGTCGGTGGTGCGGCCGAACTCGCTGTCCACCGTGCTCAGTGCGGCTTCCGCTTCCTCTTCAGCTTCTTCATCGGTCGCCGCCGTGGGGCCGGTGTTGTTCAATAACAAGGTCTCTGCATCCGGGGTCTGCTCGTAAACCGCAACACCCATGTCGTTGAGCATGGAGATCACCACCTCCATGGTTTCAATGTCGACCAGCTTGTCAGGTAGGTGGTCGGAAATTTCACCGTGTGTCAGGTAGCCGCGGGTTTTTCCCAGTTTGATCAGGATTTTGAAGCTCTGGCGGCGCTTGGTCGTCTCCTCTTCGGAGAGGCCCGCCTCGTCAAGACCAAATTCCTTGGCAAGTGCCCGTTCCTTGGCCTTGCTGATTTTCATGCGCAGCGGTTTCGCTTTTTCAACCGCTACCGCTTCGGTTGACTCTTCCTCGGGTTCGCCTTGAAGATCGTCTTCGATATCTGACAGATCGGTATCGTCATCCGAGTCGCGGCCCTTACTGGCTTTCTTGCCAGCTTTGGGTTTGGTGGCCTTGGCTTTTGGTTTTTCGTCGGTCTTTGCCGCCGCTTTTGTCTTCGGCTTGATCTCGGACTTATCCGTGGTCTTGGCTTTGGCAGCTGCTTTCGCTTTGGTTTCGGGCTTATCTGCGGTCTTGGCTTTTGCACTTGCTGTCGCTTTGGCCGGGAGCTTGGCGACCTTCAACTTGGTATCGTCCGCGGCATCGCCAGCCTTGGCGGTCTTGGTTTTGGCTTTAAGGGGCGTTTTCGCCTTGGTGACTTTGGCAGCAACAGTGCTAGCAGGCTTTTTCTTGGCGACGGATGCAGTTTTAGGTGCAGTTTTTTTGGTGGACATGGTGCAATCTCAAGGTCGAAACAAATCATCGGCGCACCTGGCGAAGGAGCGCTAAATGGGATCGGAGCGGAGGCGTCAACGCAAGGAAGTGGGGCGAACATTTGGTGTGCAGTCCTTGCGATAAGTAGTCAGGCGGTTGCGATTTGCCGCCGTTGACAGGGCTCGGAGGTGCTGCTGTCGCACTTGCGATGTGAAGCGTCTTGGATTATACCCTGAAATCTCGTCGGCCCGCCATGGCCCAGCGGCTTGTTCAGGCGCGCCGACGGGGGCGCGCTCAAAGAGATAGTTGTGTCCAAATCAAGTTTCGAAAATACGACAGGCCCTGTTCGTGCCCATCTATTTTTTGTGTCTTGCGCTCAGGGGTATTTCCCTGATCAGGCGTTTCGCTCTACGATGGCGGCTTTCTTGCGCACGCTTGCGCCCGTCAGGGTGCTCGTTGCGACTCTGGTGACTCATTCGGAGCATGGATTTTTCATGAATATTGTGTTGTCGCGCGTAGCGTGTGGCCTGTTCTGCGCTGGCTTTTTGGCTTCGGCTCATTCCCAATCAGCAGCCCCTGCGGCTGCGGCACCACCGGCGGCGTCGGGCGCGCCAGCTGCCGCAGGCGCTGCGGCTTCGGCACCGGGCGGTGCTGGCGGGCCGCGGGCTGGCGCAGCCGGCCCTGTTTCGGTGACGACCGTGCGGGTTCAAAAGCGGGATGTGCCCGTCACCCTGAAGGGCTCTGGCACCGTGGTAGCCCTGACAAGCGTCGATGTACGCCCCCAGATGAGCAACACAGTCAGTAAAGTGCATTTTGCAGAGGGTCAGTTTGTCAAAAAGGGACAACTCCTCTTTACCCTGGATGCGCGTGTGGAGGAGGCCAATTTGGCCAAGGCCAAGGCGCAACTGGCGAAAGATCAGGCCAGCTATGCCGATGCGCAGCGCCAGCTGGCCCGTGCCCGGGATCTGGTGGCCCAGAACTTCATCTCGAAAGGCGCAGTTGACACCGCTGAGGCCCAGGTGCAGGGATGGAACGCAACCATCGCCGCAGATCAGGCTGCTGTGGCTGCGGCAGAGGTGTCGCTGTCGTTTAGCAAGATTTCGGCGCCGGTGGCGGGCCGTGTGGGCGGCGTCAATGTCAGCGTTGGCAGTCTGGTGCAGGCCAATGTGACCCCGCTGGTGACCATTACCCAACTCGACCCCATTGGCGTGGCATTCAGCATCCCTCAGCGTAATTTGCAGGATGCACTTGGTGCGCTCAAGGGTGGTGGTGCCCCGATCGTGGCCACGCTGGCTGATGGCGGCGGCAGTTTCAAGGGCAAGCTGAGTTTTGTGGACAGCGCGGTGGACATGGCCTCGGGCACGGTGAAAGCCAAGGCCTCGTTTGGCAACCGTGACAGCAAATTGTGGCCGGGCGCTTTTGTGCAGATTTCCCAGACCGTGACCGTCATCAAGGACGCTTTGGTGATTCCTCAGACCACGATTGTGCAGGGGGCGCGAGGTACAACCGTGTTTGTTGTCAGCGAAGGTAAAGCCACGGTGCGGCCCGTGAAGGTGCTGTTTTCTGAAGGCCTGGATGCAGTGGTCACAGGCCTCAAGCCCGGTGATGTGGTGGTCATGGATGGCAGACAAAACGTTCGTCCCAATTCCCCGGTGATGGAGCGTCCCCGGGAAGAGAGGTCTGAGGGCGGCGACGGCGCCCGCGGTGGCAAACCCCAGCGCGCAGATGGCGAAAAAGGAGCAAAGCCTGAGGGCCAGGCTGCTGCGGCTGAGGGCGCTGGTTCCGAAGAAGGCGCGCCAGCTGGCAAAGGCGGCAAAGGCTCAAAAGGTAAGCGGGCCGAGGCTTCGGACGGCGCTGATTCGGTTAAACCAGCCCAGGGTGATGGCAAACGTCGCGACAAAGGCGCATCATGAATCTCTCTGAACTTTTTATTCGCCGTCCGGTGATGACGGTGCTGCTGAACCTGGCCATCATCTTGGCCGGTGTGATTGGACTGCAAAATATTCCTGTGGCTGCACTGCCCAGTTATGACACGCCCGTGATCAATGTGTCGGCGCGTTTGCCGGGGGCGAGTCCAGAGACCATGGCCACAGCCGTGGCCTTGCCCCTGGAAAACCAATTCCAGTCGATTCCAGGCCTGGAGACCATCAGTTCCACCAGCAGCCAGGGGGCGACCTCGCTGACGCTGGAATTCAACCCCAAGCGCGACATCGACGCCGCAGCGGTGGACGTTCAGGCTGCATTGCTCAGGGCGCAGCGCTTGTTGCCACAAGACATGAGCAACCCGCCCTCGTACCGGAAAGTGAACCCGGCAGATGCGCCCATCCTGTTTATCTCGCTGCAATCGCCGTCGATGGCGCCCTCAGACCTGCAAGATTACGCCGAGCACCTGATTGCACCGACCATGTCGATGATTGAAGGTGTTGCGCAGGTCAATATCTATGGGTCCAAGCGTTACGCGGTTCGCGTACGCGTCAAGCCCGATGCGCTTGCGGTTCGCAATCTGAGCCTTGATGAAATCAGCTCGGCGCTGCGTGCGGCCAACTCCAATACGCCGGTGGGCACGCTGGAAGGCCCTCGCCAGACGCTGGTTTTGCAGGCCAATAAGCAACTGCGCAACGCCACTGAATTTGGCAACCTGATCGTTAGCAACAAGGGCGGTATGCCTGTGCGCCTGCGTGATGTCGCGTCGGTTGAAGACAGCATCGAGAACACCAAAAGCTATGCGACGTTCAATGGCGACCCAACGATCACCCTGGCGATTCAGCGGCAGTCCAACGCGAACACGGTGCAGGTGGTTGACGCCATCCGAGCGGCCTTGCCCAAGCTGAAGGAACAGCTACCAGACTCAGTGTCGCTTACACCCATCAACGACCGCTCACTGTCTATTCGGGAAGCCATGCACGACGTGTCGCTCACGCTGGCGGGAACCATTGTGTTGGTGGTTCTGGTGATTTTTCTTTTTCTGCGTCGGTTTGTTGCCACTGTGATACCAGCGCTGTCGCTGCCCGTGTCGCTCGTTGGTGCGATTGCATTGCTTTGGGGGCTGTCCTACAGTCTGGACAATATTTCGCTGCTGGGCCTGACGCTGGCGGTCGGTCTGGTGGTCGATGATGCGATCGTGGTGCTGGAGAACATCATCCGACACGTTGAAAACGGCGAGGACCCTTTTCAGGCTGCCTTGCGTGGCTCACGTGAGGTCGGCTTTACCATCATCTCGATTTCGTCTTCGCTGATCGCCGTGTTTATCCCGATCTTTTTCATGCCCGGTGTCATTGGCATGTTGTTTCACGAGTTTGCCGTGGTCGTGGGCTTGGCGATTCTGGTCTCTGCATTTGTGTCCCTGACGTTGGTGCCCATGTTGGCGAGTCGGTTCTTAACGGATGAAAGCCATAAAAAGCCGCCCGGATTTGTGGTTCGGCTGTTTGAACGGGGCTTCAACGCCATGCTGCGCGGCTACACGCGTTTGCTCGACCTGGCCCTGGCCCATCGCTACTGGATGGTCGCGCTGGCCTTATCGACATTTGGTGCCACGGCCTGGCTGACCACTGTGATCCCGAAAGGTTTTTTCCCGGAAGAGGATATTGGTCAAATCATCGCGTCCACCGAGGCCAGCGAGGACATTTCCTTTGAGGCGATGTTGGCACTGCAGTCCGCGGCGGCCAATATTGTTCGCAAAGACCCCAATGTGCTGGCGGTGAACTCGTTTAACGGCGGATGGGGCTCGCAAAACACGGGTCGCCTTTTCATCACGCTCAAACCCCATGGTGAGCGCCAGCCCATGAAGCAGGTCATTGACGGTCTGCGCAAAAAATTACGCGGTGTGGCCGGCATCAATGTGTTTATGCGCCCGATTCAGAACCTGCAATTGGGCGGTCGGCCCAGTAAAGCCCAGTTTCAGTACATTTTGCAAAGCGTGCGCGCTGATGAACTCAACAACTGGGCGGTCAAGATGCAGGAAAAGCTGCGTCAGGATCCGATCTTCCGAGACGTAACCAGTGACGCGCAATTGCGCGCCCTGCAAGCACAGTTGAAGATTGATCGGGACCGCGCCAATGCCATGGGCGTCTCGATGGACAGCGTGCGCAACGCGCTTTACAGCGCGTTTGGTGAGCGACAGGTGTCGACGATTTACCTGCCGACCGACAGCTACGCGGTCATTATGGAAGTTGCGCCCGAGGCTAAACAGGACGAATCTGCCTTGCAGAACATCTTCGTGCGCGCTAACACTGGTGCACTGGTGCCGCTGGCCGCGTTCACAACCTCTGAACGCTCGGTCGGGCCGACCTCGATCAATCATGTGGGGCAATTGCAGGCTGTGACGATTTCGTTCAATCTGGCGCCTGGTGCTGCCCTTGGCGATGCAACAGCCAAGATCGATGCCGCGCGCACGGCCATCCAGATGCCTGACTCTGTCATTTCCAGCTACGGCGGCGATGCGCAGGTGTTCAAGAAATCGCAGGGCAGCCAGGCCATTTTGGTGATTGCCGCCTTGCTCGTGATTTATGTGCTGCTGGGGGTTCTGTACGAAAGTTACATTCACCCGATCACCATTTTGGCCGGGCTGCCCTCTGCTGCGGTGGGGGCATTGGCTACCTTGATGTGGTTCGGTATGGACCTGACCCTTATCGCCACCATCGGTATCGTGCTGCTCATTGGTATCGTGAAGAAGAACGCGATCATGATGATTGACTTTGCGCTGGATGCGCAGCGTCACCGGGGTATGGCTGCACCGGCGGCCATCCGCGAGGCGTGTATTTTGCGATTCAGGCCGATCATGATGACCACGATGGCTGCATTAATGGGTGCTTTGCCCATTGCCCTGGGCATTGGCGCTGGTGCAGAACTGCGTCAGCCCCTGGGTCTTGCAGTGGTCGGCGGCTTGGTTTTTTCCCAGGCGATTACCCTGTTCATCACGCCTGTGATTTACATCATGCTTGACAAAATCAGCGGCAGCGGGCCAGTGTTGACGCCCGAAGAGCCCGCTCCAGTGCGTGCCGCCGCAAGCGGGCATTGACGCCTGTCGTCCTGTTCAGCGGCTTGGGTGGGCCCGTCGTGTTGCTTAAGGGTGGAGCGACAACAGGTTCATCAAGGCTCTGGCCACGGGTGTGCTGAAGCCGGATCGCACGTTTTGGTCGCGGCTGTAGCTGTCGGACAGCAGGCTCTGGATGTAGGCTGTGCAGGTTTTGTGGCCCCAATCCAGATCAATCTTGTTGGCGATCTGTGGATGTTGGCGGCGGATTTCAGCGAGCGCTTCCTCGACTTGCGGCGTTTTGATAATTGGTTCTTTCCCGCCGGTCTGGGCAGGCGCCCCGGTCTCTGAGCCGCCCATGTTGATGATCATGCTTTCGATGGCTGCGCTGGCTTCGGCATCATTGGGCGGCTGTTGATGGGCATCTGGCTTTGCATCACCTGGCCTGCCAGGGGTGGGCACCGATAGCGATGCGTCGACATCCTCGAAAAGCGCCCAGGCCGAGTCGGTGGCTTTTTCGACCACTTGCGTGGTCTTGTTCTCAAAAGGGCGCGGCGTGCGTCGCCGCTCAACCAGGGGTGCAGAGGGCTGGGCGCTCTGGGGGGATAGGGGTTCCTTCTCGCTCACCTGATGCTTCCTTCCTGCCGGCCTGAGGCGGGCTGTCGATCTGTTGCCGTGAAGCCAAGCCCAGTGTACGCCGTCTTGGAAAGACCCCTAAGCCGGGGTCACTGGCGGCTGCCGAGATGCCTGTGCGCTGAACGTAAACTTGTGGCCATCATGGCAAGGAGCGAAGCGATGCAAATGACGAAGTGGATGCTGACAGGCCTGTTGGTGATGCCCGTGCTGGCCGCAGGAGCCGATAGAGTCACTGTTCGGGGCGCGGGCACGGGCCAGTGCAGGGACTATCTGGAGATGCGTCGGATGAACAATGCACCAGACACCTATCAGGTGGCAGCGTGGGTTCAGGGCTTTCTGGCTGGGCACAATGTATTTGCAGGCGCCAAGGATTTGGCTATTCCCGATGTGGGCAGCACCCTGGTGGAACTCGACAGGTTTTGCCAGGCCCATAACGGCAAGAGCTTGTCGGACGGCGCCATGGCGCTGGCGCAGCGTCTGGGCGCCGTGAAGCAATAGCCTTTTGCCGAGTTCGGGCCGAGCCCTTTTGGGCACGTAGCCGTTCGTGATCCTGCTGGCGACGCTTGGCTTCGCGGCTTGCGTGAGAACGGTCGAATTCAGGCTTTGTCAGTCCGGAGCGCTTTTCTTCCTGGGCCTTGTGGCGCCGATGTGTTGAGCGCCTTTTTCCTTGGCCAGCGTGACCTGACGCTGTCTCTCTGAGAAACCTTGTTTCTTCGTTGCACTGGTGTCATGTTCGCAATGGCGGCAACTCACGCCTTTGACAAAACTCGGTAGTCTGCGGTCCTCTTCACTCAGCGGTTCGCCGCAGGCCCGGCACAGCGTGTAGTCGCCAGCGACGAGACCGTGGCCGACAGACACTCGCTCATCAAACACAAAGCACTGCCCCTGCCAGAGGCTGCTCTGCGCTGGCACTTCCTCCAGGTATTTCAGAATGCCGCCCTCGAGGTGATAGACCTCTTCAAAACCCTGCATACGCAGATAGGCGGTGGACTTCTCGCAGCGGATACCGCCGGTGCAGAACATGGCGACTTTGGGTTTTTTTGAGTCCTTTTCCTCGAGCCGGCCGCCAGGTTTTTGTTGTTGGGCCAGCCATTGGGGTAAGTCTGAAAACGCCGCGAGTTGCGGGTCAAGCGCTTGCGCGAAGGTCCCGATTCGGACTTCATAGGTGTTGCGGGTATCGATGACCACCACGTCGTCCCGACTGATCAGCTCATTCCAGTCTTTCGCTTTGACGTAGGTGCCCGCCATGCGACTTGGATTAAGCCCAGGAACACCGAGGGTGACGATCTCTTTTTTTAGACGCACTTTCATGCGCACGAAAGGCGGCTGGTCTGACCAGGACTCCTTATGGGTCAACGTGCTCAGGCGGGGATCCTGGCGTAAAAATGCCAGCAGGGCATGCACCGCATCGGGCGCACCGGCGATCGTGCCATTGATTCCCTCCGATGCGAGCAAGAGCGTGCCTTTGATCGCGTGCGCGTCGCAAAAACTGCGCAGGCGCGCTTGCATGGCCCGGTGGTCTGGCAACTCAACGAATTGATACAGGGCAGCGATCAGGTAGTTGTTCATGAGAGCTTGTTTCGGCCTGCGACCTATGCACGGCAGGGTGGGTGTCTGGGGGGCGCCTACGAAAGCTCAATGTCTTTTCACTTGTCGCCTCGATGGGCGCGAACAGCGTGAGCGCCTGGTCACAGGAACTATTTTAAAAAATTGTCGCTTTGGTTTGCATGGGATGCAGACGTCGCTTGGCTGCCATGCATGGGTGCTTCGGATAACATGCCAGCCTTTTTGCACGGACCCACCTAGAGACACCCCATGGCACGTAACACACAGGTCGACGCCGACCACAATGCTCCCCCGGTCACCCGCTTGTTGGCTGAATTTGTTGCACGTCACCCCTCGCGCGGATGGTCAGACGCGGTCGACCACGAGGCCCATCGAACGATCATGAATTGGGTGGGTTGCGCGGTCGGTGCAGCCCGGCACGACTCCGCCGATGCGGCTGTGGGGGCGGCCAATATGTTGCAGCCAGCGCCTCAGGCCAGCGTGCTCGGCCGGGTTGAGAAGGTCGACATGGCCAGCGCTGCCCTGATCAACGGCATCACCTCGCACACTTTTGACTTTGACGACACACACCTCAAAACCATTATTCACCCGGCCGGACCCGTCGCATCGGCTGCGTTGGCGCTGGCTGAGCATTTGGGTAGCACGGGCCGTGAATTGGTCGACGCGGTGGTGCTGGGTATTGATGTGTCGTGCCGCGTCGGCAATGCCATGTATCCCCAGCACTACGATCGGGGCTGGCATATCACCGGGTCGACAGGCATGTTGGGTGCCGCTGCCGCTTGTGCCAGGTTACTGAAGCTCGATGTGGACAAGACTACCATGGCGCTGGGCATTGCGTCCTCGCAGCCGGTGGGCATGCGCGAGCAGTTCGGCACCATGACCAAGCCCTTTCACCCGGGGGGTGCAGCGCGCGCAGGCTTGATGTCGGCTTTGCTGGCCTCCAAAGGCTTTACCGCCAGTGCCAAGGCGCTGGAGGCCCCGCGTGGCTTTATGCAAACCGTGTCGATCAAGAACGACTGGCGTGAAATCACTGGCGAGCTCGGTGAGCGTTTCGAAATATCGTTTAACACCTACAAACCCTTCGCCTGCGGCATCGTGATCCACCCGAGCATCGACGCCTGTGCCCAGTTGCGCGCTCAGGGCGTTAAGCCTGAAGACATCGAGCGAATCGAGCTCAGGGTGCATTCCCTGGTGCTTGAGCTCACTGGCAAAAAGACGCCTGCCGATGGCTTACAAGCCAAGTTCAGCGTCTACCACGGTTGTGCGGCTGGCCTGACGTTCGGGCAAGCCTCGGAAGAGGAGTTCTCGGACGAGGTCGTGAACCGTGCCGACATGGTGGCTTTGCGCGCCAAAGTTCATGCCACGGTGGACGACAGCATTGACGAAGCCAGCGCCGACGTGACGGCCTTGCTCAAAGACGGGCGCAAGGTGCATGTTTTTGTGGAGCATGCGATCGGTTCACTAGAAAACCCGATGAGCGATGCCCAGCTCGAGGGTAAATTCAGCGGCATGAGCGATCTGGTGCTGGGTCAGACCCAGACACGGGCGTTGATCAAAGCATGTTGGGCCTTGGGTAAGTCTGCCCACGTAAAAGAGGTATGCCGTCTGGCAACACCAGGTCAGGCCTGATTCTGCAGTGCCAGCGCCGACTGACGATGTAATCAGGCCCGGCTTGCAGTTGGTTTTTTTAGGGCTAATGGAGCCCGGCATTTGAAAAGGCGATGTCATGACAGACAAACTCCAGGCGATGCGCGATCTTGTAAACCCAGCGCTGGTCGCACAACTCGCACCAACTGGTGTTTTGCGTGCGGGCATCAATTTAAGCAACTTTCTGCTCGTCACGGGAAAAGCGGCTAATGGGGACCCGCAAGGCGTCGCGCCCGATATGGCTGCTGCGATTGCAGACACCCTGGGCGTTGGCCTGACGCTGGTGCCTTTTACCGGACCTGGCCTGTTGGCAGATGCAGCGGCGGACGAGGTGTGGGACATCGGCCTGATCGGCGCGGAGCCTGCACGCGCCGAAAAAATTGCGTTCAGCAGCGCGTATGTCGAAATTGAGGCCACGTATCTGGTTCGGGACGATTCGCGTTTTGGGCATGCCAGCGAAGTCGACGCCGCTGGGGTTCGCATTGCGGTGTCGAGGCGCACGGCGTACGACTTGTGGCTGCAGCGCAATCTAAAGCATGCCACGCTGGTTCACGCCGAAGGCTTTGACGGCGCTCTGGCCGCCTTCGTCGATCAAGGCGCAGATGCGTTGGCAGCGTTGCTGCCGGCCTTGTTGAACGATATCAAAAAAATCCCGGGCACACGCATCCTGCCGGGACGCTTTACGGCCATCCAACAGGCGATTGGCACCCACAAACGCCATGTTGACGCTGCCGCCTTCTTGCAGGCTTTTTCCCAGCACGCGATCAAGCGCGGACTGGTCGCAGAGCTGATTGCCAAGCACCAGGTCCAAGGCCTGAGCGTCGCACCGCCTCTATCGGCTGCCTGAGCCAGTGTGTCAGGCCTGCGGCCCCGCTGCAGGCTGTCAGGCTTGCAAAAGGCGGCGCTGCAGGAAATCGAGTCGATCCTGGCCCCAGAAAATCTCACCATCGATGACGTAACTTGGCGAGCCAAATACGCCGCAGGCCAAAGCTTCGTCGGTGAATTCTTGGTACTTGGCGCTGACGGCGGCTTGGGCGGCGGCCTCGAGCAAACTGGCGCTGAGGCCTGTTTGCACCAGTAGGCTTGCCAGTACCGATGAGTCCGCGATATTTTTTTCCTCAGCCCATACAGCACGTAGCACCGCACCAGTCAATTGCAGTGCGGCCTGGTCGCCGATTTGCATTTGCGCCGCTGTGATCAGCAGGGATGCAGGCGTGGGGTCCACTGGAAAAAAACGCGGCTGAATTTGCATGGGCATGTTCAAAAACTCGCTGAACCGCCGCAATTCCACCAGTCGATAGGCCTGGCGCTGCGGTGCGCGTTTGGGCAAGGGCAGTCCACCCGATGCCGGGAAAATCTGGTTTGCTAGGTCCACCGGCTTGACCCGTACGGTGGCGCCGGCTCGTTCGGCCATGGCGCAGAGTCGTTCGTGTCCCAGGTAGGTCCAGGGGCTGTTGGCGGCGAGGTAGTAGTCGATACTGACGGGCATGTTTGGCTTTCGAGCGGGGCAGTGAAACAGAGCGCAAATTATCGGCGCGGCGCTGCTTCCATCGCAGGCGTTTGTTATAGAAACCAAAAGTCTTTGGTTTGCGCGACCGTCAGCCTGGCATGGCGATCTGCAGGACCTGCGGTGCGACGTTTAGATGAAGAGGCAATCGACCGAAGGGCTCGCCGTCGAGATGCACTTTGATGTCTGCGCTGCCATCAACCGTGATTGAGGCCGCTCGGGCCATACGCACCTTGGGGTGATGGATATGTCGGGCCTGGTAGATGCCGGGCAACTCCTTGAGTGCCTGGCGTCGGGTCAGGTCACCGACCATGCAGACATCGATCAGGCCATCATCAAAACGCGCATCCGGGCAGATGCGCATGCCGCCACCGTAAAAAGGCCCGTTGGCGAACGCAGTGAAAAGAAAGCGTTGCTCTACCTGGATGGAGTCGCCCGCAGTCTCGAGACCAATACGCAGTTGGCAGTTTTTAAAGCGTCGCAGTTCGTTGAGCGTAGCCAGCATGTAACCGAGTTCACCGCGCATCCAGAAGCGTCGATGGTTGGCCATGGTGTGAGCCACCTGGGCATCGAAGCCAATGCCACCAGCGGCACAGCAGTAACGCTGCGCGCCATCTTCGCAACGCGCCAGGATCAGGTCGACGCCGCGTGTGTCTGCGCGCAGCGCGTCGTGCAAGGCCGCCAGCGGCTTCATTGAAAGCCCATAGCCGCGCGCAGCGTCGTTGCCTCGGCCGGCCGGCACTAGGCCGAGGCTGGGGCGGTCCTTGTCCGAAACGGCCATGAGGCCGTTGGCAACTTCCTGCAGCGTGCCGTCGCCGCCCACAGCGACGACCCGGTTAAAACCCTGCAGGCGGGCCTGCGCGGCCAAGTGCTCGGCATGTCCACGCGCCTGGGTCTCCATCAACACCGATTGGGGCCGGTTCTCAATCAGCCATGAACGCATGGGCGCAACCCAGCGCCCGGTTTTGCCGCCGGCTGCCTTGGGGTTCAGAATGATCAGTGCAGAATCAGGTGTGGGCATGGCTCGCAACATGTGTGCTTGTGGTGCGCCAGTTGGCGTCATGGCACAGTGAGGGCCTGGCGTCAGGAGCGCTGGGAATTGATTGTGGGGCAAAAGTGGGCCAAGGCGGGGTGGTGCGTCATGGATCGCGACGAGACGAAAGGCTGCCCAGGGGACCCGATATCAACAAAGCAGGTGTGACCGAATATGACCGAGACCGTATCTTTGCCCGTTGAGGCCTTCAGCCCGAGCGAGATGTATTTTTTGCTGCGCGACAGTGTGATGCCCAGACCGATTGCCTGGGTCTCGACCATGAGTGCAACAGGCCTCAGCAATATCGCACCTTTCAGTTTTTTCAACGTGTGCTGCCCCTCGCCCCCCGTCCTTGGTTTTTCCTGTGGGCCGCGCGGTGATGATCACGATGCGCACCAGTCGGCGCTGAAGGACACCTTGGCCAATATCCAGGCCACGGGCGAGTTTGTGGTCAATCTATCGCCTGAGGCGCTGTTCGAGGCCATGGTCGACAGCGCACAGGATCTGGCGCCGGGTGTGAGCGAGTTCGATGCGCTGGGCATTGCCAGTCTGCCCTCGGACTTGGTCCGACCCCCTCGGGTTGCACAAAGTCCGGTGAGTTTTGAGTGTCGATTGCGCCAGATCATCCCGCTGGGCACCAATCAGTGGGTGATGGGCGACGTCGCACGTGTGCACATCATGAAATCGGTTTATCAGGGAGAACGCGAGGGCAAGAAGCATCGCATCGATGTGCTCTCAGATGCGGCGCTGCGACCGATCGGTCGTCTGGGCCGGGCGTTTTACAGCCGCCTGTCCGACGTCATCACGCGCCGGCGAAAGGACGGCCCGAATTGAGCGCTTGCAGGAGCACCCGCTCCTTTGAGGAGACGCTGGCGTGAACCCGGTATCGCCTCGTCGCGCGATCCAGTGGTTTGTGCTGGCGTATGCCTTGCTGGCCATTGTTTTGGCCATGGTGGTGAGCGTCTACTTTCTCGGTTTTTTGATGCACGCCGAAATACCGACAAATCTGGGGCAAAGCGTTTTGACGGCGTCGGGTCGAGGCGCTTGGCTCAATGCGGGCTTGCTGCTGGCCTGGGGTGTACAACACAGCCTGATGGCGCGAACCAGCTTCAAGCAATGGCTCTGGCAACGCTTGCCCACACCCCTGGAGCGCAGCACTTATGTGGTGGCATCGAGTGTGGTGCTGGGTTGGATGATGTGGGCTTGGCAGCCCTTGGCCGGGATGGTTTGGCAGATCGATGCGCTCAGTCTGCGCGCCGTGATTTGGATTCTTTTTGCATCGGGGCTGGCCTTGGTGCTCTACAGCACCAGGCTGACCGACGGCGCGGATCTCTTGGGCTGGCGCCAGGCCTATTGTTTTGCTGCCGGGCTTGACTACCGGGCGCCACCTTTCACGCAACGTTCGCTGTATCGCTTTTTGCGCCATCCCATGATGGCTGGCGCGTTGCTGGCGTTGTGGGCAACGCCCGAGATGACTTGGACACACTTTATGTTTGCGGTGGGACTGACTGTGTACATTTTGCTTGGCATCCACTTGGAAGAGGCGTCGATGCTGAAAACCCTGGGCGAGGATTACCGTGCTTACCAGCAGCGCACTTGGCGCCTGTTGCCTGGCATTTACTGATATGCGCTCGCATCAAACCCGAGGCCTGAAATGAAGCGACTGTTGACCTTGTTCATTTTGCTCTATGTGCTGTGGGCAACGGCGAGCGCCAGCGAGTTGGCGCAAAAGCTGTCCTCGCCAGACTATGTGCTGATGATCCGCCATGCCTATGCACCTGGCGTGGGTGATCCGCCGGGCTACTCGCTAGACCGTTGTGACACCCAGCGCGTGCTGAACCAGGAGGGCAAAAATCAGGCGGTGCGCATTGGCCAGTGGTTGCGGGCGCAAGGTCTGTCTGAGGCGCTGGTGTTCACCAGTATCTGGTGCCGTTGCCAGGAAACAGCGAGCTTGCTCAGACTCGCTCGGCCAGAGGTGTTGCAAGCCCTGGCCTCATTTTTTGACCAGGGCGCCAAGGCACCGCAACAGAACCGGGATTTACAGGCCTTCATTGCCCGCCAGCGATGGCTCAAAGGCGCCAAGGCCCTGGTGCTGGTGACGCATCATGTCAATATTCGCGAATTTACTGGCGAGAACATTGGCTCGGGCGACTTGATTCTGGTGCGCGTCGACGAGCATGGTCGTGCGTTGAGTCATCAGGCCTACCCGAGTCCCTAGTTGTTCTGGCTTGCGTCCCCATCTCGGTGGCGCTTGGCCTGATCCTGAATCGTGAGGCGCTTGTCGGCACTCAGGCGGGCCAGGTTTTTCAGTTGCATGCCCATGCGCGGGTTTTTGCTGAGCAGTGTCTCGTGGCGGATGAGAAAGTCCCAGTACAGCGTGGCGTAGGGACAGGCGCCCGGGCCTGTGGCCTGGCTGGGGTCGAAGCGGCAGGTCTTGCAGTGGTTGCTCATGCGGTCGATGTAATGGCCGCTGGCAATATAGGGTTTGCTGGCCAGAAAGCCACCATCGGCGTACTGTGACATGCCCACCGTATTGGGCAGTTCCACCCATTCCACTGCATCGACATAAACGCTCAAAAACCATTCGTGCACTTCCTTGGGCGCCACGCCACGCAGCAGGGTGTACAAGCCAATGACCATCAGGCGCTGAATGTGATGGGCATAGCCCGTGTTGAAGGTTTGATTGAGCACATCGCGAAGGCAGGCCATGTCTGTTTCACCTGTCCAAAAAAAACCTGGCAAGCTGCCTGTGGCATTCAGTGCGTTGTGCGCTAGGTAGTCTGGCATCTGGGTCCAGTAGATGCCGCGCACGAATTCACGCCAGCCCAGGACCTGGCGAACAAATCCTTCGACCGATGCCAGCGGCGCGTGTCCACTGGCGTAGGCCTGGGTGGCCGCTGCAACAAGTTCTTGTGCACTGAGCAGTTTTAGGTTGAGCGCTGCGGACAGGTGCGAGTGATACAGCCAGGGCTCGCCGCTCCACATCGCGTCCTCAAAGGGGCCGAACGACGGCAGGCGTTCCTTTACAAAAGTGTCCAGCGCCTGCAGGGCTTGCGCGCGCGTGACCGGCCAGGCAAAGTCATCCAGACGCCCAGGATGCTTTGAAAAGCGTTGCGAGACCAGTGCCATGACCTCTTGCGTGATGGCGTCGGGCTGAAATTGGCTAGGTGAGGGCAGTGGTGGCGGTCCCTGTTTGCCAAAGGCGATGCGGTTGTCTGCATCAAAATTCCACTGCCCGCCCACGGGTTGCCCGTCTTGCATCAGGATATTGAAGCGTTGGCGCAGGTGCCGGTACCAGTACTCCATGCGCAGTTGCTTTCGCCCTTTGGCGTGCTCGGCAAAGTCGCGCACCGAGGTGAAAAAGCACCGGTCCTCATGAACCTGCAAGGGCAGCTGGTGGGCTCGCGCCAGAGCCTGAATATCTTGCCAGACCCGCCAGTCACCGGGGGCGCTCAGGCGCAGCGTCTGAGGTTGGTAGCGCTGAATCGCCCGCTCGAGCTCGCCCCTGAGCGTGCCCGAGTTGTCGGCATCGTCAAGGTAGCTGTAGTGCAGGGGCCAGTCTCTGGCCCGAAGGTCCTGGGCGAAGTGACGCATGGCACTTAAAAACAGGACGCTGCGCATCTTGGACGATGGCACGTGGGTTGACTCCTGTTCGACCTCGGCCATCCAGATTCGGTCGGCTTTGGGGTCGAAGCCTTGCAGGGCCAAGGCCTGCGAGTCGAGCTGATCGCCCAGCACGATCACCAGATCACGGGTGGATGGGCTGGGTGGCAGCTTCATGAGGACAAGGCGGGCGTTTGGAGAAATGCTTGCCGTCTTGGATCAGCCTGCCTCGGGCTTTGTCTGCGGGCTTCTTGTGGCAAGGGGTTGGCTGTGATGGGTCGCGCGCACGGGGCTGACCTTGTGATTGCTTTTACGGCCAAGAAGCAGACCCTCAGGCGCTGGCCTGCCAGGCATGGGCCTGGAGTTGGTCCAGATCGATCCATTCCAGCGCTTTGATGTGGGTAGAGGCCAAAATGACCGGCGGCGCCACACCGGCTTCAAAAGCCTCTTTCCAGCGCAACGCGCACAAGCACCAGCGGTCACCTGCTTTGAGGCCATGGAAGCGGTATTCGGGTCTAGCCGTGATCAAGTCATTGCCACGAGCGAGCGAAAAGTCCAGAAAGGCTTGCGTGACGCGCGCGCAGACCACATGGCTGCCGTGGTCGTTCAGGTAGGTGTTGCAGCAGCCGTCACGGCGAAAGCCGGTTAGCGGGTCATACGAGCAGGGCACCAGCGGCGCGCCCAGCACATTCATGGCGAGTTTGCTCAAGGTGTGGTTCCTTGCAGGGTTTTGTCGGCATTTGCTTTAACCGAGCGTGCGTTTTTTCGGCAGGCATCCGAACAGTATTTCACCTGTTCCCAATTCCTGGCCCAGGACTTGCGCCAGGTCATCTCCCGTCCGCAGCACTGGCAGGGCTTGGCGGGCAAGGATGATTTGTTACCTTTGAAGTGCATGTGGCAGTGGCGCGATGTGATCAGCCGACCCAAGGCAGGCGCGGTTGGCGAGCAGCTCGTTGGTCATGGCCTCAGTTTTTTCGAGCAGCCCAAAAGACGGCGCCGCTGGCGCCATACCGCTCGCTGTGCACAAGACCGCGCGCCACACTGAAGGTGTCGCCCGCCCGATAGTGCGTCACCGCCTCGCCCACGGTGAGCCAATATTCGCCTTCGGCGACCAAGGCCTCTGTATCGAAAGGGTGCGCATGCGGCTCATTGGCAAAGAGAGGGTCCCAGGTCCTGACAAGCACTTCGTCAAAGCCCTGCGCAAGCTTGATTTTTTTGAAAGACTCGAATGAAGGTTCGCTCATGATGATGCCTGTGTTCTCACGTTTGCTGTGCATGAAGGGGCTTAGCTCGGCAGTTGGCGCACGATCTGGAAGCCACTTTGCTCAAGCGCTTGGGCCAGTGCGCGAATGTGCAGTGGTCCGACCTCACAGCATCCCCCCACGATTCTGGCACCCATGGCTACCCAGCGCAGAGCGTGTGCTGCGTAGCTTAACGGATCCAGATCGGCACGGGCTTGCAGGCCGGCCACCGACTTGCCGCGCTGCAGTGCATTGGCCTGTGTGAATCCATTGGCGTAGGCGCCAAATGGTAGTTGGCTTTGGGCCAGGATACCCATGCCCTGGGTGGCGGCTTCTGGCCATGAACAGTTGATCAGCACGCCCTTCGCACCGGCCGCTCGCGCGGCAGCCACACCATCAGCCAAGGGCTCACCCGATCGCAGGTGGGTGCCGTCCTGGTCGTTGACAGTCATGGCAACCCAGGTCGGTTTACCGCTTTCGACCGCGGCGGTCGCTGCCGCCTGGACCTCTCGTACGCATGAGAGTGTTTCGCATAAAAAGAGGTCGACACCTGGGGCCTGGGCGGCGACTAATTGCCGGTACTGTTCCAGGCAAACCGGCTGCGAGGGGATGTCTTCGCTGTGGTAGCTGCTGACCAGCGGCGGCAAACAACCGGCAATGCCGACTGAATCGTTAGCCCGCACACGGTCTCGGCTGCGCTGGGCAGCCCGAATCGCCGCCTGGTGCAGCGTGGCGAACCAGTGCGCTTTATGCTGATGGGCCAGGCGCAGAGGCGTGGCGGTGTAGTTGTTCAGCGTGATGATGCGGGCGCCGGCGTCGATGAAATCCTGGTGGACCTGCTCGACCAGGGCTGGTTCTTCCATCATGACCTGTGCAGACCACAGGGGCGTTGGTGCGTGCTGGGTCCGATGAATCAGTTCCTGCCCAGTGCCTCCATCAAGCAGAACGACCGATGTTGCATGCGTTGATGATTGAACCATGGGCGGTGTTTGCGGCAGGCGAATCGGGGTCGGGACGGTGTCGTTTGATGTCTGGTCTCTGCCAACAAAGAATCGCCAGCGACAATGCATGATATGACGCTTCCTGCAGCCATCTGGTTACGTATCGTGCCGGCTTATGCCATGGGCTACTTTTTGTCCTATGGCTTGCGCAGTATCAATGCCGTGATTGCCCCAGAACTGACCCAGGAGCTGGGTGTCACAGCTAATGGGCTCGGACTGCTGACCTCGGCTTACTTTCTGGGCTTTGGCCTGTTCCAGTTGCCCCTGGGCGTGCTGCTTGATCACTACGGTCCCAGGCGAGTGGAGTCGGTCTTGTTGCTGGTGGCTGCAATCGGTTGCGGGGTTTTCGCAGCGGGCCAGGACTTGCCGACCCTGGCACTGGGGCGCGCCCTGATCGGGCTGGGTGTATCTGCCTGCCTAATGGCCAGCTTCAAGGCTTTCAGCCAGTGGTTTCCCATTGAACGTATGCCCTCGTTAACCGCGACCATCATGGTGGCCGGTGGGCTCGGCGCCCTGACGGTGAGCACGCCCGTGGAAATGGTTTTGCCCTATCTGGGTTGGCGCGGCGTGTTTGTCGTGGTGGCGCTGCTCTTGATGCTGTCAGCCGGTTTTCTGATGCTGGTGCCCGATAAAACCGAATCCGCGTCCTCCGTGTCGCTGGCCGAGCAACTGCGCGCGCTGCGCTTCGTCTACGGTCATCGCGTGTTTTGGCGCTTCGCGCCGCAAGCGAGCCTGAGTGTGGGCGGCTTCATGGCATTGCAGGGGCTCTGGGCAGTACCCTGGTTGATGACGGTGAGCCATATGAACCGCACTGAAGCGGCGGCCGTCTTGTTCAACATGGCCCTGGCCATGTTGGCGGGCTTCTTTTTTGTGGCGCTGTGTTCGACTTGGTTGATGCGAATCGGTATCGGATCCATGACCTTGCTGCGCGCTGGCATGGGCATATTCGTGTTGGCGCATCTGGTCGTGCTCTTGGACCTGATGGCACCTGCATGGATATGGCCGGTGCTGGGTTTTGCATTCAGTCTGAGCAATATTGCCTATCCCTTGCTGACTGCGGCCTTCCCGGTCGAGCTTGCAGGTCGTGTGAACACGGCGCTGAATCTGCTGGCCTTTGTTGGGGCTTTTGTGATGCAGTGGGGCATCGGGGCCATGGTTGACCTGTTGTCCGCTTCAGGCTTGGCGGCTGACCAGGCCTTTCGGGCGACGCTGGCGGGCCTGCTTGTGCTCCAGGCACTGGCCTATGTCTGGTTTTTGTTACCGACCAAGCCCGTGGCCAGAGCCTCAGCCTGACCTTGGCAAGGGCTACGCCCACCAGGTCCGCGTAACGAGCGGAGAGCCGATGGTTCGGGTGCCCGGGTGTGCAGCGTTTGGTTCGCAGGCGCTAGGTCGCCTTGATCGCCTCGAGCGAGAAGCCCGCGATTTTTTTGTAGTTGTCCGAGATCGCGCGCAGTTCTTCCTGGCTGATCAGGTCGTCGATGTTGTTAAAAGGCTTGCCGCCGCTGAGTTCGTCGACTTTGATGTTGATGAAGTCTGGCGGTATCGAGCGGTTGGTCTCCACAATTTTGGCAGTCGGCGCCAGGCGTAGCGCTTCGTAGGCGCGCAGTGCAGCCACCGGGTCATCGAGCAATGCCAGTTGTTCGGCCAGCGTTCGTGCGTCGATGAGGCCCTGCGCTGAACCGTTGGAGCCACGTGGATACATCGGGTGTGCGGCGTCGCCCATGAGCGTGACGCGACCAAAAGTCCATTGCGGCACCGGATCCTTGTCGACCATGGGGTACTCAAGAATCTGGTCGGCGTTGGCGATCAGGGCGGTGACGTCCAGCCAAGGGAAGGTCCAATCCTTGAAGATCTGCGAAAAATCAGAGAGCTGGCCATTCTGGTTCCAGTCGTTCATGGTGTTGGACTCGCCGCGAATTTCAGCCATCCAGTTGATCAGCTGTCGTCCCTCAGCGTCGATGTTGTCAACGATGGGATAGATCACCATCTTGCCGGTCTCGATCGAGCCCACGCGCATATAGCTTTTGCCGCTGAGTATGGGCTTGTGCCGCGTCACCCCGCGCCAAGTGTTGATGCCCGCGAAGGCCAGTTGCTCATCCGGGTAGAACTGTTTGCGCACAGCTGAATGAATGCCGTCGCAGGCCACCACAATATCAGCCGTGACCGCGGGGCGCGGTGTCTGTGTGTTGCTGTCCACCAGATGGATCGTGGCCTCATGATCATTTTGCTCGATGCCCACGCATCGGTGCGCGGTGTGGATGTGCGTTGGCCCTAGCTGTTTCAGGGCCTCTTCGTACAGGATGCGGTGCAGCTTGCCCCGGTGAATGCCCAGTTCCGGCAGCGGGTAGCCAGCGTGACGGCCGCGTGGCTCCTTGTAGATGAACTGCCCATATCGGTTGAAGAACACGCTCTCCAGGTTTTCAATGGCCACGGCTTCAAGCTGGCTTTGCAAGCCCAGCGCATGGAGTTCGCGCATGGCGTGCGGCAAGAGCGTGATGCCCACGCCGAGCTCGCGTACCTGCGGCACAGTCTCGTAGACCTCGCAGCGCATGCCCTTCTGTTTGAGCGACAGGGCAAAGCCCAGACCGGCAATGCCGCCGCCAATGACTGCAATTCGGGTTTTTTGGGTCATGGTCTGTCTATTCGGTGGGTCAGTGTGCCTGCACGTGCGTCAGAGCGAGCCTTACCGAATTTTGAACACGGCCTCGGCGTTGGACTGGAAAAACTTCTTCTTATCCTCATCAGCCATGTCCATGTTGTCCAGCGCAATGACCTCGTCGACCAGGTACTGGTAAGGGTAGTCCATGGCGTAGAGCACGCGCTCCACACCGAGCACCGATTGCGAGAATTTGATGGCAGGCTCCCAGGCCACGCCACTGTTGGTGATGTAAAAGTTCTCGCGCAGATAGTCGCTAGGCCTTTTCTTGATGGGCTTCATGCTCTCGTAGCGCTGCGACAGCACGGTGGCACGGTGCATGTAGTCGAGCCGGTACAGCCAGAAAGGCAGGGCCTCGCCCATGTGGCCGATGATGACTTGAAGCTTTGGAAAGCGGTCGAACACGCCAGCCGTGATGATGCGCATCGCGTGCAGACCGGTTTCGACACCAAAGCCGTAAATCGCGCCGTCGAGACCACATTCCTGAAATGGTTTGATCATGCTTGCCGGCAAGGCGTTGGGGTGAAGATAAATCGGTACATGGTGCTGCTCGGCTGCGGCAAAAATGTCCCAGAACTTTGGGTCCGAGAGGTATTGCCCGTGGGTGTGCGAGTTGATGATCACCGCATTCATGCCCAGGCGCGTAACCCCACGGTCAATTTCCTTGGCCGCAGCTGCCGGGTCCTGGGGGGCTACCGCAATCATGCCGACAAAGCGGGTCGGGTGACGGCGCACGGCATCGGCAAGCTGGTCATTGGCGACTCGGCTGAACGACACGGCCGTCTCTTTGTCCATGATCTGCACGCCAGGTGCTGTGAGCGCGATCACTTGTTTGTCGATGCCGCAGGCGTCCATGTGCTCAAGACGGATCTGATCGAGATCGGTCAGGCAGCGCATGATGTGCTGCGCACGAGCGCTAGGACTGCTCATGTAAAAGCCCATCAGCCCTTGGAAACCAGGATCAACCTCTTTCTTGGCCAGAATTTTGCGGTAGATGTCCATCATCTCGACTGGCGCAAAAGCTTCCTCTGTCGCAATGCGCTGGTAAGAGGCTGGTGCGGGACGTGCGCTGCTGTTTGGGGCTTGACTCATAAGGTGTCCTTCTGCAATACGCCTTGTGGCGCGCTATGTGCTGTCGCGAATTTGACGATGTGTTTCTAAAAATGGGGATCGCGTTGCTCGGATGGAGAAAAAATTTTGAACTGGCGTCGGGCTTCGGCTCGGGCAGATTCTGACATGCATCGTGATCTGTTTTGCATCGGCTGCGCAGGCCAGCCCATGCAATCCACGGTGCGTAGCTGTCGGCAAGCTCAACAGCGCTCTTGGGGCCGCGATGATGTGTCCCAGGGTGCGTCGCAGACGTATTGATTGCTGTGTAAATTGTCACTTCACTTTTGTGCTGAGGTCGAGGACGATTCGGCTGCCCAGACGTTCAGCGCGTCCAAGTCTCTGCATCGAGGGCCAACCTGGCTTGAGCGCGTCGTCATTGCCAAAGTACTGTCGCCCAATGAAGGAGGGTCTGGTCCACGCCGGGGTTTCTGCCTTGCACGCTGACCTCGGCGCTCGCCGATCAGAGCCGTGGCTTGGCCGGCTTGAATACCCGACGCATTCGCATGGTTTCCCAGAATGACGCATTGCACAAAAGTATTGCCTGTATCATGGCTCGCATAGTTTTGTGCACCCAGCGTCACCCTTCAAAGCAGGTCGCTTTGTCAAAACATGAGGAGAGTCAGTGATTACCGCACCCTTTGAATACCATGCGCCGCGCACGGTCCCCGAGGCCTTGCAATTGCTCGGCGATCTTGGCGACGACGCCAAACTTCTGGCTGGTGGCCACAGCTTGTTGCCCATGATGAAGCTTCGTTTCGCCGAACCCACCCACCTGATTGACCTCGGTCGCATTGAAAGCTTGCGTGGCATCAGTCAGTCCGACGGTGAAATCCATATCGGCGCGATGACGAGCGAGCATGACATCGTCAATTCGGAGTTGCTGGCTCAAAAGATCCCCTTGTTGGTTGAAGGTGCGAGTCTGATTGCCGACCCACAAGTGCGCTACAAGGGCACGATTGGCGGCGACATCTCGCATGGCGACCCCGGCAACGATCACCCGGCGCTGATGCTGGCCCTCGATGCCTCTTTTGTGCTCACGGGCTCGAAAGGTCAGCGCGTGGTCAAGGCCGACGGCTATTTTCTGGGCTTGTACACCACCTTGCTCGAGCCTGGCGAGATCCTGACGCAGATTCGTGTGCCAATCCCAGCTGCTGGCACCGGTGCGGCTTACCAGAAGCTCAAGCGCAAGACGGGCGACTACGCCACGGCAGCATCGGCTGTGGTGCTGCGTATGAAAGGCGGTGTGGTGGAAGACGTTCGCATTGGCTTGACCAATGTGGCAGCCACTGCACTGCGCGCCAATGCCGCAGAGGATGCGCTCAAGGGTAAAGCGATCAATGATGCCAGCCTGAACGAGGCAGCGCGTTTGGCTATGAGCATTTGCGAGCCCATGGAGGACCTGCGCGGTGACGCAGAGTACAAGCGCGCAATGTGCGGCGAGATGACACGCCGTGCTTTACAGGTTGCGCACCAGCGCGCGGCGAATCAATAAAGCAAGCGAGGAGAAGCTCAAAATGGCTAAAACCCAAACCGTATCTTTCAATCTCAACGGCAAGGCCGTCAAGGCCGACGTGGAGCCGCGTGAATTGCTGATCCATACGCTGCGCGAGAAACTTGCGCACACCGGGCCGCATATCGGCTGTGAGACCTCACATTGCGGCGCCTGCACTGTGGATGTGGACGGCCGTTCGCTCAAGTCCTGCACGGTCCTGACCGTGCAATGTGAAGGCTCCGACCTGCTCACTGTTGAGGGGCTCGAGCAGGGCGGCGAACTGCACGCGGTGCAGCAGGCTTTTCACGAGGCGCATGGCCTGCAATGCGGTTTTTGCACCCCGGGCATGTTGACGCGTGCGTACCGGCTGCTGAAGGAAAACCCCAATCCGACCGAGGAAGAAATCCGCTACGGCATTGCCGGCAATTTGTGCCGCTGCACCGGGTACCAGAACATTGTCAAGGCCGTTCAGCTAGCAGCCAAGCGGCTTGCAGCCACCGCCTGAAATCCAAGAAACGAACGGAGAGTTCCAAATGGGAAATATGTCTGAATTGAAAGAACGCGAAGACAAGTTGCAAGGCATGGGCACGTCCATGCTGCGCAAAGAGGATGCTCGCTTTATCCGTGGTCAGGGCTCGTATGTCGATGACATCAAGCTGCCCGGCATGTTGTTTGGTGCCCTGGTGCGAAGCCCGTATGCGCATGCCCGTATCAAGAGCATCGATAAGAGCAAGGCCTTGGCCAGCCCCGGCGTTGTGGCTGTCTTGACGGCTGATGATCTCAAGCCGGTCAAACTGCACTGGATGCCCACGGTGGGTGGGGATGTGCAGGCTGTGCTGGCTGATGAAAAAGTGCACTTCCAGTTGCAGGAGGTGGCCATGGTGTTGGCGACAGACCGCTACGCCGCTGCCGACGGCGCTGCTTTGGTTGAGGTCGACTATGAAGAGTTGCCCGCGATCGTTGATCCGAAAAAAGCCATGCTGCCGGATGCGCCCGTGCTGCGCGAAGACATTGTTGACAAGAAGGACCTGACCCACGGTCCCCGCACGCATCCCAACCACATCTTCACCTGGGAGGCTGGCGACAAAGCTGCGGCAGACGCGGCCTTTGAGTCGGCTGATGTGATCGTGCGTGAAGAGATCCTCAACCCACGTGTGCACCCCAGCCCACTGGAGACCTGCGGCTGCGTTGCGTCGTTTGCCAAGCCGACAGGCAACCTGACGGTGTATGTGTCGTCGCAGGTGCCGCATTTGTTTCGCACGGTGCTGGCCATGCTCTCTGGCATAGCCGAGAGCAAGATTCGTGTGGTTGGCGGTGACATCGGCGGCGGCTTTGGCAACAAGGTGCCGATTTACCCTGGCTATGTGGTCGCCACCGTGGCCTCGATCGTCACAGGCGTTCCGGTGAAATGGGTTGAGTCGCGCATGGAAAACCTCTCGACCTCGAGCTTCGCCCGTGACTACCACGGCGTGGGCGAGTTGGCCGCGGACAAGAACGGCGTGATCAAAGGATTGCGCTTTAGCGCGCTGGCAGATCATGGCGCCTTCAACTCGCATGTCTCGGCAACCAAGTTTCCGGCCGGCCTGTTCTCGATCTGCACCGGGTCCTACGCCATCCCCAACGCCTACTGCCGTGTCGATGCGGTCTTTACCAACAAGGCCCCTGGCGGTGTGGCTTACCGCTGCTCGCTGCGGGTGACCGAAGCGATTTACCTGATCGAGCGCATGATCGATGTGCTGGCGCAGAAGATGGGTATGGACAAGGCGGAAATCCGCCGTCGCAACTTTGTCAAGTCGGATCAATTTCCCTTCACCACGCCCTTCGGTTGGACGCTCGACTCGGGCGACTACCACACCGCGCTGGAAAAAGTGCTCAAAGCCGTGGACTACGATGGTTTGCGCAAGGAGCAGGAGGCCAAGCGCGCGGACCCCAACTGTCCGACGCTGATGGGCATCGGCTTGTCGACCTTCACCGAGATCGTCGGCGCGGGCCCTACCAAGGTCTGCGACATCTTGGGCATCGGCCTGTTTGATAGTTGCGAAATCCGCGTGCATCCGACTGGCGGCGTGATCGCTCGCCTGGGCACCATGACGCAGGGTCAGGGCCACTACACCACCTACGCCCAAATCATTGCCACCGAGCTGGGCTTGCCGGCTTCGGACATTGTGGTGGAGGAGGGCGATACCGACAAAGCGCCCTATGGCGCGGGTACCTGGGGCTCTCGCTCAACGCCGGTCTCGGGCGCTGCCACGGCGCAGGCCGCGCGCAAAATCAAGGACAAGGCCAAAAAGATTGCAGCGCATCTGTTGGAGGTGGCCGAGGGGGATCTCGAGTGGGAAATTGACCGCTTCAAGGTTAAGGGTAACCCGTCCCAGTTCAAGACCATGAAAGAGATTTGCCTGGTTTCGCACACCGGCAATCTGCCCGCTGGCATGGAGCAAGGGCTTAACGCGGTGTCGTACTACGACCCGCCGAACTTGACGTATCCCTTTGGCGCCTACCTGTGCGTGGTTGATATCGACAAGTACACCGGCGAGACCAAGGTCAGGCGTTTCTACGCGCTCGACGATTGCGGCACGCGCATCAACCCGATGATCATTGAGGGCCAGATCCATGGCGGCTTGACCGAGGCTTTTGCGGTGGCCATGGGACAGCAAATTCCCTTCGACGACAGCGGTAACCATCTGGGCAACACGCTGATGGACTACTTCATCCCGACGGCCGTGGAGACGCCGGGCTGGGAGACCGACCACACGGTCACGCCCTGCCCGCATCATCCCATCGGCGCCAAAGGTGTTGCTGAATCGCCTCACGTGGGCGGCATTCCCTGCTTCACCAATGCCGTGGTGGATGCGTTTGCCCACCTTGGCGTGTCCCATATGGACATGCCGCACAACGCGTACCGGGTCTGGCAGCAGTGCAATGCCCTGGGGATTAACAAGCGCTGAGCACTGCGCTCGCCCCACCCGGCGGGCGGGGCGCTTGATGTGAGGTTGATGGAAGATGAACGTCAGTTTGGAGAAGACATTCGCCCTGCCAGGCGGCGCAGCGCGTGCCTGGGGCTTGCTGCAAAACATCGAGAGCGTGGCAGCCTGTATGCCGGGCGCCAAGATCACCGAAAAACTCGACGAACAGCATTACAAAGGTACGGTCAGTGTCAAGTTTGGCCCGGCGACCATGTCGTTTCGTGGCGAAATCGAGGTGCGTGACGTCAACCAGGCGCAAAACAGCCTGCGTCTGATTGGCAAGGGCACCGATTCCACCGGCAGTTCGGGCGCTTCTATGGACCTGACGGCGCGCATTGAGCCCGCCGATGGTGGCGGCTGCAATTTGATTGGGCAGAGCGAGGTGTCAGTCAGCGGCAAAGCGGCGGCCTTTGGCGGGCGCATGATGAACGCGGTGGCTGACCAAGTGCTCAAGCAGTTTGCGGCCAACTTTGCAACGCAGCTCCAGAACATGCCAGATGGGTCTGATAGCGGTGCTGCATCGTCGACGGCGGCGGGCCCTGCTGAGGCCGCCACTGGGCAGGGCGCAGCACCCAGCGCGGCTGCCGCGGCAGCGAGCGCTGCGCCGGCTCCGGAGTTGAATGCCTTCTCGC
>JAYQPP010000020.1:0-51023 GCA_038145425.1 Comamonadaceae bacterium | reverse complement strand
TGTTTAAGAGCCCGGGGCAGGGCGCAGCACCCAGCGCGGCTGCCGCGGCAGCGAGCGCTGCGCCGGCTCCGGAGTTGAATGCCTTCTCGCTGGTGTGGGGCATGATCCGGGACTGGTTTCGCTCGCTTTTTGCGCCGAAACAATCGCGATGACCGCGCAGCGGGCCCAAGCCCTGGCGCAACTACAGCAAGAGCTGGCGCAGCTGGGTTATATCGCCGAGCCGGGCCTGGTCGCGGCTTTGCGCTTGATGCAGGACCTGGCGCGGCCCTTGCTGCTCGAAGGCGACGCTGGTGTGGGCAAGACAGAAATCGCCAAGGTGCTCTCGGCCTTGCAGGGTACCCAGCTGATTCGGCTGCAGTGTTACGAGGGTCTGGATTCGCATTCGGCGATGTACGAGTGGAACTACCAGCGACAGTTGCTGGCGATTAAGTTGCTCGAGCAAGACGACCGGGGGCTGGCGCAGAAAGAGCAGGACGTGTTTTCTGAGCGTTATCTGCTCAAGCGACCCTTGCTTGAAGCGATCAGTTGCGAGAAGGCGCCAGTCCTGCTGATCGACGAGATCGACCGAGCGGACGAGGCCTTCGAGGCCTATTTGCTGGAGTTGCTGTCGGATTTTCAAATGTCGATTCCCGAGCTCGGAACCATCCATGCCCGCAGCAAACCCCTGGTCGTGATCACCTCCAATGGCACGCGCGAGCTCTCGGACGCTCTGCGTCGTCGCTGTCTGTACCAGTACATTGATTACCCTGACTACGACAAGGAGTTGGCGATTGTTCGGGCCAAAGCGCCTGATGCGCCGCTGGCTTTGGCGCGCCAGGTGGTGGCGTTCGTGCAGGGCTTGCGCCGGATGGAACTGCAGAAAAAGCCGGGTATCGCCGAGACGCTGGACTGGGCAGCTGCGCTGCTCAGGCTGGGCATTTCGACCATCGAAAAAGACGGGGCCGAGCAGATCATGCAAACGCTGGGCGCGTTGATCAAAACACGCGAAGACAGGCAGACCATGAGCACCGAGGTTGTCGCCCGTTTGGCCGCGGCATGTTAGAGGCCAGCCAGGCTAGTCTGGCCGAGCGGGTCAGCGATCGCCTGGCCCGCTTCCCGACTTTTTTGCACGCCAATGGCTTTGCAGTCGGTGCGGGGGCGGGCATGGATGTGCTGCGTGTGGCCGACCTCGCCGGCGTACTCAACCCTGAGATTCTGCGTGACAGCTTGCGCGCCTTGCTGTGTGGCCGCACCGACGAATGGCGGCGCTTTGGTAAATTGTTCGATGCCTGGTTTTTGCCGGCCAATCAATGGCAGCGCCCGGAAAAAATCGACAGCCAGCACGGCTTTCTGACCGGGCATCAGCCCCAGGGCCTGCCCAGCCAGCAGGAAAAGCCGGCTGACGAGGCGCTCGAAGAACTGCGTCCTCGGGACACTGCGAGTCGCCAGGAACGGCTGAGCTCGACTGATTTTCGCGAGTTGATGCAGCGCGAGCATTTGTTGGAAGTCGAGGCTTTGGTGCGTCAGTTCGCGCGGCATCTGCGCTATATCCGGCTGCGCCGTAAGGCGCTTGATCGGCAGGGGCCAACGCTGGATCTGCCCGCCACCATTCGCCGCAGCGTGGCCAGCGGTGGTACGCCGTTTCGCCTGTTCTGGCGCGACAGACGTCGGGTCCGCCCGCGCCTGGTTTTGCTGATCGACGTCAGCCGCTCTATGGTGCAGTACAGTTTTTTTTACCTGCGCTTGGCGCGCGCGCTTGGCGCAGAAATGCCTGATGTGCACACTTTTATTTTTCACACCCACATCACGGGGGTGTCGCAGGCGCTTCACGATCCGGACCCCTCTCGCGCGCAGGAGCGCTTGCATGTGCTGGCTGAAGGTTGGGCGGGCGGCACGCGCATTGGCGAGTCCCTGGTTCAGTTCAACCGAGAGCATGCTGCGCGGCTGGTCAATTCCCGTACCGGTGTCCTGATTTGGAGTGACGGGTACGATACGGGGGAAATCACAGGCATGGCCAGTGCATTGGCCCAATTGAGGCGGCGGGCGCGGCGCGTGGTCTGGCTCAACCCCTTGATGAACCAGGCTGGCTACGAGCCAGTCAGCCAGGGCATGCAGGCGGCCCTGCCGCACCTGGACCTGCTGGCACCTGCGGGCGACCTTAACAGCCTTAAAGCCGTGTTGCCCAAATTGATTGACGCGTTGCGGTGAATCGGACAAGGAGTTGATGGCATGGGATGCATGTACAAGGCCAACGGGCTCTACAGCCGAATGAGCGTCGGCGCGGTGCTGCTCGCTGCCGGTGCGGGCTCGCGCCTGGGCGGACGACCCAAGGCTTTGCTGGAGCTCGGCGGCGTTCCGTTGGTGATGCGCCAGTTGATTGCGCTCTCGGGCGCAGGCGTCGATGAACTCGCGGTGGTGCTGGGCCACCATGCCTCGGAAATCGAAGCGGCGATCGCCCAGTTTCCGATCACGGTGGTGCACAACCCGGATCCTGATGCAGGTCAGGCCTCCTCGGTGCGTCTTGGCCTGCAGGCCTTGTCGAGCCGGCTCGATGCGGTGATGGTGGCGCTGGCTGATCAGCCTTTGATCGATGCGCAAGACATCACCTCAGTGATCAGTGCATTTCGTCGGCGCGGCGACAAGTCGATGGTGGTGCCCCGGGTCAGCCTGGCCGATGGATCATGCGTGCCGGGCAATCCGGTCATGTTTGATGCGACCCTGCGCGAGCGCTGGCTCTCAGGCAGTGCAGACCTGACCTGTCGCCAATGGCGCGATAAGCATCCGGATTCGGTACTTTGGATGGATACCGACAACCAGCATTTCAGCGTCGATATCGACACGCCTGACGACCTGGCGCGCTTTACCGCGCAGACAGGACATGTTTTGAACTGGCCTAGCCAGCGTGAAGTGCCCTCGGCAGCTTGAGTGCGCGAGCCA
Organism: Comamonadaceae bacterium; assembly: GCA_038145425.1. Taxonomy (GTDB): domain Bacteria; phylum Pseudomonadota; class Gammaproteobacteria; order Burkholderiales; family Burkholderiaceae_C; genus Rhodoferax. The sequence continues at coordinate 48,107 of JAYQPP010000020.1, read as the reverse complement.
AAAATTGATGCTCAAGGCCAAAATAGCTTGTACGGTGATGAAGACAGGAGGTCTCTCATGATGACATTGGACTGGATCACACAGGCAGCCAAACTCCAGGCGGACAACAAGCCGTTTGCCCTGGTCACGGTCCTGCATGCGCTGCCACCCACCTCGGCCAAAGCCGGTGACAAGGCGCTGGTTACTGCTGATGGTCAGTTTTTCGGCTGGATTGGTGGTGGATGCGCGCAACCCGCCGTCCTGAAGACCGTACGACAGGCTTTGAAGAGCGGTAAGGCACAGGCGATCCGGATTGCACCGGGTCAGGCCGAGCCCGAGTCGAGGGGCTTGAGTGAGGTGCTGGAGTTCGGCATGGCCTGCCACTCGGGCGGCACGCTCGAGTTGTTCGTCGATCCGATCAACCTCCAGCCTGACTTGGTGGTGGTAGGCGATTCGCCGGTAGCCAAAGCACTGGTGGGCCTGGGCGCGCGTCTGGGTTTTCGCGTACACGTGGTCGCTCAGGGTGCGCAGGCTGACCAGTTTGAGGGGGCTGCCTCGATGTTCGATCGGGACAAGGCTGAAGAGGTGCAAGCCAGCGTGCCAGCTGCCGCGTTCGTGGTGGTGGCAACGCAGGGGCGGCGTGATATGCAGGGCCTGCAGGCCGCTCTTGCGATCGCGCCGCGCTACTTGTGGTTTGTGGCCAGTGAGCGCAAAGCCAATGTGTTGCGACAGAACCTGATCGCGGCGGGCCAGCCGCCAGCTGCGGTGCAGGCCATGATTGCGCCAGCAGGCCATCCGATTGGCGCCAAGTCGCCGGAAGAGATCGCGCTCTCGGTGCTGGCCTCCGTGGTGGCTGCGCGACGCGGTCACCTGGCCGAGGTGGCGGGTAGCGACGCCGCTGCTCAGGCCCCGGTTCCTGCAGTTGCCGCATCGGCCGAATCAGCCCGCTGATCGCCGCTGGCGCGCTCATTGACACAGGAAGATTTGCCATGAACAGCATTGATATCGACGTTTTGCGTACCGCCCTGCAATGGATGGACCAGGGCCACCGCGTGGTGCTAGGCACCGTGGTGAGAACCTGGGGTTCTGCGCCGCGTCCCCCGGGCTCTTTGATGATCATCCGCGGCGACGGCCAGGTCGCAGGATCTGTTTCAGGCGGTTGCATTGAGGACGATCTGATTGGCCGGGTGGCCAGAGGCGAGCTGGCGATCGCGCTGCCCGAAGTCACGACCTATGGCCAGACCGCTGAGGAAAGCCAGCGCTTTGGGCTGCCTTGTGGCGGTAGTGTGCAGGTGGTGCTTGAGCCTTTGTCGGGGAAGTCCGAGTTGCGTGAGCTGCTTGCGGCTGTTGTCTCGTATCGACGCGTGCAAAGACGCCTGGACATGGCCACGGGCACGGTGCGCCACGAACCAGCACAAGATGGCGACCGTGTGCTGTTTGACGGCGCTGCGCTACACACGGTGTTTGGCCCACGCCTGCGATTGCTGATCATTGGGGGCGGACAGTTGTCGCGCTACCTGGCCAACATGGCTTCCATGCTCGACTACCAGATCACGGTGTGCGAGCCGCGGGTCGAGTACCACGAGTCCTGGGACGAGATGCCTTCAGTGACCTTGTCGACGCTGATGCCCGACGACCTGGTGCTGGCCATGAATCTGGATCACAACAGCGCGGTGGTTGCTGTCACCCATGACCCCAAACTCGACGACTTGGCGCTCATGGAGGCGCTCAGAACCCCCGCCTTTTACGTCGGGGCGCTGGGCTCACGCCTGAACAACGCGCGTCGGCGTGAGCGCCTGCTGGCCTTCGATGTGTCGCCAGCGGAGGCGCAGAAACTCAGAGGGCCTGTTGGCCTGAACCTGGGCGCCTTGACACCGCCCGAGATCGCCATGAGCATCGTGGCCGAAATGACGGCGATTCGCCGCGGCGTCGACCTGGCCCTGCCCTTGACAAACTGGGAAGGCTCCAAGACGGTCTGCGCCGTCTCCTGAACGCGGCGCACTGCTGCCCTCAGGGTGCGCTGGGGCGGTTTTCAAAGCGGCGCGCAAAGTCTTTCATGCGCGCGCTGTTTTTGCCGAAGTCGTGGAGGCCGACCAGTGAGCGGGAACGAAAGTCAACACGCTTGCCAGAGGGGTCAACCACAAATATCACCTCGTCTCGAAAGCCCAGCAAGGTGGTAAAGATGGCGTGCACCTCGAGGCGGCCGGCGCGCGTGACTTCGACGTGGCTCATGGTCTTGAGCAGACCCAGCACGCGCGCATAGGCCTCATCGGCACTGCCTTCATGGCGCATTGGCGCGAGTTCGCCAGCGCCCAGAGAGTTGACGCAGTTTCCCGTGCTAGCGCAAATGAGTTTGGTCTCGCCGGGCGCGCTGCGCTCTGGGGAGTCTGGCTTTGGCGCGGCGTCTTGCGCGCTGGCCAAGGTCAGCCCGAAGCCCAGTAGCAAGCCCAGCACCCACGCAGCAGGCCTGAGTCTCAAGACAACAGGTCGGTGCATCGCGCTTAGCTCAGGGTGTCTGCAAGCCACTGCAGGGTGCGTCCTCGCGCCAGCGCAGCCGCACTCTGTTTGTAGGCCGCACGCTCCCAGCAGTTGAAGCCGTGGTCGGCCTGTTCGTAGGTGTGAATGTGCGCGTTGGGGCGACCGCTAAAGGCTTTTCGTACATCTTGCACAGCCTGCGGCGGAATGTGCTGATCGAGCTCGCCGTAGTGAAACAGGATGGGTACCGATATTTTTGGCGCCAACTCGAGCATGTTTTGAATGCCGCCACCGTAGTAGCACACCGCCGAGTCCACGCTGCCTGTGGCTGACAAGGCAAAGCCAAGCCGACCGCCCATACAAAAACCGACAACAGCCACTTTGCCTTTCACCTCCGGTCGCAGGCGCAGCGCGCGGGCGGTGCTCTTGAGGTCCTCCACGGCCAGTGGCATGTCCAGTGCGCTCATGTACTGGCGCGCCATCTGCGTGCCGGATGCGTCGTAGCCAAGGTCCACGCCGACCTGTTGGCGCCAGAAGACGTCCGGGGCCATCACCACATAGCCGTCCATAGCGTATTGGTCGGCGACGGCACGAATATGGGCGTTGACCCCCCAAATTTCCTGGATCAGGATCAGGCCCGGTCCGCTGCCGCTTGGCGGCAAGCTCAGGTAGCCGTTAAAGGTCTGCTGGTCATGGCTGTTGATGGCGACGAAGGAATCATTCATGGCTTGTCATTAAGATGAGGACAACGCTGACAGTTTAAGCCCGCGCCCGGCGGGGGTGACACATCTTGTCATCGGCGGGTAGCGCAGGGTGAGACAGCCCAGCGCAAGAAACAAATGAAAGTGAGTGAAGCGATGTCTGAAGTAAACGATGCTTTGAGGGCGGTCATGACAAGCCTGGGCCTCGATTTAAGCCCGTATCAGGGCAGTGATTTACAGGTGCGCTCGCCCATCGACGGTAGCGACATGGCTTGTTTGGCCAGCGCCGATCAGGACCAGGTGCACAGTGCCGTGCGCGCTGCCGAGCAAGCCTCTGTGCAGTGGCGAGCGCTTCCTGCACCGGTGCGTGGTGAAGTGGTTCGTCACTTCGCCCAGGCTTTGCGGACACACAAGACGGCTCTCGGGGCTTTGGTCACGCTGGAAGCGGGCAAAGTTGCCTCCGAGGGTCTGGGTGAAGTGCAGGAGATGATCGATGTGTGCGACTTTGCGGTGGGCTTGTCGCGGCAGCTCTACGGCCTGACCATGGCCTCTGAGCGCCCCGGGCATCGCATGATGGAGACCTGGCATCCGCTGGGTGTGGTTGGGGTCATCAGTGCCTTCAATTTTCCGGTGGCGGTATGGTCCTGGAACGCTGCGCTGGCACTGGTGTGCGGCAACGTGGTGCTCTGGAAGCCCTCTGAAAAAACGCCGCTGTGCGCGCTGGCCTGTCAGGCGATTTTTCGACAGGCCCTGCAGACCTGTCGTGCCCAGGGTCTTGAGGTGCCTCAGGATTTGGTGCAGGTGCTGCTAGGTGGTCGCGACACCGGCATGGCGCTGGTTGATGACGCCCGGGTGGCGCTGGTCTCAGCCACGGGCAGTACGCGCATGGGCCGCGAGGTGGGCCCGCGCGTGGCGGCGCGTTTTGGCAAAAGCTTGCTCGAGCTGGGTGGCAACAACGCCGTGATCGTGGCACCGAGCGCAGACCTGTCGCTGGCCTTACGGGGCATCGTGTTCGCAGCGGCGGGCACGGCGGGTCAGCGCTGTACCACGACCCGTCGATTGCTGGTCCACAACGATGTGTACGAGCCCATGATGCGCAGCTTGAAGCAGGCCTATGAGGGCCTGTCGGTTGGGTCGCCCTTGCGCGAGGGCCATCTGGTTGGCCCCTTGATCGATGAGGCGGCTTATCGCGCCATGCAAGATGCGCTCTCAAGGGCGCGCGCGCAGGGCGGCGTGGTCTGGGGTGGTGAGCGTGTGGATGTTGCTGATGCTGCAGGCGGCTTTTATGTCAGGCCGGCCTTGGTTGAGATGCCCGCGCAAACCGATCTGGTGCAGGCGGAGACCTTTGCGCCGATTCTGTATGTGATGCGCTACGGCGCGCTCGCGCAGGCCATTGAACTGAACAATGACGTGGGGCAAGGCCTGTCGTCGGCCATCTTCACGCGCGACCTGCAGGAGGCTGAGCTTTTCATGAGCGCGCAAGGCTCGGACTGTGGCATTGCAAACGTCAACATCGGCACCTCAGGTGCTGAAATTGGTGGTGCTTTTGGTGGTGAGAAGCAGACCGGTGGTGGCCGTGAGTCAGGCAGTGATGCCTGGCGGGCTTACATGCGCCGCGCGACCAATACGGTGAACTACTCGAACGCCTTACCGCTGGCGCAGGGGGTACGCTTTGAGCTCTGAGTGCGATCGGTCAGTTTGATCAATACCGTCGGCAGCCACCGGACACGAGGGCGCCCCAACTGGCAAGCAATTAAGCCGGGTTGCAGTTCTGATACCAGTACACGCCGTTGTCATCTTGGTAGCGGCGCAGGTCACCACGCAGCATCAGATGGTTCAGGCAGGCAATGCTCTCACCAGTGGCCATGCCCAGAAGCTGCAAGTTGTCCTGTGAGATCGCGCGTCCAAACAGCGCAGCGAACACATCAATCGCACGCCGCGGTTGTGCGCAGGCCTGGCGCAGGCGCTCAAAACAGGCCAGCTGGGTCTCGCGCAAGGTGTTCAGCCGCGCATGCAGACCTTTGAAAGGCTCGTTGTGTGAGGGCAGGACCAACACGTCGTCGCTGACCAGGCGCTGCAATTTGTCCAGCGAGGCCATCCAGTCTGACATGGGATCGGCCTGGGGCTCGGTTGGGTAGACCGATACATTGGACGAGATGCGCGGCAGGACCTGATCGCCGGAGATCAGTACATTGAGCGCGGGGCAATACAAGCAGGCGTGCTCGGGCGAATGACCGTTGCCCACAATCACCTGCCAGGTGTGCTGGCCAATTTGTAGCGCGTCGCCGTCCTGAAGGCGGATGAAGTTTTCGGGCAAGGCGTGGATGTGCTTGCCAAAAGCACCAAAGCGAAGCCGGTAATGTTCGATGGCCTGCTGCGACCAACCCGCGCTTTGATAGAACGAAATACCCTCTGGCGGGGCCTCGCGTCCGGTGTCGGCAACCATCACCCGACAAGTCAGGTATTCCGTGCGCGTCATCCACAAGGGAATGTTGAACTTGCGGGTGAGCCAGCCCGCCATGCCTACATGGTCGGGGTGCATATGGGTGACGAGCACGCGCGTCAGCGGTCGTTGATCCATGGCATGCGCCAGCAGCTCGTGCCAGACGGCTGCGGTGTCTTCGGTGCTGGTACCGGTGTCGACCTGGGTCCAGCCATCGCCGTCTTCAAGAGCCCACAGGTTGATATGGTCCAGGGCGTAGGGCAGGGGCATGCGAATCCAGCGAACGCCCGGCACCACTTGCAGGCTGTGGCCCCGGCTGGGAAGCGATGCGAACGGGTAGACCAGTTCGCCGCGGTTTTCAAGCCCGGCGTCTTGGGCGTTCATGGTTGCGCCTCGGGTGGGGTCTGTTCGCAGCGCTGGTACGGCTTGTGGAGCTTGAGCCGGATGCCAGCGTCGGTCTGTGGGGTTGGCAGCATAGGGCTGTATTGTCGTACCCTTGTGCGTCAGGGCGTTGCCACGCTGGGTTAGATGCGTCTACTCCCTTGGTGCGACAACGCGGTCTTGGTGCTGCTGTGCAAACCCTGCCGGCGACGGCCGAACGCGCGTGGCACTCTGTGAAGCGGTCTTGGTGAGGTGCGGGCTGGTGCAGAAGGCTTTGATGCTGATTAATATATTTGTACAAATATATATTTTATACTCTAGCCATTCTGTGACCAACACTCAAAGGCCTGCACGCAGGTCCTTCCAAGGAATCCATTTGCCCACACTCCACGCCACCTGTGAAACGCCAACCCAGCAAGACGGCACCGGGCACACCGGTGCGTCAGTGGCCGCAGCAGGGGTAAGTGCGGACGTCCTGTTTGGGCAGATGTTGAGCCTGTTGCGCCGCATTGAGTCCGACATGAAAGGCATGGATCACCCGCACAAGATGAGTGGGTCTCAGCTGTGGGCTTTCTGTCTGATCGCGGCCCATCCGGGCATGCGCATCAGCGACATGGCCGAAGCCATGCACATTCATCACTCCAGTGCCAGCAACCTGCTCGACAAGATCGAAGCGCGCGGCCTGATCCGACGCGAGCGCCACGCCAGAGACTCGCGCGTGGTACGACTCTGGTTGACAGAGCAGGGGCGGATACTGGAACAGGAGACCAGCGCGCCAGTGCAGGTCCGGTTCCGGCAGGCACTTGAAGTGCTCGAACCCAGCGACCGCGCCAAGGTCTCGGCTGCGCTGACACGCGTACTCCTGGCCGTTGACGCCTGAGCGCGCGGCAGCTTGCTTACATGTGATCGCGCGTGGCCAGCGCTGGGAACAGGCGGCGCCAGGCCAGCGCCACAGCGATGGTGCCAAAGCCGCCGAGCAGCACCGAACCCACAGGCCCCATCAGGGCTGCTGTGGCACCCGATTCAAACTCGCCGAGCTGATTGGATGCACCAATGAAAATGCCATTCACGGCCGAGACGCGGCCACGCAATTCGTCAGGTGTTTCCACCTGAATGAGCGTCATGCGGGCGACCACGCTGATGTTGTCAGCCGCGCCGGCAACAGCCAGCGCCAGCATCGAGACCACAATGGAATCCGACAAGCCGAACACCACGGTGGCAACGCCAAAAAGCGCAACCGCGTTGAGCAGGCGCGGGCCGACGTGGCGCCTGAGCGGCCAGCGCGTCAAGGCGATCGACATCAGCAAGGCGCCAACCGCTGGTGCGCTGCGTAACAGGCCCAGCCCCACGGGACCGGTGTGCAGGATGTCGCGGGCAAAAATCGGCAGCAAGGCGGTCGCGCCGCCCAGCAGCACGGCGAACAGGTCCAGTGAGAGAGAGCCCAGCAGAATTTTTTGTTGCCACACGTAGTGCACGCCTGCGAGCAACTCGTTGAGGTTCATGGCACGCGCTGAATGGCTGGCCCGATAGCGCACGGTCAGCGCCAGCGTACTGCCAAGCAGCAGGGCAGCTAGGCAGGTGCTGTAGACGACGCCAGGCCCGCCAAGGTACAGAACACCGCCGAGAGCCGGGCTCACGATCACAGCCAGCTGCATGCCGCTGGTGCTGACGGCGACCGCCGAGGGCAACAAGGCGCGAGGGACCAGCAAGGGCGTGAGCGCCTGCTGAGAGGGCATTTGAAAAGCGCGCGCCACGCCAAGGGCTACCGAGAGCAGCAGGATGAGTTCACGGTTGACAAAGTCGCTACCAGAACCCCAGGCTAACAGCAAGGCGACCAGGGCCTGGGTCCCGATGCTGGCGGCAAAAATACGGCCGCGGTGAAAAGTATCGACCGCATGACCCGCAGGCAGTGTCAACAGCAAGGCGGGGAAAAATTGGAACAGGCCGACCAGGCCGAGGTCCCAGGCGCTGCCGGTGAGGTCGTACATATGCCAGGCCAGCGCGACCATCAGCATCTGATTGCCCGCCACGCCGATCAGCCGGGCAAACCAGAAACGAACGAAAGCTTTTTCCTGAAGAAGTTGCGAGACCATCCGGCAAGTTCGCAGTCAGAACCTGGGCTGGGCTTTTTTAGTGCGCGCCAAGCCAGCGGTTCAGGCTTTCAGCCATGGCCAATGGTTGTTCCATGGGTGCCATGTGGCCGGCCTCTTCAATCACGTCCAGCGTTGCATGTGGTGCTAGCGCCTGCATGGCCTGGTGCTGCGCGAGATTGGACCAGTTGTCTTCGCGGCCCACGGCCAGCAGTGTGGGTATGCGCAGGCTGCGCAACACATCCGAGGCGTCAGGGCGGTTCAGCAGGGCTTCGATCTGTCCGGCAAAGGTGTCGGCACTCTTGGCCTCGAACATGCGCACAATCGCCTCGATCAGATCGGCATCCTGCAAGCGCGCGGGGTGCACCATGTCCTGCACCCAGGTGTGGGCCATGGCACGCACGCCTTTTTCAAATGCGAGATCGCGCAATATGTAACGGCGCGCGCGCTCCTGTTCACCGGCCGGGCCGGTGGCGCGTGGCTGGTAGGCGGTGTCGATCAGCGCGATCTGTTCGATGCGCTCGGGCGCCATGCGCATCATCTCCATGGCCACACGCCCGCCCATGGAGTGGCCAGCTACTGCAAAGTGCGGCGGGCTCTGGTCTAGCACACGCTGGGCCATTTCGGTCAGGCTCGACGACGGTGCGTGGTCGATCAGCACCGCGTGGACATCAGCGCGCAGGTGCGGCAAAAGATCTTGCCAAACCCGCGGGCTGCACATCAGCCCGGGGATCAGCACCAGGCTCACTGGATGCGCCGCGCCCATCTCAGGGCTTGACCTTGGCGGGGTCCTTGACCGCATTAAAGGTCTGGAACTCGGTGTTCCAGAGGTGGCCATTGATTTTTTCCACCTTGCGGATGTAGACGTTCTGAATCACGTCGCGCGTTTCGGGATCAATCTGCATGGGGCCGCGCGGACTCTCAAAGGACTGGCCTTTCATCGCTTGCAGCAATGCATCGCCACCGGCGCCTTTGCTCGCTTTGGCAGCCTCGTAAATCACGCGCATGCCGTCGTAGGCCCCGACGGCCATGAAGTTCGGGCGCGCACCGGCATTGGCTTTACCAAATGCCTCGACAAACTGCTTGTTCGCTGTCGAGTTGTGCGCAGCAGAGTAGTGATGCGTGGTGACAACGCCTAGTGCCACATCACCCATACCATCCAGAATGTCATCGTCGGTCACGCTGCCTTCGGCAATCATGCGAATGCCAGCTTTGTCCAGGCCCCGTTCAGCGAATTGCTTCATCAGTGCCGAGCCCACGCCGGCGGGCACGAAGGTGAACAGGGCGTCCGGCTTGGCGTCGCGCACTTTTTGCAGGAACGGTGCAAAGTCCGGTCCGCGCAAAGGCACGCGCAGTTTTTCGAGAACTTCACCACCTTGCTTGATGAACTGCTCGGTGAAATATTTCTCGGAGTCCACGCCCGGGGCATAGTCGGTGACGAGCGAGACAACTTTTTTGATGTTGTTCTTGGCCGCCCAGTCTGCCAGGATCGTGATCACCTGGGGCACGGTAAAGCTGGTTCGCACGATATAGGGCGATGCGGCGGTGATGCTGGAGGTGGCCGCGGACATCACGACCAACGGTGTTTTGGACTGGGTGGCAATGGGTGCGCTGGCAAAGGCCAGTGGCGTCAGGCCAAAGCCCGCCAGCACGTGCACCTTGTCGCTGACCACCAGGTCTTGGACCAGCCGTTTGCTGGTGTCGGGTGTGCCCGTGTCGTCCTTGATGATGAGTTGAACTTTCTTGCCAGCGACGGTGTCGCCATGCTGCGCCATGTAGAGCCTGGCGGCGGCTTCCAGCTGTTTACCGGTGGATGCAAAGGGCCCGGTCAGCGGCAGGACCATGCCAATTTTGAAGGTGTTGTCCTGGGCTTGTGCCGAGCCCAAGCTGGCCAACAGGGTGAGTGCCAAGAGACGGGTAAGGAGGGTGCGTTTATGCATGGTGCGTTCTCGCTGATAAGGGTTGGACAAGCAGACGGATAAGGGATGAAGCAGCCGGGCACTATATCCGTTTGCGGCGGCCTGGGCCTGCTCGGTCCTTAAGAAGGGTTCGCTGCGCAGCGCAAAGGCCGTGTTGAGCTTGGTGTCGTGGGCCTAACAGCCAATCGGAAAGGCCTGGCGAATGTGTGCCACCTGCTCGGGGCTCAGGCATCGGCAGGCGCGTCCATGCAGGCGCAAATGCATTTGCGCGGTCGCTTCAAGTTCCTCCATGGCATCGGCGGCGGCGGACAAACTGGAGCCACCCACGACGGGGCCATGGTTGGCCAGCAACAGGGCGTGGTGCCGGCCGGCGTAGGCGCGCACGGCCTCTGCCAGGCTGGCGTCGCCAGGCGGATAGTAGGGCACCAGCGGCAGTTCACCGATGCGCATCACGTAGTAAGCCGTCAGGGGTGGCAGCACGTTGTCAGGGTTGATGTCGCCCAAGGCCGATACAGCGGTGGCATGACCCGCGTGCAAATGAACCACAGCCTTGCAGCGTTCGCGTTGCTGATACATGGCTATGTGCAACAGGGACTCTTTGGTGGGTGCGTCGCCCGAGAGCCGCTGGCCTGTCGCATCCAGGTGCGACAGACGCGCCGGATCCAGAGACCCCAAACTCGAGCCAGTTGGCGTCATTAAAAAAGTGCCATCGTCCAGCCGCGCACTGATGTTGCCAGTGGAGCCATGCGTCAGGGCGCGTGCAAACAGCGATTGGCCAAGTGTGCAGATCTGTTCGCGAAGTTCGGCGTGGGTGTCAGGGCTCATGGTGGATCGGCTGTTTGCAGATGCGGTCAAGGGGTGTCGAGCATGCGCAAGGCTTTTTCAAAAAAGTCGACCGCACCGAAGTTGCCCGATTTCAAGGCGAGTGCCATGGGGTGTGCGCCCGAGCGCGTCATCATCCAGGGTACGCCGGGGTCGATTTGCGGACCCACCTGCAGGCTTTGAATGCCCAGCGCTTTGACAATCGCGCCCGATGTTTCGCCACCAGCGCAGATCAATTTGCGCACACCTTGTTTAACCAGCGCCGCGCTGATGTCGGCGAGAGCACCTTCGACCAGTTTGCCCGCTTGTTCCACGCCGATCTGTGCCTGTGCCTGCGCCACGGCCTCGGGTGTGTTGGTCGCATAAATCAGCACGGCTTCCTGCGCCAGGCGGGCCTGTGCAAACTCAATCGCTTGCGCCACCACCGGCTCACCACGATGCAAGGCCAGCGGGTCAATCTGAAAACCGGGGTGGCCTTGCAGCCAGTGGGCAACCTGTGCATTGGTCGCTTTGGAGCAACTGCCTGCCACGACCAGCGAATGCCCGTTTAAGCGCGGCAGGTGCGCCGCCTGCGCTTTGTGATGTAGAAGGCCTTCACGCTCGAAATTTCCCGGCAGTCCCAGGGCAACGCCCGAGCCGCCGGTGATCAGCACATGGTCCTGGCAGGCCTGACCGATGGTGTAGAGGTCCTGATCAGAGACGGCGTCAACAACAGCGAAACCAACACCCTGATCTTGCAGGGATTGAAAGGCCTTGCGCAGCACCTGCGCGCCGGCCTGAACGGTCTTGTGGCGGGCCAGGCCAACGGGTACGCTGGACTGGCGCTGCAACACGCGCACCAGGTTGGCGTCGGTCATGGGGGTGAGCGGGTGCTTTTCCATACCGGATTCATTGAGCAGCTGATCGCCGACAAACAGGTGTCCATGGTAGACGCTACGGCCATTTTCCGGAAATGCCGGGCAGGCAATAGCGAAGGTGCAATTGAGTGCCTGCATCAGAGCTTGTGCCACTGGTCCGATATTGCCTTGCGGCGTGGAGTCAAAGGTCGAGCAGTACTTGAAGAAGAACTGCCGGGCGCCCGCCGCTTGCAGCCAGCGGCAGGCTTGCATCGACTGCGCGATCGCTTCTTGCGGGTCGATCGTGCGCGATTTGAGCGATATCACCACTGCGTCGGCCTCAGCTTGCAGGCTGTCGGTCGGAATACCAATGGTTTGCACGGTGCGCATGCCGCCACGCACCAGCATATTGGCCAAATCGGTTGCGCCCGTAAAGTCGTCAGCGATACATCCAAGCAGCATAAGGCGTTAGCAAGGTTGGTTCAGAGCGTCGATGGACGAAGGGTCATCGGCTTGAGCAAAGGCTTCAAAGAGTTTTTAGTTAGGCTTGCGTTTGCATGGTCGGCGCACGCTGACGGCTTGCCAAGGGTCGGGCTCAGATGCCCAATTCCTTAAACACTTCTTTGGCTGTTCTGAAACTGTCGATCGCGGCCGGTACACCGCAGTAAATCGCCGTCTGCAAAAAAATTTCTTGAATATCTTGTTTGCTCAGGCCGTTGTTGATCGCTCCTCGGACATGCAGCTTGAGCTCGTGCGGACGGTTCAGGGCGGTCAGCATGCTCAGGTTGATGATGCTTCGGGTGCGACGGTCGAGCCCCGGGCGGTTCCAGATTTCGTTCCAGCAGTATTCGGTCACGAGTTCCTGCATCGGGCGATTGAAGTCGTCGGCGTTGGCAATTGCGTTGTCAACATAGTCGGCGCCCAAAACCTCGCGGCGGGTCTTCAGGCCTTTTTCAAAATTGTCCTTGTTCATGGGGTCTCCAGTTCTGAGGTTTGCAGGCCCTTTAGCGGATGCTGCTGTCGGTGAACTTTGTGTAGGGTGGTGCATCTTAGCCTTAGCCGAGCGCTGTTGATGCAGGCCGGATAAAAGTGAGCGGCAAACACGTGCAGATCTGGCATCGTCGCGTCCGTCGTCGGTTAAACTGGTGACTGTTGGAGAAGCTGTTTCGTTTATGAGTCAAGACAAGCCCCTATCTGGGCATCGCATGGCGGAGTTGCTCGCCTCGATCGAGATCCCACCTGGGAAACTACAGGACTTGCAGCGGCTCTACGATCGGGTGGAAGGTTTTCCATTCACGCTGGATAAAAAAAATGTTCCCCACGGCGAAACCATTGCTTCGGCTCGTTTCATTGGGTGCGCCATCCGCGATTTTTTGGGCGATGATTTCCGCACCCATCTGGGCGTTAACTACATTGGCTACTGTGACCGGTCCCAGGGCGTGTTCAAGATGAAAGCCAACGTGCGCCAAGGCATTGATCTCTTGGGTTGGTTCGCCAGCCGATCCTGATAGGATTTCAGGGCCTTCACCAATGCCCTGGTCATTGCCGCCCCCGCGGCGGGTAACGCAGTCCTTTAGTTGCCTGTCGACGCCGTCACGCCCCTTCTTGGGCCTTGGCGTCTCCAGAAGTTTTGGGTGCCAAAACGCCACGCCCTGGCACTGGCAGGCAGGGCCTTTGTGGACGGCACAGGAACCGCAGAGCTTGTGCGGTGCAACATGGGGTTATTACTTAGGCTCGTCGGGCTTGAATTGACGTAGAGTCCCCGATGCATCTTGGCCCAGGCGGGATGTGAACCTGGTGGCTGGCGTAGGCGTTGGCCGAATTTATTTGTCAATGATCAGAACATCTCAGGAGCAATTCCCATGGCACACCAATTCAAACTCACCCTCGGCGCGCTCGCGATGGCCTCGGCACTGGGCACACCCACGCTTGCATCCGCGCAGCAACTCACCATGATGACCGGACCCCAGGGCGGGTCGTGGGTTCCGCTGGGTGGCGCGCTCAAGGGCATGTGGGAAAAAGGCATTAGCGGCCTTGAACTGACGACCACGCCTGGCGCTGGTATTGCTAATGTGCGCGGCGTTGACGAGGGCAAAGCCAAAGTGGGCTTTGCCAATTCAGCGACCACGGTGGACGGCATCGCCGGTCGCAAGCCGTATCCGAAGAAGACTACGAATGTCTGCCAGATGGCGAGCCTGTATCCGCAGTATTTCCAGGTGGTCGCGCTGAGTGACGCAAAGATCAACAGTTACGCCGACATCAAAGGCAAGGCGCTGGTCACGCAACCCAAAGGCAACACGGCTGAAATTCTGACGGCAGAGGTGCTGCGCATCAACGGCATGAGCTACGGCGATTTGTCCAAGGCGAACTTCCAGGCGGGTTACACCGATGCAGTGTCTCTGATGAAGGACGGCCATGCCCAGGTTTTCACCTTGGGCACCACGGCGCCGGCTTCCGCCGTGATGGACCTGGCCAGCGCGCGTGATATCAAACTGGTGCCAGTGGATGACAAGACCATGGGTGCGCTCAGTGGCGCGAACCCGGGTTACATCAAGATCAATATCAAGGCTGGCACCTATCCCAAGCAGGACAAAGATGTGCCCGTCATTGGCTACGCCACGCACATTGTTGTGGCTTGTGATCTGCCCGAGAATACGGTTTACCAGATGACCAAAATCATGGCCGGCAATATCGACACGCTGGCCTCGGTGGTTAAAGCGATCAAAGGTGTGACGGCGAAAGACATGGGCGTTGACATTGGCGTTCCCTTCCACAAAGGCGCCGTGAAGTTTTACAAGGAAGCCGGCGTGATGTAAGCCCAGGGCAGGTCAGGCCGTCGTTTGTGACGGCCTGTTCCGGCCCTGTTTTGGGACCGCGGCACGCCAGACGGCGTGTCAGTGTTCGGTCTGGTTCATGGTGGCGCTTCGGCGCCCGATGCACATGCAGTTGTCCGACGAAAACGTAGCGCACCAGTCCGGTTTCCGGCCCCTGGTGCTGCTCATCAGCGTCATTGCGGTGGCAATGTCGCTGTATCACATGTACGTGGCCGCATTTGGCCCGCCCGAAGCAGTGATCTTCCGTGGCACGCATCTGCTGTTTGCCATGACCCTGGTTTTTTTGCTCTACCCCTTGCGGACATCTGGCTCGCCCTGGTGGCGCGCACTGGACGTGCTGGCACTGGCGGGTGCCTGGGGATTTGTGCTTCACATTTTCTTGAACTACGAAGCCTTCATCAACCGCATCATTTACATCGACGACCTTACGTCGGGCGACCGTTTCTTTGCCGTGGTCGCCGTGTTGCTGGTGCTGGAGGGTACACGCCGGGTGATTGGCTGGGCCTTGCCCGTGACTGCTTTGGCTTTTTTGGTCTATGCCTTCGGTTTTACCCAGGTCACGCCAGCCATGCTGCTGGAGCAGCTCTACCTGTCGACCGAAGGTATTTTCGGCTCGACGCTTGGCGTGTCGGCTTCTTATGTGATGTTGTTTGTCCTGTTCGGCGCCTTTATGGAGCGCAGTGGCACCGGGCAGTTGTTTATGGACTTTGCCTTGTCGCTGACCGGTCATACCGCCGGCGGTCCGGGTAAGGTGGCGGTGATCAGTTCCAGCCTCTTTGGCACAGTGTCCGGCAGCGCTGTGGCCAATGTGATGGTCGACGGTCCCATGACGATTCCTCTGATGAAGCGCACCGGCTTCAAGCCGTCCAATGCGGCGGCGATCGAGGCGGTGGCATCCACCGGTGGGCAGTTGATGCCGCCGGTGATGGGTGCTGCGGCCTTCGTGATGGCCGAGTTTCTGGCGGTGTCGTATTTCCAGGTGACCTTGTGGGCGGCGATCCCGGCGCTTTTGTATTACACCTCGGTGTTTTGTGCGGTGCATTTCATCGCCAAGCGCGATGGCCTCAGTGGCCTGCCCAAGCCCGAGTTGCCCCGTTTGCTGCAGGTGCTCCTGACGCGTGGGCATTTGTTTGTGCCCATTCTGGTGGTGTTCTGGGGCCTGTTGCTGGGCTATTCCGCGCCGCTGTGCGCGCTGGCCGCTGCCTTGGTATGCCTGCCCATGGCCCTATTGCGTGCGACCACGCGCCAGGGCATTACCTGGCGAACGGTGTGGGGCGCATTGGAAGATGGCGCGCGTAACACGCTGTCGGTGGCCATGGCCTGTGCCTGCGCTGGGCTTGTGATTGGTTGCGTGACGATCACGGGACTGGGCATCACGTTCACGCAGGTCGTGATCGCCTTGTCGCAAGACTACCTGACGCTGGCCTTGCTGCTGACCGCGCTTGCAGGCATTGTGCTTGGCATGGGCATGCCCACAACGCCAGCCTATATTGTGATGGTGGCCCTGCTGGTGCCCGCGCTTATCAAGCTGGGCGCAGCCGTGCCAGCCGCGCATATGTTCGCGCTGTACTTCGCCATTCTGTCGGCCATCACGCCGCCGGTGGCTTTGGCGGTGTTCGCCGCAGCTGGCCTGGCCAAATCGGGCATGTGGGAGGCCGGTTGGACAGCGGTTCGCGTTGCGGCGCCTGCGTATATCGTTCCCTTCATGTTTGTGTACCAGCCGGCTTTGCTGATGATTGGTGATGTGAGCGTGATCCTGACGTCGCTGGTGTCGGCCGTGATTGGCGCCATGTTGCTGGCAGCCAGCCTGTTTGGTTATTTGCTGGGCCCGTGTGCGCGCTGGCAGCAGGTGTTTCTGTTCGTTGCGGCCATTGCCTTGATCAAGCCCGGCCTGGAGACCGATCTGCTGGGCTTGGCCCTGGTGCTGCCCGTGCTGTTCATGCAGTGGCGGCGCAAGGGGGTTGCTGCAAGCTGACGACGCCCTCGAGTTGCGCCAGGGTCTTCAATCTACAATTTTTCTCGCCATGGCCTGTACGGCGCAGGCTGTTAGGTGGACACCTGTTCTGAGACATGATCAATAAAGCTGTCGATTCGATTGAGAGCGCCTTGCACGATGTGCGTGACGGCGCCACCGTGCTGATAGGTGGTTTTGGCACCTCGGGCATCCCCGCTGAGCTGATTGATGGCTTGATTGATCAGGGCGCGCGGGACCTGACGGTGGTGAACAACAACGCGGGCAATGCCGAACACGGCCTGGCGGCTTTGCTCAAAGCAGGGCGTGTGCGCAAAATCATTTGCAGCTATCCGCGCCAGACCGACAGCTGGGTTTTCGATGATTTGTACCGCACAAAAAAGATAGAACTGGAACTGGTGCCACAAGGCAATCTCTCCGAGCGTATTCGCGCCGCGGGTGCGGGCCTTGGTGCTTTTTTTGGGCCGACCGGCTATGGCACGGAGTTGGCCAAGGGCAAAGAAACGCGCCTTATCAATGGCAAGCACTATGTGCTGGAGTATCCGATTCATGGTGATCTTGCGCTGATCAAGGCCGAGCGCGGGGATCGCTGGGGCAATCTGGTTTACCGCAAGGCCGCGCGCAATTTCGGACCGGTGATGGCCATGGCGGCGACCTGTACTGTGGCCACAGTGCACGAACTGGTGGAGCTCGGTGAACTCGACCCGGAGACCATCGTGACGCCAGGCATCTTTGTCAGCCGCGTCGTAAAGATTGCGCGTTCAGCGACCCGGGCTGGTGGTATCAAGGCCGTGGCCTGAGAACGTTTTTTTGAAACGGCATGGCATGAGCAGCATCCAAAAGCGCAGCAAGGAACAACTCGCACAGCGGGTTGCCAGCGATATGTTCAATGGCGCCTATGTCAATCTGGGCATTGGCATGCCCACGCTGGTGGCCAACCATTTGCCCAAGGGTATGGAAGTGATCCTGCACAGTGAAAACGGCATTTTGGGCATGGGCCCGGCACCGGCAGCGGGCCAGGAAGACTACGACTTGATCAATGCGGGCAAACAGCCGGTCACCTTGCTGCCAGGCGGGGCGTATTTCCACCACAGCGACAGTTTTGCCATGATGCGTGGCGGCCACCTCGATATTTGCGTGCTGGGTGCGTTTCAGGTCTCAGCCACGGGCGATCTGGCCAACTGGCACACCGGTGAGGCTGATGCCATTCCGGCAGTCGGTGGTGCGATGGACCTGGCTGTAGGGGCCAAGCAGACATGGGTCATGATGGACCTGTTAACCAAGCAAGGACAAAGCAAGATCGTCTCTGCCTGTACTTATCCAATGACCGCGATGGCCTGCGTCAAGCGCATTTACACCGACATGGCAACACTGGCTTGCACACCTGAGGGGCTCTTGCTGATTGATCTGGTTGATGGCCTGTCGCACCAGGCGCTTGAGGACATCATTGGTCTGCCGATTGCCCGTGCTCAGAACGGGTGACTTGCGTCGACCTTGGGCGGCCAGATCATCGGCGCGGCATCGTGCCAGGCGCCTGAGCGCCAGGTGCGCCAGCCGTAGAGCGAGGCAAACGAAAAATCCAATGCTGCCGAGCCTGGTGGGTTGACACGTTCTGCGCCTCGGCGTGCACTGTCAGCAAACCAGGCGGGCAGCAGGCGGTGGTAAGGGTGTCGGCTGATTTCGCCGGCATGGCAGGCAAGGCCTTGCATCAGCGCTGCAACCTGATGTGCGCTCAATCCCACGGCGAGCCTGGGATCCATCTGGGTGTTCCAGTATTCGCTGAGCAGCAGATGGACCTGTTCTGGAGACCAGGCCTGAAGGGCCTGCTGCGTGAGCAAGGATGTAGCGATGTGGGCTTTGTGACCGTCGAGCGCGTGCGGGCAGATCAGCACGCGCGGCTGGTGCGTCTCGAGCAGCGTGCGCAGTGCTTGCACAGCGTCTTGCCAAGGCGCGGTGTTGCGCTGGGCGTCATCGGGGGTGATGCCCTCGAGCCCCTGAGCCTCGTGGCCACTGGCTGCCAGCAGCTCAAAACCCAGTTCGCTGCAGCACGCCTGTGCTTCAGCCCATCGCTGGGCGCGTCGGTCGAGACGGCTGCCAAGGGTGACGGCGACATTGATCACGCGCCAGCCGGCCTCATGGCGCAAGCGCCAGGCCAGTGCGCCGCTGATGGCTTCATCGTCGGGGTGTGGTGAGACCAGCATGCACACCCCGGCGCTGGGCGCTGTCGCCGCGAGCGGCTGAGCCTGTGCAGAAGGCGTCGTCGCGTCCAGCGGCGCCTTGTGCAGCAGCGCTTCGAAGCGCTCGACGTCATCAAGAAATTGATTGCGCACGGGGTGGCGTTGGCGACCTGCGATGGGCTGATGGGTACGGCGTGCGCAGTGACAATTCAGAGCGAGAGCACGGTCGGCAAGTACTTGGCCATCAGGTCTTCGTAGTAGGGCTTAAGGGCTCGCAGATCCGGCGGATTCGGATTTTTGCTGTATAGGTCGTAGGGGTTGAAAGCCTGCACCCAGCGCAGATTTTCCTGGTCGCGCGCATCTGTCAGGTAGGTGTAGGCGCCCTCGCGATGCCAGGCGTAAAACGAGTGGTAGCGCAGCATGTACAGCGCAGGCTCTGGCAAATAGTCTTTCACCAGTTGGTACAGGTACTCGTCATGACCCCATGACATGTTCACCTGGTCCAGGCCACAGCCCTCGCTGTAAATGCCCAGTCGCGTGTTGTAGCGCGGGTCTTGTGCGTCGGGGTTGTCCTTGAAAAACTCGTGAAACACAATTTTTTCGGAATGCTGGCAGCCCACCGGGAAGGTGTCGCCAACCACAGCCCACTGGGGTTCGCCAAAGAGACACAGCACTTTGCCCAGGTCGTGAATAAAGCCGGTCAGCACAAACCAGTCTGGATGGCCGTCAGCCTTGATCGCTTCGGCGGTTTGCAGCAGGTGCGCAATTTGCGGCAGGTTGATATCGGGGTCCGATTCGTCGACCAGGGTGTTGAGGTAGTCAAGCGCCGCCCAAGGGGTCATCTGTCGGGTGTTAAAGCCCAGCCACTGCGCCTGCTTGCTGCGCACAAAGTCCACGGTCTGATACCGGTGGTTATTCTTGTAGAAGGCGCGCACATGGTCGATGCCATCTTTGTCGTAATCGCGGTAAGTTTCTTTTTCGACGGTCGCTGTGGAGCTTTGCATAATGGCCTTTGGGGAAAAGGAAATAGGAGACAATTTTCCTCAATATTGATTGACTTCACAAGGTGGATGGGTATGGATGCGATTGCACAACGTCTCGAAATCGCTCGGGGAATCTGCGACGAGGCCGCGCAGATCGCGCTGGACTATTTTGGTCATCGCGACGCTTTGCTGATTGAGTCCAAGGGCCCTCAGGATGTGGTCTCCCAGGCGGATAAAGCCGTTGAGAAGTTCATCTGGGATGCTTTGCAGCGCGCGTTTCCGGATGACGATATTCATGGCGAAGAACTCGGGCGCTCAGGTCAGAGCGCGGACTTCACCTGGGTGATTGACCCCATCGATGGGACGGCCAATTTTGTGGCCGGCATTCCATTTTGGTGCGTGGTGCTTGCCTGCGTCTACAAGGGTGAGGTCGTGATCGGCATCATTAATGACCCTAACCACGGCAACCGGTACTGGGCGCACAAAGGCCATGGTGCGTTCCTTGATGGCCAAGCCATGAAGGTCAGCCAAGCGCGGTCGATCCGTGAAGGCTCTGTGGGTGTGGGTTATTGCAACCGGATGACGCCGCAGTCGCTGATGCGCTTCATGCAGCCTCTGGTCGATCAGGGCGGCATGTACTACCGCAATGCCTCGGGCGCTCTGATGCTGGCTTACGTGGCTGCCGGCAAACTGATTGCGTACCAGGAGGCGCACATGAATCCCTGGGATTGCCTGGCAGGTTTGCTGATGGTCGAGGAGGCCGGCGGCAAAAGCTGGCCTTACAACACCGAAAAAATGTTTTCCCAGGGGGATGCGATCCTGGCCGGTGCACGCAAAGTGGTCGAGCAGATGGAGCCCTGGGCCGCGTTCACGCGTGAACTCGAGCCTATTCGGCTCTAGCTCAGTCTGCCAGGAGCACGGTCGCCTCTTCGGGCAGGCAGAGCACCACGGCGCTGTCGGCTGCAAAGGGCTGCTGCGTGCGTGTGTCATGGACGACCAGGTCGCCAACAGCAGTTTGCACCGTGTATTCCATGTGGTCGCCCAGATAGCTGACCTTGCGCAGCTGGCCAGGCAGGCCAGCGCCCGAGGTCGCCGAGCCAATGCCAACCTTGGATGGGTGAATGGCCAGGTGGCCAGAGCGCGGCGCATCGCATTGGCCCGGCACCACCAGACTCAGGTCTGCGATCCGAATGTGCGCGTGGCTGGCATCGTGCGGGGCCACGCCGCAGGGCAGGATATTGGCTTCGCCCATAAAGTCGGCGACAAAACGCGTTTGTGGCCGCTCATACAGTTCACGCGGCGTACCGATCTGGGCAACGACCGCATTATTGAGAACCACGATGGTGTCGGAGATGGCCAGCGCCTCCTCCTGGTCGTGCGTGACATAGATCACGGTCAGTTTCAGCGACTGCTGCAACTCACGAATTTCCTGACGCACCTGACGGCGCAGTTTGGCGTCCAGGTTTGACAAAGGCTCGTCAAACAGCAGGACCTGAGGTTCGAGCACCAAAGCCCTGGCAACTGCCACGCGTTGTTGCTGGCCACCAGAGAGCTCGTGAGGAAAGCGCGCGCGCAGGGCCGCCAGGCCCAGCAAATTGAGCACCTGGTCGACCTTGTTGTTCATCTCTTCTGGGCTTAGGCCGCTGACCTCGAGACCGTAGCGAATGTTTTCCGAGACCCGCATGTGGGGGAACAGGGCGTAAGACTGGAACACCATGGATACATCACGCTGGGTGGCCGGCAGATGCGTGACGTCCTGGTTGCCAATCAGGATACGCCCGGCGCTGGCCATCTCGAGCCCAGCAATCAGGCGCAAGGTCGTTGTCTTGCCGCAGCCTGAGGGGCCGAGCAGCGTGGTGAGGCAACCCGAGGCGAAGTGCAGGGAGACCTGGTCAACGGCCGGTGGGCTGTTGGGTGTATAGCGCTTGACGACCTTGTCCAGGACGACCGCGTCGTTTTTGGCTGTCGCATTCAATTTCAAGACACTCCTGACATCATGTTGGGTTCACTCTTGGCCATGCCGCGGCGTCCGATGTTGCGGCCCTTGGTGAGCAGCTGGAACACGCCGATGGCCAGTAGCATGATCACGATCAGCACGGTGGAGTACGCGATGGCGATGCCGTACTCGTTGTTCTCCACCCGCCCAATGATGTAGCTGGTGGCCATATTGTGTTCAGCGCTCACCAGGAAGATCACCGCGCTGATGGCTGTCATGCTGCGCACAAAGCTGTAGACCAGGGCTGACAGAATGGCCGGCTTGATCAGTGGCAGGGTGATGCGGCCAAAGGTACGTGCCGAGCTCGCACGCAGTGTCATGGATGCTTCGTCCAGACTTTTGTCGATTTGCGACAGTGAGGCAATCCCCGAGCGAACGCCCACGGGCATGTTGCGAAAAATAAAGCAGATCACCAAGATGGCTGCGGTTCCGGTGAGCTCAAATGGCGGCACGTTGAAAGCAACGATATAGCTCACGCCAATCACGGTGCCGGGAATCGCAAAGCTCAGCAGCGTGCCGAACTCAAAAGCGTGTTTGCCCCAGAACTGCTGGCGCGTGAGAAGCCAGGCCGTCAGCAGCCCAATGGCAGCGGTCAGGGGCGCCGAGACAATCGAGATGATCAGTGTGGTGCCCAGGCTGTTCCAGGCAGAGCCTGACCAGATCAGGCCGTGCTGCGACCAGACAAGGCCAAAGCCACTGAGGTAATGACGCAGCGTGAACGACCAGTCCCGTCCCCACAACTCGACGAAGCTGCCATAAACAATCAGGCAGTAGACCGCCAGCGTGAAGCCGGTCCACAGCAAAGTGGTGACGACAGCCAAATACCGCACCGAGGCGGGAAGTGGCGGGTGCGTGCCGCTGTCACCCTTGCCACTGATGGTGATGTAGCGTTTTTTACCGAGCCACATGTTTTGCAGGAGGAAGGCTGCAATCGTGAAAAAAAGCAGAATCAGGGCCAGCGTGGCAGCCCGACCCATGTCGTTTTGCGAGCCCACGATGGCAAAGAAGATTTCGGTCGAGAGCACATTGAAGTTGCCGCCAAGCACCAGCGGGTTGCCAAAGTCGGCCATGCTTTCAATAAAGCCGATCAGGAAGGCGTTGGCCAGGCCAGGCCGCATCAGGGGCCAGGTCACGGTTTTAAAGGTGCGCCAGGCGTTGGCGCGCAGGGTCTGCGAGGCCTCCTCCATGGACGGACTGATGGCCTCGACCACGCCGATGAGCACCATGAAGCTGATGGGCGTGAAGGCCAGTAGCTGCGCCAAGAGCACGCCGGTAAACCCATACACCCAGCGCGTGGGCTCCAAATCCAGCCACTGCGCCACGCTCTGGGTTACTACACCCGAGAGCCCGAACATCAGGATGACCGACAGGCCGATCACGAAAGGCGGCGTGATGATCGGCAACAGCGTGAGCGCGCGCAGCACAGGCTTCATGCGGCTGTTGACCCGTGTCATCACCAGTGCAAAAGCCAAACCCAGTACCGTGCTGAGCAGGCCTACGGCCACAGCCAGTCCAAGAGAATTCCAGGCCACACCACATTGCCCTGAGCCGCTCAGGCATTGCAGGCGCCAGATCTTGCTGTCTTGTAGGCGTTGGACGATGGCATGCCAAGCCAGGCCAGCGTCGGTTTGAAACGCGGAAAAAAGCATCTGCACGACCGGCAGAAAAATAAACAGCGCCACCACCGCGATGATGAGCGCAAGACTGCCGGCGACAAAGGGGTCTACGCGCACCAGTCCGCTGCTCGAAAGCCCCCAGGCCAGGCAGGCCAGAAATACCAGCGCTGCCAGAGTGGCGCCCACGCCAAAACCAAATTGGCGCTGGCCGAGTTCGCCAAAGATTTGTTCCAGTGTTTTGAAGGACCAGCCATTGAGGCCAATGGCGTAGCCCTGCGCCACCAGGTAGACCAGGCCCAGCCCGGCGAGCCATCCCATCAGCTGGCCGCGGCGTTTGCGTGGGATCGGGCCAATGGCACAGGCGGCCAGCCCCAGCGCGATCAGCAGCAGCGGCGAGAGCCATTGCTGCTTGCCCTGAATGATCAGCCATAACAGCGGGGCGCTGTCAGCCTCCCATGGGAAACCCTGCAGCCACGTAAAGCTCCAGAAGCCGTCCTGCAGCATGTACCACGGCAAAAACGCCAGGGCCAGCAGGCTCAAAAAAACAGGCCCCACCATGGGTGAGGCCCGAAGCCATCGTTGCATTAACTAGACATCAGTTGATCGGTAGCGAGCCAACTTCGGCATCCCACTTGGCCAGCAAGCGCTTGCGCTCGGCCGACGAACCGTACTTCACAAAGTTGTAGTTGATCAGCTTGATTTCTGCGAGATTGGGCGTCAGGGGCGAAACGGCTGCATCCAGGTTGGATGGCACCTGGAAGGACTTCACGTCTTTGGCGCGGCCCTGCGACTCGGCTGTCAAGGCCCAGTCATAGAACTTTTTGGCACTGTCCATGTTGCGTGCACCCTTGATGATGCTCATCGAGCCGATTTCGTAACCCGTGCCTTCGCAGGGCGCGACAGCCTTGACCGGGAAACCCGCTGCAGCGACGGCGACAGCGTCATGCATGAAAACAATACCGACGACGGTTTCGCCACGACCAGCCGCCTTGATCGGCGCAGAGCCTGACTTGGTGTATTGGTTGATGTTTTTATGCAGAGCCTTGAGGTAGTCGAAAGCCGCTTTTTCGCCCATGATCTGGACCAGTGTTGCCAGGGTGGTGTAGGCCGTGCCGGAGGAATTAGGGTTGGCCATCTGAATCTTGCCCTTGAACTCGGGCTTGGTCAGATCAGCCCAGCATTTCGGGGCAGGCAGCCCCTGCTTTTTCAGTAATTCCTCGTTGTAGCCCCAGCCCAGTGCCCCCGAATAGATGCCAATGGTTTTGTCGCCAGAGGCCTTGGCCTGGTTCATGGCGAACTCGGCGATGCGACGACGGTTGGGCGAAACATAGGGAACCGTCAGGTTCTCTTCGGCGGCCTGCAGGTGTGGGTCGCCCGTGCCGCCCCACCAGACATCACCCTTGGGGTTGGCGGACTCAGCCTTGATCTGGGCATAGGTCTCCCCTGAGCTCTTGCGCGTCATGTTGACTTTGATACCAGATGCTTTCTCGAATTCAGTCTTGGCTTGCTGGCACCACGCTTCATCCGAGCTGCAGTAAAGCGTCAAACTGCCAGCGGCATGCGAGGCGCCTGCCAAGCCCAGGGTCAGCGCACAGGTGGCTTTCAAAATCCAGCGGGATGGGAACATATTGAACTCCTCAATCGATGAAAAAAGTAAATGCGCATTATGAAGCCGATTTTTGAGCCGTCGGTCAGGGAAAACACCAAGGCCATGCCGCTGCTTGCTGGCCTAGGGTAGAGTCGTGGGCCATTGGCTGCTCTGAAACATGCATGCGCGCAACTTGAAAAGGTGACACGTGATTGATCTTTACTACTGGACCACCCCTAACGGGCATAAGCTCACCATGTTTTTGGAGGAAGCCGCGCTGCCTTACCGGCTGATCCCAGTCAATATCAGCAAGGGGGAACAATTCGCAGCGGACTTTTTGAAAATTGCGCCCAACAACCGGGTTCCAGCCATCGTGGACCATGCGCCTGCGGACGGTGGCGAGCCGATCGCCTTGTTTGAATCCGGTGCGATTCTGCTGTACCTGGCGGATAAGACCGGGCGATTCATTCCATCCGATTTGCGGGGCCGCAACCAGTGCCTGCAGTGGCTGTTCTGGCAAATGGCGGGCCTCGGTCCCATGGCTGGACAAAACCATCATTTTGTGCAGTACGCGCCCGAGCGCATACCCTACGCCATGGATCGCTACGTTAACGAAACAGCCCGCCTATATGGTGTGCTCAACAAGCACCTGTCGGATGGGCGAGACTATATTTGCCAGGACTACTCGATCGCCGACATGGCGTGTTATCCCTGGGTCGTGCCGCACCAGCGGCAGTTACAAAAACTTGAAACCTTTCCGGCGCTGTCGGCCTGGTTCGAGCGCGTCGCGCAACGAGAGGCCACGCAGAAAGCGTACGCCCTGGCCAAGCAGATCAATGTGCAACCAACGGTCAACGAGGCATCGTTTCAACTGCTGTTTGGTCAGAACGCCAGCACCGTGCGCTGAGCAGCCTGCCCCAAGGCGCTGGCGCCTCAGGGATGGGTGCTGTTGATTCGCTGGCGCAAAGAGATCGGCGGGCCCTGTGGCACCAGCCGATCGAGTCGGTTTCCCATGGCCGTCTCGACCTGAAGGAGGCGCACCGTGGTGGCCGGGTGGGTGCTCAACAGCAATTCAAATGCGCTGTCCTGCCTCGATTGCGCTTGCAAATTTTGAAGTGCAGCGACCAGCCCGTAGGGGTCAAAGCCGGCGCGCGCGGCCAGCACGACGCCACGACGGTCGGCATCGAACTCGTCTTGCTGGCTCAAGCCTTTGGTGTAGACCTCGCGCCCGAGGTTGATTAAGCGCTCTGACAAGCCAGCTGGCAGTTTGTTTTGTAATTTATTGGTCAGGATCTGCCCCAGCAAGCCGCTACGGGCAGATTTTTGCAAGGCCGCCAGGTGGTGCTTGTCAACGACGTGGATCACTTCATGCGCCAGGATGCCAGCGAGTTCTGATTCATCTCTCACACGCTCGATCAGGCCGCGGGTTACAAAGATGAAGCCGCCCGGTGCTGCAAATGCGTTGTAGCCTGCGTCGTCGAGGACACCGAATGTCCAGGGGAGATCAGGGCGGCTCGAGTGGAGGCTGATCCAGCGCCCCAAGCGGTTGACATAAAGCTGCATTCTGATGTCAGGCACCAGTTTTTTGGCCCCGAGCAGGATGGAAGCCAGCTGGCGGCCGATCTCAATTTCTTTGGGCTCGTCGACGTCGATCAGTGAGTCGGTCAGAAGTTTGACCAGATCCTCGCCGCTGCCAGCGCCCGTGGACGGGGCTGGGGCGGGTTTGCCACCCAGCAGGTCACCCAGCGCGTCCTGGGGCGAATTGTTCTTGCCCGGTTTACCCGGACTCAGCAGGTTTTGAAACAGACTGTTGAGTGCCTTGGAGGCGTCTTGCGCTTGCGCCAGGCCAGCCAGGCTGATCGCAATGGATGCCACGATGGCGCGACCCAGGTAGCGCCAGCCCGATGGAGCGCTTAATGCGGCCAATGCGATGCGCTTCATGGTGTTTGTGGGTTGGCAGTTGGCGCGGGGGGCACTGGCAGCTCGCCAACGGCTCGCGAGCGCAGTCCGGCTTGTACTGCAAAAGCATTGGCCTTGTCGGCATTGGCCCGCTGGGACTGCGCGCGGGCAAGTTCACCCGGGTTGGGCTGGGCGTTGGCGATGTCCTGCGCGCCGAGGCCGCGTATGCCCAGGGTGGCTGTCTCGCTGTTGTCCTCTCTGCGGTTGCTGGCCCCCAAAAGGCCGGTCAGCCCGCGCAAGGCGTCCTTGGCAGCACCCGCACCACTGTCCGAGGGCGCCGTGTCTCTGGGGCCAATATCGAACATGCGCACCCAGCCTATTCGATTGTCTGGCGTTTGAATCTGCACATACGCGCCCTGGCGGCCCTCGAGTCGTATCACCGGAGTGTTGATATCGAGCGGGCTCAGTACCTGGGCATCGGGCGCGGGCTCCTGGCGCAAATCGGTCGCTTTACGGATCTGCATGGCTTGTGACCATGCGCTCGGTAGGGCAGCCACAGCCAGCGCGACGCCCAGAACCAGGTGCAAAAGTCCGTGTTTCATGGCACAGGGTTCACGCTGGCGGATTGGTCGACCAGCACACCAGCCGCACCGCTTTGCAACTGGCGCTTGAACGCTTCACTCATGCTGACTTTTTGATGCAAGCCGGCCTGCACCAGCACATAAACCAGTTCGGCTTGCGCCAGCTCGGTCTGGCTGGTGGCTTCAAGGTAACGAATGTGCAGTGCAAACGATGTGTTGCCAATGCGCCCCGGGGTGATCTGAACCGCGAGCACATCGTCAAACCTGGCGGGCGCCTTCCAGTCGATCGCAAAGCGCACCACCTGCGTGTCCAGGCCTTGTGCCAGCAGGGCTTTCACGCCGCCAAACAGGCTTCGCAGGTATTCGGTCATGGCCAGGTCGGCGTAGTCGGCATAACGGGCGTTGAAGACCACCTGCTGGGCGTCACATTCGCCGTAGCGTACGCGTAGTCTGAATTCAAAAGGTTGTGCCATGACGTGATGTTGCGATCAACTTTTGCGCCCAGTTTAAAAGCGAGAGCCAGGCTCTTGCAAAAATGCTAATTCCTCGCTGCTCGAGGCTCGAGCAAGCGCCGCGTTGCGGTGGGGGTAGCGGCCGAAGCGGTCAATGATGGCTTTGTGGCGCATCTCGTAGTCGAAGTTGTTGGCCGGTGTGTGGGCTGCAAACAGTGCCACAGCTCTTTCGTGAATCGCGCGCGATTCGCTGTGCATCCATGGCATGAGCAAAAACACCCGCTCGTACTCGGCAAGCTCATGGAGCGCGCCGGCGGCAATAGCGACTTGTGACAAAGCCAGCGCCAGCGCATCCTGCGCAAACGCGGCGGCCTGGCCGCGGTAGACATGGCGAGAAAACTGGTCGAGCACCAGGATCTCAGCGAGCCGGCCCTTCGCCGTGACGCGCCAGGCGTCAAGCGCCGATGCTGCTGCCTGTTTCAAGGTGTCGCCAAAGCGCGTCTGTATGTGGGCGTCCAGCGCAGGGTTGCTGTTCCACCAGGCGCGCGGTTCGAGTTCCTCAAACCAGAAGGATAGGACGGCTTGGTAGTCGGGTGGGCTTGTCACAGTTTGTCGATCCTAACCTGCCCGGCAGCCCCGTCGCGTTTGAAGACCGGGCGAGATGACTATGATGCGCACGCTTGCAATCGCCAGGTGACCAAAGGGGTACGTCGATGTCTGTTTTTGAAGAGCCCAAAATTGACGCGCACTGTCATGTGCTGGAGCCCACGCGCTTTGCGTACGCGGCCGATGTGGCTTACGAGCCCGTCGCGCAGGAGATTGGCCCGGTTCATCAGTACCTGCAGGTCATGGACGCCTACGGCATCAAGAACGCCTTGCTGGTCGCGCCCAATTCCGGCTACAACCTGGACAACCGATGCCTGCTCGATGCCTTGGCCCAAGGGGCAGGGCGCTTCAAGGGCATTG
The DNA here is from genome assembly GCA_038145425.1 of Comamonadaceae bacterium. GTDB lineage: Bacteria > Pseudomonadota > Gammaproteobacteria > Burkholderiales > Burkholderiaceae_C > Rhodoferax. The sequence continues at coordinate 19,397 of JAYQPP010000020.1, read as the reverse complement.
CCATCGTTGCGCTCGATGCCAGCCTGGACCAGCTGCAGGCTCTGCAGGCGCAGGGCGTGATCGGCGTTGCATTCAACCCGTCCTACCTCGGTGTGGACTTCTACGCAGCGGCCGAGCCTTTGCTTCGTCGCATGGCCAGCCTGGACATGTTGTTGTCACTGCAGGTCGAGCATGATCAGCTGCTTGCCTTCGTGCCCATGCTCTCTCGCTCTGAAGTACGCGTCCTGATTGATCATTGCGGGCGCCCTGCAGCGGGTAAGGGTGTTGCGCAGCCTGGATTCCAGGCTTTGTTGGCTTGTGCATCGGCGGGCCGCATGGCTGTCAAGCTCTCAGGCTTCCAAAAGTTTTCTGCGCAGTTGCCACCCTTTGAGGACTGCCGGCCTTTTCTGGATGCTTTGATCGACCGCTTCACGCTCGATGCCTGCCTGTGGGCGAGCGATTGGCCTTATTTGCGCGCGCCGCATCGCCTGGATGTTGGTCCCTTGCTTCGGCATATGGAGCGCTTGTTGCCTAAGCGGGCCGATCGCGCGCGTCTGTTCTGGGACAGTCCGAAGCGATGGCTTGGTTTTTGACCGAGCAGATTCGTCCGATCGGCACCCGGGCCGCAAGGCCTACAGCACGGGCATCAGGTTGTGTGCTGTTTCACGCATCAGGGGCAAGACGCGCCGCAGTGCCTCACCCGGCGACTCATTCTGGATGGGCATGCTCACGCTCAAAGCGGCCAGTGCCATGCCTCTGTGATCGCGCAGCGGCACGGCAATGCCGCGGTAGTTGGGGTCGAGCTGGCGCTCAGACAGACACCAGTCCTGGCTGCGGATGGTTTGCATCTCCTGGCGCATGAGCTGGGGGTCGGTGATGGTGAAGGAGCTGAAGGTCTGCAAGGGCTTCGATGCCAGCCAGGTCTCCACACTGGCCTCGCCGCGCAGGGCCAACAGCAGCATGCCCGAAGCCGTCACGTGCGCGGGCACCCGGACGCCAAGCGCGAAGCTGGTGTTCATGGTTCGGTTCGGACCGTTGCGCGCTACGTAGATGATGTCGTCGCCATCGAGGACGCTTGCAAACGCGATTTCCTGCGTGCCCAGGGCAACGCGTTGCAGCGAGGGTTGAACCAGGCGCGGCAGGCGCGCCGATTCCAGGTAGGCCTGGCCCAGGCGCATGACCCTGGGTGTGAGCCAGTACAGCTTGCCGTCGCTTGAGACATAACCCAAGTGTTGCAGTGTCAGCAGATAGCGCCTTGCTGCCGTGCGGGTCAGGTCACAGCGTTGCGCGGCTTGACTGGCTGTCAGGCGTGAATGCTGTTCGTCAAAGGCCTGCAGCAGCGCCAAGCCCTTTTCGAGACCTGCAATCCAGTCACGTCTGTCCAGCGTCATGGCGAATCCATTAAGTTGCGTGGTTTGAGCTGTAAAAAGCTAGGGATTTCCCTTTAAATGAACGATTATCGATTTATTTGGTGCGATTAACGATCATTATCACGAAAACATGCATCAAAGTTTTGAGGTTTTGTCTTACAGTCAGCCGGCTTTCCAGTTTGCGATCCGGCCTCATGAATGGTGCCGGCTTTTTTGTTCTCACTCAACAGGAGATTTTTAATGAAACGCACCATGCTTAAACACCTTGCGCTGGCCGCTTTGCTTGCTGCTGGCGGGCTGGCCCAGGCGCAGGCGATCAAGATCGCCAACATTGTGGAACTGTCGGGCCCCGGCACCACGTCTGGAACCTTTTTCGACAACGGCGTCAAGCTGGCTGTCAAAGAAATCAACGCTGCGGGCGGTATTTTGGGCAAACAAATTGAGTTGACCTCGGAAGACACCCAAACCAACCCTGGCGTGGCCAAAGGTCTGACTCAGAAAGCGGTCGATAACGGTGTGTTCGCCATTTTTGGCCCGGTGTACAGCGGCTCCATCATGGTCTCGATGGCTGAGAGCAAGCGCGCCAAGGTTCCCAACTTCACCGGCGGTGAAGGCGCGGCGGTGACGCAGCAAGGCAACCCTTATGTGTTTCGCACCTCGTTTGGCCAAAGCGTTTCTTTCCCCAAACTCGGCCGCTACATCAACCAGAAGTCTAAGAACCTGGCTGTGATCTATGTGAACAACGATTTCGGCAAAGGCGGTCGCGACACCATCCGCAAATTGATGGACGGCACGTCGACCAAAATCGTGTCTGATATTTCGACGGACCAGGGCCAAGTGGACTTCTCGGCTGCAGTTCTGCAAGCCAAGCGCAGCAATGCAGACGCCTTGTTTGCTTATGTGAACGAAGAGGAATCGGCGCGCTTGCTGCGTGAATTGCGCAAGCAGGGCTGGGACAAGCCCATCATCGGTGAAACCACGCTCACCGGTCAGAAAGTGATTGAGCTCGCAGGCGATGCGGCGAACGGCGCCATGGCGCACGTCGGACTGACGGTGGAAGCTCCCCCGCTCAAGGCGTTCGGGGCCAAGTACAAGGCTGCTTACAACTCGGTGCCAGACCACAACGGCGCGAAAGGCTACATGGGCATGTACACCTTGAAGGCTGCGGTGGAAAAAGCAGGTAAGCTCGATCGTGAGGCGGTTGCTGCTGCCCTGCGCAACACCTGCTATGACGCCAAGCAAAACCCCGGCATCCTGATGAGCGTCTGCTATGACGACAAGGGCGACCTCGACCGTGAAAGCTTTATGGTCAAGGTTGACAAAGGTGTGGGTGTGGTCGTCGAGACCCTGCCACCCCTGGGCAAGAAGTAAGCAATCGATAGCGTGAGGCAACGCTGGCGCGAACGCGCCAGCGTTGAACATGTGTCGCCACGCCTTAGTGGCGTGGTTTTTATCGCTCAGAATTTGTTCAATATCATTGCATCGCTGTAATGAGTGACTTTGTTCAACTGGTGTTTAGTGGCATGGCCACTGGCGCGATCTACGCGTTGGTTGCGCTGGGCTTTACCCTGCTGTGGCAGGCCTCGGGCACGATCAACTTCGCTCAGGGTGAATTTGTCATGGTCCCGGCCATCGTGATGGTGATCCTGATTCATTCGGGCGTGTCCACCTGGCTGAGTTTTGCCGTGGCCTGTGTGGGCGGTGTTGTTGTGCTGGGTTGGGCGTTCAAGCGTGGCCTGGTTGACCCCCTGTTTAAGTTCGGGATGATGCCGATCGTGGTCGCCACGATTGGCTTGTCTTTTGTCTTGCGCAACGGTGTCCGCGCCGGCTACAGCGCTGAGCCCATGCCTTTTCCGATGGTGTTTCCCGAGGAGGTTTACCGCTTTGGCGGCCTGGTGATTTCAGCCAGTGACATCGGTATCCTGGTGATGGCCATGCTCTTGATCTGGGCCACCCAGGCATTTATGAGCAAAACCGTCACGGGCCGTGCCATGCAGGCGGTGGCGCAAAACACAGAAAGCGCCACGGTGCTGGGCATTAACGTGCCGCGCATGATTTTTTACACCTTTGCGATCAACGCGCTGCTCGCCGCCGCGGCAGCCTTGCTGGTGACGCCGATTTACCTGGCCAAATTCGACATGGGCGAGTTGCTGGGCACCAAGGCGTTTTTTGCGGCCATCATTGGTGGCTTCACCAATTCCAGAGGCGCGCTGGTTGGCGGTCTGCTGGTGGGCGTGTGCGAAAACCTGGCTGCTGCCTACATCTCGCCGGCCTACAAGGATGCTGTGGCGCTGGTGATCTTTATGGCGGTGATTTTGTTTAAACCGCAGGGTTTGCTGGGTCGCAAAGAGGAGCGCAAGGTATGAGTCGCACGCGGCTGACCTGGGGTCTGTTGGCCGTGGCGCTGGTCGTTATGCTGATCTGGCCGCACTTTTTGAAGAATTACGGTATTCACCTGTTCACCACTTGGCTGATTTTTACGATCGCTGTCATGGGCCTGAACATCACGGTGGGCTATGCGGGGCAAAAGTCGCTGGGCCATGCGGCCTTTTTTGGCATTGGCGCCTACACCGTGGCCATCCTCATGAAGGCCGGCATCAGTTTCTGGCTGGCGCTTCCCTTTGGCGGTCTGATTTGTTTTGCGGTCGGTATCGGCCTGGGCTTTCCAGCCCTGCGGGTACAAACGATTTACCTGGCTTTTGCCACCCTGGGATTTAACACGGCGGTCTGGCTGTTCCTGCGCAACGAGGAGTGGCTCACGGGCGGTACCTTCGGCATCAACAACATCGCCCGGCCCTCGATCGGTGGCCTGAGTCTGGACAGTAACCTGGCGTATTACCACCTGGTACTGGTCTTCATGCTGGTGATGGCTTTGTTGTTGGCCGGGCTCTTGCACTCCCCCTGGGGCAAGGCCTTCAAAGCCTTACGCGACAACCCGATTCGAGCCGAGAGCCTGGGCGTTGATACGCGCGCTTACACCTTGCTCAGCTTTGCGATCGGCTCGACTTATGCCGGTATTGCAGGTGGACTTTATGCCTGCCTGGTGGGCTTTATTGACCCGGCGCCATTCACCGTTGGCAATTCGATCATGATGTATTTGATGGTGGTGGTCGGCGGACCAGGCTACTTTTTCGGGCCGGCACTGGGCTCCCTGGTGGGGGTGATCCTGCCTGAGTGGTTGCGCTTTGCGCAGGCCTGGTATCTCACGATTTTTGGAGCGGCGGTGGTCGCGCTGATGATTTGGCTGCCGGATGGCTTGCTCAGCCTGCCCGAGCGCTTGCGTGCGCGGCGACAGGCACGTGAGGCCTCGGCAGCGCGCGCGCAGCAAGCTTCGGTGGAGAGCCGCTCATGAGTACATCCCTCTTGAATGTGGTGGGCATGCGCAAAGCCTATGGCGCCATTCAGGCGGTAGATGGTGTGTCCTTCGATGTACGCCCTGGCGAAATTTTTGGTGTGATCGGCCCCAACGGGTCGGGCAAGACCACCTTGTTTAACAGCATGCTGGGGCAGATCATGCCCGATGCCGGTCGTATCGAACTCAAGGGCGAGGACGTCAGTGCGCTCGGGCCCCTTGAACTCAACCGGCGTGGCGTGGGCCGTACCTTTCAGACCTTGCAGGTGTTTCCCAAAATGTCGGTGCGCGATAACCTGATCGTGGCGGCGCAGGAGCACCAGGGTAATTTGTGGAGCCGCATGTTTGCGCCAAGCGATTCGGGTCTGGGCGGACAGGCAGACGCCTTGCTCGAACAGTTTCATATGAGCCACATGGCCCATAAAAAGGCTGGCGAGCTCAGCTACGGCCAGCAAAAACTGGTCGATATCGCCATGGCCTTTATGAGCGCGCCCGACCTGATCTTGCTTGATGAACCCTGTGCCGGCGTGAACCCGCACCTGGTATCGCAAATTTCCCGCTTGCTCAAAGACTTGAACCAAAGCCGAGGCGGCAGCTTCGTGGTGATTGAACACAATATGGATTTTGTGATGGACTTGTGCCACCGCATCATGGTCATGGTGGAGGGCAAGGTGCTGTGCATCGGCACACCTGATGAAGTCCGTAACAACAAAGAGGTGCTTGACGCCTACCTGGGGAGCTGACATGACGACGCCGTCTCCTCACATCAGCATTGAATTCGAACACGTAGTGGCCGGCTACAAGGACTTTATGGTCCTCAATGACTTGTCATTTCGTGCCACAGCGGGCGCCATCACCTTGCTGATTGGCCCCAACGGTGCAGGCAAGTCGACCGTGCTGAAAACCTTGTTTGGCCTGCTCAAGCCCCGTTCGGGCCGCGTCACGCTCAACGGTGAAAACATCACAGGCGCGAGCCCCAAGTCCTTGCTTGCCAAGGGTCTGGCCTTCGTGCCGCAGGGACGCAATTTGTTCGGTCAACTCAGTGTGCTGGAAAATCTGGAGCTCGGCGGCATCACCCTGGGCATGGCCGAGACGCGTCAACGTATTCCTGAAGTGCTGGAATTTTTTCCCAGGGTGCGGGAGCGCCTGAACTCTCGCGCCGCTTCGCTTTCGGGCGGCGAACAAAAGCAGCTTGAGATCGGCCGCGCCCTGCTGCTGCGCCCGAAGGTGTTGCTGATTGACGAGCCCTCGATTGGCCTGTCGCCTATCGTGGTGCAAGACGTGTTCAAGCTGCTGCGTCGGCTGGTGGACAGTGGCACTACCGTCTTGATGGTCGAGCAAAACGTCAAGTCGGCGCTGAAGCACTCGGATGAGGCGATCGCCCTGGAGTCGGGCCGTCTGGTTTTGCACCGGCCTGCTGATGAAATTCTGGCGGACCCTGGCATGGAGCGTTTGTTCCTCGGTGGTGCCCACACCACCGCGACTGTTCAGGCTTCCTGAGGCAGGCTATTACAGGGAACTGGCATCGGCCTCGTTCTGAAGGCTTGCTGGATGCGGTTCCTGGCCATGGGCCATTTTTCAGACGCCTGGAAAACGATGTTCTGGTAAACCCTAGGCCGATCGGGCGCCACCCTCACTAAAATTTTTGCTCGGACTTGCCGGCATCGTCGCCGCAGGCTTTTCGACCAAACCAGGGACCCGACCATGACGCGCCACGCCCCCCGTCTTCTTTTCAAAGGCACAACTGTTGTGCTGCTGGCCGCGCTCGCGGCCGCCTGTGCGAACCGCCCGCCGATGGCCAGTGATGCGGTCTACAAACTGACCGTGCTGCACACCAACGACCATCACGGCCGCTTTTGGCGCAATGATGATGGCGAATATGGGCTGGCGGCGCGTAAGACCTTGATTGACGGTATCCGTCAGCAGGTTAAGGCCGCAGGTGGGCATAGCTTGCTGCTTGATGGCGGCGACGTCAACATGGGCGTGCCCGAGTCGGATACGCAGGATGCCGAGCCCGATTTCAAGGGGATGAATCTTCTGGGCTACGACGCAATGGCGGTGGGCAACCACGAGTTTGACAAGCCCCTGAATGTCTTGAACAAGCAACAGAGCTGGATCAAGTTCCCCATGCTCAGCGCCAACATTTACAAGGATGGCAAGCGCCTGTTCAAGCCCTACCAAGTGTTCGATCTCGCCGGCCTGAAGGTTGCGGTAATGGGCCTGACCACGGATGACACGGCCAAGATGGTCGACCCTGAGAATGTGCGCGGCATCGAGTTTCGCAAGCCCGCGGCTGAAGCCGCTGGCTTGATGGGCGAGCTCAAGCGACAGGCGCACGTGGTGATTGCCACCACACACATGGGGCATTTCCCGGACGGCAAGAGCGGTGTGCTGGCCTCGGGCGATGTCGAAATGGCGCGCGCTGTGCCCGGCCTCGACCTGGTGGTAGGTGGTCATAGTCAGAACCCGGTGTGCATGAGCGGTGAGAACAAGCGCAACGAAGCCTATGTGCCCGGAACGCCTTGTGCCCCAGACCGCCAAAACGGGGCCTGGATCGTGCAAGCCCATGAGTGGGGCAAGTACGTGGGACGTGCGGACTTCGAATATCGCAAAGGTGAGCTCAAACTGCTTCGCTATGAACTCATTCCGGTGAACTTGAAAAAGTCAGTCAAAGGCGCCGATGGCAAGAGCAGCAAGGTTTTGTATGGCGCCAGCATTGCTGAAGACCCTGCCATGCTGTCTTTTCTGCAGCCCTATCAGGACAAAGGCCGTGCGGCCCTCGATGTCAAAGTGGGCGCTGTGGATGGCAAGCTCGAGGGTGACCGTGCGCTGGTGAGAAAGCAGCCGACCAATCTTGGCGTTTTGATCGCTACGGCCATGAAGAACAAGGCCCGGGCCGACCTTGCCATCATGAATTCGGGTGGCGTGCGTGATTCGATCAAACCCGGTGCCGTAACCTACAAGGATGTGCTCAAGGTGCAACCTTTCTCGAATACGCTGGTGTATGTGGAGCTCAGCGGCAAGGAGCTGCTTGACTACCTGAACGCGGCGGCCAAGATGAGCCCGGGCTCGGGGGCTTTCCCGCAGTTTGCGGGTGTGCGCATGACAATTTCAGGTGGGGCCGTCTCAAATGTGCAGGTCGGTGGGGCTGCCCTGAATCCGCAAAAAACCTATCGCCTGGCGCTTAACAACTTCCAGGCCAATGGGGGTGATGGGTATCCGCGGCTGTCTGGTCACCCCGGGTTTGTCAACACCGGGTTCGTTGATGCGGATGTCTTGCGCGGCTTCTTCGCCGAAAAACCGATGGTCAGCGCCAGCGCCTTCGAGCCGGGTGATGCGGTAACGCGGCGTTGAGGCCCTGTGGCCGGGCGGCTCAGGCCTGGCCTTGCTTTTTTTCGCCGCGCAGCTCGCGCAGGCGCTCCTTAAGGTAGCTGTCGGCGCTGTAACGCTCCGACAGCACCACATCGGGGCGTGGATGCAGGAACAAGGGCAATGAGATGCGCGATTTGCGGGCCGCCTCACCTTGGGGGTTGAGCACCCGGTGCACGGTCGATGGGTAATGCTGCGCCGAGGCCTCTGCGAGCATGTCGCCGGTGTTGACGATCAGCAAGCCGAAATCGCAGGGCACGTCGTGCCAGGCTTTGTCCTGGCCCAGAACCTGCAAGCCGGGCTCGTTGGCCGCCGGCAGGATGGTTAGCAGATTGATGTCCCCATGGGCCGCCGCCCGCAGTGATCCTTCGGGCTCCTGGCCGCTCAATGGCGGGTAGTGCAGGACACGCAGCAGGGTTTGCTCCGAGCCGCGGATCATTTCGGGCAAAGGCATGCTGTAGCTCGCTTTGACAGCCGGTGGCGAATGCGCTTCGACCCAGCCCAGCAGGGTGGCTGCGAGCTGGGCACCTTCGCTGTAATAACGCCGTGCTGCATCCGACACCTCTGTGGGATAGCGACCCCAGGGGTAGATGTGGAAAAACTCTTTCAGGTCTTTCTGGGTGTGATTCTTGGCCGTTTCGGACACGGCGGTCGAGAAATAGCCGTCGTAACGCTGAGAGTCGTAGCTGTACGCCTGTTTCGCTTCAGAGCGAAAAAACGCCAGCCATTCGTCGTATACCTGCTGCACCAACTCGCGGGGCAGCGGGTGGTTGCTGAGCACGGCAAAGCCTGTTTCGTGCAGGCTTTTGCAAAAAAGCGCGGGTGCATTAGGGTCTTGATAGTTGACGACAGGCAGTTGCATAGCGAATCCTAAGGTTTGAGCCAGGGCTGCATCAGGGTTCGTGTCAGCAAGTCCAGGCAAGCCTGCTGGTCGACCGTCATGCAGGCCTGGGCCTGCGCACGCTCGGGCTCCCAGCCTTGTTGTGCGTAGTGCATGAAAGCTTGCCGACACATCATGGTCTGCCCTTGCCCGATGCCGTCTTGGGCGACGCGAATCACGCCACGCTCAACGCCAAAAAATTCAGGGTGCAGCAGGTACACGAATGCCAGCAGGTCGTGCGCATAGCTGCCGGGCTTCTCCAGAAGATGGTCGTGCCGGGTGGCGTAAAAGTCGGCATAGAAGCGAAAGGCGTGCAGCAAGGCGTCGGTGGCCGCATGGCGCTGCGCGGCTGCAATCTGTTCGAGCATCTCGACCGTGACCACAACCTGGTGGGTGACATCCAGGCCGACCATGGTGATCGGCCAGCCCGCTGAAAACACGTGGTCAGCGGCGTGGGGGTCGTTCCAGATGTTGGCTTCGGCCACCGGTGAGACATTGCCCGGCTCGAGGATGCTGCCGCCCATCAGGACCACGGATCGAACCTGGCGCGCCAACTCGGGCTCCAGCTTCAAGGCATCAGCCAGATTGGTTAGTGGCCCGACCGCTACCAAACTCACCTCGCCGGGTCGTGCCATGACGGTGTCCACCATAAAGCGCGCAGCGCTGCGCGCCTCTGGGGCTCTGCGGCTAGGTGCGCGCTCTGGCAGATTGCCCAAGCCGTCTGTGCCGTGAATAAAAGCCGGCGGCGGATGCGCTATTTTTTGCCAGGGCTTGGCTGCGCCCTGTGCGACGGGTACCGGCTGATGGCACAAGTCCGTGAGCAACAGTGCGTTGCTCGTGGCCTGAGGCACCTGAACGTTGCCAAACACGGTGGTCAGTCCCAGTATGTCGATGCCCGGGTGGGCCAGTGCGAACATCAGCGCCAGCGCGTCATCGACACCCGGGTCGGTGTCAAAAATCACCGGTATGGCTTGTGCAGTCATTGCGCAAGCAGGTCCTTCTCTTGCAGGCCGCAGGCATCAAGCAGGCGCTGTCGCGCCGCGGGCGTTGGACTTGGCATTTGACGCATGAAGTCACGCAGGCGCTCAGCGCTGGGTATGCTCGATTGGGCGCCTGGCAGGGTGCAGGCCAGCGCGGCTGCGGCACTGGCTTTGCGCAAGGCTTGTGCAAGACCGTCTTGCTGCGACAGCGAGGCCACCAACACCCCGCAAAAGGTGTCGCCGGCGCCAGTGGTGTCGACCGCCTGGACTGGCGTGGCCGGCTCCAGCTGAAAGCCTTCTGGGCTCAGCGCACAGCAGCCTTGTTCGCCCAGCGTGGTGATGACCTGCGGCACGCCCAGTGCACGCATGCGTTGGGCCACAGTGCTGCCCGTTGGGCTGAGTGTGGTCAGCTCCCCCTGGTTCACGATCAACAGGTCGAGCATACCCATCAGCTCTGCGCTGAGTGCCTGCGCAGGTGCTGCATTCAAGACAACTTGAACGCCTTGCGCGCGGGCCTGTCTGGCGTAAGCCCGTACCGTATCGATCGGTATTTCCAGTTGCATGACCAGGTGCGTCACGCCATCCAGGCTGGGCATGTGTTCAGGTGCCAGGCCGGCGTTGGCGCCAGGCGCGACCGTGATCGCGTTTTGGGCGTCGTCGCTGACACAGATAAAAGCGGTGCCCGTGGGCGTGTCGCCAAGCCGAACGATGGTCATGTTGACGCCAGCATCCCTTAAGCTGGCCTCGATCGGTTTGGCGAAGTCATCCTGGCCCAAGGCCAACAACATGCGGGTGCCGACGCCGCCGGCCTTGGCGCAGGCTGCGGCCTGGTTGGCGCCTTTACCGCCGGGGTAGGTGGCAAAGCTGCGGCCGAGTACGGTTTCCCCTGGCTGTGGGATGTGCCCGGCACGAACCACGAAGTCCAGATTGGCGGAGCCTGCAAACAAAATCATGGGCGGGCGCGGGACGCAACGTGTCGGTGTGGCGGGATGACGATGGGTCAGGCAGCCAGTGTACAAGCGCGCTGAGGGACAAGGGCCGGCCTTGTCCTAGGGAAAGCCCTAGTGGCAAGTCGTTCAGAATCTTTTCCGCCGGCCAGCGGGCTTTGCTATCCTAGCGGGCGTCACATTCTTTTCCATCAACGCGTCAGGAACACCATGAAATCCTTAAACCGCACTCTCCGCCACACCCTGTTGGCGCTGGCCAGCACCGCTGCGCTTGGCGCGATGGCTGAACCGGCCATTGTTTACGACATGGGTGGCAAGTTTGACAAGTCTTTCAACGAGGCCGCCTACAACGGCATGCAGCGCTGGACCAAGGAGACAGGCAAGCCCTATCTCGAATTTGAAATTTCCAACGAGTCGCAGCGCGAGCAGGCCATTCGGCGCATGGCCGAAAAAGGCGCCAGCCCGATCATTGGTGTTGGTTTTAGTCAGGCATCTAGCATCGAGAAAGTTGCCAAGGAATTTCCGAAGCTGAAATTTGCCATTGTGGACATGGTGGTGAACCTGCCCAACGTCGAGTCGGTGGTTTTCAAAGAGCAGGAAGGCAGCTTTTTGGTCGGCGCGATGGCGGCGATCGCCAGCAAGACCGGTAAAGTGGGCTTCGTCGGCGGTATGGACATCCCGCTGATCCGCCGCTTCCAGTGCGGCTATGAGCAGGGCGTCAAGTTCATCAACCCGAAGGCTGAAGTGTTTGCCAATATGACTGGCACCACCGGCGCAGCCTGGAATGACCCCGGCCGTGGCGGTGAGTTGGCCAAAGCCCAGTTCGCCAAAGGCGCAGATGTGGTGTTTGCCGCTGCCGGCGGCACCGGCATTGGTGTGTACCAGGCTGCCAAGGACAGCGGCAAGCTGGCCATTGGCGTTGACAGCAATCAGAACCATTTGCAGCCTGGCACCATGCTCACGTCGATGCTCAAGCGGGTCGATGTGGCGGTCTACAACGTGTCCAAAGGCCACAAACCGGGCGTGACGGTTCTGGGCTTGAAAGACGGCGGCATTGATTACGCCATGGACACACACAATGCCAAATTGGTCAGTGCCGACATGAAGAAAAAGGTCGATGCGGCCAAGGCCGACATCATCAGCGGCAAGATCAAGGTCGCCGACTATATGGCTGCCAACGCCTGCAAGTACTGATTTTTAAATGATGGATCGCCTGCTTGGCTGGCAAGCCGGGCCGGGCGATCCTGTGTGATCTGTGCGGCTTGCTTTGACTGCGGCCTCGGAAGCTTGGAATTCGTGATGCGATGAATCGAATGCGTGATGCGAGTCACCTGCCATCGCGCTGGGCGGTCGAAATGCTCGACATCTGCAAGCGTTTTGGCGAGGTACTGGCTAACGACGCAGTGACGCTGCGGGTAGCGCGTGGCTCGGCTCATGGCTTGGTGGGGGAAAACGGCGCTGGCAAGAGCACGCTGATGTCGGTTCTGTACGGGCTTCATGGTGCTGACGACGGTGCCATCCGCCTGTTTGGTCAGGATGTCCAGATCCGCAGTGCCGATGATGCCATCGCGCACGGCGTGGGCATGGTGCATCAGCACTTCATGCTGGTTGAAACCCTGAGCGCTATTGAGAACATCATGCTCGGCGCAGAGCCCCATTGGTTTTTGCCCAGGGCTTTGGCGCAGGTGAGGGACCGCCTGACCGAGTTGATGGCTCAGACTGGTTTGCAGGTTCGGCTCGATGCAGCAGTGGCCGACCTGCCGGTTGGCGAGCGTCAGCGGCTGGAGATTCTCAAGGCCCTGTACCGAGGTGCCCGCATCCTGATTCTTGATGAGCCCACCGCGGTCCTGACGCCGCAGGAAATCGAGCAACTGTTTGATGTTTTGCGTCAGTTGCGTGAGCAAGGCACAACGATCGTGCTGATAACCCACAAGTTGCACGAAGTCATGGCTTTGTGTGACCAGGTGACTGTGATGCGGGGTGGGCGCGTCGTCGAAGAGTTGCCTGTGGCCCAGGCATCGGTCCAGGCGCTGGCCGAGGCGATGGTCGGGCGCGTGGTCAAGCTGGGTCGCAGCGGACAGGCGCAAATGCAGCCCGGTGAGGCTTTGTTGAAAGCCGTGAAGCTGAATTACCGTGACCCGTCGGGTGTGGCACGCCTGCGCGATGTGACACTGGCTTTGCACGCGGGTGAGATTGTCGGGTTGGCGGGCGTGTCGGGTAACGGGCAAAGTGAACTGCTCGATGTGTTGGCTGGCTTGCTCGAGCCCGATTCCGGCGCCATGGCAGTCTGTGGGCAACGCGCTTCGGCTGGCGCATGGTTGGACGGCGAGCGTGCGCGCGCGCAAGGTTTGGCGCATGTGCCTGAGGATCGGCAAGCGCGTGCCCTGGTGATGGACTTTGCCGCCTGGGAGTCAGCCGTTTTGGGCTACGACGGCCTGGTGGCTTACTGCCGCCATGGGTTCATGGATAAGGCCAGCATGCGAGAGGCCACCCTGGCGATGATGAATGCTTTTGACGTCCGGCCGCCAAATCCGGATCTGCGCAGCGGCAAATTTTCGGGTGGCAATCAGCAGAAGTTTGTGCTGGCTCGCGAGCTGGGCCAGCAGCCCAAAGTTTTGCTGGTCGGGCAACCCACGCGCGGCGTGGACATTGGGGCCATTGAATTCATTTACGGCCAGCTGCGTGCGCTGCGTGATGCCGGCTGCGCGATTCTGCTGGTGTCCAGTGATCTCGACGAAATCCTGACGCTCTCCGATCGTGTGCTGGTGATAAATAACGGCGCCCTGACCGGCAATCTGCCCTTCCAGGACTGCACGCCCGCACGTCTGGGGCTTTTGATGGCGGGCGCACCATCATGAGCGCATCAAGACCTTTGCCACCCTGGGCAGACATTTATTTGCTGCCGCTGTTTTGCCTGACCATGGCCATGCTTGCAGCAGGCCTGGTGGTGTATCTGGTCGGGCAGGATCCCGCGCAGGTGCTCTCGGTGCTGGTGCAGGGCGCCTTCGGATCGGCGAGGGGCTGGGGCTACACGCTGTACTACACCACCACCTTTGTGTTGACCGGCCTGGCGGTGGCCGTGGCGTTTCACGGCGGCCTGTTCAATATTGGCGGTGAAGGGCAGGCCATCATGGGAGGGCTGGGTACAGCCTTGGTCGCTTTGTGGCTGTCTTCTGTTGTGCCTGCGTGGCTGATGCTGCCGCTGATGATGCTGGCCGGTGCTGTGTTTGGTATGGGCTGGGCTGCGATACCGGGCTATCTGCAGGCCTACCGGGGCAGTCATGTGGTGATCACCACGATCATGTTCAACTTCATTGCCAGCAGTGTGTTGGTTTATCTGCTGGTCAATCACTTGCGCCCTGCTAGCGCCATGGCCGTTGAGAGCGTGCCATTTGCTGCGAGCGCCAAGTTGCCCGGGGTGCATGAGATGCTGGCCATGATCGGTGTGCAGTGGCCTGCGTCTCCCCTGAATGCCAGTTTCTTCCTGGCTTTGCTCGCGGCATGGGGCGTCTGGCTTTTTTTGTGGAAAACCCGTACGGGCTATCGGCTTCGGGCCGTGGGGGCCAGCGCGAGCGCCGCGCACTACGCCGGCATTGATGCCAGGCGGCAGTTACTGCTGGCCATGGCCATCTCTGGCGCATTGGCCGGTTTGGTGGGCATGAATGAAATCGCCGGTGTCAGCGGCCGCCTGATTCTTGACTTTGTCAGTGGTGCTGGTTTTACCGGCATAGCCGTTTCGCTCATGGGTCGAAACCACCCAGTGGGCATTTTGTTGGCCAGTCTGCTGTTTGGCGCCTTGTTTCAGGGTGGGGCGGAGGTTGCCTTTGAGGTGCGGGGTTTCAGCCGCGACATGGTGGTGATGTTGCAGGGCTTTATTGTCTTGTTCTCAGGCGCCATGACTTATGCATTCGCGCCTTTGCTGGGTCGCTTGTTAAGTGTGCTGCGTTTGCTGCCAGCGCAAGGTGCGCGGAGTTGATGCAATGGATGTCATGCTGATTCCCGATCTGCTTGCCTCAACCATGCGGGTGTCGACGCCGCTGATCTTTTGCGCCTTGGCTGGCTTGTTGTCTGAGCGTTCTGGTGTGGTCGATATTGGTTTGGAAGGCAAGATGCTCGCTGGTGCGTTTGCCGCGGGCGCCGCGGGTGCGGCCTGGGGTTCGCTCGGCCTGGCCTTGCTGGCCGCTGTGCTGATTGGCATAGTGCTGTCCTGGACACACGGTTTGGCTTGTGTGAGTTTTTCGGGCGATCAGGTGGTCTCAGGGGTGGCGATCAACATTATTGCGGCCGGTCTGACCATGGTGCTGGGCATTGCCTGGTTTGCGCAGGGCGGGCAAACGCCGCCCGTGAGCAACGCGGTTCGCATCAAGGCCCTGTGGCCGGGCCTGTCTGAGGCGGCGTCGCAGTTGCCCCTGGTGGGCCCGTACCTGGGCCATGTGCTGCTGGGCCACGACATGTTGGTGTATCTGGC
Organism: Comamonadaceae bacterium; assembly: GCA_038145425.1. GTDB lineage: Bacteria > Pseudomonadota > Gammaproteobacteria > Burkholderiales > Burkholderiaceae_C > Rhodoferax. Next base: position 4,052 of record JAYQPP010000020.1, on the reverse strand, counting down.
GTTTCTGTTGGTTCCTTGCGTCTGGTGGCTGCTGTGGCGCACCCGCTTTGGGCTGCGTCTGCGCGCGGTGGGTGAGAACCCCCAAATGGTGGCAGTTGCTGGCGTATCGGTGCGGCGTCTGCGTTACATGGCCTTGACCATGAATGGTGTCTTGTGTGGCCTGGCGGGCTGCTACCTGGTGCTGGTGCAGAGTGCGAATTTTTCACACAACATGACGGCCGGTCGCGGTTTTATGGCGCTGGCTGCGCTGATCTTTGGTCGTTGGCACCCGGTGCAGGCCATGTGGGCCTGCTTGCTCTTTGGTTTTTTAGACGCGACCGCGATTCGCTTGCAGGGGACGGTTTTGCCGGTGGTGGGTGAAATTCCGGTGCAAGCCATCCAGGCCTTGCCCTATGTGCTCACAGTAGTCTTGCTGGCGGGCTTTATCGGCAAAGCGGTTGCACCGCGCGCGCTGGGGCGTCCCTTGAGCTGACGAACAGTTGGGTTTTCCATGGGCCCACGTGGCCCAAGGCTGGCGCTGTGAGGTACCAGGCGCGGCGTCGAATTCAGGCTATGCTCGCACCATGAACTGGTTAGACCGAATTCCCATGGTGGTGCTGGTGATGGTGGCACTTTGGCTGGCCATCGCGCCGATCACGCCCGAGCCGCATCTGATCGAAAAAGTGCGCATGCTCACGCAAGGGGAATTGAAGCGGCCCATTGATATTTTTGATTTATTCATGCACGCAGCGCCACTGGTGCTGCTTCTGATTCGTTTGCTTAGGCAGGCCAAAACCAAGGCTAGGGTCGACTGATTGGACTCCGGGTCTGCCTGCCGATAAGGTGGCGTTGGCCTTCGAACGGCGCCTCGGCACTCAGTAGTAAATACTTCCTGGCACACCCCCGCCGACGGCGATGGCATCACCGTTGATGGCGCGGGCCCGTGGCGAGCAAAGAAAAGTGATCACGTCAGCGACTTCGGCTGCATCGATCAGGTGGTGGATGCTGTTGCGAGTGCCCATTTGTGCCTCCACTGCTTGCACGGTCATGCCCTGCTCAGTTGCTTTGCGCGTGATCAGGTCTGACACGCGCTCGGTGCGCGTTTGGCCAGGGTGAACAACCGTCACCTGGATCCCCAAAGGACCCAGCTCATCGGCCATGTTTTTGCTCAGCGCACTCAAGGCGACGTTACGGATGCTGCCCACGGTGTTGCCGGTCTGGCGTGCCGCGAGACCGCTGATATTGATGATGCGTCCCCAGCCCTGCGCCGTCATGCCGACAATCACCTGCTGCGCGCAACGCAGATAGCCCATGACCTTGGTATTGAGTTCCTGATGGAAATAAGCTGCCTCGATTTGTTCAACTTTTGGAGGTGCCCCAAGGCCCGCAGGCTCGGCGGCCGCGTTGACCAGAATGTCGATTGGGCCACCAAGAGCCCTTGCTGCTTGCTCAAACGCCTGGCGCACCGCATCGTCTTGGGTGGTGTCGGCCCGAACCGTCACCACCTGATTGCCGGTGCTGGCCTCGATGTCGCTTGCGGCTTGGCGCAAGCGGTCTTCGTTGCGCGCAAGAATGGCCACTTGAACGCCTTCTTGCGCCAGAGCCCGGGCGACGGCTTTGCCGATGCCCCGGCTGCCACCGGTCACCAGGGCGCGCTTGCCCCTGAGTTGAAGGTCCATCAAAACTCCTTGAGAAAAAAATGACGGTCGTCGGATGCGGGCCGCGCCGGGCGCTTACTCACGCATGATCAGCCAGGTTTGAAAGCGCAGGCCCAGCACGCCGCCTGCCATGATGCCGGCCACAGCTATCAGGCTGACCACGCTCAAAGTCGAGATCCCAGAGACCCCCTGGCCCAGGGTGCAACCACCCGCCGTGATACCGCCAACGCCCATGAACAAAGCGCCGAGCAGGTGCAAGCCGGTATCGCGTGTGCCATGCAGGCCTTCCCAGTGAAAGCGTCCGCTGTAGGTCGCCTGCAGCGCAGCGCCCATGATCACACCGCCGATCAGAACAATGCCCATGGTCAGCGGACTGTTGCCCGCAAGCCAGTCGACGGTGCGCGAAGCCGGTCCCACAAAGCTTAGTGCTTCATAGGATTGACCAGCGCCATGCAGATAAATCGACTCCAGCGTCAAGGGGTGCTCGGCCACCAAGCTCAGGTGGCCGTTGATCCACCACATCAGCACCACGGCGAGGCCAACGCCCAGGCCGCCCAGGATGAGTACTTTGTCGCCTCGAAAGACCGGGTCGCGCAGTGCCCAGGCTATCAACCCGGTGCCTGCGAGCAGCCCCATCAGCAGGCCGGCCGATGCCAGCGAAAGTCCAGCCCCCTGAGCCAGGGCGCTTGGCAACAGGCTGCTTAAGGCATCGGTTTCAATCTGCACCTGGTCAACGCTTTGGTTGCGCCACGTCATCAAGAAGCCACGCTGCGTGGCCAGCGCGCTGGCGCCCATCACCAACAGCACCATCAGGGCTTTCAGGCTGCCGGCCCCGAGTCGAAGCAGATTCTTGCTCGCACAACCCGAGGCCAGCACCATGCCAAAACCAAAAAGCAGGCCACCGCTGAGTGCAGACAACCACAAGAGTCGACGGGTGGTGTAGACCGAGCGCTCAGGGTCGATCAGGCTCAGGCCGGCGAGGACCCAGAAGCCCAGAATGGCCACGCCCACGGCCAGCGCCCACATGCGCATGCGTGACCAGTCGCCCATGTTGACGATGTCGCTGATCGCGCCCATGGTGCAAAAACTCGATGTTTGAGACACCCAGCCAAAAAAAAGAGCCAGCACAAACCCCAGCCCAAGGGTGAGCTGTTGCAAGTCATTCAACGCCGCCATCGACATGGAATGATTCTAGGTCGCAGTCTCGGAGCGTTGGGCTTGTGCCAGCGCGGACCTCCATGGGGGAACCGATAATTCCAGGTCCCGCCGGATGGTCGGCTGATGATGCTTGAAAGTTGATGGATTCATGAGTTTGCAGAGTTTCTGGTCTCAGTATTGGCCGCTGGTATTGATTGTGGCTTGGTTCGCCTACAAGCTCTGGGCCTCGCGGCGGGTGCGCACCATGCTGCCTGCCCTGCGCCAGGCTGGCGCCGTTTTGGTCGACGTGCGCTCAGCGGGTGAATTTGCCAGCGCGCATGCGCCCGGCACGGTCAATATTCCCTTGTCCGACCTGGGCGCACGTGTCAGCGAAATCCCGAAAGATGTTCCCGTGGTTGTGTGTTGTGCCAGCGGCAGTCGCAGTGGCATGGCCAAAATACTGCTGCGCCGCCATGGCTACAAGCGGGTTTACAACATCGGTGCCTGGGGTAACCTGGTCGACGACTGAGCCTCTGCTCAGGCCGACAAGGCCTGCATCAGCTTGAACAAATCTGACTTGCCCTCAAAGCCGATGCCCGGGAGCTCGGGCAAGGTGACATGGCCATCTTCCACCAAGACGCCATCGGGGAATCCGCCGAACGGTTGAAACAGGTCAGGATATGATTCGTTGCCGCCAAGTCCGAGTCCGGCGGCGATATTGAGTGACATCTGGTGGCCGCCATGCGGCACGCAGCGTGCGCCCGACCAGCCATGCTGGTGCAGCATGTCCAGCGTGCGCAGGTATTCAACCAGGCCGTAACTCAGGGCACAGTCGAATTGCAGCCAGTCGCGGTCGGCGCGCATGCCGCCGTAACGGATCAGGTTGCGCGCGTCTTGCATGGAGAACAGGTTTTCGCCCGTTGCCATGGGCTTGGTGTAATAGTTTCGAAGCGCCGCCTGCAGCTCGAAGTCAAGAGGATCTCCGGGCTCCTCGTACCAGAACAGGTCGTATTGCGACAGGGCCTTGGCATAAGCGATGGCGGTGTCTAGATCGAAGCGGCCGTTGGCATCAACCGCGAGCTTTTGCCCGTCCTGCAGAACGCTAAGCGCGGCGTCGATGCGACGGAGATCCTCATCGAGACCGGCGCCGCCGATTTTCATTTTGACCACGGTGTAGCCACGCCCGATGTAGCTGCGCATCTCGTTTTTCAGTTGCTCGTAGTCTTTGCCGGGGTAGTAGTAGCCGCCAGCGGCATAGACAAAAACACGGGGTTGTGC
>JAYQPP010000019.1:0-51425 GCA_038145425.1 Comamonadaceae bacterium | reverse complement strand
CGACGACCCGCGTCAGGCGCCCGCCCCCACCACTGGGGGGGATGGGCGCGAGCGTGACAGCGATTTTCAGAGGTGAGGGCGTTTTCGCGTATTGGCGAATCTTGTGGCCAAGTCCAAATACAAAAACGCCAGTGGCGACATAGAACAGGGCGGCATAAAAAACGCTCAGCGCAGACATGGATGCCGGCGTTTCCTGTTCAATGTCGAGCGCGACTTAAACGCAGCCGGTTGGCTTGGGCAGGCCAGCGATCTTGCAAGCCTGCTTGGCCGGGCCGTAGGGGAACAATTCGTAGAGGTATTTGCTATTGCCTTTTTCCTCGCCGAACTGCTTGCCGATGGCTTTGGTCAGGACCCGAACCGCGGGCGCAATCTGGTACTCGTTGTAATACTCGCGCAGGAAATTGATCACTTCCCAATGATTTTCGGACAGCGGGACTTTCTCTTCTTCAGCGATGTAGGCTGCAACGTCGGTGTCCCAGTCGGCCAGGTTGATGAGGTAGCCCTCTTCGTCGGTTTCGTAGGATTTGCCGTTGATTTCAAAGCTCATGGGAGTCTCCAGTTTGAATGAAAGTCGAAAATTATCGGCTCGTTTTAGAGCCAGGAATGTGATGTCCGGTGCTCAGCCACCAAGTCGACGAAGCCACCATAGTCAACCGGTGAGACGCTTTGCAGCAGCTTATCCGCCAAGCCTCGCGCGTCAGCATCTGGTTTGAGGACATGGAACTTGACTTTGCCAGCCGCTTCCATGACCAGGGATTCGACCGCGCTGCCTGTTGTGGCGGCGTAAACACCGTCTTCGATCAAGAGGACAGCGTCGCCGGCCTGCGCCATGTTCAACGCGCTTTGCAAGGTGCTGGTGTGAAACGGGGATTTGTTGATGATGTGCAGCATGCTTGCGCCTCAGAAACTCAGAATGACATCTTGCTCGCGCATCAAATCGCCGAGCTGCTCGGCGTTGAGCACCTCCACAGGCACCAGCAGGTCTTTTTCGCTGAGGCCACGTTTGGCCAGCGACGCTTCGTCCACGTACAGCTTCTCGACGTCATAGCCTTCCAGTGCACGGTAACTTGGCGAGAAATTCTTGATGCCGATGTCCTTGGTTTGCTGCCCTTTGACGAGTTCGTACACGCCATCATCCATGAAGACGAGGCTGACATCCTGGTCAAACGTGGCAGTGATCAGGACAACTTCCAGGCTCTCCAGCGCGTAAATCGTGCCGTAGGGCGCTTTGCGATTGACAAACATGAACTTTTTCATGGCTCAATCCCCAAAGGTCACCAGGCGGTCGGCCTTGATGCCCGAGTCGACCAACTGGCCCAGTCCGGAAATCCGAAAGCCCGGCGCCAGCACCGTGTCCTTGATGCCGCGACGCAAGGCCGCCGCTACGCATACCACCAAGTCGACTTTGTGCTTTTCAGCCAGTTCCGTCCAGCGGTTCACGATATGACGGTCATCCTGCGGTGGCTCTGTCAACTTGGTCGCGTTGTTAACGCCATCGTGATAGAAAAACACCCGCTGTACCTCATGGCCTTTATTGATCGCCGCAATGGCGAATTGGTAGGCGCTGTCGGAGGCCTGATGGGTGTAGGGCCCCTCGTTGACAAGAATTCCAAATTTCATGAATCGCGGCCCAGCTTAAAAACGGATGTGCGTCGATGCATTCAGGTTGGCACGCGCCCCGCGCCAGTCATCGATCAGGTACTTGGTGAAAGGCAGGTCGCATTTCTCAAAGAATCTGGGCCAGCCAATCCGCTCGACCCAGTCTGACAGCCGCTCCCAAGACCGGGCATCCGCCTTGTAGGTGTACAGGATCTTCTTGACCATCTCGGACACTTCGGGCCAGCGCGGTGCATTGTTGGGCAGACCCGAGGCCACCATCTTCATAAAGGTGGGTTTGCCACGGGCATTGGAGTTTTTGCCGCCAACCCAGATGGCCAGCTTGGAGTGCTCCGGGTCGTTGATCTGCATCGGCGGGCAGGGTGGGTAGCAAGCACCGCAGCAAATACATTTCTTCTCGTCAACTTCCAGCGAGGGCTTGCCGTTGACCAGTGCAGGGCGAATAGCTGCTACCGGGCAGCGCGCCACCACCGCCGGACGCTCGCAAGCGTTGGCCACCAGGTCATGGTTGATCTTGGGCGGTTTGGTGTGTTGAACAATGATGGCAATGTCGGCCTGGCCACCGCAGTTGATTTCGCAACAGCTGGTCGACAGGTGGACCCGGTTGGGCATGTCTTCGCGCTTGAACTCGTCGTACAACTCGTCCATCAGGGCCTTGACCACACCAGAGGCGTCCGTACCCGGAATGTCGCAGTGCAACCATCCCTGGGTGTGGGCAATCATGGATACCGAGTTGCCGGTGCCGCCAACGGGGAAGCCGTTCTCTTCCAGTGCATTGATCAGAGGCGTGACCTTGTTGTTGTCGGCCACCATGAACTCAATGTTGGAGCGAATCGTGAAGCGCACATGGCCTTCGGCATAGGTGTCGGCGATGTCGCACAGCTTGCGGATGGTGTAGACATCCATCTGGCGCTGGGTGCCGGCCCGCACGGACCAAACCTCGTCGCCGTTGTGCGCCACGTGATGCAACACGCCAGGGCGCGGCCTGTCGTGGTATTTCCAGTTGCCGTAGTTCTTCAGCAGTGTCGGGTGCATGAACTGTTTGTTGTCCGGCACGCCGCTTTCGATGGGTGTTCGCATTTGGGCCATGATTTCCCTCTTGGTTTCGAGTTTGCTTGACGGGGCGCGACGATCAGGCTGCAGCCTGCTTGCGGGCCATGTACTTGGCGGCGTCGTCGTCCCAGCCGTCGGTGCGAACATAGGGGTTGGTCCTCGGCGTCGACACCATGTTGGGGTCGACGGGCAGGTCAATGCCCTCGAGGAAGTTCACCAGGCCAATGCGCTCGATCATTTCGCCGGTGCGCTCATGCTCCAGGGCGTTTTCGGCGAAGAAGTCGATGATCTTCTGGCCCAATTCAACCAGGGCTTCGTAGTCCTCGTTGGTCTTCAAAGGCATGAAGGGAACCACCACGGTGCCCATCAGGTCACCAATTTTCAGGGTGCGTTTGCCGCCCACCAGCACCGTGGCACCAGTGTCGGTGCCATGCGCCAGTGCGCCGGTCATCACGTTGATGCAGTGCATGCAGCGCACGCAGTTGCTGTTGTCAATTTCCAGGCAGTGGGTGTCGCTGACCTTGACCGATGAGATTTTGTCCCCGGTGGCCACGTCTTTGACTTCCTTAAGCATGATGGTCTTGGTCGGGCAACGGCTGATGACGTCGTTGACGAGTTCGTTCATGCCGTGCTTGTCGAACCATGCGCGTGCCATGGCTTCGTCGGTGCGCATGTTGTCGCGCCAGGTTCCAATCACCGCCATGTCGGCGCGCTGGATCGAGTTCATGCAGTCGTTGGCACAACCCGAGAACTTGAACTTGAATTTGTAGGGCAGGGCGGGCCGATGGATATCGTCCAAAAAGGTGTTGATCACCTGGCGATGGGCACGACCTTCGTCGTAGCAGGATTGCTCGCAGCGCGCTGCGCCCACGCAGCTCATCGAGGTGCGCACCGCAGGGCCCGCGCCACCCAGGTCGAAGCCCAGTTCATTGATGGCATCGAAGGCATCCTGCACTTTGTCGGTCTTGGCGCCTTGGAACATGATGTCGCCCGACTGGCCGTGAAAAGCGATCAGGCCAGAGCCATGCTCTTCCCAGATGTCAGCCATCTTTCGCAAGACATCGGTGTTGTAGTGCATACCCGCTGGCGGCTGTACGCGCAGCGTGTGGAATTCGGCTGCGTCCGGAAACTGGGGCTTGCCGTTCGCGTCTTTGAGCTCGGTAAAACGTGGAATCACACCGCCGCCGTAACCAAACACGCCCACTGTACCGCCCTTCCAGTAACCTTTTCGGGTGGTGTAGGAGGTTTCGAGCTGGCCCATCAGGTCTACCATGTAGTCCTTGTCCTTGGCCAGGCGTTTGAGCCCGGTGACGAAACTGGGCCAGGGCCCGGTTTCGAGCTGGTCAAGCATAGGGGTGTCGTGCATTTTTTTGGCCATTTCCAGTCTCCTCGTGACGGGGGTCAGACAATATCAACGTATCAACGCGGGCAGCCGCTTTAGGGCGCGTTTGCCGAATGCGACTTTGTAACATATCCATATTAGGTGATTGGCGAGCACTTTTGCCATCCCCCTCCCGAGCTATCTCTAACTACCCAATGGGGTTATTTGCGAGCTTTGTGCTCGGGACTAGACTGGTCTAAAAACGGGTTTTGGTCGGTGGCGTGGAGTCAGTGCTCGCACAACGAGACTCGCCTCCAAATAGTCAAAACCAATTCAACAGAGGACGACATGCCGCAGATTACCCCGCTCGATAAGTTGCGCGTGCCACTGGGTGGCCAGGACATTGAGCTGCAACAAATAGACTACGAGTCGGGCGGCATGAGCTTATTGCGAACCCGAATCCGGGAAAAAAGCCGCTTCACGATCTTTGACATCGATCCTGGCACGGCCCAAGCCTGGGGCGAGGCGCTGCTGCGCTGGGCGGCTGCGCAAAAAACGACTGAAGGTTAAAGATGTCCGGGAGCCATGAGCCAGATTTGATCGCATCCTTGGCGGACGTGGTGTTTGATGTGCAGGGTCAGACGGTGCCGCGCGATCACGCCATGGCGCTGCAGGAGGCCGTTGCCGCGAAGCTGAGCTGGTGGGGCGGGGAATCCGCCGCTGGGATTCATCCGCTGAAGCTGGTTGCTGGCACCGACTTGAACGCGCCAGGCCTCTTGTCCAGGCGTTCGCGCCTGCTGTTGCGCGTGCCCCGGGCGCGTCTGGACCAGACGCTGGCGCTCAGCGGTACCGAGCTGACACTGGGTGAGCATCGCCTTCGGATCGGGCAGGGGCATGCGCGTGAGTTGCTGGCGCACGCCACACTGTACGCTTACCACGTCTTTTCGCCTGATGGGGACGAGGTCCGCTTTATGCAGGACACCAACCAAGAGTTGGAGCGAATGGGCGTGCGCTTTCTGTCGGTCTGCGGTAAAAATCACCGGTATCGGCTGGGCGGCCGGGATTTGTCGGCCTTTAGTCTGATGCTGCATGGCCTGAGCCCTGCCGATTCCCTGCGCATCCAGGAGCGTGGGGTTGGGCCGCATCGTCAGTGGGGCTGCGGCCTGTTCGTGCCGCACAAGTCGGCTGCCGCCGTGGGTGCATGAAGCAGACGGGCGTGACCGGGTGCAGCAATGATTCAATTTTTGGCATTTGGAGGACAGCAATGAGCTATGAGATCAACGGCGTGGAAGTCGAAACCGACAACGAAGGCTATCTGCTCGAGCCGGATTACAGCGAGGAGGCGGCCACGGTGATTGCCGCTGCCGAGGGCATCACGCTGAGCGAGGCGCACTGGGAAGTCATCAATTACATGCGCGATCAGTTCAAAGAGCATGGCCACACGCCCAACTTTCGCAACATGCTCAAAGGCTTTTCAGAGGTGCGAGAAGGCGTTGACAGCAAGTATCTTTACGACTTGTTTCCGGTCGGGCCGGCCAAGCAGGCGGCCAAAGTGGCCGGCCTGCCCCAGCCGCTGGGCAAGGGCGGTTATTGATTCGAATGGGTCGCGGCGGCACCCCTGACTTCTGAGCGGCTGACATGGCTTTGCGCATCAAAAACCAGTGGTTCAAGGCCCAGGGGGAAAAGACCGCCTTTGAGAACGCCAGCGCGGTGGCGTTCATTGTCTGGCGCGTGACGCAAAACATGGTCAAGCATATGCGCGAGGCCAAGTTCGACATTGACGTGGGTGTGCAGTACTTTGCGTTCATGCGCGAAATCCTGCTTTTTCTGTGCGCGGTGGTTGATCGGGTCGCTTTTGACCGCATGCCGGCGCAGCAGCGCTCTGAGTTCACAGACGCGCTGGTGGTCCGGGTGGCCGACATTCTGGACGACAGCGAGGCCGAGTGGCTGGGGCCGGCCCCGACGGGTCAGCCGAGCTGGCGCGATCAGTTTATTGATCAGTTCAATGCGGCTGTGGAGGACTACGCGGAATTCGGGCACGACGCGCAGGGCCCAAGTTTTGCCTTTGTGCGCTATCTGGGCAGCCGGGTCGAGCAGGTGATGCCCGAAAAAGATCGGCGCTGGGTGATTGATCAACTCATGGCCTATGAGGTGCCCGAAGCGCTTGAGATGGTGATGCGTGGCATCAATGGGGTGTTATCCACCGAGCCCCGCGCGCCGCGCCGCGCCACTATGAGCGGCGAGTGAGATGGGCAAAGCCAGTCCATTTGACCTGAACCAGGCGCAAGCCTATGCCCTTTGGCGCGAAGCCAAGCTGGCCGCTCAGCCGCGCAGTGTGCAGGACCTGGTGGTCGACGTGGCAGATCCCGTGCATTTGTCCGCCGGCGAGCGTGCCGAGTTGTTGCAGCGCTGCCGTCACTTCAATATGGCGGTCTACCGCAGCCGGGTGCCTGCTCAGGACAAGGCCGCACCACGCCGTCTGGGTGAGCAACTCGGCTTGCATCGCCTGGACGCCAACTGGCTGGCCGACGAAGACGGTGTGTCCTCGATCCAGTTGGCTGCCGAAGATGGTGCAGGCCTAGGCGAGACGAGGCCCTTATCGCGCCAGGACTACATTCCCTACACCGATCAGGCTCTGAGCTGGCATACCGACGGCTACTACCATCCGCAAGACCGCAAGATCCAAGGCATGATTCTTCATTGTGTGCGGGCAGCTGCCGAGGGCGGCGAAAACGCCCTGGTCGACCATGAGCGCCTGTACATTGAACTGCGCGATACCAACCCGGCATGGGTGCATGCCCTGATGGCCAAAGACGCCATGACGATTCCAGAGCGTGCCGATGAGGACGGCGTGGCGCGGCCGGCTCAAAGTGGCCCGGTTTTCTCAGTGCGCGAGGATGGTCAGGGACTTCATATGCGCTACACCAGCCGCACGCGCAGCATTCTTTGGAAGTCGGATACAGCCACCACAGAGGCCAGTGCGTTTATCCGGGCGTGCCTTCAAGGCAAGCCGAGCTGGATGTTTCATCTGCGCTTGCAAGCGGGTATGGGTATCGTGGCCAACAATGTGCTGCATTCGCGCAGTCGCTTTGTTGACGACGTGCAAAGCCCCCGCCTGATTTACCGGGCGCGGTATCTGGACCACGTGCTGGTCGAGCCCGCCGAGTCGCCGCAGGTGTTGCCGGCATGAGTCGCTGGTTGACGGTCTGGCGTGCGGCGCAAATTGTGGGCGTCTCGCGTGGTGCCTTGCAGCAGCGGGTGCGCCTGGGGGAACTGGCGCTCAATGACGGCATGGTCTCGACCGACGAGCTGCTCGCGCTGTACCCAGAGGCTAGCCTGACTGACTCGGGCATGCTGGAGCGGGTGGTCGCGATCAAGGAGGAGGCCTTTGGGCGCAGGATTCGCGAGCGCTTGCTGCCGAGCCAGGAAGTGCTGGCGCAGCGATTGTTCAGTCAGGCGCAGGAGCTTGCCGACGTACGGCGCTACTTGCAGCGTTACCATGCACTGGTTGTTGATGTCGGCAAATTGGTGAAGCAACTGCGCACACAAGCGCTGAGCGCGGAGAAGCTGATTGAACTCGATCAATTCATTGACCGCGGTCTGGCCCAGGCGCTGGCAACAGAGCAGGCCGACCCGCTTACCGTGATGGACGATATGCTCAAAGTGATGATGGCGCAGGTGACGGTTCGACCCAGCGGTCACGAGTTCAGCGTGGAGGGTCATGACACCTTGTTGCAGGCGGGTTTGCGCGCCGGACTCAAGCTCAGTTATGGCTGCGGCAACGGCACCTGCGGCATGTGCAAGGTCCGGGTGATTGCCGGGCAGGTTGCCAAGACCCAGTCCTATGACTACATGCTGTCAGAGGCTGAGAAAGCGCAGGGCTATACCCTCATGTGCGCCCACACCGCGGCCAGCAGCGAATTGACGCTGGAGTTGCTGGAGGCCAGCGGCCCACAGGATATCCCGGCTCAGCAGATCGTCACCTCCGTGCGGGCGGTGCGCCCTCTGGCGCCAGCGACCCGGCTGCTGCACCTGCAGACTCCTCGCAGCCACCGCCTGCGCTTTCTGGCAGGCCAGTCGGTCACGCTGGGCTTTGCCAGCAGCGACGGTAGTGACTTGCACGGCACTTATGCGGTGGCGAGCTGTCCTTGTGACGACCGAAACCTGCACTTTTTCATTGAACAGCATCCGGACGACCCCTTTGCCAGCGCGCTTTTTTCAGATGCGATCGGTTCGGGGCAGTCGGTGACGGTGCATGGGCCGCAGGGTGACTTTGTCTTGCGCGAGGGCAGTCGGCCGCTGGTGTTTGCCGTGTGTGACGCTGCGTTTGCGCCGGTCAAGAGCCTGATTGAGCATGCGTTGGCGCTCGATGAGGCGCCGTCTTTGTCACTGTTTTGGCTGGCCACGCGCAGTGATGGTCATTTTCTGGAAAACCAGTGCCGCGCCTGGAGTGAGGCGCTTGATCAGTTTGAATATGAACTGGTTCAGGATCCGAACGTGCAGCAAGGCGCGCGCCAGATTGCGCGGGCCATGCGTGCTGACCTGTTCGATATCGACTGTGACTTTTACCTGGCGGGCCCCGAGGCGTTTGTCAGTGCGCTGCAAGAGGATTTGCGCGCCGCTGGCGTGCCAAAGGCGCAGATCAGCAGCCACGTGGTCGCCGAGCCGCTGGCCAGAACGGTATGAGTCAGTCGCCAGCGCAAGCCGATGAGGGCGCGTGCAGTGCGGGAGAGGCCTTTGCGCTGCAGGTGCTGGGCACAAGCATGGAGCCCGAATTCAATGAAGGTGAAATCATCTTGATTGAGCCGGAAGGCGTCGTGCGCGACGGCAGTTTCGTGCTGGCGCAGCACAAAGACGAGTGGATTTTTCGTCAGTTGTGTCGCAAACAGGACCACTGGTTTTTGCACGCACTCAATCCCGCGTTCCCAGACCTGCCTTTGTCAGATCTGGGGGCTGTGCGCGGGGTGATTATTCAAAAAGCCTTGCCCGGTCGCCGTCGGGCCAGCAAACGTTACGTCTGAGCCCATGCCTTATTTCATCTACCGCATCCGACCCCCCGGCATTTTGGAACCACTGCATTCGCACGAGAGCTTTTCCAGCGCTTCGGTGCAGGCTAAACAATTACGCGCGGAACTGCCGCCGAAATCACTTGAGCGGATCAAAGTCATCTTTGCCGAAAACCATGCGCAGGCCGAGGATTTGCTCACCCAGGTGCGCGAGCCCGGTCCGCCCGGCGAAGAGTAAGAAACGGTTTTCTAGCCATGGCAGAGGATCCAGGGTCTACGGCAAGCGGGCAGGCCGCGCAGGAATTGCCCTGCGTGTTTCGCGCGGCGCTGTTTGCGCAGCTGGCGACGTGCTCGCTGGTGGCCAAGCGTTCGCTGGCTGAGCGGGAAGTACTGATGTGCCGGCAGACGCCAGCGCACATGAATTGCGAAACGCTGGAGCGACTGTTTTTAGAGCGTGGGACGTTTCCCTTGCACTTGAAGCCCGGTGCGCCCATGACGCATGCCACCGTGATGCGTTTGCACGCGGGCGGTCTGCTCGGTTTGCAGAAGGCCGTCTCGAGCCAGAGCCCTGAGGTGCATGGCATGGTTCAGCAGGCGCAGAGCCAGTTCGGCAGCCTGTCTGATTTGCCCTGGTCAGACATCGTGGCGCACATGCTGGCCTGGCAGCCCCGGCGCCGTAGCCCCGGCAAGACTTCACCATGAGCCGCGCAGATCGGTCGCCTGAGCCGCAGCTGGCGCAGGCGGTCCAGACCAACTGCCATATTGCAGATGCTGCGCATGCTGGCGACATGACGCTGTGCGTCTATCTCTTGCAGATGCGCGAGTTTTACCGCTGGGAGCAAGACCTGCCACCGACGCAGGTTCTGGCGCGACAGGATGTAGCCGCCTGGCTGAGTGAGCGAGAGGCTTTGTGGGACCAGCTCGAAGGCCAGGCCTTCAAGCCGCTGCCGGTACGCGGCCAGATGTACGAGCCGTTCGAGCGTGAGGCCATCAACGCGGCCCTGGCGGGGACAAATTTGTACTATGGCGCAGGCTACAGTGCGCCCGGGCGTGCGACGTTTTTTCTGGCCGAGCTTGAATCCCTTGAGCGTCGCGATGAGCAGGTGATTTATCGGCTGGGGCGAGAACATGCGCGTAGTCTGGCCTCGCCGCCAGCGACCTGGTCGGCCCATGGCATTGAACTGCGACAGGAATCCTTGCAGCGCTGGCTTTGGGAGAAATACGAGGCGTGGACCTTGCGGCGTGCTGGCGGCGCTTTCAAACGTACGCTGGACCACTACGGCTTTGAGCAGTTGGGCGAGCGCGCGGTCGAGCAGATTGCGCTGGCGCAGTCGGACACCTTGATCCTTCATGAGCTGGCCGAGGCCAGGGTGTCGGCGCAACTCGGTACCGATTGGCAGACTTTGCGGCTTGATATGCGAGATCGACGCACCGACTTGTTGCTGCGTGCGGTGCGTGACTTGCTGGCCGATTGCCAGTTGTCCCTGCCGAGCCTGTTGCAGCAGGAGCGACACGCCTCGGTGCATTTCTGGTTTTCCAATTTCGAGGGCTGGCGTCGCGTGTTGTTTCCGGGCCTCCAAAGCGCGTATGAGGCCTGGTGTGATGGCCAGGGGCTTGACGCCTTACATGGTGCCGTGGCTCGGGGCGAGCAGCACTGGGCAGCCTTGTGTCAGCAGGCGTTGGCGCTGCATGCCGAGCGTGGGGCGCAGGCCCAAGACGACATTCGCCAGACGTTGGAGTCGGCGGTACTGCAGGCCGCCTGAGGCCGTTGCCCGGTGGGGCATGGCCTGACCCGTCAAGTGGGTCGACCGGGCTTTGGCCCGCGCCGCAATGCCGCATGGGCCTGCCCGTAAAATTCGGACTCTGAATGCCGGTCTGCTGCGCAAAAGCCCGGTGCCCTCTCTTCAATTCCCAGCTATGTTGACCTTTCAGCAGATCATCTTGAAGCTTCAGTCCTATTGGGATGCACAGGGTTGCGCCTTGTTGCAGCCCTATGACATGGAGGTAGGCGCTGGCACCTCACACACAGCGACATTTTTACGAGCACTGGGGCCAGAGCCCTGGAAGGCCGCCTATGTGCAGCCGAGCAGACGTCCGAAAGACGGGCGTTATGGCGAAAACCCGAACCGTCTTCAGCATTACTACCAGTACCAGGTGGTGCTCAAGCCCGCGCCGCAGAACATTTTGTCCTTGTACCTGGGCAGCCTGGAAGCCCTAGGCTTTGACTTGAAAAAAAATGACATTCGCTTTGTGGAGGATGACTGGGAAAACCCGACCCTGGGTGCCTGGGGCTTGGGCTGGGAGGTCTGGCTCAATGGCATGGAGGTTACGCAGTTCACCTATTTCCAGCAGGTGGGGGGTATTGACTGCAAACCGATCACCGGTGAGATCACTTACGGCTTGGAGCGCCTGGCCATGTACCTGCAGGGCGTAGACAATGTCTTTAACCTGGTCTGGACACAAACACCTGATGGCGCGAGCCTAAGCTATGGCGATGTGTACAAACAAAACGAGGTGGAGCAGTCCACCTACAACTTTGAGCACAGCGACGCCGATTTCCTGTTTACGGCCTTTGCAGCGCACGAGGAGCAGGCCCAGCATTTGATGCAGGAACAACTGGCCTTGCCAGCTTATGAGCAGGTGCTCAAATGTGCGCACAGCTTCAACCTGCTGGACGCCCGTGGCGCGATTTCCGTGACGGAGCGTGCGGCCTATATCGGTCGCATTCGCAATCTCGCGCGCAGCGTGGCGCAAAGTTATTACGACAGTCGCGAGCGCCTGGGTTTTCCCATGGCGCCGCGCGAGTGGCTGGCCACCATGCCTGCCAAAAATCCTTAAGGCCGGTACAGGCCCCGTTGGGCACTGACTGGGACCCGATGCTTGGGTATGAACTGAATAACGACCATGACTGATAGTCTGCTGCTTGAATTGTTTGTCGAGGAGTTGCCCCCCAAGGCTTTGAAAAAGCTCGGTGAGGCCTTCGCCCACGAGCTGGCGCAACAGTTGCGCCAGTCGGGTTTGCTTGATGCCGCATCGCAGATTAGCGCTTTCGCCTCCCCGCGCCGATTGGCTGCGCATATCAGCCATGTTGCCGCTCAGGCGCCGGACAAGGCGGTACAACAGAAACTTATGCCCGTCAATGTGGGCATCGACAGCCACGGCTCGGCCACGCCCGCACTTCTGAAAAAACTGCAGGCACTGGGCTTGGATGTCGGTGATCCGGGCAAGCTCGTTAGCGGCTTGCGTCGGGCACAGGATGGCAAGGCAGAGGCCCTGTTTTATGACAGCGTGCTCGTTGGCGTGACGCTGGAAGCCGGCGTGCAGTCAGCGCTGCAGCAGGCTCTGGAGCGGCTGCCCATCCCGAAGGTGATGAGCTACCAGCTTGGCGCTGGCGCTGACATGCCGGGATGGACCACCGTGCATTTCGTGCGACCGGCTCACGGGCTCGTGGCTTTACACGGCCCCAGGCTGCTCGACGTGCAGGCACTGGGTTTGCAGGCGGGTCGTCATACCCAGGGTCATCGTTTTGAGGCGGTCCAATCGCCGGTGGCCATTGCCCATGCAGATGCCTACGCCCAAACCCTGCTCAAAGAGGGGGCGGTCGTGGCCAGCTTCGAGGAGCGGCGCGCCATGATTGCCAAGCAGCTTCATGCGGCTGCGCGCAGCCTCGGGCCTGGCTTTGAGGTCGCGCAAGACGAAGCCCTTCTCGATGAGGTGACCGCGCTGGTTGAGCGGCCCAATGTTTTGATCTGCGCCTTTGATCAGGCTTTTCTGGCGGTGCCGCAAGAGTGCCTGATCCTGACCATGAAGGCCAATCAGAAGTACTTTCCGCTGCTCGATGCCGAAGGCAAGCTGACCAACCGGTTTTTGGTGGTCAGCAACATCAGTCCGCAAGATCCCTCTGCAGTTATCGGTGGCAACGAGCGCGTGGTACGTCCGCGTCTGAGCGACGCCAAGTTCTTTTTCGATCAGGATCGCAAGCGCAGCCTGGCCTCGCGCGTGGCGGGCCTGGATAAGGTGGTCTACCACAACCGCCTGGGCTCGCAGGGCGAGCGCAGCGCGCGCGTCAGTGCGTTGGCGCAATCCTTGGGCCAGTTGCTGGGTGGTGAGGCGCTCGCGCAGCAGGCGCAGCACGCGGCGCGACTGGCGAAGACCGATTTGCTGACTGACATGGTGGGCGAATTTCCGGAGCTGCAAGGCATCATGGGCGCCTACTACGCCATGCACGACGGCTTGGCTCGCGAACTGGCCTGGGCCATCGAGGATCACTACAAGCCGCGTTTTGCGGGCGACGATCTGCCGCGCGAGCCCCTTGGGCTTGTGGTGGCGATGGCAGACAAGCTTGAAACGCTGGTGGGGTTGTTTGGCATTGGCAGTCTGCCCACCGGCGACAAGGATCCCTTTGCGCTGCGCCGACATGCCATGGGCGTGATTCGCATGTTGATCGAGGCCAGGTTGCCTGTTGCGATCGACCACGTGCTGAGCCTGGCGACCTCAGCGTTTGGCTCCTGGCTGGCCGCACAAGACCCCAGCGTGCGCGACGCCTTCACGCAACATCAGGCGGCGCTGGTCGACTTTATTGATGAACGTCTGGCCGGCAGCTTGCGAGACCAAGGCTATAGCGCGCTCGAGGTCGACGCTGTGCTGGCGCTTCGCCCGCGCTTGCTCTCCGATATTCCTGCGCGGCTGGCCGCGGTTCGGGCGTTTGCCGAGTTGCCAGAGGCGCCGGCCTTGGCTGCGGCCAACAAACGTATTGGCAATATTCTCAAAAAGGCAGGAGATGTCGATCCGCATGTGAGCCCGGTGCTCCTGAAGGACGCTGCTGAGATCGCGCTGCACCAGGAGATGCAGCAGGTTTTGCAGTCGGCTGACCAGCAATTCGAGGCTGGCGACTATGCAGCATCTCTGCAAACGCTCGCTCGCCTGCGCGAGCCTGTTGATGCTTTTTTTGACGGCGTGATGGTCAATGCGCCCGAGGCGGACTTGCGCCTGAATCGCCAGGGCCTGCTCAAGGTCTTGCATCTGGCGATGAATCGCGTGGCGGATTTATCACGCCTGGCTAACTGACAGAAGGACGGCTCGTTGTGAACAATATCAAACTGCTGATCCTGGATCGTGATGGCACGATCAATGTCGACAGCGATGAGTACATCAAGTCGCCCTCGGAATGGACAGCGGTGCAGGGGTCGCTGGAGGCGATAGCCAAACTCAACCATGCCGGCTGGCATGTGGTTGTGGTCACCAACCAGTCCGGTTTGGGACGCGGTGTTTTTGAGGTCAGCGATCTCAATGCCATCCACAGCCTGATGCATCAGAAGCTTGCCGAGCATGGTGGGCGCATCGATGCGGTGTTTTATTGCCCGCACACGCCAGACGAGGCTTGCCATTGCCGCAAGCCCCAGCCCGGCTTGCTTGAAGCAGTGGCCGAGCGTTATGGCGTCAGCCTGGAGGGGGTTCCCGTGGTGGGCGACCATTTGCGTGACCTGGTGGCCGCCACCAGCGTGGGGTGCGAACCGCATCTGGTGTTGACCGGCAAAGGTGCTGCCTTCAAAGGGCGCCCACTGCCCGAGACGTTTCCAGCCGCTACCCGCGTGCATGATGACCTGGGCGCGTTTGCAGACTTTTTGCTGGCCCGCGAGGACGCTGCGTTGGTGGCCGAGCAGGCGCAGGCCGCGCAGAGGAAATAAGTGTCGTCTGCTCTTTGCTTGGTTCGCGTGGACAGGGGCTTGGGGTGGCTTTGATCCGCTCTGTGCTCCACATGGCGTGGATCGTCCTCACCGTGGTGCCCTGGACGCTGGGTGTGCTGCTGGCATCGTTGCTGCCCCCGCGCACCCGCGCCTGGTGGGTTGCGGTCAACTGGTTTCGGGTCGTGATGTGGGGAACCCGGGTCATTCTTGGCATTCGCATGGAAGTCACGGGCCTGGAGCGCTTGCCGCAAGACGGGCACCACCCTATTGTTTTACTGAGCAAACACCAGTCAGCCCTGGAGACCTTGTGGATTCCAACGGTGATGCACCGCCCCTTGGCTTTTGTGTTCAAGCGTGAATTGCTCAAGATCCCATTTTTTGGCTGGTCGATGGCCCGCCTGGACATGATCCATATCGACCGCGAGTCGCGTGCGGCGGCGATGAAGCTGGTGATTGAGCAGGGCCGCAGACTGCTGGCTCAGGGCAATTGGGTGATCATGTTCCCTGAGGGTACGCGTATCGCACGTGGCGAAGCTGGCACCTATCAGACCGCGGGAACGCGGCTGGCGGTAGAAGCCGGCGCTGATGTGGTTCCGATTGCGCTGGCCACTGCGCGTTGTTGGCCGCGCGAGGGCTTTGTGAAGTCGCCCGGGGTGGTGCGCATGTCAATCGGTCCGGTAATGGCCAGCAAGGACCGCGACCCCAAAGACCTGATGCGAGAGGCGCAGCGCTGGATTGAAGAAGAGATGCGACGGCTGGACCCCGAGGCCTATGCCCGTGACACGGTCGGCACCTAATCTCTGGACAAGCCTGCTTGGGGGCTTGGCGCCATGGATGCGCGCCTTGCTGCCCTTGGCAGGCTCGCGCGAGGTGGCGCCCGCGCTGCATCCCAAGCAGCGATCTGGTGGGATACCGCCGCAAAAACGCCGAATTGATCTGGCCGGTGTGCCGTTGGACTACACGCTGATTTTGTGCCGCCGCAAAAGTGTGGGTCTGCGCGTGGGCCTTCATGGGTTCACAGTTCGCGCGCCTTTAGGGGTGCAGCCTGCAGAGCTGACACGGCTGCTGCAGAGCAAGGGGTCGTGGATTTTGCGGCAGCTGCAGTCGCAGCAAAGCCGCGCGATCACACAGGCAAAAAACTTCTCCTTTGGCCCCAACGGCGGCCAATGCCGATACCTGGGTGAGCCGCTTGCCTGGGTTTGCGATGCAAGCCGCCCAGCGGGCGTACACCAGCTGCAGGTCGGTGCGGCCGCTTCGGTGCTGTGCCTGGCTTTGCCCGAGGCCGCTGGTCCGCAGCAGGTGGGCGCGGCCATTGGCGAGTGGCTGCGAGAGCAGGCACGGGTCTACTTCGGTCAGCGCCTAGCCCTTTTTGCTGCACAAATGGGCGTGCAACCGACACGACTGGCGCTCAGTAATGCCCGCACGCGCTGGGGCAGTGCCAATCGACAAGGCGTGATCCGCCTGAACTGGCGGCTGATGCACCTGGCGCCTGAAACAGTGGACTATGTGGTGGTGCACGAGTTGGCGCATTTGCGATTCATGCACCACGGTCCCGCGTTCTGGCAGTGTGTGGCGCAGGTGCTGCCTGAATTCAAGTCACAGCGCCAGCGCCTGCGCGGCGAAGTCCTGGGCGAAGAGCTCTGCTGAAGGCTCGGCCATAATCCCCAGGCCCGCGCCACAATCGGCCGCGTCAGAAATTTGCGCGGGCCAAGACGATGCAGACCACTGAACTTTTTGAACGCGTTCGCAGCAGCTTTGCCAAGCAGGGCTTGATGCGCCATTGGGGCGCAGAGTTGAAGCAGGTTGAGGCAGGCGTTTGTGAGATTTGGCTGCGCTACTCGGACAAGGTGAGCCAGCAACAGGCCAGCTTTCATGGCGGTGCCATGGGAGCCCTGGCCGATATTGCGGGTGGTTATGCGGCGCTGACTGTGGCCCCAGAGGGCATGGAAGTCACCACGGTGGAATACAAGATCAATTTCTTGGCGGCTTGCACCGGCGGCGTATTGCAAGCCAAAGGGCGTGTGCTGAAGGCGGGCCGGCGTGCCATCGTGACGGCTGCCGAGGTCACACACCTGAGCGACGACGGCGCAACCACGCTGTGCGCGGTGATGCAGCAAACCATCATGCCTGTGCTCATCAAGCGCTGAGGCCCACACGATCAGGGTGCCAAAGGCCTCTGGATAAAACTTTTTTAGATCAGGAGCAAGCCGATGACTTCTTTGCCTGGACTTGACTTTCAGCTCGGCTCGGACATTGACGCCTTGCGCGATGCCGTGCGTGACTTCGCCCAGGCTGAGATCGCACCGCTGGCTGCCGAGATGGATCGAAGCGATCAATTTCCCATGCAGCTCTGGCCCAAGATGGGTGAACTGGGTGTGCTGGGCATTACCGTGGGTGAAGAATATGGCGGCGCCAACATGGGCTACCTGGCGCATATGGTGGCCATGGAGGAAATCAGCCGTGCCAGTGCATCGGTGGGCCTGTCTTATGGCGCGCACAGCAATTTGTGCGTGAACCAGATCAAACGCAATGGCAGTGATGCCCAGCGTGCGAAATACCTGCCCAAGCTGATCAGTGGTGAGCATGTCGGTGCGTTGGCCATGAGCGAGCCCGGCGCAGGCAGCGATGTGATCAGCATGAAGCTCAAGGCCGAGGACAAGGGTGGCTACTACCTGCTCAATGGCAGCAAGATGTGGATCACCAACGGACCCGATGCCGACACCTTGGTGGTCTATGCCAAGACGGAGCCCGAACTGGGCGCGCGCGGTGTCACGGCCTTTCTGATCGAGAAGACCATGAAAGGTTTTTCAGTAGCCCAGAAGCTGGACAAGCTTGGCATGCGAGGCAGCCACACGGGTGAGCTGGTGTTCCACAACGTCGAGGTTCCCGCTGACCATATTCTGGGGGGGCTCAACATGGGCGCCAAGGTTTTGATGAGCGGCCTGGACTATGAGCGTGCGGTGTTGGCGGCGGGTCCGATTGGCATCATGCAGGCCGTGATGGACAACGTGGTGCCCTATACCCATGAGCGCAAGCAATTCGGCCAGAGCATTGGCGAGTTTCAGCTGATCCAGGGCAAGGTCGCTGACATGTACACGGTCTTGCAAGCGGCTCGGGCCTTTTGCTACACCGTGGGCAAGAACCTGGATCAGCTGGGCAGTGAGCATGTGCGACAGGTCCGCAAGGATTGCGCTTCGGTGATTTTGTGGTGTGCTGAAAAAGCGACCTGGATGGCCGGTGAGGGCGTACAGATCTTTGGCGGCAATGGCTACATCAATGACTATCCGCTGGGAAGACTGTGGCGCGATGCCAAGCTGTACGAAATCGGGGCTGGAACCTCAGAGATCCGCCGCATGCTGATTGGGCGTGAATTGTTCGCGCAGACCGCCTGAGCCACGCCCGGCGGGATTCGCCCGGCGCAGCGTTAGCCGAGGCACACGCGATTTATGGTGACAATGTTGGCATGAGCGACGAACTCAAACATCTTTTCGACAACAACAGGGCCTGGGCCCGGCGCATGGTCGAGGAAGACCCGAATTACTTTGAGCGCCTGGTTCAACAGCAAAAACCCAAGTACCTGTGGATCGGCTGCTCCGACAGTCGCGTGCCGGCCAATCAGATCACCGGCCTCGACCCGGGTGAGGTGTTCGTGCACCGCAACGTGGCCAATGTGGTGGTGCACTCTGATCTCAATGCCCTGTCGGTGATCCAGTTTGCTGTGGATGCGCTACAGGTTCAGCACATCATGGTGGTCGGCCACTACGGTTGTGGCGGTGTGCTGGCGGCAACCCGCGGCCTGCGTGTAGGCCTGGCGGACAACTGGTTGCGGCATGTGCAAGATGTACGCCTGCGTCATCGCCAGCGCCTGAATCATTTGCCCCAGGAGCGGCTCGAAGCCGTCATGTGTGAAATGAATGTGATCGAGCAGGTTGGCAATGTGGCCATGTCCAACGTGATGCAAGATGCGTGGCGGCGCGGCCAGAAGGTCACGGTTCACGGCTGGATTTACGGTATCAGCGACGGACTGGTGAAGGACCTGGGCGTGAGCATGCGCAGCCCGGACGAGGTGGTCGATGTGTTTCGCACAGCGATCAAGCGTTATCCCCGGGGCGAGAGCTGAGCCTGTTTCCATTAGAAGGAGTGGTCAGAGATGTCAGATCCGGTGGTTATCGTAGGTTCAGCCCGTACGCCCATGGGCAGTTTTCAGGGTGACTTCGCCAGTCTGGCGGCATACGATCTTGGCGGTGCAGCGATTCGGGCAGCGCTTGAGCGCGCCAACGTGGCAGGCGAGCAGGTTGACGAAGTGCTGATGGGCAACTGTCTGATGGCCGGCCAGGGTCAGGCACCGGCCCGCCAGGCGGCTTTCAAGGCGGGCTTGCCGATCAGCGCTGGTGCTGTGACGCTCTCGAAGATGTGCGGCTCGGGTATGCGCGCTGCAATGCTTGCGCATGACATGCTGATGGCCGGCAGTGCCAGGGTCATGGTCGCCGGTGGCATGGAGAGCATGACCAACGCACCTTACTTGCTGCCCAAGGCGCGCGCTGGCTATCGGATCGGCCATGAGCGCATCTTTGACCACATGATGCTCGACGGCCTGGAGGACGCCTATGAGCCCGGGCGGTCCATGGGCACCTTCGGTGAGGACTGCGCCGAAAAATACGGCTTCACCCGGGAGCAGCAAGACGCTTTTGCCGTCGCCAGTGTGACCAGGGCTCAGCATGCGACGGCCACAGGCCTGTTTGCCTCGGAGATCACGCCAGTGTCCGTGGCGCACCGCGCGGGCGAGCGCGTGGTCTCTGTTGATGAAGGCCCCGGGCGGGTCAAGCTCGACAAGATCAGCAGCCTCAAGCCTGCGTTCAGAAAAAACGGCACGGTCACAGCAGCCAGCAGTTCAAGCATTAACGACGGCGCTGCGGCCTTGGTGATGATGCGCCAGTCAAGTGCGCGTCAGCTCGGCTGCACGCCTGTGGCGCGCGTGGTGGCGCATGCGGTGCATGCCCAGCAGCCCGAATGGTTTTCGACCGCGCCTGTTGGGTCGGTGCGCAAGGTGTTGGACAAGGCGGGCTGGGCGGTTGGCGAAGTGGACTTGTGGGAGGTCAACGAGGCCTTCGCCGTCGTGCCCATGGCCTTGATGCACGATCTGGGCCTGAGCCATGAGATTGTGAATGTTCATGGCGGTGCCTGTGCGCTGGGCCATCCGATCGGCGCATCTGGCGCGCGCATCATGATCACCTTGCTGCACGCGCTGCGTGCGCGTGGCCTGAAAAAAGGCGTTGCCACCTTGTGTATTGGCGGTGGCGAAGCGACTGCGGTCGCTCTGGAGCTGATGTAGGCCTATGGCCAGAGTTCTGATTCTGGGTGCGTCCCGAGGCATTGGCCGTGAGCTGGCTTTGCAATACCGGCAGGCGGGTTGGCACGTGAGCGCAACCGCGCGCGAGCCGCAGGACCTTGTTGAACTGCAGGCCGAGGTCGACCGGGCGATTGCACTGGATGTGGCGGATCCTGCCAGCGTCAGCGGTCTGGCCTGGCAGCTCGACGGCGAGACATTTGACCTGGCTATTCACGTGGCCGGTGTGATGGACCGGGGTTCGGTTGCGGAAGCCGTGACCCAGGAGCGCTTCGATCACATCATGCACACCAACGTGCTGGGTGTCTTGCAGGCGCTGCCGCAGGTGGCGCCCTTGTTGACACCTGGCACAGGCGTGCTTGCAGTGCTGAGCAGTGCAATGGGCAGCCTGGCACGTACAACGACGCCGGATGCAGTTCTTTACCGTGTCAGTAAAGCGGCGGTGAATATGGTGGTTCGCAGCGCGCAGGCGCAGTACAAGGAGCTGATTGTTGTGGCCTTGCATCCGGGTTGGGTGCGCACCGACATGGGCGGCGCGGGCGCCACGCTCGATGTGCGCCAGAGTGTCACTGACCTGCGTCGGGTTCTCGCGGGACTCGGGCCTGACGACAAAGGCAGTTTCATCAACCATGACGGCACGTCGATTCCGTGGTGAGAGGTAAGAGTCTATGTTGTTGACCCAGGATCAGGAGATGGTGCGCGACGCAGTGCGTGAGTTCGCGCAAGCTGAACTCTGGCCCCATGCTGCGCGCTGGGACCGGGACCATGTGTTTCCGAAAGAGGCTTTGCAGGGTCTGGCGGCCATGGGTGCTTACGGCATTTGCGTGCCGCAAGAACTTGGTGGTGCCGGCCTGGACTACCTGACCTTGGCATTGGTGCTCGAGGAAATTGCTGCCGGCGATGGGGGCACCAGCACCATCATCAGTGTGACCAATTGCCCGGTCAATGCGATCTTGATGCGCTACGGCAATCCCGATCAGCAAAAGGCCTGGCTCGCACCGCTGGCGCAGGGTCAGATGTTGGGCGCTTTTTGCCTGACCGAGCCGCAAGTGGGATCCGATGCGTCAGCCTTGCGCACGACGGCGGCGCGCGATGGGGACGACTATGTTCTCAATGGTGTCAAGCAGTTCATCACCAGTGGCAAAAACGGTGATGTTGCGATCGTGATTGCGCTCACAGACCGTGGTGCCGGTAAAAAAGGAATGAGTGCTTTTCTGGTGCCGACCAACACGCCGGGCTACCAGGTGGCTCGGCTGGAAGACAAGCTCGGCCAACATTCCAGCGACACGGCTCAAATCGTGTTGCAGGACTGCAGAGTCCCGGTAGAAAACCGGATCGGTGCCGAGGGCGAGGGTTATGCGATTGCCCTGAGCGCGCTGGAGGGCGGGCGCATCGGGATAGCGGCACAAAGTGTTGGCATGGCGCGCAGTGCACTCGAGGCCGCCCTAGCCTATGCCAAAGACCGTCAGAGTTTTGGCGTGCCGATCCTGAGCCATCAAGCCGTTGGTTTTCGCCTGGCAGACTGTGCAACGCAGCTCGAAGCCGCACGGCAACTGACCTGGCACGCTGCAAGCCTGCGTGATGCGCACAAACCCTGTTTGAAAGAAGCGGCGATGGCCAAACTTTTTGCCAGCGAAGTGGCTGAGAAAGTCTGTTCGGCTGCCCTGCAAACCTTGGGTGGCTACGGTTATCTGAAGGACTTTCCAGTTGAACGCATTTATCGCGATGTGCGCGTTTGTCAGATTTACGAGGGCACCAGCGACGTGCAAAAAATTCTGATCCAGCGGGCGCTCAGCACTTGATCAGTTCCAAGGAGGAGCGAACATGCCAATCAGCAAAGGTTATAAAGCCCTGGTCGATGAGGCCATGAACCAGGTACGTACCTACACCGTGGCCGATGTGCTTGAGCGGCAAAAATCAGGTGCGCTGCAGCTGGTTGACATCCGCGACGTGCGAGAGCTTGAGCGAGAAGGCACCGTTCCAGGCTGCGTGAACGCGCCGCGCGGCATGTTGGAGTTCTGGGTGGACCCGCAGTCGCCTTATTTCAAGCCGGTGTTTGGCGACGACGCCAAAGAGTACGTGCTGTTTTGTGCCGCGGGCTGGCGCAGCGCGCTGGCGACCAAGACCTTGCAGGACATGGGCATGCGCAATGTGGCGCATATTGAAGGCGGGTTCTCGGCCTGGGCTAAAGCCGGCGCGCCGGTACAAACCTACGCCGAGCACAAGGCGCAGAGCCATGTCCAACGTTGAGAGCAGCCTTGATGCGGGCTCGACGGCCTGGCGCTTTGACGCTGTGCTGTTCGACTGTGACGGCGTGCTGGTCGACAGCGAGACCATCACCAATATTGTGCTGCGCGACATGCTCGAAGAGATCGGCTGGACCATGAGCCTGGCCGACTGCATGGCATTTTTTATGGGCAAGACGGTTCGCGAAGAGCGCGCGCTGATCGAAGCAAAGACCGGTTGCACTTTTTTTGAGGCTTGGCTGCAATCGTTCTACCAACGCAGAAACCAGGCTTTGCAGGCATCCTTGCAAATCATTGACGGCGCCTTGGCGGCGGTGCGGGCAGCCTATGACCACAGCCAAGGTCGTATCGCCTGCGCCTCAGGGGCAGACCGCGTCAAGATCCGTTTGCAGCTCGACAAAACCGGGCTGCTGTCCTTTTTCGAGGGGCGTATTTTCAGCGGCCACGAAACACCACGCTCCAAGCCGGCGCCAGATGTTTACCTGGCTGCTGCGAAGGGCTTGGGGGTGGACCCGTCGACCTGTCTGGTGATCGAAGACACCACGGTTGGCACGCAAGCGGGTGTGAGCGCGGGGGCAACGGTTTGGGCTTTGAGTCCTGACCCTGCGCGCGATGACGCTTTGCGACAGGCGGGTGCCGCGCGCATCTTCCGAAGCATGGCTCACTTGCCCGACTTGTGGAAGACGACCGCTGGCGCCTGATCGCGAAACGCGCCGGGCGAGCAACCTTGCCAGCGCTTAAATGCGCGAGCGAAGCTTTTTTCATTGTCGAAGCCGCAGTCCCCGGCGATTTGCTTGACCGAGCGTTGGGTGCGTAGCAAGGCCTGACAGGCGCTGGCGTGTCGGATTTCGTCTCGTAGGCCCTGCAGCGATGCGCCTTCCTCTTTGAGCACGCGATGCAGGGTGCGCACCGACAGCGCCAGGTGGCTTGCGACATCTTGAGCGTTGCGCGTGCCACCGGGGTGTGCCTTGAGGACTTGGCGCACCTGTTGGACCAGCAGGCGGTCGCGCCGGTATTGCAAGACAGTCAGCGGCAAGGGGTTGCGCAACAGGCGCTGCAAGGCGTTTTCGTCTCGGCGCAGCGGCAGGTCCAGATAGCTCGCATCAAACCTGATCGTCGCCTGTGCGCCGTCAAAAGACACCTGGGGTCCGAACAGCACTGGGTAGATCGCCCGATGGCGTGGGGCAGGGAAGGGGAAGCTCGCGCCGACCAGAGGAATGCGCGAATCGATCAGCCAGCAGGCCACGCCATGAAAGTTTCGCAGCATGGACACCAGACAAAACTCGCGTAAGTCGCCCAGCGGCCTGTTCTCACGTAGGCAAAGTTGGGCCTGGTCGCCTTCGCAGTTGAGGCTGAGCGACAGGTCATCGGTGAGCAGACCATGGTGTCGGCACCAGCGCCGCATCGCCAGGCCCAGCGTGGGTGCGCTGATCGAGGCGCGCAGCAGCATGCCATAACTGCCCCAGGGCAGGCGCCGGCTGAACCAACCCAAAGCCTCGTCATCCAGTGTTTTCATCGCCGCGCCGGAGAGCAACTCCATCTGCCTGGCGGTGATGGTCTGGTGTTCACTGTTGATTTGGGATGGCTCAATTTGTGCCATCTGGAGTACCGGGCCGGGCAGCAGGTCGCGCTGTTGGTACGCTGCCACAATGGCGCGTACAAATGCCATTGGCGTTAAGGCTTTTTCACGGCCTGGTCGGGCCCCAGGCAAGGTGCTGAAGTTCGGTTGGCGCATGCGGCGTAAGAAGCGGCTTTGTGGGTCAACAGGGGCCTAAGTATGGCACGATTTGCAACCATACTGGCGTCTTGTGCACCGGCTTCGGCTCTAAGCTTGGTGCTCTGCGGCCTGCGGGCTTGCCTTTCGTGTCAGGAGAAGATCACTATGCAGGTTCTCAGCAGTCAGTTGCGCCCACGGGACCCCGAATTTCTAGCCAATGCTGCGGCCATGCAGGCTTTGGTGGAGGACCTGGAGCGTCGCTTGGCCCAGGTGGCAATGGGTGGCGGTGCCACTGCGCGGGACAAGCACGTCGGTCGCGGCAAGCTTTTGCCGCGCGAGCGTGTGCAGCGTTTGCTTGACCCCGGAACACCGTTTTTAGAACTCGCACCCTTGGCGGCTCTGGGGATGTACCCAGACCGAGACGGCAGCGACAGCGCACCGGGCGCCGGCCTGCTGTGTGGCATCGGTCGGATCAGCGGCGTCGACTGCATGGTGGTTTGCAACGACGCGACGGTCAAGGGCGGCACCTACTACCCGATGACGGTGAAGAAGCATTTGCGCGCGCAGGAGATTGCCCAGCAAAACCGATTGCCCTGCGTGTACCTGGTCGACTCGGGTGGGGCCAATTTGCCCAATCAGGATGAGGTTTTCCCGGACCGGGATCATTTCGGGCGGATCTTTTTCAACCAGGCCCAGATGAGCGCTCAAGGTATTGCCCAAATCGCTGTGGTCATGGGTTCGTGCACCGCTGGCGGCGCTTATGTGCCTGCTATGAGCGATGAGGCCATCATTGTGAAGAATCAGGGCACGATATTTTTAGGTGGACCGCCTCTGGTCAAGGCCGCCACCGGCGAAGTGGTTAGTGCGGAAGATTTGGGTGGTGGCGATGTGCACACCCGCTTGTCGGGGGTTGCGGATCACCTGGCGCAAAACGATGTTCACGCTTTAGCGCTCGCACGCCAGGCGGTCGCGTCTCTCAATCAAAAAAAATCGCCTTCGCTCAAACTGCGCGCGCCCGAGCCGCCTTTGTTCGACGCCAAGGAGATATACGGTGTGATTCCCAGTGACCCGCGCAAGCCCTACGACGTGCGGGAGATCATTGTGCGCCTGGTCGACGGCAGCGAGTTTCATGAATTCAAGGCGCGCTTTGGCACCACGCTGGTTTGCGGTTTTGCGCATCTGGAGGGCATGCCGGTCGGCATTGTTGCCAACAACGGGATTTTGTTTTCAGAGTCTGCAAGCAAGGGCGCTCATTTTGTTGAGCTGTGTTGTCAGCGCAAGATCCCGCTGATTTTTTTGCAAAACATCACCGGCTTCATGGTTGGTCGCAAATACGAAAGCGAGGGCATTGCCCGCCATGGCGCCAAGATGGTTACCGCAGTGGCCACGGCACAGGTCCCCAAATTCACCGTCATCATCGGCGGCAGTTTTGGTGCAGGCAACTACGGCATGTGCGGCCGAGCCTTCAGCCCGCGCTTTTTGTGGATGTGGCCCAACGCGCGAATCAGCGTGATGGGTGGCGAGCAGGCTGCCAGCGTGCTCGCCACCGTTCGGCGAGACGGCATGGAGGCGCGCGGTGAGCAGTGGGCAGCGCAGGCCGAAGAAGCGTTTAAGGCGCCGATCCGTCAGCAGTACGAGGTGCAGGGACACCCGTACTACGCCACCGCCCGGATCTGGGACGATGGCGTGATTGACCCGGCGGACACGCGACGCGTGCTCGCCCTGGGACTGTCGGCGTCGCTCAATGCACCGATTGAGGACACCCGATTTGGCCTGTTTAGGATGTAGATCGTGCAGAACCACCAGCTGTTTCAATCGAGCCTCAGGGCTTTGCGCTAGCCCGGGTCGTTTGTGTGCAGGGTTTGGCGCGCGTCCTTCAGGCAACGTGGCGATTGCGGCCGCGCTGTCGGCAAGTTTCGGGGACTTTAAGAGATGTTTGAAAAGATTTTGATAGCCAATCGGGGCGAGATCGCATGCCGGGTGGCCGCGACCGCTAAACGTATGGGTATACGCACCGTGGCCGTGTACTCCGATGCCGACGCCCAGGCCAATCATGTGCTGGCCTGCGACGAAGCCGTGCACATTGGCGGGGCCGAGCCATCGCAGAGCTATTTGCGCGTGGAAGCGATCGTGCAAGCAGCCAAGCAGAGCGGCGCGCAGGCGATTCACCCAGGCTACGGCTTTCTCAGTGAGAACGAGGCTTTTGCCAGTGCGTGTGCGCAAGCGGGTCTGGTATTTATCGGACCCGGCGCGCAGGCGATTGCCGCGATGGGCTTGAAGTCGCAGGCTAAGCAGCGCATGGAAGCGGCCTGTGTGCCGCTGGTTCCGGGTTACCACGGGGCGGACCAGAGACCGGATTGGCTGCAGGCGCAGGCCGATCGCATCGGTTACCCGGTGCTTATCAAGGCCAGCGCCGGTGGCGGTGGCAAAGGCATGCGCGTGGTTGAAAAGCCCGGCGATTTTCTGGCCGCGCTGGCTTCCTGTCAGCGCGAAGCAGGCAAGAGCTTTGGCGATGATGCTGTTCTGATTGAAAGCTATGTGCAGCGCCCGCGCCATATTGAGATTCAGGTGTTTGCCGACACCCATGGTCAGTGTGTTTACCTGTTTGAGCGCGACTGTTCGGTGCAACGTCGGCATCAAAAGCTGATTGAGGAAGCGCCCGCACCTGGCTTGAGTACGGCCATGCGGGAACAAATGGGTCAGGCTGCTGTGGCCGCTGCACGGGCGGTTAACTATGTGGGCGCTGGCACGGTCGAATTCATCGTGGCGCAGACCGGGGATTACGGCGCGGCTGCGCAGATGCAGTTCTACTTTATGGAGATGAACACCCGTCTACAGGTTGAGCACCCAGTGACCGAGGCGATCACAGGCCTTGATTTGGTGGAGTGGCAGCTGCGTGTGGCTGCTGGCGAGCCACTACCCTTGCGCCAGGATCAGATCCGATGCACTGGCCACGCGATCGAGGCGCGCATTTGCGCTGAAAACCCTGAACAGCAATTTCTGCCTGCAACAGGTCGGCTGAGCGTGTACCGAAAGCCAGCCCATGCGTCGTTCACGCCAGCGACGGTGCGTTTTGACGATGGTGTGCGAGAAGGCAGCGAAATCAGCCCTTATTACGACTCGCTGGTGGCTAAGCTCATCGTTCATGGTCGCGACCGCGCGCAGGCCTTGCGCTTGCTTGACGAGGCGCTGGCGCAGACGCATCTGGTGGGCGTGGCAAGTAATGTTCAGTTTTTGCGCAACGTGCTGCAAAGCCCTTCGTTTGCACAGGCTCACCTTGACACCGCCTTGATAGAGCGTGAGCGCCCGCGCTTGTTTGAGCAGCATCCCATTACGCCAGTGTGGGCTGCTGCCTTCTTGGTCGCGCATACCTTGATTCAGGAAAGGCGAGCGCAAGACTGGGACCCTTTCAGTCAGCGTGATGGCTGGCATAGCCATGGCCGGACGCAGCGGGAATTTGTTTTCCGCATCGCAAAGGACCAATATTCAGCGACGCTGAGCTACGGGCGCGATGGAAATTACCGCCTGAGCATGGGTGAGCGGTCGGGCTCTCTAAGCTTCGAGTGCAAGGCGTCGGTTCTGGACCTGGTGTTTGACACGGAAGCGCTGTCAGCGCATGTGTACGCCGATGGCGAGCGTTTGCACATCTTTAGCCCCAGGGGTGCAGAGAGCCTGAGCGTGCGCGATAGCCTTGCACATGCTGGCGAGCGCGCGCCAGATCTGGGGCGCATGTCTGCGCCGATGCCGGGCAAGGTCTTGTCCTTTCGGGTGCAGCCTGGCGATCGGGTAAGCCAAGGACAGGTGCTCGCAGTGATCGAGGCCATGAAAATGGAGCACAGCATCACCTCACCGGGCGATGGCGTGGTGCTTGATTTGTTGTTTGCCCCTGGTGATCAGGTGGGCGAGGGCCTGGAGTTGTTCCGACTGCAGCTGGATGAGGGGGGCTCTCCAGCGAATGAGGCTTCGGCATGAAGATCACATTTTGTTGCACGGACACCAAGCCAGAGCCCTGGTTAAAAGGCTTGCGCGAAGCGCTGCCGAATGCGCAGATCTCGCTGTGGCAATCTGGCGATGAGGCGGCGGACTACGCGGTGGTCTGGTCCCCGCCTCAACAATTTTTTGATGAGCAAGCACAATTGAAAGCCGTGTTCAACATCGGCGCGGGTGTTGATGCTTTGCTCAAGCTGCGTTGGCCACCGGCTGCCAGACTGGTTCGGCTGGAGGACGCGGGCATGGCGGTGCAAATGGCTGAGTATGTGTGCCAGGCTGTGATTCGACACTTCCGGGAACTCGACGCGATGGAGGCCGCGATGCGTCAAAGGCAGTGGGGGCTGCGCAAGCCCCGGCTGCGCCAGGACTATCCGGTGGGCGTCCTCGGGCTGGGTGTGCTGGGCCAGCGGGTGGCCCAG
Source organism: Comamonadaceae bacterium (assembly GCA_038145425.1). GTDB lineage: Bacteria > Pseudomonadota > Gammaproteobacteria > Burkholderiales > Burkholderiaceae_C > Rhodoferax. Next base: position 23,022 of record JAYQPP010000019.1, on the reverse strand, counting down.
GCCTTGACCACTTTTGATTTCCCTGTGCTCGGCTTTTCACGTTCGCCGAAGCACATCGCGGGCATTAACTGTATGCATGGTGATGCCCAGTGGGGCACGTTTTTGCGGGGAACGCGGATTCTGGTCAACCTTTTGCCGCTGACAGCACACACGCGTGGCATCCTGAACCGTGAGACTCTGGGCAGTCTTCAACGTGGCGGCTATCTGATCAACGTGGCGCGGGGTGCACACCTGGTCGATCAGGACTTGATGGCATTGATTCAAAGTGGTCACCTGGCAGGCGCCACGCTCGATGTGTTTCATGAGGAGCCTTTGCCACCGGATCATGTGTTCTGGCGGGAGCCGCGCATCACGATGACGCCCCACACCTCAGCGAGGACGCTTCGTGAGGACACGATCGCGCAAATCGCATCCAAGCTCGATGCCGTTCTTCGAGGTGAGAAAATATCGGGTGAGGTCAATGTAGCCAGAGGCTATTGAGTCCTGAAACCTGGCGCACAAGCCCTATGGCGTGCCTGTTGGATGGCAGCGGCTCGATACCGCGTATGTAAAGCGAGAACAACCCATGGCATTGCCAAACCGAGTCAAGCTGGTTGATGTGGGCCCCCGGGATGGCCTGCAAAACGAGAAGCAGCCTGTTGCTGCCGAGATCAAGATTGAACTGGTACACCGCCTGCAAGTCGCTGGCCTGCGGGAAATTGAGGTCACCAGTTTTGTTTCACCGAAATGGGTACCGCAAATGGCTGATGGCGCTGCGGTAATGGCGGGTATCAAGCGCGAGCCGGGTGTGCGTTATTCGGTGCTCACGCCGAATATGAAAGGCCTTGAGGCGGCATTGGCCAGTCGACCGGACGAGATCGTGGTCTTCGCTGCGGCCAGCGAGTCCTTCAGCCAAAAAAATATCAACTGCAGCATTGCCCAAAGCATTGAGCGCTTTGCGCCTGTGGTGGCTGCTGCCAGGCAGGCTGGCGTGTACGTGCGCGGCGCGATGAGTTGTGCTTTGGGTTGCCCGTATGAGGGTGATGTCAGCGCCGAGCAAGTGGGCCGCTTGGCGGCCCTGATGAAAGGTATTGGTGTGCAGCACCTCGGTGTGGCCGACACGATTGGGGTTGGTACGCCTGTGAAGGTGCGCCGGGCGATGGAGGCCACTTTGAAACACTACGACATCGCCGATGTGTCGGGTCACTTTCACGACACCTATGGTCAGGCTCTGGTCAACACGCTGATCAGCCTGGAGATGGGCGTCTGGCAGTTTGATGCCTCGGTCGCTGGCCTGGGCGGCTGCCCCTACGCCAAAGGCGCTACGGGCAATGTCGCCACCGAGGATGTGGTTTACATGTTGCACGGCATGGGCATTGACACCGGTATTGACCTGAACCTGTTGATTGATGCCGGGCAGTTCATCAGCGATGCGCTTGGACGCAGCACCAACTCACGCGCCGGGAAAGCCCTATGGACCAAGCGGCAGTCGTAGGTCAGAGCGAGACCGAGCGCCGGCTTCCTGATGCGGTGCAGCGGGTGAGCTTGTGGTTGCGCGAGCGTGCGCACGTGCATGCGCCCGTGATGCTGGATGCAGCCGCCCGCACGGCACAGCAGGCCGCGGATGCGCTGGGCGTTGAACTGGGACAGATTGCCAAAAGCATCGTGTTTTGCCGCCAGCCAGACTTGCGCGCTGTGCTGGTGATCGCTTCTGGCGACCGACGGGTGGATGAACGCAAGGTTGCGGGCCTGATTTGTGGCCAGGGGCAGGTTCTGGGCCGCGCCGATGCGGATTTTGTTAAGCGCGCGACGGGTTTCTCCATTGGCGGGGTCTCCCCGGTGGCCCACCTGGGCGAACCGCTTTTGCTGATCGATCGTGAACTTGCGCGTTTTGGCCGGATCTGGGCTGCCGCCGGCCATCCGCATGCGGTCTTTCAACTCACACCAGACGACTTATGTCGCCTGACGCAGTTGACCTACGCTGACGTGGTTCTGGCGCAAGCCGCCCCATGAACGATATGGCGCTACACACGCGTTTGCTGCAAGCGGCCCAAGCGGTCAAGGCCTCGGACCCGCAGGCAGCGGTGCCGTCGCCTTGCCTGTCGGTCTGTCAGATGGACGAGGCCTCGGGTTTGTGCCGGGGTTGCCTGCGAACAATTGACGAGATCATCCGATGGGGTGGCGCCGATCGCTCCTACCAGCGTCGGGTTTGGGAGGCCATCGAAGAACGCACAGGCTTGGTGAATCCATGAAGCAGATTGACTTTTATTTTGATTTTGTCTCGCCGTTCGCGTATCTGGCGTTTGAGGCGCTCCCGCAAGCACTGCAAGGGTGTAGTTACCAGGTGCGCTATCGGCCGATTTTGTTCGCTGGCCTGCTTAAACACCACGGCCAAAAAGGCCCGGCCGAAATTGATGCCAAGCGTATTTGGACTTATCGACATGTAGCCTGGCTCGCACGACAACTCGGTATCGAATGCCAGATGCCACTCAAACATCCGTTCAATCCGCTGGGCTTGTTGCGTCTGTCTCTGGCGACCGCTGACCGGGGCGACCCTAATCGTTATGTGTGTGAGACCATCTTTCGCCAGGTTTGGCGCAGTGGCCGTGACGCGTCAGATCCTGCGTTGGCGCAGGAACTCACATCTGTGTTGCAAACCGAACGGGACCCCAACAGCGATGAGGTCAAAAACCGCTTGCGCCAAAACACAGAGGAGGCGATCGCGCGTGGCGTATTTGGCGTGCCCAGCATGATGGTTGATGAGCAGTGTTACTGGGGCCTGGATGCTTTACCCATGCTCAAGGCACATCTGCAAGGCGACACCGACCTGGCCAAGGAAGAAAAGTCTGCACGCCAGGTGCTTCCCTTTGGATCCTAGATGCCGCTAGCCAGGGCTTGTTTCCACCGCGAAACCAGCGTGTCTGTTTTGTGCCAGGCACTGGCTGACCTGGGCCAAAGCTGGCTCCAACAGGCCGGCCAATGTGTAAGGCGGGTTGATCACCAGCATGCCGCTGGCCGGCAAACCCGGGCGTTGTAGTTCGCCCTTGTCGTCGCGCAAAACCTTGCTTGATTTCACGGTCAGTGTTGCGTTGAGCCACGGGCGCTTGACGCGATCGGCCAGGGTTTTCAGGCGCTTGGGAAGATCATGGGCCTGGGCACGCGGGATCAGCGGATACCAGACCAGGTAGGTTCCGGTGGCAAAACGCTTCAGCGCATCTTCCATGGCCTCGATGACGCGCTGGTAATCGTCTTTCAGCTCATAACTGGGGTCGCACAGCACCAAAGCGCGCCGGCTGGGCGGGGGCAGCAGTTTTTTCAGGGCTTCAAACCCGTCTTCATGCGCCACGTTCACCAAAGAGGCCCCATCGAGTTGGGCCATGTTGGCTTTGAGTGATTTGATATCCGTCGGGTGTAGCTCGAAAAGTCTAAGACGATCCTGCGGGCGCATCAGGTGATGCAGCAAAAAAGGTGACCCTGGGTAGATCTGGCGTGCATGCCCCTGCGAAAACTGATTAATCACAGAGAGGTAGTCATCCAGTGCTGGCGCCAGCGCCTGTTCACCCAGCTGACGGCGTAACTGGAGAAAGCCCTCTTCGGCTTCACCGCTGGTGCGCGCGAAGTCGCCATCAAGCCGGTACAGGCCAGCGCCCCCATGGGTGTCGATATAGAGCAGGCCCGTCTCTTTTTGCGCCAGGTGCCGAGCGCTGGCCAGCAAGACCATGTGTTTGAGGACATCGGCATGGTTGCCGGCGTGAAAAGCGTGGCGGTAGCTGAACATGGCGGCATGTTACCCCTGCCCGGAGGCCGGTTTTTCGTATAATGTCGGGCTTCGCAGCGATTTTGGTGACTCCGCGGCGAAGAATTGAGATGGCCTGGCCAGATCATGAAAAGCCACCTAAGAGGTTCCCATCAGAGGAACGCCGACCGTGGAAAAGAGTCCCGCAAACCAAACTTTGAAAGTTTCAGTGATGTCTACCTTCAGCGCAAAACCCGCTGAGGTCGTGCACGAGTGGTTTGTGATTGACGCGACCGATAAGGTCCTCGGACGAGTAGCCAGTGAAGTTGCTCTCCGCTTGCGCGGCAAACACAAGCCTACGTACACGCCTCATGTCGATACGGGCGACTTCATCATCGTTACCAACGCAGCCAAGCTGCGCGTAACGGGTGCCAAGTCCCTGGACAAGATTTACTACCGCCACTCGGGCTACCCGGGCGGCATTTCCAGCACTAATTTCCGTGACATGCAGGGCAAGTTCCCGGGTCGTGCCCTGGAAAAAGCCGTCAAAGGCATGTTGCCCAAAGGTCCTCTGGGTTACGCCATGATCAAGAAGCTCAAGGTTTACGGTGGCGCAGAGCATCCGCATTCCGCCCAGCAGCCAAAAGTGTTGGACATTTAAGGAGCGCTCAAATGATTGGTGAATGGAATAACGGTACCGGCCGTCGCAAATCCAGCGTGGCGCGGGTATTTTTGAAAAAAGGCTCTGGCAAGATTGTTGTCAATGGCAAAGACATCCAGCAATTTTTCGGTCGTGAAACGTCGATCATGATTTGCAAGCAGCCGCTGGTCTTGACCAACAATGTTGACACCTTCGACATCATGGTTAATGTGGCGGGCGGTGGCGAATCGGGTCAGGCTGGTGCGGTGCGTCATGGCATCACCCGTGCCCTGATTGATTACGACGCAGCGCTCAAGCCCGAGCTGAGCAAAGCGGGCTTCGTGACCCGTGATGCGCGCGAAGTCGAGCGCAAGAAGGTTGGCCTGCACGGCGCGCGCCGTCGCAAGCAGTTCAGCAAGCGATAAGCCTCCAACGCTGCGCAACGGCCGCCAGAATGCAAGTTCGGGCGGCCGTTTGTGTTTTGGTGGTTCTTGCATCGTGAAGCTCAAGCTCTTACTTCGCCGATTGACGGTTAGTGCGCCGCGTATGGCGGTGCGAAGTGCTTTGCCCTGGCCGCTGCGCTGGGTGGCCCTGGCTCTTGTGGCGGGTTTTTGCGCCGCTTTGGCGCTGTGGGCCTTTGAGTTGGGCAAGGAACTTGCCGGTCTTGGCCAGGACATGCGGGCAGAGCTGAGTGCATCGCAGGCCCAGGTCCTGGACCTGCAAGCTCAGCTCGATGCACTCAAGCTTGAACGTGACAAGGCGCGCGAAGTCGCCAACACAGCCGAGACGCTGGTCACCGCAGAGAAGGTGGCTCGCGCGCGGTTGTCAGAAGTCAATCAGCAACTGACGGAGGATGTTCAGCGCCTGAAAGCCGATCTTGGTTTTTTCGAGCAGTTTGTTGCTGCGCCGGGCAAGGCGGCAGGCTCGGTTTCGATTCGTGGTCTGCAGGTTAAGATCGACGGCGCTGGGGTCTTGCAGTGGCAGGCTTTGGTGGTTCAGGCGGTCAAGGATGCGAAGGCCTTCAACGGGGAACTTGAGGTTATTTTTACCGGCGTGAAGGCTGGACGAAACTGGACGCAGGCCGACGCGGGCAACCCTTGGCGGGTGTCGTTGACGCAGTATGGCCGCATCAGCGGGAAGTTTGCTCCCCCGAAGGGTGTGAAGGTCAGCATGGTCACCGCCAAGTTGCGTGATGGGCAAAAAGTGATTGCCACTGAGACGGCACGGCTCTAGGTCTTGCGGTAGAGCACTAGGCCGGACTGGCCGTCACCAGATTGGAGGGGAAGACATGTTTGGTAAGAAGAACCCGCCGCCGATCAAGAGCTTGATCGCGGACGGCACTGTTGTTCAAGGTGACCTTCAGTTTGCTGAAGGCCTGCGTCTGGATGGACAGGTGCGTGGACGACTGTCGGCCACTGAGGATCGGCCGAGCATTCTGGTGATTGCGGAGCAGGCGGTGGTGGATGGTTCGGTGAGCGCTGACCACATCATCGTTAATGGTTGTGTTAACGGCCCTGTCGCGGCTCGCCAAATGCTCGAACTTCAGCCGAAGGCGCGAATCAATGGCGATGTCACGTATCGAAATCTGGAAATGCATATGGGCGCCCTGGTGCATGGCACCCTGATCCCACAGCTTGAACCGGCCAAAGAGGCCGCCCAAATAACCACACAAGCATCCTTGACAAACGACAGCGCCGAGAATTCTTGAGCGTTTTGCTGTAGTATTTCGCCTCTTTCATTTGCTAGGCAGGAGAACCCCCATGAGCGCAGTTGCCGAGAACATTCAGACCACGATGCCCGATCCGATCGTCTTTACAGACAGCGCGGCGGCCAAAGTCGCGGATCTGATTGCTGAGGAGGGCAATCCTGAGCTGAAATTGCGGGTATTCGTGCAGGGCGGTGGTTGTTCGGGCTTTCAGTATGGTTTCACCTTCGATGAGGTGACCAACGAGGACGACACCACCATGACCAAAAACGGTGTGTCTTTGCTGATCGACGCGATGAGCTACCAGTACTTGGTGGGCGCGGAGATCGACTACAAAGAAGATCTGCAAGGCGCGCAATTCGTGATCAAAAATCCGAATGCCACCACAACCTGCGGTTGCGGTTCGAGTTTTTCCGTTTAAAAGTCTTTGTTGGCCCTGCTCACGCGGGGTAAATCGCACCCAGAATACGAGGGCCAGCGGCCCCCGTGACGCTAGGCACATTGCCGTGTTGTGCATGCAGGGCTTGGCGAGCCAGCCAGGCGAAAGCGGCAGCCTCGACCTGCTGAGAGGGTAGTCCCAGCTCGTCGGAGGGCTTGATCGCCACCCCCTTAAGTTCTTGCCGCAGGCGGCGCATCAAATCATTGTTAAGCGCGCCACCGCCGCACACAATCAATGTGCTGCAGCCTCTGGCCCAGCGCCGTACCGCTTGCGCGCAGGTCTTCGCTGTGAGCTCACTCAGCGTTGCTTGCACGTCCGCCGGGGGCAGTGCATCGTACGCTCGCATACGCGCTGTGAGCCAGTCGATATTGAACAAATCTCGTCCAGTGCTTTTGGGAACATCCCGGGCAAAGTAAGGCTCTGCCAGGAAGTGCTCAAGTAAGGCGTTTGAAACCTGGCCTGTGGCGGCCCACCCACCATGCTGATCGAAGGTGTGGCCCGTGTTCTGCTGGCACCAGGCGTCGAGCAACATATTGCCGGGCCCACAGTCAAAACCCAGGAGCACTTCATGTGCAGCGGACCTCAACACGGTCAGGTTGGCGATGCCACCCAGGTTGAGCACACAGGTGGCGCTCTGGTCCGAGGCGAAAACGGCCTGATGAAAGGCAGGGACCAAGGGCGCCCCTTGGCCGCCGGCAGCAAGATCGCGGTTGCGAAAGTCTGCGACAACCGTGATGCCAGTTTTTTCGGCTAACAGGGCAGGATTGATAAGCTGCACGGTGTGGCGTTCGAGTGCATCGCCATCAGGCTGGTGTCGGATGGTTTGCCCGTGGGCCCCGAGCGCCCGGATGTGCTGCGCCCCAACGCCAAACGCCGAGGCCTGGCCGACGAGGTCCGCGACCACCTGCGCGTATTGAACAGCAATCCGGTTGGCGGCTAAAGCAGATCGGCGCAGTTCATCGGCCGACGGTTGGTGCAATGACAGCAATTCGTCTCGCAATGCGGGCTCAAAGGGGTGGGCTGCAAAGGCCAGCACCCGTGGTGTGCCATCGCCATCAAAGCGCACCAGCACCCCATCGGCACCGTCAAGAGAGGTGCCTGACATCAATCCGATGTAGTGTTCGGACAATGCTATTGAAAGGGGGTTTGGTTGATGCTGACCGCGGCAACAAGTTCGCTGCGAACTTGGCTGGCCATTTCGAGGAATTGGGGACGGGCGCTCTCGGGAATCTGCAGCGTCTGGCTGCGCCGAGCCATGACCATGGGGTCTTTTTGCACCCCATTGACGCGCATTTCAAAATGCAAATGGGGTCCGGTGGCCCATCCGGTGGAGCCAACCAAGCCCACGGTTTGTGCCTGATCAAGCTGCTGGCCGGGGCGAACCAGAATTTTGCTCAAATGCGCGTAAACGGTTTGAACATTGCCACTGTGTCGCATGATCACCACGTTGCCATAGCCGCCCTGTCGCCCAGCGAATTCAACCACGCCGTCGCCCACAGCGCGTGCTGGCGTTCCGTGTGGTGCTGCGAAATCGGTACCCAGGTGACGCCGCCACTGTTTGAGTATGGGGTGAAAACGCATGGAAAAGCCGCTGCTCACCCGGGAAAACCGAAGAGGTGAGCTCAAAAAGGCCTGCCGCAGGCTTTGACCCTTGAGGTCGAAGTAACCACCCTTTTTGGCATCCGCGCCGGGGGGCTGGTACCACATGGCCTGGAAGACTTTGCCTTTGTTGACAAACTCTGCGCTGAGCACCCGACCGGTACGCAGCACCTCGCCGTCACCCTTGATGGCTTCGTATACCAGCGTGAAACGATCGCCGCGGCGCAAGGCCCGGCGAAAGTCGATGTCTCCCGAAAAAATCTCCGCTAATTGCACGGCCAGGGCGTCGGGCAAACCAGCTTCGTCGGTCGCTGCAAACAGGGATGATGTGATCGTGCCGCTGGCCAGTTGGGAGCTCACTTCAACCGGCGCCGACTCAAGCCGTGATTGAAAGCCATTGCCCGAGGGCTCAATGACGAGACGGGAAAATCGTTCGCTGTCGTCGTCGCTCCAGCGAACGCGCAGACGAGCCAGGCTGTGATCGGCCCGTGTCTCGGCGGTGACGCTGCGCCCTGCGCCATCCAATAGCTCTTTTCGGGCCAGTGGGTCAGAGCGCAAAAACGCGGCCGCATTCATGTCGTCGACGCCCAGTCTTTTGAGCAAGGTATCGACCGTGTCATTGGCCAGCGTCAGCTCGGAGCGGTACAGGTTGAGTGGTGTGATTTGGGCGGCCTGCTGCCTCATTTCAGGCAGAGGCTCCACGGTTGCCACGACATGACGAACCGGCAGGTGCTCCGGGTCCGGGCCTAGCGACACCAAGGCGTACGCACCCCCAGTTGCACCCAGCAAGAGCGCGGCCGCAGTGGCACTGAACTGTTTAGGGTGCTTCTGAAGGATTTGAACGGCGCGCTCAAACGCCTTGCCTGCGGGCGACATGGATAGGGGATTCACTGAAAACTTGGCTGGACTTGCGCTGACAGATGCATCAGTTCAAAGGAAAAAACAACAAGCCACACATCTAAAATGGCACTTGCGATAACCGCCGATTGTAGTGCAGCGCTCATTTTGGGCATCCGCACTAACCCTTATGACCGATCCCAAAACAACCGAGTTACTGACCGACGAGCGGATTCAAGAGGCCTTGGCCGTCACGCTTCGCGGCTGTGAAGAGCTGATTCCTCAAGAGGACTGGGTGCGCAAACTCGCTCGGTCCCAGAGCAGCTCAAAGCCCTTGCGCATCAAGCTCGGTTTGGACCCGACCGCCCCCGATATCCACTTTGGGCACACGGTCGTTCTCAACAAACTGCGCCAGCTACAAGACTTGGGACACACCGTCATTTTTTTGATCGGTGATTTCACGTCCCTGATTGGGGACCCGTCTGGCCGTAACACCACCCGTCCGCCCCTCAGCCGAGAACAAATCGAAGCCAACGCACAAACCTATTACCGGCAGGCGTCGATGGTTTTGGATCCGCAGCGCACAGAGATTCGCTACAACAGCGAGTGGGGCGATCGGCTGGGGTCGCGCGGCATGATCCAGCTGGCTGCCCGCTACACCGTGGCGCGCATGATGGAGCGCAATGACTTTCACGATCGGTTCAAAGCAGGAACGCCGATCAGCGTGCATGAATTCCTGTATCCCTTGATGCAGGGCTACGACTCGGTCGAGCTTCGAAGTGATCTTGAACTTGGTGGCACTGACCAGAAATTCAATTTGCTTGTTGGCCGCCACTTGCAGGCCGAGTACGGGCAGGAGCCGCAGTGCATCCTGACCATGCCTCTTTTGGAGGGGCTCGACGGTGTCGAGAAGATGTCCAAAAGCAAGAACAATTACATTGGGATCTCGGAGGACGCCAACACCATGTTTGCCAAGGTGCTGAGCATCTCCGATACCTTGATGTGGCGCTGGTACACCTTACTCAGCTTTAAATCTGAGGCCGACATTGCCAAATTGCAGGCCGCGGTTGCTGCGGGCATGAATCCGAAAGAGGTAAAAGTCGCGCTTGCCAAGGAGCTCACCGCCCGCTTTCACAATGCCTCTGCTGCAGATGCAGCCGAGGCAGACTTTATGAACCGCAGCCGCGGCGGTGTGCCCGACGAGATTGCCCAAATGTGCCTGCCCGTGCCAGCTGAGGGGGCGGCCATTGGCGCTTTGCTGAAGTCGGTGGGGCTGGCTTCATCGACCGGCGAGGGACATCGGCTCATCGATGGTGGTGGCGTGCGTGTGGACTCTGTCGTGGTCAGCGACAAGGGCTTGCGTCTGATGGCTGGCACCTATGTTTTACAGGTTGGTAAACGCAAGTTTTGCCGAGTGACACTGGCCTGAAGCGGGCCATGCGCGTCGACCCAATGAGTTGTTGTCCTTCAAACCCTGGGCGCGGGCGTGCCTGGGGTGTCTGACCTGAGGCTTGGGTGATGCTGGCTGTTGTGCAACGTGTTCGTGAAGCCTCGGTGGAGGTGCAGGGCCGGGTGGTGGGCGCCATTGGCCCGGGTCTAATGGCCTTGGTTTGTGCCGAGCCAGGCGACACGCTCGCCGAGTGCGACAAATTGCTGACCAAAATGCTCCAGCTTCGAATATTCGATGATGTGGCCGGAAAGATGAATCACAGCCTGCAAGACATGGACGGCGCTGGCTTGGCTGGCGGCTTGCTTCTGGTGAGCCAGTTCACCCTGGCGGCCGATACCCGCCGTGGCAACCGACCTGGCTTCAGTGGAGCAGCCCCGCCCGAGTTGGGTAAGACCTTGTTTCAAGCGTTGGTGGACAAAGCGCGACTGCGTCACACGCAGGTTGAAGCCGGGATTTTTGGCGCAGACATGCTGGTTCGCCTGGTCAATGCTGGGCCAGTCACCATTCCGCTGCAAGTGCGCGCAGTAGCGGGGCCCTGACATTCATGGCCCGCATTTTTGAGCGCCCATCGCCTTGGCGGCGCCTCAAGTCCTGGTTCCAGGGCTTTGACGGTTGGCTTGGTTTTGCCTTCTTACTCTTGTTAGCCGCTGGTTTGATGACCATGTATTCATCGGGATATGACCAGGGCAGTCGCTTTGGCGATCATGCTCGCAACGGCGCCATTGCATGCCTGGTTCTCTTCATGGTTGCGCAGCTGCCGCCGCAAAGACTGCTTGAGCTGGCCGTCCCTTTATATTTACTAGGGCTGGCTTTGCTGGTTGCGGTTGCGCTGTTTGGCATTACACGCAAAGGCGCGACGCGCTGGCTCTATGTTGGCGTGACCATCCAGCCCAGCGAACTGTTGAAGATTGCAGTACCTTTGATGCTGGCCTGGTGGTTCCAGCGGCGCGAGGGGCAGATGCGCGTTCTGGACTTCCTCATTGCGTTCGTGCTGCTGGCGCTGCCGGTCTGGCTCATCATGCGCCAGCCTGATCTGGGAACGGCTTTGCTGGTTCTGGCGGCCGGGCTAGCGGTTGTGTTTTTCGCAGGCCTGAGCTGGAAGCTGATTGCACCACCTGTCATTTTGGCTTTGCTGGGGATCGTGCTCCTGGTGATTTTTGAGCCGCGCATTTGTGTGCCTGGCCTTGACTGGCCTATTTTGCGGGACTACCAGCAACAGCGAGTGTGTACTTTGCTTGACCCAGCCCGGGATCCGCTGGGCAAGGGTTTTCACATCATTCAGGGCATGATCGCCATCGGCTCGGGCGGCTTCTGGGGCAAGGGCTTTATGCAAGGCACCCAGACTCATCTGGAATTCATACCGGAGCGCACCACCGATTTCATCTTTGCGGCATTTTCTGAAGAATTTGGTTTGGCTGGCAATCTGTTGCTGATCGGTGCCTTTTTGCTGCTGATTCTGCGTGCGCTCATTATTGCTTTGGAGGCGCCCACGGTCTTCACTCGCCTGCTCGGCGGGGCGATGGCAGCGATTTTTTTCTGCTACGCCTTTGTGAATATGGGTATGGTCAGTGGCATTCTGCCCGTCGTGGGCGTGCCCTTGCCCTTCATCAGCTACGGCGGCACAGCAATGGTGACGCTAGGTTTTGGCCTCGGGATTTTGATGTCTATTGCGCGCTCCAAGCGTCTGGTTCAAACATGACTGAGGCTTTGCCACCACCCGACAGGGTTGCCATTATTGGCGTGGGCAATATGGGTGGGGCGATGGCCCGGCGGCTTTTGCGCTTGGGTTGGGCGATCAATGTCTGCGATCTGGTTCCCGAACGGACGCAAGTGTTGCAGGACCTCGGCGCGCGCGTCTGCGCCAATCCAGCACGAGCGGCCCGGGATGCGTCGGTGAGCATTGTGGCGGTGGTCGATACACCTCAATGCCAGTCGGTGCTGTTCGGTGCCCAGGGCTTGGTGCAGTCTGCGGCGCCGGGGCATGTGGTCATGATCTGCCCGACGCTGGCGCCAACGGATGTCGTGTTGATGGCGCAGGGCCTGAAATCCGCTGGCCTGGCTGTCATTGAGGCGCCGATGTCGGGTGGGCCACAGCGCGCTGAAGACGGCACGATGAGCCTGATTCTGTCTGGCCAAGGCGAGCTGTTGGCGCAGCATGCCCGGCTGCTTGAGGCACTGGCCGGCCATCGTCATGTCATCAGCGAGACGATTGGAGACGCAGCCAAAACCAAATTGGTCAACAACCTGGCCGCGGCGATTCTTTTGCTGGGAACAGCGGAAGTGCTGGCGCTGGCGCAGGCCTTGGGCTTAGACCCGTCTGCGACCCTGTCGGTGATGGAGCAGTCCAGCGGCCAGAGCTGGATCGGGTCCGACCGGATGCGCCGGCAATTGTCTGGCGACCCGGTCGCGCGAGCGCACCTGTCTTTGTTGACCAAAGACACAGGGCTGGCCCTGGAGGCTTCTGATGGGGCGGGTTTTGAGGGACCGCTGGGTCGGCTCACTCGGGATGTTTTTGCCAAGGTCTGTGCGCTGGGTTACGCAGACCAGGACGATGGCATTTTGTTCAAGTGGCTGAGCGGCAGACTTTAAGCGCGTGTGAGCGACTCGACCTAGAATCAAGGCATGATCTCCAGAGAACCTACGATCGAGCGCTTGGCCGTTGCCAAGGGCCTTCTTTTGAGCCCATTCGGCCTGGACGAGCGCCACCTAGAGAAGGCGCTGGCCGAGATGCGCGTGCACCGGGTCGACGAAGCAGACCTTTACTTTCAGTACACGCGCTCGGAGGCCTGGTCTTTGGAAGAAGGCATCGTCAAGACCGGCTCCTTTAGCATTGATCAAGGCGTCGGTGTACGTGCTGTCAGCGGTGAAAAGACAGCGTTTGCCTACGCAGACGATATTTCCGAGGCGTCGCTCCTGGATGCGGCGCGCACCGTGCGCACGATCGGGCAAGTCAATCAGAGCAGGCGCGTCAAAGTGGCCCCGCGAAAGGTCGCCAGCGCTCGCTCGCTTTACGCTGGCGCGGATCCGATCGCCAGCTTGGACAGCGCGGCCAAGGTCGGCTTACTTGAGCGTGTCGAGCGTCTCGCTCGTGCCAAAGATCCTCGCGTGGCACAAGTGATGGCCAGTCTGGCTGCGGAATATGACGTGGTGCTGGTGGCCCGAGCCGATGGTACTTTGGCAGCGGATGTTCGACCCCTGGTCAGGCTGAATCTGACGGTCATTGCCGAGCAGCAGGGACGTCGGGAGATCGGATCGGCTGGCGGTGGTGGCCGTCTTGGATTCGCCTATTTTGATGACGCGCTGGTTGAGCAGTATGTCGACGAGGCAGTGCAGGCAGCCTTGACCAATCTGGAGGCCCGACCTGCGCCTGCGGGCGAAATGACCGTGGTGCTGGGCTCTGGTTGGCCAGGCATCTTGTTGCACGAGGCTGTTGGCCACGGACTGGAAGGGGACTTTAACCGCAAGGGGTCGAGCGCGTTCAGTGGTCGCATCGGTCAACGCGTGGCCGCCAAGGGTGTCACCGTACTTGACGACGGCACCATCAGCGACCGCCGTGGTTCACTCAATATCGATGATGAAGGTCACTTGAGCGCGCGCAACGTGCTGATCGAGGATGGCATTTTGCGCGGCTACATCCAGGACGCCATGAACGCGCGGCTGATGGGTGTGAAGCCGACTGGTAACGGACGGCGCGAAAGCTATGCCCATGTGCCCATGCCGCGTATGACCAACACCTATATGCTGGGCGGTGATCTGTCGCCTGAGGAAATTCTGGCCAGTGTTGACAGAGGCCTTTATGCGACCAATTTTGGTGGCGGGCAGGTCGATATCACCTCCGGCAAGTTTGTGTTCTCGGCGAGTCAGGCGTTTTGGGTCGAAAACGGCAAGATTCAGTACCCGGTCAAAGGTGCCACGCTGGTGGGTAGCGGCCCAGAATGCCTTAAGCGAGTCAGCATGATTGGAAATGACATGCGTCTTGACTCTGGTGTCGGCACCTGTGGCAAGGAGGGGCAAAGTGTTCCGGTCGGCGTGGGGCAACCCACCCTGCGATTGGATGGTCTGACGGTCGGAGGCACGGTGTGAGCCTGGCTGTGGCCAGGCCTCGATCTGTTTTGGCGCTGGCGCTATGGGACTTGTGCTAAAGTTTGCGCCCATGCAGTCTCAGCACTTCTTCTTTCGATTTTTTTATTTCTCTCCCGACGCCCGGCGTTAGAGAGTTAAGAGCGTACCTGAGACTCAGTACCCAACACCTCGAAACCGCCGGAGACCCCGGCGGTTTTTCTTTGTGTGACTTTTGTTATTTGCGAGAAAACCATGCACGCCAAAACTGTTAGTGAACAACACAACTGGAACCAGTCATCCATGCTGAACGCGACAGACCGAACCGGTCGAACCGACAACGAGCGCATCAAGGACATCACGGTTTTGCCTCCACCCGAACACCTGGTCCGCTTTTTCCCAATTCAAGGCACGGCAGTCGAGTCCATGATCAGTGCTACGCGTCGCAACATTCAACAGATCATGAATGGGCGTGATGACCGCCTGTTGGTGGTGATCGGACCCTGTTCGATTCACGATCCAGGCGCGGCCATGGAGTACGCCCGCCGGCTGAAGGCTGAGCGCGATCGTTTCGCTGGCACGCTGGAAGTGGTCATGCGGGTTTATTTTGAAAAGCCGCGCACCACGGTAGGCTGGAAAGGCCTGATCAATGACCCCTACTTGGACGAGAGTTTTCGCATCGACGAGGGCTTGCGCATGGCGCGCCAGCTGCTGATTGAAATCAATCGATTGGGGCTTCCAGCCGGCAGCGAGTTTCTGGATGTGATTTCACCGCAATACCTGGGTGACCTGATCGCGTGGGGTGCGATTGGTGCGCGCACCACTGAAAGCCAGGTGCATCGTGAACTGGCATCGGGTCTGTCTGCCCCCATTGGTTTTAAAAATGGAACCGATGGCAACATCAAGATCGCCACAGATGCAATCCACGCGGCTGCGGGCGGACACCACTTTTTGTCGGTGCACAAAAACGGGCAGGTGGCGATCGTTCAGACCAAGGGCAACAAGGACTGCCATGTGATTTTGCGCGGCGGCAAAACGCCAAACTACGACGCCACCAGTGTTGCGTCGGCGTGTAAAGACTTGTCGGCGGCCAAATTGCCACCCAGTCTGATGGTGGATTGCAGCCATGCCAACAGCAGCAAACAGTATGAGCGGCAAATTGACGTTGCCCAGGCATTGGCTGATCAAATCGCGTCGGGTTCAAAAAATGTGTTTGGCGTGATGGTGGAGAGTCATTTGAAGGGCGGCGCGCAGAAATTCACGCCCGGCAAAGACCGCGCTGATCAGTTGGCCTATGGCCAGAGCATTACTGATGCGTGCTTGGGTTGGGATGACTCGGTGTCGGTGCTCGAAGTGCTGTCGCAGGCGGTGCTCAAGCGTCGCAAAGGCTGAACCCGGTCCTTCATGGACTGCAGACGTTCGTGCTGGCCTCGATCGAAGCCACGCGCCACAGTTGTTGCCTCAGGTGAGCGCGCCATCGGGCACCAATGATCGTAGGCGGTCGATGAGTTTTTGATGAATCCCGCCAAATCCGCCATTGCTCATGCAAACAATCTGGTCGCCAGGTCGGATGTCGGCTAGTGCGCTATCCACAGTTTGCTCGATGCTGCGGGTGACTTGGGCGCGCGCGCCCATCGGTGAGAGCGCCGCTGCGGCGTCCCAGTCCAAACCCGAGGCATGGCAGATTGCTCGGTCGGCAGATGCCAGGCTCCAGGGTAATTGAGCCTTCATGGCGCCAAGCTTCATGGTGTTGGAGCGCGGCTCGAATACCGCAACGATGCGCTGACCTGGTTGCAGACGGGCGCGCAGACCATCCAAGGTGGTTCGAAACGCCGTGGGATGATGGGCGAAATCGTCGAATACGCAGACCTCACCTTGCTCGCCACCGGTCGAGATCTGAACGCGCTCACGCAATTCAAGCCGTCGCTTGACGTTGTCAAAGCAGCTTAGCGCTTGCGCAGCCTGCGCTGGATCGATGCCGATGTGATCTGCTGCAGCGATTGCCGCCAGGGCATTGAGCTGGTTGTGAACCCCGCTTAATGCCCATTGGACTTGCGCGGTGGCTGAATCACGCTGGTAGACCGTGAAAGCATGCGGCTCACCGACAGCACGCCAGTCACTATCCTGCGCGCCAAAACGTCTGAGTTCTGCCCAACAGCCTTTTTGAATCACCCGTTGGAGGCTTTCTTCGAGACCATTGACGATCACTCGCCCGTTCGATGGAACAGTCCTTAAGAGATGGTGAAACTGGCGTTCAATCGCTTCAAGATTGTCAAAGATGTCCGCGTGGTCGAATTCCAGATTGTTCAGCACCGCTGTTCTGGGGCGGTAATGCAAAAACTTGCTGCGCTTGTCAAAAAAGGCCGTGTCGTATTCATCGGCTTCGATGACAAAGTGGGCGCCGCGGCCGAGTCGGGCTGAACTTGAAAAGTTCAACGGAACACCGCCGATCAAAAAGCCGGGCTGCAAGCCGGCGGCTTCTAGGATCCAGCTGACCATTGCTGTAGTCGTGGTTTTGCCGTGAGTGCCGGCTATCGCGATCACGTGCCGCCCTTGCAAAATGTGCTCGCTGAGCCATTGAGGCCCACTGGTGTAGCGTAGCCCTTCGTTCAGAATGGCTTCCATGATCGGGAATTTGGCGCTGCCGTCTGGCTGGGTGGCGCGGCTGACGACGTTGCCAATGACAAATACATCCGGCTTCAGCTTGCATTGCTCTGCGCCAAAACCCTCAATCAAATCGATGCCGTGAGACCGCAGCTGATCGCTCATGGGGGGGTAGACGGCCGCGTCACAACCACTAACTTGGTGGCCAGCTTCTCGCGCGAGCAAGGCGAGCCCGCCCATGAAAGTGCCACAAATCCCAACGATGTGAATATGCATGGAAAGATTTTAGGTGGACCCTTTTGGCAAGGCCCGGGTTGGGGTTGTCCTGGAGTCAATGCGTGCACAATAGCAGCACTATGCAGGACGCGCGTCTGGAGGTGGCTGCTCTCGCAGCCCGTTGGGTTGTGGAAGACGGGCTTGATTTTGGTCTGGCCAAGAAGCGCGCCATGAATAGCCTGGGTCTGCAGGGTCGATCTGCGGTGCCAGACAACCAGCAAATGGAAGATGCTGTTCGAGACTACATCAGGACGTTTTGCCCTGAAAGCCAAGCCCGTGAGTTGTTGGCTCTGAGGCGTTGCGCGCTCTTCTGGATGAGGCGGCTGGCCAGGTTTCGACCCTATGTCACGGGGGCGGTTTGGAGCGGAATTGCGACCAGATGGTCAGACATCCATCTGATGCTGTTCTGCGAGGACTCCAAATCGGCGGAACTCTACCTTATCGATCAGGGGGTCGCCTACCAAGCCGGATCGACGCCAAACCATCGTGGTGAGTTGGCATCTGTCCTGAGCATCGATTATTTTTGTGAGGATTTGCGGGAGAACATTGGTGTGCATTTGAGTATCTTCGAGATGGACGACCTTCGGGTGATGCCCCGCAGCATGGGTACAGGTCGCAGTCTGCGCGGTGATGCACAGGCGCTTGGGCGCCTGATAGATGGAGTGACCGATGGCTCGTGAGTCGAGGCTGAGACGCCGGACTCTGGCGCTCAGCAGCCTGGTTGGTTTAGGCGCTGCCCTGGCGGGACTTGGTGTTGCCTGGATGCGTTTGGGCGATAACGATCCATTGCCTGACGGAGCCGAGCAAGCCTTTTGGAGTCTGGCGCTTAAAAACCTGGATGGTTCAGAAGCGGCACTGGCTGGATACAAGGGGCGACCGTTGCTGGTCAATTTTTGGGCAACCTGGTGTCCGCCTTGCGTCGAAGAACTTCCTCTTTTAGATGCTTTTTTTCAAGAAAATAAATCTAAAAGCTGGCAAGTTCTAGGAATTGCAGTTGATCGCCAAGATGCGGTGGAGCGCTTTCTGACCCAAATGCCGATCGCATTTCCGATGCTGATGGCGGGTCCCTCGGGGATTGCGCTGACCCAATCGCTTGGAAATCGTCAAGGCGGACTGCCTTTTTCGGTATTGTTTGGTGCTGACGGGCGGGTGCTGCGACATAGAATTGGCAAACTCAGCCCCTCCGATTTGCTTGAGTGGAAGGGACTGACGGCTTGATCAGCTGTTCCCGGCACATTGATGCATTTGATCTAAATTAAATGCAAATGCTGGTATTTGGATAAAATTTAGACGATGTAGACCTTCGTTCATGTTCCACGCGTTGGAGAAATTATGGATCTGAGAAAGCTTAAAACCCTGATTGACCTGGTGTCGGAGTCCAATGTCTCGGAACTGGAGATCACCGAGGCTGAGGGTCGGGTGCGAATTGTTAAAAGTGCCGGTGTGACCCATGTCCAACATGTGCAGCCGCAGATCGTAGCCCCGGCTTCTGTGACAGCACCGCCCACTGTAAGCGCTTCGGCGCCGACGGCTTCTTCAGCTACTGCAAGTGCTGCCCCAGCGTCTGGCGCAGACGGTCATATCGTGAAGTCACCCATGGTCGGTACCTTTTACCGTTCCGCCTCACCGGGTGCGAAGGCGTTTGTTGAAGAAGGTGACATGGTCAAGTCTGGGGACACGATCTGCATTATTGAGGCCATGAAAATCCTTAATGAGATCGAATCAGACCTTGCCGGCAGGGTCAAGCGCATCCTGGTGGAAAACGGGCAGGCCGTCGAATATGGTCAGCCTTTGTTTGAGCTTGAGTAAGGATTTAACGTCCAAAGCTGCTTTTTAGCTGTATTTAGTCGGTTAAATCGTCTAGAAGACAAACTTTGAAGAGATGACCTCCAGTTCCGGGCGAATGATCCTGGCTTAAAGGCTGATATGTTCAAAAAGATTCTTATTGCCAACCGTGGGGAGATTGCGCTTCGGATTCAGCGCGCCTGCCGAGAGCTTGGCATCAAGTCCGTGATGGTTTATTCGGAAGCGGACCGGGACGCGAAGTACATTCGTTTGGCCGACGAAGCGGTTTGCATTGGCCCGGCGCCGTCGTCTGCCAGCTACCTCTGCATGCCTGCCATCATTTCTGCGGCAGAAGTAACCGACTCGGAGGCCATTCATCCCGGATACGGTTTCTTGAGTGAAAACGCTGGTTTCGCTGAGCGTGTGGAGCGCAGCGGTTTCCAATTTATTGGTCCGACGCCTGAGTCGATTCGGATCATGGGCGATAAGGTCTCTGCGAAACAGGCCATGATTAAGGCTGGCGTCCCTTGTGTTCCCGGCTCTGAAGGAGAATTGCCAGAAGAGCCAGAGCGTATTCGGCGAATAGCCAAAAATATCGGATATCCAGTCATCATCAAGGCCTCTGGCGGCGGTGGCGGGCGCGGTATGCGCGTGGTCCATACCGAGGCGGCGCTGGTTAACGCGGTCGCCATGACAAAAAATGAGGCGGCCGCAGCGTTTGGAAACCCGTCGGTTTACATGGAGAAGTATCTGGAGAACCCGCGCCACGTGGAAATTCAGGTGATGGCCGACAAATATAAGAACGCCGTCTATTTGGGTGAGCGCGATTGTTCAATGCAACGGCGACATCAAAAAGTCATTGAGGAGGCGCCTGCGCCAGGCATTGCCCGAAAACTCATTGAGAAAGTGGGCGAGCGCTGTGTGGCGGCCTGCAAAAAGATTGGCTACCGGGGGGCAGGCACTTTCGAGTTTTTGTACGAGGACGGCGAGTTTTACTTCATCGAAATGAACACGCGTGTTCAGGTAGAGCATCCGGTCACGGAAATGACTACTGGCATCGACATCGTGAAGACCCAAATTTTGGTCGCGGCCGGGGAAAAGCTGCCTTTTACGCAAAAGCAGATTCAGATGCGCGGGCACGCAATCGAATGCCGTCTGAATGCAGAAGACCCTTTCCATTTCACACCGTCACCGGGGCGTATTACGATGTGGCATCCGCCGGGTGGGCCAGGTGTTCGCGTCGATTCACATGTTTACACCAACTACTTCGTTCCCTCTCATTACGACTCTATGGTGGGTAAGTTGATTGTTCACGGGGACACCCGGGAGCAGGCACTCGCGCGGATGCGCACGGCTCTGGGAGAGACAGTTGTCGAGGGCATTAAAACTAATATCGCGCTTCACCGGGAGTTGATGGTTGATGCGAAGTTCATGGAAGGCGGCACCAATATTCATTACCTTGAGGGCTGGCTGGCTGACCATGCGCGATGAATAAGACTTGCCATGTTTGAACTGCGCCTGTTGTGCCCAGAGGCGCAGGTTGAAGACCTTAGTGATGCGCTAGAGGCCCTGGATGCGTTGAGCGTTAGTGTTGAAGATGCGGATGCCCAAACCCCTGCTGAGCAAGGGATGTTTGGAGAACCGGGCATGCCGGCACCCAAAGCGGGTTGGCAACGCTCTCGCGTCAGTGCGATGTTCAAGCTCGAGTCTGATGCAGATGAAGCACTAAAAATCTTAAGCGGCCAGGATTTCTTTGCACCATGCCAGTTTTTGGCAATAGCTCGCGTTGCGGATCATGACTGGGTTCGTTTGACGCAGTCTCAATTCGCGCCAGTTGAGATCACGCCTGATTTTTGGATTGTGCCAACCTGGCACGAGCCGCCTGAACGCGCAAAAACCATCATCCGTCTCGATCCAGGCTTGGCCTTTGGTACCGGCACTCACCCGACGACGCGGATGTGCTTGCGCTGGATTGCGTCATCCACTGGGCGCCTGAGTGCTTCGACACGAGTTTTGGATTACGGATGCGGCTCCGGTATTCTGGCCATTGCTGCCGCCAAGTTTGGCGTGCGGCAGATCAAGGCAGTTGACATTGACCCGGAGGCGGTCAAAGCCAGTGCGGCTAACGCGCAAGCGAACGCTGTGTCCCTGGAAGCGGGCCTGCCTGAGCGACTTGATGGACAGTACGACCTGGTGTTGGCCAATATTCTTGCGACGCCGCTGAAGCTGCTCGCGCCTATGTTGTGGTCGTATGTTGGCGAAGGTGGCAGCCTGGTACTCTCGGGTATTCTGGAGCGACAGGCCTCAGAACTTCAGCAAGCTTATTCGGCTTACTGTGCGCTGGACGTAGCCGATCAGGAGGATGGTTGGATTTTGATGACAGCAACGCGCCGACGCGGAGCGCTTTAGGAAGTACGATCCAGGCATGGATATGAGCATGCTGACTCGTTGCCCCGCTTGTGCAAGTTGTTACCGGGTTGTGCCGGATCAATTACGCGTTTCCCTGGGCTGGGTACGTTGCGGGCAGTGCTCAGAGGTGTTCGAAGCGCAGGTCAACAAGATCGAGCCATTTGTCCTTCACGCGCCGGTCAGTCAGGAGAGCCCTGTCGCGACTTTGGAACCTGACGCCGTGTCGCCAAGCGGCCTGGAGTGTGAGTCGAACGCGACCCCGAGCCCTAGCCCTAGCGTTGTAGAAATCGCGGATGCTGACCACGTGCCTGACGTTGTCGATCCGACGCCAGATGCTGATGACCCAATGGCGGACTTGAACCATTTTGCTGATGAATTTGCTGATGAACCTGCTGTTAATGGCGATCTTGTGATACCTCCGTTGGTGGCCACACGAAGCCCAGCAAGTGATATCCCTGGCCCAGATGAATGGACTCAGCCTGAGCGATCAGAGCCGGATGTACCGGATAAGTTGTTGGATTTCGGTCAGACATTGTCTGAGAAGCCCGAAGGCAAAGCGTTGGAGCCGAGCTGGTCATCTGATGTGGATCCGGAAAAATTGTCTTTCCTGGCTGCCAGATCTGATGCAGCGCCCACTCGACCAAAGTCTGTTCTATGGTCGTTGGTGCTGATGGCCTTGCTGCTTTCGCTGGGTGCCCAGTGGGGCATTCAGCAGCGCGATGACCTGGTGACGAAGTTTCCGCAGACCCGTCCGGTACTGGATTGGACGTGTCGTGTGCTGGGGTGCCGTTTAATGGCTGTGCGAGACATTGACGCCTTGGTGATTGACGCCTCCAGCCTGACGGTAGCGGGCGAGTCTGGTTATCTAATGAGTCTAAAGATTAGAAACAAGTCGCTGCATCCGGTCGCTTTTCCGGCAGTTGAATTAACCTTGATTGATGCGCTAGACCAGGTTTTGGTACGTAAGGTCGTGAGGCCGGAGGAGATGCAAGGGACTCGGCCAGAGCCGATTGGCGCAGGCGCGGCGCTAGACCTTCGGTGGGGGTTGGTGCTCAGGGAGCAAAGCCCAAAACAGCGTGTCGTGGGCTATCGACTGACCACTTTTTATCTTTAGCCAGACCAATCTTAGGCATTAAAAAGCCGCTACCCGGAGGTAGCGGCTTTTGAAGTTCTGACCGTGAAGATCAGGGTTTTGCGCCTGTTGGGAAAGGCCAGGCTGCCTGAGGGCTGAGCGTTGTTTGAGCAACGGGTGCAGCCGGGGCAGGGGCAGCTTTCTTGGCAGGAGCTTTCTTCTTGGCAGCTTTTTTGGCAGGTGCCTTTTTAGCAGCCTTCTTAGCAGGTGCCTTTTTAGCAGCCTTCTTAGCAGGTGCCTTTTTAGCAGCCTTTTTGGCGGGGGCCTTTTTGGCTGGCTTTTTAGCAGGTGCCTTTTTAGCAGGTGCCTTATTAGCAGGTGACTTATTAGCAGGTGCCTTATTAGAAGGTGGCTTATTAGCAGGTGGCTTAT
>JAYQPP010000018.1:0-53929 GCA_038145425.1 Comamonadaceae bacterium | reverse complement strand
GGGGCGCCTTCGAGTACCTGCCCAAGCCTTTTGACGTCGCCCAGGCGGTTGAGTTGATTGGCCGAGCCAGACTGGAGAGCGAGCGCGAGACCGAAGGCTTCTCTGAGCGCGCCAGCGAGGCCGAAATGCTGGGGCAGGCGCCGGCGATGCAGGACGTGTTTCGGGCGATTGGCCGGCTTAGCCACAGTCAGGTCACCGTGATGATCACGGGTGAGTCTGGCAGCGGCAAGGAATTGGTTGCGCGCGCTTTGCACAAGCACTCGCCGCGCGCCAGCGGGCCTTTTGTGGCCATCAACACGGCAGCCATACCAAAAGACCTGTTGGAGTCAGACCTGTTCGGTCATGAGCGCGGTGCATTCACCGGCGCGCAGGCTATGCACCGGGGGCGTTTTGAGCAGGCCGATGGTGGCACGTTGTTCCTGGACGAGATTGGTGACATGCCTCTGGAACTGCAGACGCGTCTGTTGCGGGTTTTGTCCGATGGCCAGTTTTACCGCGTCGGTGGCCATACGCCGGTCAAGACCCAGGTGCGCGTGATTGCGGCAACCCATCAGGACTTGGAGCAGCGTGTGCGCGAGGGCCATTTCCGAGAGGACCTGTTCCATCGTTTGAATGTGATTCGGCTGCGCTTGCCGCCCTTGCGTGAGCGCCGTGAAGATATCGCCGACCTAACGCGCCACTTTCTGGCGCGCAGTGCCAAGCAGCTGGATGTGGACGCCAAGCGCATTTCGGAAGTTGCTTTGGCAGCGATGGTTCGATTTGACTACCCCGGCAATGTGCGGCAACTGGAAAACATCTGTCACTGGCTGACCGTGATGGCGCCCGCGCAGACCATCGAATTCAAAGACCTGCCACCCGAAATTTTGCACAGAACGGCGCCCGGCGATGAGGCCGAACCGGTCAGTGCATCAACCGGTGCACTGGCGTCTGCGGATGCAGGCCCATCGGTCTTGGCGGCGCATCACAGCCGGCCAATGGCTGGATGGGGCGACAGCGGTGCAGTCTGGGAGACGAACTTGCGCGCGCAGGCGCAGGATTTACTGGCCGGCGGCGAGCACGAGGGTCAGGTCTGGCGTGCGCTGAGCGCGCGTTTTGAGACGCAACTGATTCGGGCCGCGCTTGAGGCCACGCGCGGGCGGCGCGTAGAGGCCGCGCAGAAACTCGGTATCGGGCGCAACACGCTCACGCGTAAGATCCAGGAACTCGGGCTCGACAAAGGCGACTAGGTCGCAACGGCCCATCCGGCCACGCAGCGCGTCGTCTCTATCGGCGTGCCGTTATGAATGGAAGGTTGAACATGGCTGCTTATTTGGTTGTCGACACCCTGCTCGAAGATGCGCAGGCCTACGAAACGTACAAGGTGCAGGCCAAACCGATTGTTGAAAAGTATGGTGGTGAGTATCTGGCCAGAGGCGGCGCGATGAACATCATGGAAAACGATTTATGGTCACCAACGCGGATGGTTCTTGTTCGGTTTCCTGATGTGGCATCGGCCAATCGTTTTTATGACTCCGCCGAGTACGCACCGATTAAAGCAATCGGGCAAAAGGCTGCAAAACGCACTTTATTTGTGATGGAAGGGCTTTAACCTGGCGCTTTCTCCTGTCGATCAGTCGCCGAGCTCCACAAGCAAAGGTGCATGATCGCTGGGGCGCTCGTTTTTGCGCGGGCTCCTGTCGATCACGCAAGCTTGTACCTGTTCCTTGAGGGCGCTGCTAACCAGAATATGGTCAATGCGCAGCCCACGGTTTCGGCGAAACGCAAAGTCGCGGTAATCCCACCAGGAATAGCTTTTAGCGGGCTGTTCAAACAGGCGGTGCGCGTCGTGCATACCCAGGGCCAGTAAAGCGCGCAGCTGATAGCGTTCCTCGTCGGTGCAGTGGATTTGCTCGCGCATGCCCTCGGGGTCCCACACATCCAGATCGTCAAAAGTGATGTTGTAGTCGCCCATTAAAACCAGCTGTTCGTGCTGCTGCAGTTCTTCGCGCAGCCAGCGCCGCAACGCTTCAAGCCAGGCCATTTTGTAGTCGAATTTGTCGCTACCCGGCGCCTGCCCGTTGGGAAAGTAAGCGCCAATCACGCGCAGATCGGGCAGGCCCGGGCGGGCAAAGCTTGCGCTGATCACCCGCGCCATGTCGTCATCAAAGCCAGGAATGTTTTTGATCACCAGCGCAGCAGGCGCCTTCGAGATCAAGGCCACGCCGTTATAGGTTTTCTGGCCAAACCATTGGGCCTGGTAGCCTGCCTGCAGGAACGCATCAACAGGGAACTTGTCATCGGTGCACTTGAGCTCCTGCAGCGCCAGCACATCAACCGGGTTGGCTTGCAGCCAGTCGAGAACCTGGGGCAGGCGCACCGGCAAGGAGTTGACGTTCCAGGTGGCAAGTTTCATAGGCGTTGGGTAGCATGCCGCCCCTGGCGCGCTGGGTCGCCCGAGCGTCGAGCGCGTCCCTGGGGCTCAGTCAAACATATCAGGCTGGGTGACGATCAGGTCGTTCCAGATGGTCTGGAAGTGCAGCCAGCCAATGTAGTCACTGCCAACGTGCCTGCGGCTATAACGTGCTTTGTCGTCAGGCAGCATCACAGGTTTGCAGCCGGTGGCCTCGACCACCAGTTGCTGTTTGCAACAACGCTCAAGCGCGATGAACCAGAACGCGGCGGACTCGATGCTGTGGCGGCTTGCAGTCAGCAGGCCATGGTTTTGGTGAATCGCGGCCTTGACGTTGCGAAAC
Organism: Comamonadaceae bacterium; assembly: GCA_038145425.1. Taxonomy (GTDB): domain Bacteria; phylum Pseudomonadota; class Gammaproteobacteria; order Burkholderiales; family Burkholderiaceae_C; genus Rhodoferax. The sequence continues at coordinate 51,197 of JAYQPP010000018.1, read as the reverse complement.
GCATCGGCCACCGAATGCCCGGCTTCCACCTCGACGGCGACCTTTCCCGCCTCGGCGCCGATCACCGCATGGTCTTCGAAGAAAGCACAGGCGTCCTGGGTGATGGGGTCGAGCTTTTTGCCCAAAGCAGCAAAGGCGGTACCGTATACCGTGTGGGCGTGGCACATGGCAACAATGTCCTGGTGCGCTTCATGCACTGCGGAGTGCAGCACAAAGCCGGCGCGGTTGATCGCATGGCGGCCCTCGACCACCTTGCCCGTGTGATCGGCCAGGATCAGATTGGAGACCTTGACCTGATTGAAGTGCACTGCCATCGGATTGGTCCAGTACAACTCGGGGTGCTCGGGATCGCGAATCGTCAGGTGGCCAGCAAAGCCGTAGTCAAAGCCCTCCAGGGCGAAAGCACGGCAGGCACCGACCAGGCGCTCCTTCAGGTGCCGTCGCTCTTCGGCCGATGAGGAAAAACTCGGCTGCTCCGGAAAGATCAGCCCGCTTTGCTCAGGCTGGTAGATCGACTCGCGCCCGTCCGGCAGCCGTACCGAATCAATTTCGTGGGGGTTGATGGCGTTCATGCGTCCTCGCTGGGGTACAGATTTGAATACAGGTTGAGATTACATCACGTGGGCACCGCTGGCCTGGCGTAGGCTAAGCGATCTCAGTTTGCCGCCGCCCCAGGGCGCTGGGTTTGCGCGCTTAAAGCGGCGTTGTACTGACAGGACCATCGCACCTTATGTCGCACCCGTCGCAGGCGATTGCGCCAGCGTGACATAGCTCAGTGAAAGTCCTCGTGCGCTGCGTTCGGTTTCGCGGGCAATTTCATGCCAGTTCGGGCCAAATACCGGCGCAAAGGCGTCGCCTTCGAAGTCAGCGTCAATCTCGGTGACGACCGCTTCATCGGCCCATGGCATGGCCAGTCGGTAGAGCTCGGCCCCGCCAATGATCCAGGCGGTTTCGGCACTGGCGCATTGTGCACAGGCTTCTTGCAAGCTGTGGGCGACCTTGACGCCATCGGCATCCCAGTCCAACTGGCGCGTCACCACGATATTGAGCCGGCCTGGTAGCGGCCTGAACCGTGGCGGCAGGGACTCCCAGGTCTTGCGCCCCATGATCACGGGCGCGCCCATGGTGGTGCGTTTGAAATGTGCCAGGTCTTCTGGCAAATGCCAGGGCATGGTGTTGTCGCGGCCAATCACGCCATTGCGCGATCGCGCCAAAATCAGCTTGAGTTTCATGAAGCATTCATCCGCCGCTGGGGTAGCAAAACCAAGGCGATCGCGCCCGTTACAAACAAGACCGCAACATAGTCTTGCCAATGTGGCCATTCACCCAGCATGACCATGGCGCCTGCCGTGCCAACCAGTGGGACAGCCATGATACTCATCGCGCTGGTCGCAGGCGGCAGGTGGCGCGCCAGAGCGGTCCAGATCGACTGTGCAAAACCATAGTTGATGAAGACGGTGTAGGCCAAGGCCAGCCACATCAGTGCGGAGAAATTCCAGCTCGGCCAGGGTTCGCGCAGGATCGCTATCAACCACAGGCAGGCTGATGTCAGCAGCATCATCCAGACAGTCAGGGTCTGGATCGGCAAGGTGAGCCGCGCGTGGCGCATCATCACCGTACCGATGGCCCAGGCCAGTGCGGCCAACTCCATCCAGACGATGCCCCAGGGGTGACCTGAGATCTGGGTGATTTCGTTGAAGGTGAGCAGTGCCAGGCTGATGGCGACGGCCAGCACGGCCAGCGTGATGCGCAGCGTGAGCCGCTCGCCGAGAAAGAGGACGCTCAGGATCACGGCCCAGATGGGCATGGTGAAACCCAGGATAGCCGCGCGGCCGCTGGCCAGTTCATTGACGCCCAGGATCGACAGGGTGTGCCAGCCGAGCATATTGGGCAGTCCCAGCCGCACCACGGTTGACCACTCCTGGCGCTGGGGCCACATGCGCAGCCCCTGCCAGCGGAAGTACCAGAACAACCAGAGCGCACCACCGGTCATGGTCAGCGCGCGTAGATACAGCGGCGAGAGCTCACGCAGCGAAAACTTCATCAGGGGCCAGTTGATGCCCCACATCAGAGTCAGTGCCACCAGGCTCCAGAGCTGGGCACGGGTCAGGGGACTGCTCATGGCATCGGCAGTGTGCAGGGGCGAGTGACTGGGGCCGCAGCGCTGGCCTACACCGCCACCGGCGCCTTGATCGCCGGATGCGGGTTGTAGTCAAGCACCTCGAAATCGTCCAGCGCGTAGTCGAAGATCGAGTCTGGTCGTCGCTTGATCTGCAGGGTTGGATAGGCCATGGGCTTGCGGCTGAGTTGCAGCGCGACCTGTTCGGCGTGGTTGCTGTAAATGTGGCAATCGCCGCCCGTCCAGATGAAGTCGCCAACGTCCATGTCACATTGCTGGGCGATCATGTGCGTCAGCAAGGCATAGCTGGCGATGTTGAAGGGAACGCCCAAAAAAATGTCGGCGCTGCGCTGGTAGAGCTGACAGCTCAGGCGCGCCCGTCCCGAGCCGTTCTCGGCCGGCGCAACATAAAACTGAAAAAACGCGTGGCAGGGCATCAAGGCCATCTGATCAAGCGCCGCGACGTTCCAGGCGCTCACAATGATCCGGCGGGAGTCTGGGTTGGTCTTGAGCGCCTGCATGACCTGAGCGATCTGGTCGACGTGTCCGCCCTCGGGCCTGGGCCAGCTGCGCCACTGCACACCGTAGACCGGGCCAAGGTCACCATCCTCACGTGCCCACTCGTCCCAGATGGTGCAGCCACGTTCTTGCAGCCAGCGCACATTGCTGTCGCCGCGCAGGAACCAGAGCAATTCAACGATGATGGCCTTGAGAAACACCTTCTTGGTGGTGACCAGCGGAAATCCTTCGTTGAGGTTGAAGCGCATCTGGTAGCCAAAAACGCTGCGCGTGCCAGTGCCGGTGCGGTCGTCCTTGTGGACGCCCTTGTCGGCCACGTGGCGCATGAAGTCCTCGTACTGGGAGCGAATGGGGCGTGTGTTCATGGCTTGGCGAAATTGTCGCAGTTCACAACACGGCCCGGATTCAGCAGATTCTGCGGATCCAGTGCCTGTTTGATGGCGCGCATCTGCGCAAGCGCCACACCCGACTTGTAATGCCTCAGATGTTCGACTTTGAGGCTGCCTACCCCGTGCTCGGCTGAAATCGAACCGCCAAATTGAGCGACCGCATCGAAAACCACGGTGTTGACCTTGTCCTCGTTGGCGTGCAAAAAGCGCTCAGTGTCGCTACCCGCTGGGGCCTGCACGTTGTAATGCAGGTTGCCGTCGCCCAGGTGGCCAAAGCAGACCACGCGCACCCCAGGAAACTGTTGTGCGAGCAAGGCGTCGGTATGGGCTACGAAGGCCGGAATGCTGGAGATCGGTACCGAAATATCGTGCTTGATGTTGAGTCCTTCAGCCGCCTGCGCCAGGGTGATGGTTTCCCGAATTTCCCAGAAGCTGCGGGACTGGGCCATGCTGGTGGCCAGCACCACATCGCTGACGCAACCGTCTTCAAGAGCGGCCTGCATCAGCGACTCCAGCGATTCCTGCGCTTGCGTGGGGCTGTGCAGGCTGGAGCTCTCGATCAAGGCGTAGTAGGGCGACGTCAGCGGCAGCGGTTGGCGCAGGTGGGCAAAGTGCTGGGCCACCAGGCGCAGCGGAAACTGCCCCATTAACTCAAAGCCAGTCAGGTCGGCGCCCAGATGGCGGTGCGCCAGGGCCAGCAACTTCAGTGCGTCGTCAACCGACTGCACCGCGGCCCATGCCCCCATTTGGGCGGCGGGCAAGGGGTAGACCTTCATGCTGGCCGCGGTGATGATGCCCAGAGTGCCCTCAGAGCCAATGTAGAGATGGCGCAAGTCATAGCCGGTGTTGTCCTTTCGTAAACCGCTCAGGCCGTGCCAGATCTCACCCTGGGCAGTGACCACCTCCAGCCCCAGGCACTGCTCACGGGTATTGCCGTAGCGAACCACTTGTGTTCCGCCGGCGTTGGTTCCCAGATTGCCGCCAACCGTGCAGCTACCTTCGGCGCCCAGGCTCAAGGGGTAGAGAAACCCAGCCTCGCGTGCTGTGTCTTGCGCCTGCTTGAGCACACAGCCCGCTTCCACGGTCATGGTCAGATTGCTGGCATCAATTTGACGAACCGCATGCATGCGTTGCAGGCTGAGCACCAGCTGTTGCCCGCTCTCGTCTGGCACAGACCCGACCACCAGGCCCGTGTTGCCACCCTGGGGCACGATGCTGATTCGGCTCTCGGGGTGCTCGGCCCGGTGCTGCGCGCAGGCACGCACCACGGCTGCGACCTCCTCGGTATTGGCCGGGCGCACGACGGCCAGTGCTTTGCCCCGGGTGCGCTTGCGCCAGTCCTGCTCCCAGGCACTTAGATCGCCTTCTGAGAGGACTTGGGACGAACCCACAATGGTTCGCAATTTTTCAAGCAGACTGATCATGGCTGGCGACACTTTCCGGATTTTTCTGTCGCAGTCGCATGCGCACGTGCATGGCACATGCTGCGAACAAGAACAGGCAAAGAATAATTTCCAAAACAGCGAGTTGCTTGCCGGGCGAAGGGTCGCCCCAGGCCCGCACCACGCCTTCGGCAAAGTACAGCCAGACCAGCAGACTCACCCAGCGATAGGTGTACATACGGTTTTTCAACAAACCAGCCAGCGGCAGACACAGCGGCAAAACCTTCAGGGCCAGCCAGGATCCACCGGGGCGCAAAGGTGCCAGCACCAGTTCCCAGGCCAGACCGAGGCCGATCAGGCCGATCAAGCTCGATACGGCCAGCCAACGGGTGCCAGCCAGCATCCCAGAGGCCTGAAATGGCGGGCTTTTGTCCGTGGGGCTCATGAGGGTGGCATCATAGCGGTATGGACAATCGAATTGACTTTTTGGCAGGACTGCGGCTGTGGTTGTCGACCCTGCGCGCAACCCTGTCCGTCTTCCCCTGGCAGACGACTGCCAGAACCCTGCGTGAACGTTTCCGCGAAGACCGGTTGGGCCTAACCGCCAGCAGCCTGACGTTCACCACGATGATTGCGCTGGTGCCGATGATGACGGTTTTGTTGGCTGTCTTGACGGCGTTTCCCATGTTTGCCAAGTTGCAGGTTCAGGTGCAGCAATGGCTGGTTGCCAGTCTGATCCCTGACAACATCGCGCGCCAGGTGCTGGGTTATCTCACGCAGTTCGCGGGTAAGGCCAGCCGTCTGGGCGGCGTCGGCCTGGTGGTTTTGGTGCTTACCGCGCTGGCCTTGGTGCTGACGATTGATCGGACGTTTAACAACATTTGGCGGGTACGCCGGGCGCGGCCGATTTCTCAGCGCGTCCTGGTCTACTGGGCGGTTGTTACCCTGGGGCCTTTGTTACTGGCTGGCAGTATTTCCCTGAGCTCGTATGCCTTGAGTGCATCCAAGGGCATGGTCGGTAGCCTGCCGGGCGGCGTTGAATTTCTCTTGTCGACGCTGCACTTCTTCGTCTTCGCCAGCGCTGTGGCGGCGCTGTATCGCTATGTCCCCAACACCCAGGTACGCTGGGCGCACGCGTTCAGCGGCGGCTTGTTCGTGACCGTTGGTCTGGAGGTCGCCAAGAGTGTGCTGGTGGCTTATTTGGATGCGGTTCCCACCTATTCAGCGGTTTATGGTGCTTTTGCGACCCTGCCTATTTTGCTGGTCTGGATATACACCGCATGGGTCATCGTCTTGCTTGGCGCCGTGATCGCCGCTTATTTGCCGAGTTTGCTGGCGGGCATTGCGCGCGATGCCGACAGTGTTCCAGGTGGCGCTTTCGTGCTTGCCCTGGATGTGTTGCGGCGCTTGCGTGCGGCGCGAGAAAGCAGCCGCAGGGGCTTGACCCAGCAGGAACTCAGTGAATCGATGCGGGTTGATGCCTTGCAGCTCGAGACCGTGATCGATGCATTGGTTCGGCTGGATTGGGTGGCCCGGCTGCAAGAGCCAGAGCGTCAACGTGCCGCCTCCAGACTTGTGCTGATGGCCGAGCCGCAGAGCACCTTGCTTGAGCCACTGATGACGGCGCTGCTGCTGGAGAAAACCCCCAGCACCGCACGTTTGATGCAGGCTGGCGCGTGGGATCGGCTCGTGCTGCGAGACGTGCTGTAGCGCCGCACAGAAGGCCCAGCAGCGTACCCGTTTTTTGACCCGGACTCAGTTCTTCAACAGACCCAGCAAGGCGTGCAGGGTCGCATCGGGCGCCTCACTCATCAGTGAGTGCCCGGCGCTCACTGACTCGATGCGAATGTTTTTTCCTGAAGCCAGCGCAGCCTGGTAGAGCGATTGCGCATGGCGCGCCGGCGTCATCTGGTCGTTCGGGCTCAGAATCATCAGGATCGGTGCGCTCACCTGTGTGATTGCCTCCAGGCCGTTGCGATAGCTGTCTGAGGCCAGAAACGCCAGGTGCAATAAATTCACATTCTTGTTGCCAGCGAGCACACGCCGGTTGAGCGCACGGCCTGCGCCTTTGACCCAGGTGCCTGGGCCCAGCGAAGACGGCGGCGGCGCCAGCAAGCTGTGCGAATACTGGTTGATCAGCTCAATGGCATCGAGCGCTTGCTTGTCTGCCATGGCCAGTAGGCTGGGCGTGACGGCCATCGGATAGCTGGTGCCCACCAGCGCGAGATGACTGACGCGTTGCTTGAGTTGGCTGGCAGCCTCCAGGGCGATCAGAGACCCCCAGCTGTGGCCGACCAGGGCCGCTTGCTGCAGGCCCAGTGTGTTGATCAGCTGGGCGATCAGGTCGGCCGCATCTTCAACGGTGGCAGGGGGCGTGCCGGTGCTTCGGCCGTGGCCCGGTAGGTCCAGCGCGAGCACGTTCCAGCCGTGGTTGGCGAGATAGCGGCTCTGTAGTGCCCACACGCTGTGGTCACACAGCGCACCATGAATGAAGATGACAGTACGCTGGGCGGGGTCGGTGGCCTTGCCGCCGGTGTAGGCGTAAATGGTTTGGTCAGGCAGGCAGATGTCCATGTCGCCGTCAGCTCCCGTTGTCCGCAACCAAACGACGCCCAAAGCTGATCACCTGATCGTCGACGTAGCCCAGGGAAGTGTAAAAAGCCATTGCGGCCAGATTGCCTTCGCGCACCTGCAGGTTGAGCTTTGGGCAGCCCGCTTCTCGCAGTAAACGTTCGCCTTCCTGCATCAAGGCTCGGGCTAGGCCCTTTCGGCGATGCGCGGGCGACACGCCCAGGTAGTTGACCCAGCCACGGTGGCCTTCGTAGCCAAACATGGCGCTGCCGACGATCTCGCCCTCGTCTTCGCAGACCAGAAAAAACTCAGGATCGACCGCCAGCTTGCGTGCGATATCCTGGTGCGGATCATTCCAGGCGCGCGTCAGGTCGCAGGCGTGCCACAGCGCCACCACGCTGTCCTGGTCGCTGGGCCGATAGGGTCGAATCAGCAGGGCGCTCACGCTTTTTCTGCCACCTTGAGGGCTTTTTTCAGGTCATCAATCAGGTCAGCGGGGTCTTCGAGTCCGACGGACAGGCGAATGGTGCCCGGGCCGATGCCCGCTTGTTGGAGTGCCTCGTCACTCATGCGAAAGTGCGTTGTGCTGGCTGGGTGAATCACCAGGCTGCGCGCATCACCGACGTTGGCCAGATGACTAAACAGTTTAAGCGCTTCGATAAATGCACGTCCCTGCGCGCGGCTGCCCGCGATGTCGAAGCTAAACACCGACCCGGCGCCACGCGGCAGGACTTTCTGCGCCAGCTGATGGCTGGGGTGGCTTTCGAGCATGGGGTGACCGACGTGGCTGACCATCGGGTGGCTGGCCAGAAACGCGACCACTTTGGCCGTGTTGTCCATGTGTCGGGCCATGCGCAGCGGCAAAGTCTCCAGACCTTGCAGCACCAGCCAGGCGGAGTGGGGTGACAGACAGGCGCCAAAATCGCGCAAGCCCTCGCGACGGGCCCGCAGCAGGAAGGCACCTACGCTGGACTCCTGGTCAAACACCATGTCGTGAAAGCCGCTGTACGGCTCGCTGAGTTCGGCAAAGCGGCCGCTGCGACCCCAGTCGAACTGGCCGCCATCGACCAGGACGCCGGCGATGACCGTGCCGTGCCCGCTTAAAAACTTGGTGGCCGAATGCATGACCAAGTCCGCGCCGAGTTTGAACGGCTGCATCAGCCAGGGCGTGGTGAGCGTGGCGTCCACCAGCAGGGGAACGCCAGCCTCGTGTGCGATGGCGCTCACGGTCTCGATGTCGAGCACGTCCATGGTCGGGTTGCCCACGGTTTCGCCAAAGCACAGCTTGGTGTTGGGCCGGATGGCGGCACGCCATCCGTCAATATCGCCCGGCTTGACAAAGCTGGTTTCAATGCCGAAGCGGCTGAGCGTGTAATGCAGCAGATTTTGCGAGCCGCCGTAGAGTGCCGTGCTGGCCACGATGTGTGAACCTGCGCCCATGAGAGTGGCAATGGCCAGATGCAGGGCTGCCTGCCCGCTAGCCGTGCTGAGCGCGCCGACGCCTCCTTCGAGCGCTGCCATGCGTTGCTCGAGTACCGCATTGGTCGGGTTGCTGATGCGGGAATAGACATGCCCTGAGCGCTCCATGTTGAAAAGGGCTGCGGCGTGGTCGCTGGACTCGAACACGAAGGACGTGCTCAGGTGAATCGGAACCGCGCGCGCGCCGGTGGCCGGGTCGGGCGCGGTGCCGGCGTGCAGCGAGAGTGTGTCAAATCCGGGGTCGGTGATGCCTGGCATGGGGATCTATCAAAAAAAAGAGAATCTGTCGCGTTTGATTGCAACAGGTGGGTGAGGCCCGGATTGTGGGCTATATTCACGACACGGCATGGCGCATCATAGAGGAGAACGCTTGTGAAGGTCAGTGATATTTTGAAGCTCAAAAGTGGTGTGTTGTACACAGCGCGGCCTGGCGATCTGCTGATGTCCGCCTTGCAGGTGATGGATGAGCATGACATCGGATCTCTGGTGGTCATGGAGGGTGGTTCGCTGCTGGGCATGGTGACCGTGCGCGAATTGACCAAAGTGCTGGTGCAACAAAGTGGCGACATCAAGTCGGTGAGGGTAAAGGACGTATTGGACGACCAGCCGGTGACCTGTGGCCTGGAAACCGAGATGGATGATGTGCGGCGTTCCATGCTCGAGTCGCATGCACGCTACATGCCAGTGGTTGACCAGGGCGCCTTGCTGGGCGTGATCAGTTTTCATGACGTGGCGCGCGCAGTCGTTGACAGCCAGAACCTGGAAAACCAGATGCTGCGGGCCTATATCAGTGACACACCGCTGGCGGATCATTCGCCATCCTTGAAAGCCTGAGTCACCCAGCGCCCCGGTGTGGGTGGCCGGGCGATGGGCATATTGCCCTAGGGGATAATTCCGTCCATGAGCGGGAACACATTCGGTACTCTTTTTGCGGTGACCAATTTTGGCGAGTCGCACGGGCCGGCGATCGGCTGCGTGATCGACGGCTGCCCGCCAGGAATGCCTCTGTCGGAGGCAGACATCCAGCCCGACCTCGATCGCCGGCGCCCTGGGAGCAGTAAATTTGTCACGCAGCGCAACGAGGCTGACGTGGTGGAAATTCTCAGCGGCGTGTATGAGGGCACGACAACGGGCACGCCGATTTGCCTGTTGATTCGCAATACGGATCAACGCAGCAAGGACTATGGCGACATCGTTCAGACTTTTCGGCCTGGCCACGCGGACTACACCTATTTTCAGAAGTACGGACGCCGGGACCCGCGCGGTGGGGGTCGCTCCAGCGCTCGGCTGACCGCGCCCATGGTGGCGGCCGGTGCGGTGGCCAAAAAATGGCTCAAGGCGCAGCACGGGACCGAATTTCGCGCCTGCATGAGCCAGATCGGTGAACTGCCCATCGCCTTTGAATCCTGGGAGCATGTGGCTCAGAACCCGTTTTTTGCGCCACTGGCTGATGTCTCGGCGCTTGAGGACTACATGGCTGCACTGCGCAAAACAGGCGATTCCTGCGGCGCGCGCCTGCGTGTGATGGCCAGCAAGGTGCCAGTTGGCCTGGGCGAACCGCTGTTTGACAAGCTCGATGCCGACATTGCGTACGCGATGATGGGCGTGAACGCGGTCAAAGGTGTTGAGATCGGCGCAGGCTTTGCCAGCGTTCACCAAAAAGGCAGTGAACATGGAGACCCCTTGACGCCACAGGGTTTCCTATCCAACAACGCCGGTGGCGTGTTGGGTGGCATCAGCACCGGCCAGGACATTGAGGTGTCGGTGGCGATCAAGCCGACGAGTTCGATCCTGGTTCCTCGCGCATCCATTGACACCCAGGGCCAGCCAACCGAGGTGATTACCAAGGGCCGCCATGACCCTTGCGTCGGCATCAGGGCCGCCCCCATCCTGGAGGCCATGCTCGCGCTGGTATTGATGGAGCACGCACTTCGACATCGTGCGCAGTGCGCTGACGTGCGCTGCGGGCTCGAGCCGATTGCCTCGCAGGCCTCGGGCTAAGGCGCGCCGGTCATGCAAGCCCGGGCCCGCCAGAGAAGCGCATTTGCTCGGATCGTCCGGCTGGAAGCGCATTTCTTCACGCGCTACCCACGCATGTTGCTGGCCGCACTCACAGTGGTGCTGATTCCCGGCCTGTACGTCCTGATTTACCTGGCCAGTGTGTGGGACCCGGTGGGCAAGACCGCAGCGCTCAAGGTGGCCCTGGTCAACCTCGACCAGGGTTTGGTGTACCGCGCGCAATCCTTCAATGTGGGGCGTGATCTGGTTGAGCGGATCAAGACCAAAGGGACTTTCGGATATCAGGAATTGAGCGATGAGGCGCGCGTGCGTGACATGGTGGATCAGGGCCGGCTGGCGTTTGCCCTGATCGTGCCGGCAGATTTCAGCTCAAACGCGATTCCCGGCGCGCGCGCGGGTGGCGGGCGACTCGTGATCTACGCGTCCGAGGGCAACAACCTGACCGGTGCAAGTCTGGCTCGGCATTTCGCCGAGGAGCTTGGTCGCGAAGTCAATCAGAGCCTGAACGAGCAGCGATGGGAGCTGGTGCTCGAAGAGTCCAGCGGCAGTGAGCGCAGCCTGACGCGCTTACAGGAAGGCGTCCAGGAGCTCCTGGGTGGGGCTCGCGAGCTATCAAGCGCCAGTACCACGCTGGCAGGCAAGACCTCCGACCTGGCTGGTGCCAGTGTCTCGCTCGGCCAGGGTGTGGGCGAACTCGTGGCGGGCAGCCGAAGTCTCTCAGCGGGCCTGTGGGCCCTGCACGACAAACGCCCTCGGGATTCGGACCTGCGCCGGCTCGATGATGCGAGCAAGTCCCTCAACAAGGGTTTGTTCGAGCTAGGAACCGGGCTGGGTGATTTGCAGCTGGGCCTGGATGGCTTGCAGTCGGGTATTGGTGACTTCAAGGCGCAGGCGCTTGGCAAAACTGGTGTGCCTGCGGAAGTTGGTGTTGGCCTTCAGACGCTGGGTGATGGTGTTTCCAGGGCGCAGGCTGGTGCGCAGTCGCTTGGCAAGGGTCAGCGTCAACTCAGCACTGGCGCTACTGAGATGGGAACCGCTGTGGGCAGCTTAACGGCTGGGGCTCGGGCCATGAACAGCGCCATGGGCGATATGGTCGTGCGTCTGCCGCGGGACGTGCGCCTGAGTGAGTTGGTACAGGGCTCGGATCGGGTCAGCAGTGGTGCGCAGGCTTTGAGCACTGGCGCGGCGCAATTGGCACAGGGTGCGCAACACCTGAGCGGCGGTATCGAACTCTTGAGCACATCACTGCCGCCATTGCCTCCCCACCTGGAAGGCAACGCGCAGGGCCTGGCCAGTTCGGTTTTGCCAGTTGTGGAAATGGCCGCGCCCGTGCAAAACAATGGCAGTGGCTTTGCGCCCAACATCATTCCAGGCGCTTTGTGGCTGGGTGCCAGCATGGCGGCTTTCCTGTTTCGATTGCGTGATCTGCCGCGCAGCGTCAGGCCGGCTTCTGCTTGGGTCAAGATGGGTGGAAAAATTTTGTTGCCTCTGGGCCTGGGGCTGACGCAAGCCATCGTTGTCGGCCTTTGCCTCACAGTTTTGCTGAGCATTCGGGTGTTTGATGGCGTGGGCTTGGCCTTGACGCTGCTCATCACATCGGTGGCATTTTTGATGCTGGTCTTTGCCATGACGCGAGCGTTCGGTGACGTGGGCAAGGCACTGGCCTTGATCCTGCTGGTGGTTCAGCTTTCCTCTTCCGGCGGCGTTTTGCCGGTTGAGCTCAGCGGTGGCATTTTTGCGGCCATCAGTGATTACTTACCCATGACATGGGTGGTCAAGGCACTCAAGGCGTCGCTGTTCGGCGCTTTCGGTGGCGACTGGTTGCAGCCGCTGCAAAGCCTGCTGCTGCTGGCATTGCTAGCCATGGCAGTAGCAGTCTGGCTGGGCCGCTGGCGCTATGTCCCGGCCGCCGCCTTGCGACCAGCCCTGGACATCTAGCGATGGCTGTTCAATGGTTTCCTGGGCACATGCACTTGACGCGCAAGGCGATTGCCGAGCGCATCAAGGCTATCGATGTGGTGATCGAAATGCTCGATGCCCGCCTGCCAGGCTCAAGCGCAAACCCGATGCTGGGTGAGCTCACCGGTAACGTGCCAGCGCTCAAGGTCTTGAACAAACAAGACCTGGCCGACCCTGATTGCACAGCACAATGGCTGGCGCATTACAACGCCCAGGCGCAAACCCGCGCGCTGGCGCTTGACGCCAGTGTGGCAGCACCAGCCAAAGCCTTGATTGATGCTTGCTACCAGCTGGCACCGCAGCGCGGCGGACTGGCTAAGCCGATGCGCGTGTTGATCTGCGGCATACCCAATGTGGGCAAGTCAACTCTGATCAATACGCTGACCGGGCGGCGTGCGGCCAAAACGGGCGATGAGGCCGGGGTGACCAAGCTTGAACAACGCATCACACTGGCGCCAGACTTCTACCTCTACGACACCCCGGGTGTGCTCTGGCCGCGCATTATTGTGGCCGCTAGCGGTTACAACCTGGCAGCCAGCGGTGCCGTGGGACGCAACGCTTTTGACGAGCAAGAGGTTGCACTCGAGTTGCTGGGGTATTTGCGGGACCATTACCCTCAACGACTTCAAGATCGCTACAAACTTGATGCGCTTGAGCAAGGGCCGCCGGAGCAAATACTACAAGCGATTGGTCAGCGGCGCGGCGCCGTGACGGCTGGGGCTCAGGTGAACTGGCAAAAAGCGGCCGAAATCGTGATCCACGATTTTCGTGCCGGCATGCTGGGGCGAATCACCTTGGAGCGTCCTGACGAATTTGCCAGGTGGCTGGCCGAGGGGCAGCGCATCGATGCGCAGAGGCAGCTCAAAAAGGATGCGCTCGCTCAAAAGCGACAGGCCCGGCGCAATCCATAAGGCCCTGGCTGTAGGGTGGTCTGCGCCCTGGGGCACGTTAGCTGGCGCGCGCTGGCTGTGACCGTGAGCCGCGCTGGTGTATGGTTGGGTGCAGCTGCGGTGTATTGGCGGGCTGCGCAGCATGATCGAGACATATCGATGTATCTGAGCAAGATCTTTTCGAATGAGTGTCTTCGCTTAGGCAGGCAAGCTGGCGCTGCGCGCCGGCATGGCTTCTCAGTGCTATGCAGCCAGGCTCAATGAAAGGGTGCACATGGCCTTGAAGTTGCCGATCGGTCCGTCGCGAGACGATCCCGATCCCCTGGTTATTTTTCATGGGGCTTGTCCCGATGGCTTTGCTGCAGCGCTGGCGGCCTGGCGGTATTTCCAGGGCCGCGCCACCTTTTTGGGTTTGGACCATGGTGAAGTGACGTCTGTCGATGACTTACCCAGCCTCGCCGGCCGTGCGGTCTACATTCTTGATTTTTCTTTTGATGCAGCGCTCTTGTCCGCTGTTTCCCAGCAGGCTAGCAAACTGGTCATGCTCGATCATCATCAAAGCGCCGCCCAAAAGCTCAAGAACTTCAACTGCCCATGCGGCGTGGTGCACTTTGATCTGGAAAAGTCCGGAGCATGCCTGGCCTGGGAATTCTTTTTCCCTGAAACAGAACTGCCCGAGCTGGTTCGCTTTGTGCAGGATCGCGATTTGTGGCTCTGGCGCAATCCACAGAGCCCGGCCTACCTGGCTGCGCTTGACATGGAGCCTTTTGATTTTGAGCGCTGGGACGATTTGGTCCACATGTCGGCGACGCAGCAGCAGAGCTTTATTGAGCGAGGGCAAGCGCTGGCGGCGCAATTCGAAAAAATCGCTTCAGGCATTGCCGAGTGCGCCAGGGACGTGGTCTTCAACGGGATACCGGGCTTGATGGCGAATGCGCCTGCAGTGTTTCACAGTCTGGTGGGGCACCTGCTAGCCCAGCGCAGCGGCAGTTTTGCCTTGCTGTGGACCATGGATCAGCACGGTGAACTCAGGTGTGGCCTGCGCTCGGTCGCGCCCTTTGACTGCATCGCACTGGCAGAGAGCATGGGGGGCGGTGGGCATGCGCAAGCCTGCGGTTTTCGCATGAGCCGCGCGCGACTCCCGGAGCTGTTGAACGGCCGACTCGACGCGCGCTAGCGACGCTGCTTGGCGTCGCCGTGCGGCTTAGTTCAATCCGAGCAGTTTGGACAGGGCCGCGGTGTCCATGGCGCCGGTGTGCGTGATCATGGCGCCGGTCTGGCGGTTTTTGCCAATCAGGAAGGGCACAGAGTCCACCCCGAGGCTGTTGAGGAGCTGGGTGTTGGCCTCAATGGCCTGGCGCAGATCGTCGGGCACGTTGCTTGAGGCGGCCATCCCGCCACTGCCTGAGAGCAGGGATTTTTCGTGCGCATTCATGTCCTCAAGCGGCTGGGCGGAGGCCAGCAAGGCGGCGCCTTGTGGCAGGCTTTTGGGTGAGCCAAAGGAAATGGGCACCCAGACAAATTTCATGGTGTTGTGCAGCGGCCGTGCAGCTTCCCAGAGTCGGCCGCAGTGGGGGCATTGCGGATCAAAGAGCACATAAGTGGTCTGCGCGCTCATGACCGCGCCCACCGTGAAGCCCTTGGCTTTGCTGGCCACCATCTCCAGGCTGTTGGCATTGATGCCAGCTTTGGCGGCGCCGGTTGGTGGCGGCGATGCGTCATTTTTGGAGCAGGCCAAGGTGGAGATCGACAGCACGAGCACACCGGCCCATTTGATCCAGGGGAAGAACAGTTTTTTCATGGCACCTTGGTCTTTCTGATCAGCTTTTGCGTGGTCTTAGTTTTTGAATTCCGGCTTGCGTTTGCCCATCTTGGCCATCACCGCTTCCTGCAAATCGGCGCTCATGAGCATGGCGGCATTCCAGGTGGCGACCTGGTTGAGACCATCAGCGACGCTGTGGTCGCGCGCGTAGTTCAGCATCTCCTTGATGCCACGAATGGCCAGTGGCGACTTGGACGCAATGCTCGCTGCCAGGGCCGCAACACCCTCTGACAAGGCCTGCGGTGAGTCAAAAACTTTGTTGACCATTTGCAGACCGAGTGCCTCCTGGGCGTCAAAGCTGCGTCCTGTGAAGGCGAGCTCACGCACCATGGCCTCGCTGATGAGTTTGGGCAAACGCTGCAAGGTGCCGACGTCGGCAGCCATGCCCAGGTCGATCTCTTTGATGCTGAAGCTGGCATCTGAACTGCAGTAACGCATATCCGCACAACAGACCAGATCGATACCGCCACCCACGCACGCGCCGTGAATCGCCGCCAGAACTGGTTTTCGGCACCGCTCCAGGCTGCTCAGGCAGTCTTGTAGGTCCAGGATGACCCGACGCAGGCTTTCCCGGGTGCGGCCGTCGCAATCATTCTGGATTTGCTGGCCCAAGCCCATCATCATCTCCAGATCGATGCCCGCGCAAAACTGCTTGCCCTCGCCAGCCAAGACCGCCACACGGACCTCAGGCTGAGCGTCGACCCAGTGAAAGGCTTGTCGCAATTCGTGCCACATCGCCAGATTCATGGCGTTGGCTTTCTCAGGTCGGTTCAGGCGGACCGTGGCCACGTGACCGTCAAGCTCGACACGCAAAGTCTTGTAGGTCTCTTGCTGACCCGCTGCATCGGATGAAACGCTGTCAGTCTTGCCTTCGGGACTTGTGCCAATCGGCTGCTTGGCAGCGGGCATGGAGTCGATTGCAATGGCCAGCTCCGTGCCTTGTTTGATCGCGCGCTTGGCATCGAGCTCGACCGCTTTGTCAGCGCCGCCGATCAGGTGCACCGAGCAGCCCGCCGCCTGCAGGCCGGCCTGCAGCTCGCGCAGGGGCTCCTGGCCGGCGCAAATCACAATGTGGTCCGCGCCAATCACCGATGTGTGTCCCCCGGCCTGAACATGAAGCCCCTGGTCGTCGATCTGCTGATAGCTCACGCCCGAGATCATCTGCACCTGTCGGTTTTTGAGCGAGGCGCGATGGATCCAGCCGGTGGTCTTGCCCAGACCGGCGCCGACCTTGCTGTCTTTGCGTTGCAGCAGAAAGATCTTGCGAGACGGCGCCTCGATCTGTGCCGGCGTCAGGCCGCCTGGCTGACGCTGGTTGGGATCCACGCCCCATTCGGCAAAGAATTTCACGGGATCCTGGCTGGGGCGTGAGCCCCGATGCAAAAGGTATTCAGCAACGTCAAAGCCAATGCCGCCGGCGCCGATCAAGGCCACGGTCTGACCGACCTCGACTTTGTCGCGCAGCACGTCCAGATAGCCCAGCACTTTGGGGTGGTCGATGCCGGGGATGTCGGGCCGTCTCGGGCTCACGCCGGTGGCCAGTACCACGTGGTCGTAGCCGCCAGCCACCAGCGTCTCGACATCGACACGTTGCTTGAGCCGCAGGTCAACGCCATGAATCTCAAGCTGGCGGGCAAAGTAGCGCAGCGTCTCATAGAACTCTTCTTTGCCTGGAATTTGCTTGGCCAGGTTGAACTGTCCGCCAATTTCCTCGGCCGCCTCAAAGAGTGTGACCTTCAGCCCACGCTGCGCGGCCGTGGTGGCGAAGGCGAGGCCGGCCGGCCCTGCACCGACGACGGCAATGTTTTGCGTGCGCGCCGCAGGTTTGATGACGATCTGTGTTTCATGGCAAGCCCGAGGGTTGACCAGACAGGAGGTGATGGCGCCACTGAACACATGGTCCAGACAGGCCTGGTTGCAGGCAATGCAGGTGTTAATTTCGTCAGCCCGGCCGCTGGCCGCCTTGTTGACGAACTCGGCATCGGCCAGAAAAGGGCGCGCCATGGACACCATGTCGCAAAAGCCGTCGGCCAGCAGCTGCTCAGCCACCTCGGGCGTGTTGATACGGTTGGTTGCAACCAGCGGAATCCTGACTTTGCCTTTCAGGGTTTTGGTGACCCAGGCCCAGGCTGCACGCGGAACCTTGGTGGCAATTGTTGGTATGCGGGCCTCGTGCCAGCCGATGCCGGTGTTGATGATGGTTGCGCCAGCGGCCTCGATGGCCAAAGCCAGTTCCAGCACTTCTTCCGGGCTCGAGCCACCCTCGACCAGGTCGAGCATCGATAGTCGGTAGATGATGATGAAATTTGGGCCCAGCGCCTCGCGGGTCCGACGCACGATCTCCACGGGCAGGCGGATGCGATTGCTGAAACTGCCACCCCATTCATCGTCGCGCAGATTGGTGCAGGCGGTGATGAACTCATTGATCAGGTAGCCCTCAGATCCCATGATCTCGACGCCGTCGTAGCCGGCAGTGTGTGCCAGTTCAGCGCAACGCACGTAGTCGGCAATCGTTTCGTAGACCTGCGCCGAGCTCAGGGCATTGGGCTTGATCGGGTTGATGGGTGCTGCCACGGCGCTGGGGGCCGCCAAGTCCTGGTGGTAGGCGTAGCGGCCAAAGTGCAGAATTTGCATGGCGATTTTTCCGCCAGCCTGATGAACCGCATGGGTGACCACACGGTGTTTGTCGGCCTCCTGGGGCGTGGTCAGGCTTGCGCCGCCTTGCCAGGGCCTGCCCACGGCATTGGGTGCGATGCCGCCTGTGACGATCAGCCCGACGCCGCCACGTGCACGTTCGGCATAAAAAGCGGCCATGCGCTCGAAGCCATTTTTAGCTTCTTCCAGTCCCACGTGCATAGAGCCCATCAGCACCCGGTTAGGTAGCGTCGTAAAGCCCAGGTCCAAGGGCTTGAGGAGGTGCGGGTAGGTCGTCATGGAATGTCTCGCTGCTCAGACGCGTTTTTCAAATTTGCGCAGGAAAAATATGGAGATTGTGGTGTGAGGTACGTCAGTTGGGCCGCCTCGAGAGGGTTTGATCCCTTACAGTATGGCCCTGGCTCATTTGTGAGCTTAACTGGGCTTCCCTTGCGCCTTGAGTTTATACAAAGAAGGCTGTTGCTGTGACCACCTTGATCTATACCCACACCGCGTGTTTTGAGCACCAACCCGGACCTCACCATCCCGAGTCGCCCGAGCGACTCAGCGCGGTTCTGCAAGCGCTGAAAACGCCAGATTTTGCCGAGTTGGTCTGGCGCGACGCGCCCGTGGCCAGCGATGAGCAGATCATGCTGAACCACACGGCAGACTACCTGGCGCATGTGCGCGCGGTCTCGCCATCGCAAGGGCTGCGCGCGCTCGATGCTGGCGACACCATTATGTCCAGCGGCACCCTGGAAGCGGCCATGCGTGGTGTGGGCGCGGCCTGCGCCGGTGTGGACGACGTGGTCTCTGGCGCGGCAGATAACGTTTTTTGCGCGACGCGGCCCTGTGGGCATCACGCCGAGGCGGATCGGGCCATGGGTTTTTGCGTCTTCAACCAGGCGGCTATTGCGGCGCGCCATGCCCAGCAGCAACACGGCCTCGCGCGCGTCGCGGTGCTTGACTTTGATGTCCACCATGGCAACGGCACGCAGAATTCGTTTTATGACCACCCCGACCTGTTCTACGGCTCGTGCCACCAGGGCCAGTTTTATCCCGGCACCGGTGCGCGCCACGAGACCGGCGTGGCCAACAACATCTGCAATATTCCTTTTATGCGTGGCGTCGGCTCAGAGTCCTTCCGCGCTGCGATGAATCAGGTCATGCTACCGGCCTTGCGTCGGTTTGCGCCCGATTTGCTGATCATCTCTGCCGGTTTTGATGCGCATGAACTCGACCCCCTGGGTGGTTTGCAATTTTCGGACGACGATTACCACTGGATTACCGAGGAGTTGATGAAGATTGCTGATGACACAGCGCAAGGACGCGTGGTCTCGGTGTTGGAAGGCGGCTACAGCCTGGAAGGGCTGGCCAGTGGCACCGCCGCACATGTGCGCGCTTTGATGCGTCACTGACGTGGTGTGTGCGATGAAAACGACGGCTGAACTGGCTCGGGCGATTGCGTTTGCGCAGGCGCACGAATCGACCTGGAGCCGCGACGTGGGCGAGGGCTGGGGCATTCATCAACACGACACACCGCCCTGGAACCGCTTGTTCGGCCCGGTGCACGGCAGAGGTGGTGTGTCGGGCATCGTGTCCAGGAACGGGCAGCGTCTGGCGAGTTGGGGGGAGCCTGATCGTGCCGACTTGACCTTCAGCATTGCCAAAACATATTTGGCATTGCTTGCCGGGGTGGCGCATGACCAGGGCTTGTTGCCCGATGTCAACGAAGCGGTCGGCGCTCGGCTCTCAGGCATTGGGTTCGACCACGGTGCCAACGCCGTGGTCACCTGGAAGCATTTGTTGCAGCAGACCAGCGAGTGGGAGGGGAACTGTCTGGACATTGCAGACCAGGTGGACCGGTACCGAACGCTGCAGTTCCAAGGCGCTGCGTCCCAGGGCAAGAAAGGTGATCTCAGGCCTTTAAAAGAGCCAGGACAGTTCTGGGAATACAACGACGTGCGCATCAATCAGCTGTCGCTGGCGTTGATGCATTTGTTCGGGCGCGCCTTGCCTGAGGTCTTTCGCGAGTTCATCATGCAGCCGCTGGGTGCCAGCGATACCTGGCGTTGGGATGGCTATGACCATGCCTGGGTTGAACTGCGCGGCAAGCGCGTCCAGGCTGTACCTGGGGGCAGCCACTGGGGCGGTGGCGTTTCGATCAATTGCGAGGACCAACTGCTGGTGGCGCAGCTGATGCTCAATGACGGCGCGCACCAGGGCCGGCAACTGATTTCGCGTGACTGGATGCAGCAGATGCGCAAGCCCTGTGCGCTGGCGCCGTTTTACGGCTACCTGATCTGGCTCAACACCGGCTCGCGCGTGTTCAAAAGCCTGCCAGAGAGCAGTTACTTCGCCATTGGCGCTGGCAGCTCCTTGATCTGGACCGAGCCAGAGCGGCGCTTGATTGTGGTGGTGCGCTGGATCAACCCCGACCACGGGGATGAATTTTTTGCTCAGGTCCTTGCCGCTGTCGATGCGCAGGC
This sequence comes from Comamonadaceae bacterium, assembly GCA_038145425.1. Taxonomy (GTDB): domain Bacteria; phylum Pseudomonadota; class Gammaproteobacteria; order Burkholderiales; family Burkholderiaceae_C; genus Rhodoferax. The sequence continues at coordinate 30,925 of JAYQPP010000018.1, read as the reverse complement.
TTGATGTACCGGGCCCACGCAGGCGATCCTGGCTGCTTTAAAAAAATACCTCGGCAACGTCGGCTGCCTGATCAAGCTGCCAAAGCGCTTCGAGTCTATCCTGCGCCGCTAGGGAGTGTTTGGCCAGCGAGGCGTTACCCAAAAACTTCTGTGCAATCTGCGCATCGCTGAGTGGGTTTTGATGGGTCCCCGTGGCATGGTCGACTGTCGCGCTCAGGCGACGTCCGTTGTCGAGCACGCATTCGGCGCGCGCCTGATCCCTCTGCAAGCTTTCCAGGCCCTGGATCTGAACAAGCGGTGAGAGCGCCTGCACATCTTCGCGCATGGGTGCATCATCGGAAAACTGTGCCAGGCCGCCGGCACGGTCAAGAAAGGCCACGCACGCTGCGTGGCGAATGCTGAACTTGGACATCAGACCAGAGCCCGGCTTTTCGACGCCGGTGATACGGATCGCATCGGGACACACCATCAGTGTCAAGGATTTGACCGGGCCGGGTGCACCCGCTTGATCGCCGAGTTGTTGCGCGATCGCAATCATGGCATCGATGCTTGGGTGCAGGACCACTCCGCAGGCATACGGCTTGTAGCCGTTGGCCAGCAGTTCCCAGCGTTCGCCAAGCGCCTCGGTCAGCTTTTCGGGCTGCTGGCTTTGGCTGTAAATGTTGATGAAACCCTTGCGCCCTTCAAAAATTTCGGGGCTGGCGCTAAAGCCGCGCTCGGCCAGCACGGCTGCCAGCAGGCCCGATGAGGCCGCTTTGCCGGCGTGCAAGGACTTGGCGCTGGTGCCACGGTTTTGCTGCATCCCGGCCGCCTGGCTTGCAGCAAGCCCCAGGGCTACAAGACACTGGGATGGATCCAGGGCCATGAGGTTGGCGCAGGCCGCCGCTGCGGCCACTGTTCCAAGCGTGCCTGTCAGGTGCCAGCCACCGGCGTGGTGAGCGGGTGCAGCCTGGCCCAGCCGAATGGCAGTCTCAAAGCCCGCGACGAAGCCCGTGAGCAAGCGTTCGCCACTGATGTGTCGCCCATGGGCATGGGCCAGCATGGCCGAGAGCATCGGCGAGCTGGCATGCAAGATGACGCCGCCCATGTGCGTGTCGTCGAAATCCAGAACGTGGCCCGATTGCCCGCTGACCAATGCCGCCGACAGGCGAGAGAGGCGTTCGTTGCGGCCAAGCAGCGGCGTCTGGCCCACTTCATCGAGGTGTTGCAGTCCTTGTACGAGTTGCTCGATCGTCGGATGTTGACCGCCAGCGAGCGCGCAGCCCAGATAGTCAATACAAGCCCGCTTGGCCTGATGAACAACCGCTGCTGGCAAAGATGCAAAGCGCAGTTCGCTCACAAAGCGCGCAAGGGTTTTGCTTAAGCCCAGGCCTAACGCTGCCACGCCGTATTGAACGGGCGCAGCGCCAGCCCCAGCTTGCGAATAGGCCTCAGACATCAGGTGCGGTACCGCTTATTTGGCGCGTTTGCCCAGGCCGCGAATGATGGAAAACAGAATAAAGCCCAGGGCTGTCGATAGCAGGCCCAGCGAGATTGGATCTTGTAGAAAGATCATGTGATCCCCGCCAGAGACCTCCAGCGCGCGACGATAGTTGGACTCCACCAGGTAGCCCAGCACAAGGCCGAGCACCAGCGGCAGGAAGGAAAAACCGAACAGGCGCATGAGATAACCCGCGAAGCCCGCGATCAGCACGACCACCAGGTCAAACAGCGAGTTGTCGATGGAGTAAACGCCGGAGAGAACCAGGGCCAGAATGCAGGCCATCAGATAGGGCTTGGGTCGGTTGACCAGCCAAAGCGCTGGCGTCATGATGGCCAGACCGATGAAGAACATGGCCATATTGGCAACGGCCAGGCCCCCGAACAGGCCGTAAACAAAATCGGGACTCTTTTGAAACAGCAGTGGGCCCGGCTGCAGGCCATGAACCAGCAGGCCACCGAGCATGATGGCCGTGGAGTTGGAGCCCGGGATGCCGAAACTCAGAACCGGAACAATGGCCGTGGCTGCCACCGTGTTGTTGGCTGCCTCGGGTGCAGCAACACCTTCGAGCGAGCCTTTGCCAAATTCCTCGGGCGTTTTAGACCAGCGCTTAGCCTCGTTGTAAGACATAAAGGCCGCAATCGAGCCGCCAGCGCCAGGCATACAGCCTTCAAAAATGCCGATGCCGCTGCCAATGCCTTGCGCACGCCATAGGCTCAGCCACTTGCGAAAGCTCGGCAATTTAATGCGACTGTCTTCCTTGGAGGCCTTGTTCCAAGCCGGGGTGTAGGTCTGGTACATCAGTTCACTTAACGCAAACATGCCCACCATGATCAGGATGAACGGAATGCCACCGAGTAATTCAGCTTCGCCAAAGGTGAAGCGACTGACGCCGGACATCGGGTCGGTACCAATGGTGGCGATCATCAGGCCAATGACTGCAGCCATCAGGCCTTTGATGAGCGAGCCATCGGACAAGGATGCGATCACGCTTAAGCCCAGGATACCCAATGCGAAGTAAGCCGGGAAGCTAAACGCCAGCGCCACTTTGGCCAATGGCTCGGTGAACAGAATCAGGAAAACCAGGCCAATAAACCCGCCAGTGACCCCGGCGATCAAGGACACCCCCAGCGCTTCGCCGCCACGCCCCTGTTTGTGCAGTTCGTAGCCGTCAATGACTGTGGCCGCCGCCGCATTGGTGCCTGGCGTGCGGATCAAAATCGCGGGGATGGACCCGCCGTATTCCGCACCGACGTACACCGAGCCCAGAAGGACGATGGCCACGATCGGGTCCATACCAAAGGTGAAGGGCAGCAGCAGGGCCATGGCAATCGAGGGGGAGATGCCGGGCAGCGCACCGCCCAGAATGCCCCAGATGACGCCGCCAATGGCTGCGGGTATGGCCCAGGTGCCGGTCAGGGCTTGCCAAGCGTATTGGATGCCTTCCATCGCAGACTCAATTCATCAAGAACGTAGTGCCGACAGAAAACCCTGTGGCAACTGAATATGGAGCAACTCCACGAAGACCAGCTGGTAGGTCAGTGCCAGGGCCAAAATCGTCAGTGCAAAACGCCAGCTCCAGGCGGCCCCCATGTAGAGCGCCACACTGCCCATCAGCAAGGCCACCGCAATGGGGTAGCCCAGCCAAGGCAGCACCAGCAGGTAAAGCGCCCCAAGAATCAGCAGACCCAGCGCACGGGCATGTCGCACCATGGGCCGCGAACCGGCCGCTTTCGCATCAGCCGCTGTAGAGTCCAATTCCTCGGCTTGCTTGGCAGGCCATAGCGTGCGCGCCACGGTCTGCAAAATTAACAGTACCGACAAGGTGGCCAGTGCGCAAGCCAGCAGCTGTGGCACCACTGCCGCATTCACAGCACCATCCAATGGCGAGATAGGAATGTCTTTGGCCTTGAGCCAGTACAGTCCCGAGCCGATCAGCAACAAAACGCCGATCCAGACGTCTTTCCCCCGGTATTTCCGGCGGCCTCCGCCGGGGCGGGCGCCGCCGGCGACCGACCCTTCACCGTCTTACTTGGTGATTTTGTATTCCTTGAAGAAGTCCTGCTGGTCAGCAGCGAATTCTTTGAGGAAGTTGTCGTAGTCCTTGCCAACCATCACCATGGGGATGAGCGACTGGGCGGTGTACCACTTCTTGAAGTCGGGGTCTTGCAAGGTTTTATCGATACCCGCTTTCCAGGCTTGCTTGATGCTGTCAGGCGTGTTCTTCGGGCCGGCCAGACCACGGAACTTGCGGACGACCAAATCGATACCTTGCTCTTTCGCTGTGGGCACATTGGGCAGGTTGTCCAGGCGCTTTTCGGTATAGGTCGTGATGACGCGAACCTTGCCAGCTTCGAGCTGGGCCGAGAGTTCCTGCAGTTCGCCGATGCCAACATCAACGGTTCCATTGAGAACGCTCAAGAGCAGCTCACCGCCGCCGTCGTGGGTGATCACGGGGGATTTGACGCCGGTGATTTTTTTGTACTTTTCCATGACCTGCCGGTCCAGAGAGCCCGGTGTGGTAACACCGAACTTGACGGACATCGCATTTTTCTTGGCAGCAGCTGTCGCTTCGCCCAGCGTCTTGTACGGGCTGTTGGCCGCTACATACACAATTTGAGGGTCAGAGAACACGTTGATGATGCCGTCCATATCCTCGAACGTCTTGCTGGGTTTGGACAGCAACGAGGTAATGATGTAGGTCGGCGTGGTGCCATAAAAGATGCTGCCGTCTGCCGGCGACGAGGCCAGCTTGGCAATAGCTTTGGCGCCACTGCTGCCCGTCACGTTTTCAACGGCGAACTGAGGGCCCATGTGCTTGGTGAGGTATTTGCTCATCTCGCGCAGAAACACGTCAGTGCCCCCACCTGCTTTGGAGTGCGTCACGAGCACCACAGTGGAATGAGGATATTTTTGAGCCCATGCGGGCAGTGTCAGAACGCAGCCGAGCAGGGCTGTGGCCATGGACTTGAGCAAAACGCTTTTCATGTAGGTCTCCAGGGTCATTGAAAACGCAGCTATGCGAGAAAACTGTCTTCTATACTGCGCGCCCTTAGTTTAGCCAGTTTTATCCTTTCCCGCCTGTTGAGATTCGGGCGGCCTTGGCCTGATCGCTGTTTTGAATTTTCCAACTGCCACCATGTCGTCAAGCAAGCTTTGGGCTCAGTACCTGACGCGAGTGGCCGGTCGCGATTTGTCGCCAGCGGTCTTTGAGAAAACCCGGCTGCATGTTCTCGATACCCTGGCTGCGGTCATTTCCGGGTACGCTCTGCCCGCGGGACAGGCAGGCTTGCGACTGATCGACCAACTGGGGGGCTCGGTCCAGTCCCGCGTGCTGGTAAGCCCGGTCCGTCAGGCCGGTGCCATCGCCGCGGCGTGCGCCAACGCGATGGCCGCGCATGCCGACGAAACCGATGACTCGCATCTTCGCGGCCGCTTCCACCCGGGTTGCAGCATCGTGCCAACTGCACTGGCCAGCGCCGAGATTTTTCATGCAGACGTTGCATCCTTTTTTGCGGCGGTCGCTGCGGGCTACGACCTGGGCGTGCGCGCTGTGCTTGCCCTGGGCATAGGCGAGAACGACAGGCCGCGTTTCAGCACCCACACGATTGGTGGACAGTGGGGTGCTGCAGCCAGTGCGATTGCCTTGGCCGGTTTTTCAGTGGATCAGGCTGAAGCGGCGTTGTCCTATACCGCGCAGCAGGTATCGGGTATTCCGTATTGGCGGCGCGACCACGAGCACATTGAGAAATCGTTCGATTTTGGTGCGATGGCAGCGCGCAATGCGATGTTCTCCGTGATGGCGGTTCAGGCTGGATGGTCAGGCTGTACGGACGTGCTGGAAGGCGCAGACAGTTACCTGAGCGCCTTTGCCACCGAGGCTTCGCCGCATGCTTTGACCGATGGCCTGGGCCATCGCTACGAGATCGAGGCCGCGACCATCAAGAAATGGTGCGTGGGCAGTCCCATTCAATCGGTTCTCGATTCAACTCAGTACCTCGTCGATTTGCATGGCATTGAGCCCGATCAGGTGCGCCGAATCGTGATCACCATGCCTGACGACAGAGTCCACATCGTTGATGACCGTGACATGCCCGATGTCTGTGTGCAGCACCTGGTGGCTGTGGCGCTGCTTGATAAAACGGTTGGCTTTCAGGCCGCGCATGACCGCAGTCGCATGCAAGATCCTGCGATTCTGGACTTGCGAAAAAAAATGGTGCTGGTGCCCAGCCCAGCGCTGACCGAAGCCAGACCGGCCAGACAGGCCATCGTGGCGATCGATCTGGCCAATGGACAAACCCTGAGCCGACACACGGTGTCGGTGCTGGGTACACCGGAAAATCCGATGAGCAAGAACCAGGTGCACGAGAAAGTGCTCGATCTGGTTGCGCCGTCAATGGGCGAGGGTGTGGCGCAGCGCCTGGTGCAGGCGTTTGAGCAGTCAAACCGGCATCGCCTGGTGTCGGATGTGCTGCGAGAGGTATTCACTGACTAAAGGAAGGGCTGGCCGTGACTTTGACCGTATCCCAACAACTGGCGCAAGCAGTCCTCGATCTGTCCCTGGATAGTCTGGCCGACGATGTACGCGAAAAATGCGCGCAGTCCGTGATCGACACCGTGGGCTTGACGATTGCAGCCCTGGAAACCGACTATGGTCAGTCGGTACGTGAAGCTTTTTCCGACGAAGGGTCTGCAACCATTTTTGGCCTGGAAGGTGGCTTCTCGGCCGATGCCGCGGCCATCGTCAACGGCACCTGTGGCCATGGGGAGGATTTCGACAACACCTTTGAGGGCTGCCCGGTCCATTCAGGCGTTGTCATGGTGCCGGCCATTCTGGCTGCCATGGAACGCTACCGCTTGCCGGCCCGCCAGGGCGCGCTGGGTCTGGCCGTAGGTACCGAGGTGATGTGTCGACTGGGTCTGGTTGCCAACAAACATGTGCATGCCGCGGGTTTCCACCCCACCGCGGTGCTGGGCGCCATGTCAGCCGCCATCGGTGTGAGCGTTGCCCGGGGCTTGAATTCAGCGCAATTGGTTTACGCGGCCGGCGTGGCGGGCAGCATGGCCAGCGGCATCATCGAGTACCTGGCCGACGGTTCGTCGACCAAGCGTCTGCACCCGGGCTGGGCTGCCCATTGCGGCTTGCGAGCCAGCGCCATGGGCGCTGCTGGGTTCAGTGGCCCTGATAGCGTTTTTGAGGGTAAGCACGGTTTTTTCTTCGCCTTCGCCCGGCAGGGTACGCTGGATTTTTCGCCCCTGCTCGACGGTCTGGGGCAACGCTGGGTGACGGTTGATTTGGCGTTTAAGCCTTTTGCCTGCGGCACCATGACCCAGCCCTATGTGGACTGCGCGATCGAATTGGCAGCCCTGAACCTGGACATGGCGCAGGTGCAATCCATCGAATGCGAGGTGGGCGAGGGCACGGTGCATCGTTTGTGGGACCCGGCGCACATCAAGCAGAGACCCCCAACGGCTTACGCGGCGAAATTCAGTGGACCTTATTGCGTGGCGGCGGGTTTGCTTTACCGCGACGCGGGCCTGGCCCAGTTCACCGACGCAGCGGTTAGCGATCCCGCCGTGCTGGCCATTGCGTCCAAGGTTCGTCACATCGTAGACCCGCATAACCCTTATCCGGCGAATTACACCGGTCATGTGCGCATACGGATGCACGATGGCGTGGTGCACGAGGTGCGACGCCCATGCCTGCGGGGCGGTGCTCAGGCCCCGATGAGCACGGGTGAAATCGTGGCCAAGTGTGCGGCGAATCTGGCTTTCAGTGGACGTCAGCGCGACGGCGCGCGGCAGCTGCAGGCCTTCGCCGAAAGCCTGATGGCGGGCGATAGCGATTTGTCGGTCGCCGCTTTGCGTCGCATCGGCGCTTGATCCTCGCTCTGAGCTCATGGACGCCGCGCCCGTGTTGTCCCTGATGCAGGGCTCAACCCTGCTGATCGGTGCCTTGGTGTGCTTTCTGGCAGGTGTTGTTGGTGGCTTGAGTGGTTTTGGAACGGGCATGCTGGTGGCCATCGTGATCACGCCGCTGGTGGGCGCCAAGGTCCTGATTCCGCTCATGGCGGTGGTGATGATCGTCAACAATGCCAGCAGGGTTTGGTTTTTTCGTCGTGGCTTGCATCTCAAAGCGGCTGCGCTCATGCTGGCCAGTGCAATCCCGGGGGCTTTGCTGGGCGTACAGATTTACCAACAGCTCAATGCGCCTGTTTTGCAGATGTTGATTGGACTGGTCATCGCGCTGAGTATTCCACTGAAATACTGGATGCGCGCCCGGCCAACGCCATCGGGCTGGCTGACGCTGAATTTTTTTGGTTTTATTTACGGCGCACTGTCCTCGGTTGTGCTGGGTGCCGGACTGCTGGTGCTGCCAGCGCTGATGGGCCTGGGCCTGGCGGGCCCGGCTTTGATCGCCACGGATGCACTCATCACGGTGATGGTGAACATTGCCAAGGCGATTTTTTTCCAGCAGCTCGACGCGCTGAGTTGGGGTGTTGCGCTGTTTGGCCTGTGTGCAGGTCTGGCCACAGTGCCTGGGGTGGCTCTGGCCTCACGCCTGAGTGAGCGTTTGGGCGTTCGGATTCACACCCGGCTGGTGGAGGTGCTGGTGGTCGTGGGGGGCTTACACATGGGCTACAGCGGGTGGCTGGCGCAGCTTAGAGCGCCCTGAAACCGGCCAGGGTAAACACAGCCTGATCACTGAGTTCGCCAACGAAGGACAGCAGTGCATCGGCGCGCTCTGAACGCATGCCACCGTACTGGCAGTTGTCGCGAAATTTTTTCTCCAGGTCTGCTTCGCTCAAGGCTTCAAGATGCCCGCCTCTGAAATGTGGCTGGTCGATCTGGCGCACTGCGCCGCCGCGCAGACGGACGCGCAGATGGCCGGAGTAATTGACAGGGTAGTCGTTCGCCGGATCGATTCTGTAACGGATTTTTTGCGCCAGCCTCAGGGTGTCGGGGTCGCTGATGCGCGTCTCAGCAAATTGGGCCAGACCGGCACGACGATCAAAAAATGCGACTGCCATGCAATACGGCATTGAGAACTTGGCAGCGTAGCCGCTGAGCGGTCGCTGCTTGTTGCCAAGGGGCTCCCAAAGTCGGTCGACCAGGCCTTCACCTGTGTCGCATTCAATGTCCACAATATCGTCAGCCGATACGCCAGATTCGGCCAAACGAATAGCGCAATCAATGTAGGGGTGGATCATGGTGCCGCAGGCGTAGGGCTTGAAGGCAATGTCCTGTAAGTGCCAGCGTTGACCGAGGTCTTCAAACAGTGCGTCGAAGTCCAGCTGCGGCGCGCCATGCGCAAACGCCGCAAAAAAACCTTTTGGCCCCTCTAGCACGGTGTGGGGTCCGATGAAACCCTGGTGCGCGATCATGGCAGCCCTGACACCGCTTTGCGCGGCCCATCCCGGATGCAGACGTTTGGTCCAGGCGCCGTCGGTCAGGTATTCCAGCAGGCCAGAGGAGAAGCTGCCGGCAATGCCCAGGGCGCTGGCCATTTGCTGGGCGTTCAGCCCCAGCGTCACACCCGCAGCGGCGCAGGCACCCAGCGCACCCATGACGCCGACCGGATGGAAACCGTTTCGGTGAATGGCGCCTGGCGCCACGCGGTTGAGCCGACAAATCGTCTCCAGCCCAGCGACCGCGCCGAGCATAGCCCGCGCCCCGCTGAGCCGATGCCGCTCGGCGAGCGCAAATGCGGCGGGCAGGACCATGGCGCCCGCTCGGATCGGCGAGCCTTCCAGGGTGTCGTCAAAGTCTTCACCGTGGATGGCCAGTCCCATCAGCGTTGCAGCACCGGCCATGTCAAAGCCTTGTTCAATGCCCGGTACCGAGCAAGGCCCCGTGGCGTCCCAGGCGCTGGCAAGTTGTTGGCAGTAGGGCTCATGCACCGAGGCCACGATCAGGCCCAGCGCGTCGATGATGTCTCTGCGCGCACCCAGGCGTGCGCTCTCGGGCACTTGGTCCCAGGTCAGTGCGGCCAGCCACTGGGCATACCGTTCGGTGATCGTGAGCTGAGTTTGTTCGGTGTTCATGCCGCATGCACCTCTATACTGCCGCCCTTCGAGAGAGTTTGAATCATCATGAATGCTGAAGTTTCCGGAAAAAAACTGCTTGGACAAGTCGCTCTTGTAACAGGTTCGTCCAGGCGCATCGGCCGCTCGGTTGCCTTGCGCCTGGCGCAGGCCGGTGCTGACGTGGTGGTGCACGCCGCGAATTCCCGCGATGAGATCGAGGCCGTGGCCCGGGAGATCGAATCCATGGGGCGGCGAAGCCTGGCTTTGCTCGGCGATGTCACCGCTGAGGCCGATGTTCTGAGAATCTTTGAGCAGATTGATGCCCGCTTCGGGCGCTTGGACCTGCTGGTCAACAATGCGGCCATACGCAGTCAGTGCGACTTTCTCGCCATGTCACTTAAAGAGTGGCAAGCGGTCAACAGCGTGATTTTGGATGGTGCGTTTTTATGCAGTCGTGAAGCGCTCAAGCGCATGGTGCGTAATGCCGATGGGGGCAGTATTGTCAACGTCGGCGGTGTATCGGCCCACATCGGTGCTGTGAGTCGTGCACATGTCTCTACGGCCAAAGCCGGGCTCGTTGGCCTGACCAAGGCGCTGGCTGTGGAGTTCGCGTCGCGTGGCATCAATGTGAATTGCGTGGCACCCGGCAAGATCGGCGGCGAGCGCTCCAAAACCTCTGGCGCCTCGCCGCACATGCCGGGCGCTGAAAAGATTCCGCTAGGTCGGGAGGGCACCGTCGAGGAGGCTGCGTTTGCCATCACCAATATGTGCATGCCTGAATCCAGATTCATGACCGGCCAGACCATTCATGTGAGTGGTGGCCTTTACTTACCTTGATGAGCAATGTGATGAGTGATCGTCGACCGCGCGTAGGCCTGATGCTGGGTGACCCCACGGGGATTGGCCCGGAGGTCGCGCTAAAACTTCTGGGGCTGGCACAAACCCGCGAGCAAGCCCGTGTTCTGGTGGTGGGTGACCGTCGCGTTTTTGATCAAGCTGCGCAGGCCTTGGCCTCGCCACTTCGTGCCCGGCTTTTTGCGCCAGGCGACACCATCGACTGGTCTTCACTGGCCAGCGATGAGGTCGCCATGATCGACCTGGCCAACATGGACCCGGCTTTGGTCACGCCCGGCTTTGCTGACCCGAAGATTGGTTGGCTGGTGGGTCAGACGCTTCAGGTCATGACGCAGATGGCTCTGACTGGCCAACTCGACGCGGTGTGTTTTGCGCCACTGAACAAGGGCGCCATCAACCGGGGCGGCTGGAAGTACCTGGACGAACACGCCATGTTTGCTGACTGGAATCAGCATCAGGGCTATTACGGCGAGGTCAACATCATCCCCTTGTTCAGCACCTTTCGCGTCACCTCGCATGTGAGCTTGCGCCGAGCGGTTGACCTGGTGGTGCCTGAGCGCATCGAGGGTGCGGTCAGCCTGGCGCACACGGTGCTGAAAGGCATGGGCAATGCCGCGCCACGCATTGGCGTGGCTGCTTTGAACCCGCATGGCGGCGAGGGCGGCTTGTTTGGCGAAGAAGAAATCACCGTGATCGGCCCCACGCTGGAGCGCCTGCGCAAAGATGGCTTGCCCACGGAGGGCCCCTATCCGTCAGACACCGTGTTTCTGAAAGCGCGCTCAGGCGCTCTCGACGCGGTGGTCATCATGTACCACGACCAAGGCCAGATCGCGACGAAGCTGCTCGGTTTCAGCGAAGGCGTGACGCTCACCGGCGGCCTGAAAACGATCTACACCACGCCCGCTCATGGCACCGCCTACGACATCGTGGGCAAGAACAAGGCTAACCCGGGCGCAATGGTCAAGGCTTTTGAGGTGGCGTGCCGCCTGGCCTCGCAGCGCCAAAGCGGCGCTCCCACTGCTCAACCTCAGTGATATCGAGAGCATCTGCGTAGCCCTGCGCATCGAGCGAGTGGGCCATCAGCGCTTGGATGTCGCCATCCAAGAGTCTTTGCATATTGGCTTGCAGTGCATGGCCGAAGCTGGCGCGGGCCAGCGCTGGGTAAATGCCAATGCCAATGCCAGCCTGCACCCAGTCCTTTGCCGGCAGTGCCTGTAGCCGCGGGTCGACGCTCATATTGACCATACTCGGCGCGCCCACTTCGTCGGCCACTTGCCGGATGCGCTCCAGCAAGTCGTCGCTACGCTTGAGCTCGATAAAGACCGCTTCTGCGCCTGCACCGACGAAATCCTTAGCCCGGCTGATGGCTTCTGCGAGTCCATGTGCCTCTGCGGCGTCTGTGCGTCCGATGATCATCAGGGGCGCGCTACTGTCTTGTCTGGCGGCGCAGGCCGCTTCGATGCGTTGTACCGCCTCAAGATGAGGCAGCACCGCGCGCGCGCCGGGCAACTGCGCACAACGTTTGGGTGTGAGCTGGTCTTCAATATGAATGGCGGCCACGCCGGCGGCTTCCAGTGTTTGCACGGTGCGTCGGATGTTGAGCACACTGCCGTAACCGGTGTCAGCGTCGCAGATCAGAGGCAGGTCGGTGCACAAATTGAGCCGGCCTAGGTGATCGCCGAGCAAAGTGAGGTCAACCAGTCCGACATCGGGTTCGCCCAGCAGACAGGCTGAGACCGCGTTGCCGGAGATGTAGGCAGCTTGCACCGCAAAAGGCTCGAGCAGGCGCAGACCAAAGCCGTCGTAAACGCCGGGCGCCATCACAGGCCGGCCCTGCTTGAGCAGGCTTCGCAGTGTTTGGCGTTTGTCGGCAGTGGACGGCATGGCTTGCGTAACTTGATCTATTTGGGCGATCAGGCGGCTCTGGTGGGCCAGCCCTTGTTTTGGGCGAGAAACGGCAACAGGCCGCCTGCTGCCACGATGCGCAGCAGCACACCCGAGAGGCCCTGCCCCTGCCAGGCGCTCTGGCCTTGCGGTGTGATCGTCCCCTCGGCGAGATTGACCTCGACGCTGTGGCCGCCGCTGATTGGACCGCTCTTGGCAATGATCAGCGCCAGGCCATTGTTCAGGGCGTTGCGATAAAAGGCCCTGGCGAAGGATGGAGCGATCACAACAGCGACACCCATTTCACGCAGGATCTGGGCCGCCTGCTCACGCGAGGAGTTGATGCCAAAGTCGCGACCTGCGATCAGAACGACCGGCCTACCCGCCTCGCGGTGCTTGGCAGCCGCTGCGGCAAAGCCAGGCGAGAGCTTTTCGAAGGCGTGGGCAGCAATATAGGCATTGTCTTTGCCGGGCAGGTATTTGCTGGAGCAATGGATGTCGGTGTTGACCTGCTCGCCGAGCAACATGGCCACACCCTGAATCGAGGTTTTCACAGTGCGCTCCAGTTCACGTGGCTGAGTTCACGCGGGTCGGTGATCATGCCTCGCAGAGCCGAGGCCGCAACGGTGGCGGCTGACCCCAACCAGATCTCGGCCTTGTCGTTGCCCAGTCGTCCTTTGAAGTTGCGGTTGGCTGACGAGATAACGGTTTCGCCATCGCCCGGCGTGAAATGGCCGGTCACGCTGATGCAGGTGCCGCATCCTGCAGATTCGAAGCTTGCGCCTGCCGATACGATGGTCTCGATCAGGCCTTCGCGGCCGGCGCGCAGATAAATGTCGCGCGAGGCAGGGGTGACGATCATGCGAACCCCGGGCGCCAGCCGCTGGCCTTTGAGAACGGCAGCAACCTGGCGAATGTCTTCCAGCCGGCCGTTGGTGCAGGTCCCGACCAGGGCTGCCTGGATTTTTTGTCCGGCAACGTCCTGCACGCCTGCAATGTCATCGACCTGGTCGCGGCGCGCCACCTGCGGCGGGAGGGCATCAATATCGACACGCAGACTCTGCACGTAGCGCGCATCGGCGTCAGCACTGACAGGCTTGGGTTCACGCGCGCCGTGCTCACGCAGCCATGCCAGGGTCAGTTCGTCGGCTTGTAGCAAGGTGGCCTTAGCGCCCAGCTCAGCGGCATGGTTGCACAAGGTCATGCGGCCATCGACCGTCATGGCCTGCACGGCGCTGCCGACGTATTCGATGGCCTGGTAGTTGGCGCCGTCGGCACCCAGCAAGCCCAGCATGTGCAAGGTGATGTCTTTGGCCCAAACCCCCGGCTGCAGTTTGCCTTGGAGATCGACCCGGATACTGTGCGGGACCTGGAACCATAGTTTTCCGTAGGCCATGACAGCGCTCAGGTCGGTGCCCTCCACACCGATACCCAGGGCGTTAAAGGCGCCATAGGTGACGCAGTGGCTGTCGGTGCCGACCACCAGGTCACCAGCACTGACATGTCCTTTTTCAGGCAGGAGTTGGTGACAAATGCCCTCGCCGATGTCGTAAATCTGCGCTCCTTTGTCCTGCGCGAACGCACGCATCTTGGCATGGATCTGCGCCGCTTCAAGATGCGGTGGCGGTGAATAGTGGTCCAGGATGAGTGCGGTGCGATCGACAAAATGCAAGGGTGCCTCCTGAAGCCGCGACAGCGCCTTCATAGCGCCTGGCGCGCGCGCGTCCGTGAGCATCGCGAAGTCGATGTCGGCCACCACAAAGTCGCCCGGTTTGCAGCTTGGCAGGCCTGCATGCGCGGCGAGAATCTTTTCAACAATGGTCTGTGGCACGCTTTTATTCCCTGAAAATCAAGGGCGCTGAAGGGCCCGGGCCCAATCAGACAGCGGCGTCGAATTTTGAAGAGAACGAGTCATGAAAAATACCCAGCCCATTTTGTCCCTTAGCGACGTCGAGTCAGTATTGTCCCCTGATTTCCAGCCCTGGACGGACACCCTCTTCGAAGGCTTTGAGCGATTTGAATGTGAAGGTGCGGGTGCCGTGATACGAGGCGTGAAAGGTGGCCAGGGGCCGGTCTTGATGCTGATCCATGGCAACCCCTTGACCCATGCCAGCTGGCACAAGATTGCGCCAAGCCTGGCGCGGCATTTCACCGTGATCGCAGGTGATATTCGCGGTTATGGCGACAGCAGCAAACCAGACGGTGGCGATGACCACAGCGGCTACTCTTTTCGTGCCATGTCGGAGGACTTTGTCGCAGTGGCCCGGCACTTCGGTGTCGAGCGCATGGCGGTTGTTGGCCATGATCGTGGCGCGCGCATTGGTTTTCGCATGTGCATGGACCACCCCGAGCTGGTCTCGGCTTTTGTAGCGCTGGACATCGTTCCGACTTACAACGTGCTCAACAGCGTGACCATGGGGTGGGGACTGGAGTCGTATCACTGGTTCTTCATGGCGCAAAAGTACCCGTTTCCGGAAAAGCTTTTGTGTGCCGACCTCAACTACTACATCCAGTACAAGCTCAATAAAAAGGGTGTTGGCCTGCAGATTTTTGCGCCGCAGGCCATGGCCGAGTACGTGCGTTGCACCACACCAGAGCAAATTCATGCGGTCTGCGAAGACTACCGCGCCACCGTCGGTGTGGATCTGGCCATGGACACGGCCGATCGCGGCAAGAAGAAAATAGGATGTCCGGTGATGGTGCTCTGGGGCAGCAACAGCCACTGCGGACGTCACTTCAAGCCCATGCAAGCCTGGGCGGAATGGGCTGATGTGCTCGAAGGCTGCGACATACCCACGGGCCACTATCCAGCCGAGCAAAACCCGCAACTGGTTTACAAGGCTTTGTGGTCTTTCCTGCAGCGTCATGGTTAATCAAATTTCTGCGGACGCGGTCAAAGCCCTGATCCATGGGCAGGCCGAATGCGCCTTGCTCGACATACGGGAACACGGGCAGTATGGCGAAGGCCACCCGTTTTTGTCGGTGCATTGCCCCTATTCGGACTTCGAGCAGAGCATCTTGCGTCTGGTGCCACGCGTGGATGTGGTGGTCATCCTGATGGACGATGGCGACGGCGTGGCCGAGCGTGCGGCCAGTCAGGCGCAATCGATGGGCTTTTCCGCGGTTTCGGTGATGCAAGGCGGCGCGAGGGCCTGGCTGTCTGCGGGCTTTACCTTGTACAAAGGCGTGAACCTGCCGAGCAAAACACTGGGCGAGCTCGTTGAGCATTCATATCATCCGCAGCTGATTCAAGCGCCAACCCTGCAGGCCTGGAAGGGCGAAGGTCGCCGCCATCATTTTTTTGATTGCCGGCCGCCCGACGAGTACGCCAGGATGACAGTACCGGGTGCAGTTTGTGTGCCCAATGGCGAACTGGCGCATCGTCTTGCCGCGCTGGTGAATGATGAGACGACGCCGATTGTTGTGACCTGCGCCGGCCGTACCCGCAGCCTGATTGGTGCGGCGGGTCTCGGGCTTCTGGGCCTGCCCAACCCGATCTTTGCGCTGGAAAACGGCACTCAGGGCTGGGCGCTAGCTGGGTATGACTTGCAGCGTGGCAATGGTGAGCCTGATATGCCGGCACTTGATGAGACCCAGCTAGGGCTCAGCCGGCAACGTGCGGATGCGCTGATCGCCTCGGCGTGTCTACCCTGCGTGGACCGGGGCGGCTTTTTGCGCCTTGCAGCAGATGAGACGCGGACCTTGTATTTGGTTGACGTTCGAAGCGCCGCCGAGTACGCCAGTGGGCATCTCCCAGGCGCCGAGCACGCCTGGAGCGGACAAATAGCGCAAGCCGCCGACCTGACGCTTGGCGTGCGCCGTGCCCGGGTGGTGTTGACCGATGACTCCGGCCTGCGTGCGGCATTGGCAGCGATCTGGCTGCGCGCGCTGGGCTATGAGGTGTTCCTTCTTCGTGACACCAGCACGGTGGACATACCCGAAGACTGGCGTCCGCGCGGACCTGCCCTGCCACAGGCACAAGCGTGCGACGAGCTCTCAGCGCAGCAGCTGGCAAGCGAAATCAACAGGGGCCCAGTCGCCTTGCTTGACATACGGCCCTCGCAGGACTACCGCAAAAACCATGTTCAGGGTGCGCAGTGGGCCACGCGCGCTCGGCTTGACAGGCTGGCAGGTTCAGTGACGCGCGAGGTGCATTGGGTCTTACTGGCCTCAGACCCCGTGGCCGCCTGCTACGTGGCGCAGGACCTGAGGGCGCTGGGTCATCGCGTACGTGGTGTGTTTACAGGTGGTTTGCAAGCCTTGCGAGCGCAGGGCTTGGAGATCACGGCCAGCACTGACAGGCCGAATGACGCGGCGTGCATCGACTTTCTGTTTTTCGTGCACGACCGTCATGACGGCAATCTTGCCTCGGCGCGCCAATACCTCGACTGGGAGATGGGCTTGATTGCGCAACTCGACGCTGACGAGCAAGCCAGCTTTCAGCTTGAAGCGCCCAAGCCATAAGCCCGCCGCTTCGCAGCGTGCGTCGGCGGCGGTGCGCGCAGCACCTGGTGCATGGTCAAAGCTGGCGCCTGCGCGCCTGGCGGTTCGGCTTTAGCGGCCGAGCAAGGCCGTGAGCTCGCGGATGTGCGCGACCTGCTCAATGCGTCTGACCATGTCAATCACCTGACGCGCTTTGCCGCTGTCGAACCTGGCAAATTCACAGTTTTCCAGAAACTTTTCTGCGACCTCGTCATAGCTCATGGGCATGGCAGGACTGCCGCGACCGAAATCAGCCTGGCCTTTGATGACGCGGCCGTCCTTGAGTGTGATGGTCAGCAGCGTGGTCATTTTGTGAAAGCCGGCTGCTTCGGCCTCATCGTCCACGCCGAAATCAACCTTCTGAATCATGGCCTGCACATCGGGTCGCATCACCACCTCGTCCGTGAACTCTGACAAGCCAGCACGCCCTTCGAGCAACAAGATGGCCATACAAAATTCCATTGAAAACTTAGCCTGCAACTCGTTGGTCGGGCGGTGATGAATCAGCGCATTGGGCATGTTGTGGTTCGTGCCCACCCGAACACTTTGGACCTGATCGGCGCTGATCTGATGCTCTTTGATGAGCCGCAGCATTTCGGTCATGCCGGGGTGGGTGAGCGAGCCAGAAGGATGGGGCTTGATGGACACGCCGGGCGAGGCAAAGGTCCAGGGCTTACCCAGGACGCCGTCGATGGCTTTGGGGTCGTAGCCGCCACCGGCAGCGCTGAAAAACCCACGTGGTGCTTCCAGAATGGTTGGCGCAGCGGTCCAGCCGAGCTCGGCGAACTCGGCAGCAAGCACGCCGCTCTCCGAGGAACGGCCCGCGTGAAAGGGCTTGGTCATGGTGCCGAAGTTTTCACGCAGTCCAGCCGACTGACTGCCGGCGATCGACAAGGCGCGCAGCATGGCTTCATGACTCAAGCCCATGAGCTTGCCGGCAGCGCTGGCTGCTGCAAATGTGCCGCAGGTGGCGGTGGAGTGAAAGCCGGTCTGGTAGTGGCGTGGATTGATCGCTTCTGAAATTTTGCACTCGACTTCCACACCCAGTTGATAGGCCAGAAACACGTCAGCACCCGAGGCATTGAGCGCCTCGCCTTTGGCAATGGCCGCCGGCAGTGCGGGCGCGGTCGGGTGGGTTAGCAAGCCGTAGACCCGGTCTTTGGCCACAGCCAGTTGGGTGTCGTCGTAATCGTCTGCATGGATGCCAACGCCATTGGCAAACGCGGCAAAGCGCGGCGCTGTTTTGATGGACGAGCCAAACACGGTTGCCGCGCCGTCGCTAATGCCCAGGGATTGCAGGTGATCGCGTACCAGTTTTCCCGAGGCGGCGACGGACCCCGAGATCGCCAGGCCGATGCCGTCCAGCATGGACTTCTTGCCCAAAGCCATCACATCGGCTGGTACATCCCCGAGCTGGGTTTGACAGACGAAAGATGCAACATCGGCAGTGAGGCTTTTGGCGGGGGATGCAGACATGAAAAACTCCGAGAAATATGAGAGAGCAAAATGCAAACGCCGGTTTATAACAGCTTCTGAAAACCATCAGGTTTGCGTTGGGGTCAAGGCCTTGGTGGCTGATAATTGGGCTGTCAGAAACAGCTGTGTCTGGCCGCTTTTTTTGCTTGTCGCAGCGTTTTGCCGGGTGGAGAGGTCTTATCAATGTTCAGGCTTGAAGTTGAAAAAATTTCGGATGCACTGGGTGCCGATGTCCTGAACGTGGACATTCGACAGCCTCTGCCTGAGCTGGTGCTGTCGGCGCTGAAGCAGGCCTGGGCGGACCACCTGGTGTTGCGTTTTCGCGCGCAAGCCCTGAGCGATCCGCAGCTGATTGCTTTTTCAAGCCAGCTCGGCGAGTTGGAGCCGCCGGGCCCGAACCCGCAGGGCAAGCCCTATCTGCCTGAGTTCCCCCAGCTCAATGTGATCTCCAACATCAAGCAAGCGGGGCAGGCCGTCGGTGGTCTCGGTGATGGCGAAGCGATCTGGCACTCAGATATGACCTATGCCAGCACGGTGCCGATGGGCGCAGTCTTGCACAGCATCGAGGTGCCGCCCGGTGGCGGCAACACCTACTGGTCGAACCTGTACATGGCGTGTGACACCTTGCCTGCGACCCTGCGACGCGACATTGAAGGCCGCAAAGCAATCCACGATGCCACCTACAACAGCGCTGGTGTCATGCGCTCAGGTATGCAGCCCGTTACCGACGTGAGGCAGGCGCCCGGCGCGCATCATCCGCTG
The DNA here is from genome assembly GCA_038145425.1 of Comamonadaceae bacterium. GTDB lineage: Bacteria > Pseudomonadota > Gammaproteobacteria > Burkholderiales > Burkholderiaceae_C > Rhodoferax. Next base: position 11,959 of record JAYQPP010000018.1, on the reverse strand, counting down.
ATCATCCGGCACCCACGCAATGGCAAAAAGCTCTTGATGCTGGGGCGTCGGCGCAACAGTTACATCCTTGGTTTGCCAGTGGCCGATAGTGAGGCCTTGCTCGATGCCCTGTGGGCCCATGCCACGCAGGCGCAGTTCACCATGACCCAACACTGGCGCACTGGCGATACGCTGGTTTGGGACAACTTTGCGACTTTGCATCGGCGCGATGCTTTCGACCCCGCCAGTCGCCGCTTAATGCACCGTGCACAAATCAAGGGCTATACGCCCGAGCAAGCCCTGGCTGCCTGATGGCCATCCGCATCGTTAAGGTGGAAGTCTTTGGTGTTGAGGTGCCGCTGGTCGGCGCGGGCTTCAAAAACGCCTACATCACCAAAACCAAACAGCGTAGTGCGGTGGTGCGTGTCACCGACGAAAACGGTCTGGTGGGTCTGGGTAATATCGACCCGTCCCCAGGCTATTCGGCCGAAACGATTGAAGCGTCCTTGCAGATGCTTGCGCAAACACTGGCGCCTGCGGCAATTGGCCAAGACGCCACCAACATTCATACGCTGAGTGCCCACTTGGACCAGCAAACCCGCGGTTTTCTGGATGCCAAAGCGGCCATTGAGATGGCTGTCACCGACATGATGGGTCGCCGCCATCAGGTGTGTGTGAGCAATCTGCTGGGTGGCTCGGTGGTCGACAAGGTGTATTTCAATGCGTGGATCGGCATCGTCTCGCCTGATGAAGCCGCAGCAGAGGCTAAGCGCTGGCATGAGGCCGGATGGCGTTCCGCCAAGATCAAGGTCGGGGGCGATATTCATGCCGATCGGGACCGGGTTGCAGCCGTGCGGCAGGCCACCGATGCGCAATTCAAAATTCGCGTCGACGCCAATGCGGGGTATTCGGTTGAGCAGGCCATTGCACTGGGGCGTCTGCTGGAGCCTTATCAGCTCGAACTCATGGAGCAGCCCGTTGCTGCCGATGACCTCGAGGGTCTCAAAGCCGTCAAAGATGCGATCAACATACCGCTGATGGCTGATGAGTCGGTGACCGACTTTGACAGCTTGATTCAAATCATCCGACGCCAGGCGGCTGACATCGTCAAGCTCAAGGTGATGAAGCAGGGTGGCTTTTTGCGTACCTCACGCATGATGGCCACCGCCGAGGCGGCAGGCCTGGGCGTGGTAATCGGCCATGGTTTTGGCCTGGGTATCAACACCATGGCGGAGATCTTGCTGGCCAGCACAAGCCGCGCGGTTTTAAGCGGGCTGGAGTGCGTGGGGCCGATTAAAACGGTTGACGACATCGTCACCCACAAACTTGATCTGCACGCTGGCGAGCTGGCGGTTCCACACGGCCTGGGCCTGGGTGTCACGCTGGACGAAGACCGTTTGTCGCGTTATCGCTTTTTCCACGCGGCGCTGCCGGCACCCAGCCTGGCGCTTTGATGAAGTGAAAAGGCCACTGCCGTGGCCTTTTTGATGGCGCGCTGGGCTGACTTAGCCTGCGCTGGGTTTGCGACTCTTGCGTACGCGAGCGCGGATGGTCAGGGCCAGCGAGAGAATGATCACCACAAAAATGCCAATGGCACCTGGTCGCTCGAGCACGTAGCCTGCGTGGCCAGCGCTGATCTGCATGGTTTTGAGTGCTTCGTTCTCAACCAGACCGCCCAGGAGCATGCCCACAACCACGGCCGCTGGCGGGTATTTGTAGCGCGCCAGCACCCAGCCGATGATGGCAAAAATCACCAGCGCCACAGGGCCTGCGGCCGATCCGTCGATCGCGTAAGCGCCAAAAGCCGCTGCAACCAAGACCACTGGGATCAGATAGCGCAGGGGCACTTTGACCAGGGTGCTGGCAAGGTAAATGAACAGGAAGCCCACTGGGAACAGCAGCAGGCACTGGCCCACATTGCTCAGGATGATGGTGTAGATCACATCCTTGCTCTTATCGATCAGGTTGGGTCCGCCCACCACATCGTGCATCGCGAAAGCCGCCAGCAGCACAGCGGTGGCGCCACCGCCCGGGATACCGAGCGCCAGCATGGTGGCCATGGAGCCGCCCTCGGAACTGCTGTTGGCGGACTCCGCGGCGATTACGCCTTCAATATTGCCCTGGCCAAAAGATGCGGGATCTTCAGCGGTTCGCTTGGCCTCGGAATAGGACAGCAGGTTAGAGACCGAGGATCCCACGCCGGGCGTGGCGCCGATGACGATACCAATGATGGTGCCGCGCAACTGGCAGACCTTGTGGTGCAGGATGGAAAAAAAGCCGTTGAGCATGCGTCTGGCGCTGAGCTTTCGACCTTCGTCGGATTCGGTGATGAACTGCGCGTTGACCAGACTGAACAAAGCGCTGGCAGCCAGCAAGCCCATCAAGGCTGGCACCTTGGGCACGCCGTCAAGCAGTTCGGGTACACCCATGGTGCCACGCAAATAACCAATGGTATTCATGCCAATGGTTCCGATCAGCACGCCAAACAAGCCAGCGATCAGACCACGCAGAAAACTCACGCCAGTGAGTGATCCCAGCATCAGGATGCCCCAGGTGGCCACACCCAGCATCTCCAGCGGCCCCATCTTGATCACGATATTGGCCAGTGGCACGATCAGGAATAAGAGCACCAGGTAAGAGATCAATGCCCCGGTGACAGAGGCGCCGAGCGCCGCGCCGAGCGCCTCGTTGTGCATACCCTTGCGCGCCATGGGATAGCCATCAAAGGTGGTGGCCACAGCTGAGGAGGTGCCGGGAATGTTCATCAAGACAGCAGGCACAGAGCCGCCAAAGCCTGCCCCGGTGAAGATCGAGGTCAGAAAAATGATGGCTGGCAAAAACTCCATGTACAAGGTCATGGGCAGGAAGAGCGCCATGGCCATGGTGATCGAGATGCCAGGCAAGGCGCCGAAGACCAAGCCGATGGCCAGGCCAGGAATCACCCAGTACCAAGCCTGCAAGCCGTCGGTGAGGACGCCGATTGCCGAATTCAGCGCAACAAAATCAAGCATGGTTTTTACTTCAGCAAAATATTGGGCATTTGGAAAGGCACCAGCAACTGATAGCCTTTGATGATCACCACCGCCGTGATGGCGGAAAACAGCAGCACGACCCACCAGCGCCGCTCCCCACCGATCAGCAAGGCCACAGCACAAAACGTGAACACAGAGATGTCAAAGCCGATCTCGAACATGGCCGGGACCATGACGGCGAAGCTGACCATAAGACCCAAAATCTTCATAAAGCCCTGGCGGGACAATTTTTCGGGCTTCAGGTTCTCAGGCAGGACTTCCTTGCGGAAACACTGGGGCAGCACCGCAAGCAGCATCAGCAGAAAGATGATGATCAGGGGTTGAACCAGCAAGGTGTTTTCAATGTCGAGCGATGCGGCTCTGAGGTCTTGCAGGTACCACAAGGCCCAGGCGCCCATGCCCATGACGGTGAGCAGGTGCCCCCAGTCCACAGAGATGCGCGAGGCGCGGCGTTGCGTGTCAGTCTCGGACATGGTTTTGCCCAGTCAGGAGTTGGAAACGTTGGCTGCTGTCAAGCAAAAACAAAGGCCCGCCGAGCCAAAAGGGCGCGTACGGGCCGAGGTGGTCTGTTGCTTACTTTTTGATCAGATCCATTTGCTCTGACAGGGTCTTGGCACCCTTGAGGTAAGCGGCCTGAGATTTTTCCGGGCCCAGCCAGGGATTCGGAAATTTTTGCTTGGCAGCAGTGGCTTGCCATTCCGGATCCTTCATTGCCTTCTGGATGGCGTCGATCCACTTGGCACGAACCGCGGGGTTCTTTTTGCCAACCTCAGTAGCCAGCGTCCAGCCGCGCTGAGATCCAGGAACCCATTCCACATCGAGTTTGTTCTCTTTGGCGAACTCTTCCACTGTCGGTACGTCTTTCCAGTCGTCCAGACGCTCGTCAGCGAAATTGAGCAGTGCCTTGATGCGCGGTGCCAGCGCAACCCAACCCTCGGCGCCAACCAGGCCGATGTCCACGGTGCTGCCGACAACAGCGTTACGAGTCGGGCCGCCGCCTTTGAAGTTCACGATACGCACAGCTTTGGGGTCAATGCCAGCGCCTTTGAGCAACAGCGTGATATTGATCAAGTCGTTCGAGCCGGGCTGAACGCCGATGGAGACGCTTTTCGGATCCTGCTTGAGCGCGTCGATGACTTGCTTCATGGACTTCCACTTCGAGTCTGCAGCGGTTGCCAGCAAGGAGTAGTCTGCGGAAGGCAAGTTCAGCACATCAAAGTCCTGCAGCTTGAATTTAGCGTTGGCGATGCCAATGTTGGTCGAGACGTAGTTCACCGACGTCATCGCAATGGTGTAGCCATCAGCCGGCTGTTGCAGCAGGTAGGTGTGGCCCAGCAGCGCGCCGGATCCGCCTTTGTTCACCACAGTCATGGGCTGGCCCAGCTGCTTTTCTAGGTAGGGCGCGAAGGCGCGTGCGATGCGGTCGTTGAAGCCGCCCGCATCAAACGGAACCAGAATCGTGATGGGTTTGCTTGGAAAGGCCTGCGCAGAGGCTTGGGTGGCAGTGCCCACACCGACGAGCGCGACACCTGCGGCCACCAGCAAGCGACTCAGGGTCTGTCTTTTGAAACGTTGTGTCATCGAAAATCTCCTTTGAATTAAACATCGCAGCGCAGGCTCTCCCTGGCGCAACCGACGCATGATATACCCGCTTGGGTCGCTTTGCAGACTAGGGATAACACTAAGCTTTTTGTGGCACCCTGCGAGTTTGATGTTCCGAGCCCGCAACGCTGTTCTGGGTGGTACACCTTAGAGGGGGGCTCGAGACGCCTAGATCGTAGACTTCGCGACAGAACCAGGCACGGCGGCTCAGTCGTGCTTAAATCGCCTGGAACTCAATGTTGCCGAGCTCAGGCTCGCTTGCGAACATGAATAGCGCTCTGGTTGGTTTTAGTGTGGGCGGTGTGCAAAAGCTGATGCGGCTGCATGAGCAGCGCAGCGTCGAGGCTGTATTGCGTCTGGTGCTGGATTACCTGCGCGGTGTCAGCGATGCGCAGTTGCAGGACTATGCGCATCGCGTGCGCCTGGTTGACGCGCAGAGCTGTGTGGCTGCCTCAGGCCCTGACTTTTCGGTTGTCTGTGCATGCGCTCAGCACGGCGGCGACCCCAATATGGCCGTGCAGAGTTGGGCGGAGCTGTTTGAATGCTTCAAGGCTCTGGAGCCTTGGTCACGAGGATTGCCTGTCATGCCCTCGGCCCGTTTGGAGACCTGCGCTGATGTGCACTGGGCGGTCGTGCTTGATGTTGATGCGATGGCGCTCGAGATTTTCGACAACCGTAATGCGCGCTACCCCTGGGCCGCGGTGGGCAGTGCAGAGCCGCCTTTGTGTCGTGTTGCCCTCGAGCATGCCCGCGACCTATCCGATTTGGATCTTGGTGTCATCCAGCGATTGCTTCAACAGCATGTCGTCTGTGACGGCGAGCAATGCAGCTTGCCAGCCAGTGATGCGGTTTCACCAATTGCACACTTCGCAGGCCCATGGTCTGCCAGGGTTAGCGTCCAGGGTGGCGCGGTGCGTCTGGAGTTGGCCAGGGAAAACGTCCGCGTGGTGCTCAACCGTGTGGGCGAACTCAGCCTGGCAAGCGCTGGTGTCGCAGGGGCTTTGCGGCAAGCCATCGAACCCACTGTGCTGGCGCTGGGCCTGGGCATTTATGGCGAGGACCTGAGCGTGCGGCAGCTCGCTCAAATCGCTGCAGTTCGGCACCAGTTGCCCTATGACGCCTCTGAGCGCGGCCTGCCGCTTTTGGACCTGGGTTTGCGCGTGTCCAATGGGCTTGGCCTGGGCTTGGGCTCGACCTACTTTGAGGATCTACGTCATTTTCTGATTGCGCACGGGCTGACGCTTCAGGGTTGGCGTTTTCTGATCAAGCAAGAGCAGCCCGTGCAGCGCTATGTGTTGAAGTTTTTCCCGCCTTCGCGGCGCATCATGGCTGGTTTCACCACGTTCATTAATTTATTGGCTCAGGCGATGCAGACTGAGCCAATGCAAATGCGGCGCTGTCCGGCGGCATTGGGCGGCATCGAGCGAATTTTGGATAAAACACGTGGGCGACCAGACCCGGTGCGCGAGGAAAACGCCAGGATATTTTTACGTGCGCTGATGCGGGCCCGGCTTGATGCGAGTGAAGAACGCAATTTGGACCATGAAACCCAGGACGTGTCGGATTTTGTCTACGCGTGTCCGCTTGTGCTCAAGGGGGTGAGCTGGAAGTCCCTGTGTCGCCGATCCGACGATTGGCATCGTTCCCTGTTGATCGAAGTCGACCCAGCCAGCGATGTACGTTGGCCGGCACTGCTGCCACATTTGACGCTGGGCTCGTATGAGGCCGTGGAGCTGGATTGCGGTTATCTGCTGGCGCAAGAGGGTCTGGAGCAGCGCCATTGCATCGGGACCTATGTGAACGCCTGTTCTAGCGGCGCGAGCCGGATTTTTTCCTTGCGTCGCGAGGGCAAGCGGGTCGCGACGGTGGAACTGCAACGACGCCACGGCGTCGACTGGGCGGTGGTGCAAATTCGCGGCAAGGCCAATTCGCCTGTGACGGACGCAGCCGCCCTGGCGGCCGCCCACAGCGTGGCCAGCGCTTACGCCGAGCGATCTCGCCGTCAGGCGCTCGCGCTTGACCAGGCGACCCATCCGGCGCTGAGACCAGGCGCCTACTTGACGCCCACTTACCTGGTCCATCGGCAGGACCACTGGACGGGTTGACCTTAGCGCAGAGTCCTGTCGGTGCTCAGGCCGCGCAGGATTGCCACTGCTTGCTGTAACGCGTGGTTGGCACGGCTTTGGTAGTTTCGCCGCATGCCTGGCGCGCGCGCCGCCCGAGTTCCATTTCCAGCTTAAAGGCGTATTTTTCAAAGAATGGCTTGAACATGTCGGCACCCAGCACACCCACGGCGCGCAAGCTGTCGTCACTGGCTTGCCATTCCAGCGCAACCATGGCCAGGGGTGCGGGCGCGGGCCCCGAGATCACGCTGGCGCCGCGGGTGGGGTCATACCGTGAGTTATCGCCGCAACAATGAATCACCTGGCTGGGCTCACTGCCGGTGCCCGGCCTGACGTTGATAAAGCTGATCTGCGCAGTGGGGTACATCATGCGGTGACTGCAAATCGCAGAATAGGCTACCAGGTTGCGCTTCGGTCCAACCCCTTCGAGCGAGACATAGTCGCCCTGTTGTCCCGCTTTGATCGCCGCGGCCTTGGGCGCTTGCTGAAGGGCCACCAGAAACACGGGCGTTGCCTCGAAGGGGTACGTGAACACCATCGGCTCGTCGGGCTTGAGTGCGCTGGCCTTGATGGGGCGCCCCAGCGCATCGACCAGCCGGGAGGGCGGAAATTTCGTCAATTTCAGCGGCTCTGCGCCGCCGACAGGGGCGCCACAGGCCAGCGCGCCCATGCAAAGCCCGGTTTGCAGGAGCTGGCGGCGGTCCGATTGGTGTTGATTGAGCTTGTCTGGTGCCATGGCACAATTTCCTGAAAGGGGTGCGCAAATTAACACACTGAAGGCTAACTCACAAACCCAGTGCGCGGTCCTCGGGCAAACCCGAATGTCGCTCTCGAGGCGTGGTTTTTTGCAACAGGTCACTGCAGCTGGCGCTGCCCTGAGCCTGCCAGCCCTGGCACGGGCTGAGGCTTGGAGCGAGCTGCGCGCAGCGCCAGCTGCGCTCAAGATTTTGCCCATCGACAAGCCCGTTGAGTCTTTGTGGGTTTACAACAAGAGCTACCCCGGCCCGGCCCTGACGGTTCGCCAGGGTGAAGAGTTGCGCGTGCGCTTGTCCAACGCCTTGCCGCAGCCGACAACGGTGCACTGGCATGGTATTCGCGTTCCCAACGCCATGGACGGCGTGCCAGGAATGACCCAGGCGCCAGTGCCGCCGGGTGGCCAGTATGAATACCGCTTCAAGGTGCCGGATGCCGGAACGTACTGGTATCACCCCCACGTGAATACTTTTGAGCAGGTTGGGCGAGGCCTGGCCGGTGCGCTGGTAGTGCAGGAGCGCGACGCTGTTGATGTGGATGAAGACTGGTTGTGGGTGCTCACAGACCAGCGTATCGATCGCAGCGGGCGGCTGATCGAGTCTTTTGGCGACATGCACGACGCGGCGCATGCGGGGCGCATCGGCAACGTGGTGTTTATCAACGGGTCATTGGCGCAGGATTTCTCGGCACGGCCGCATTCGCGCATTCGTCTGCGGCTGGTGGCCGCAACCAGCGCCCGCATTTTTTCCCTGCGTTTGGTGGCCGCGAGAGCCTGGCTTTGGGCGCTGGACGGTCATCCGGTGTCGGTTCAGGCCTTGAGCGAGCCGCTCACCCTGGCGCCCGGGCAGCGTGCGGATGTCTTGCTGGAAGTGCCCGCCCAGGGGCAGACGCTGCGCATTCAGGATGTGTTTTACGGCCAGCAAGGTTATGAGCTGGCGACGATTGAAGCCAAGGGTGCCGCCCGAACCCTGGTGCAGGCGGCACCAAAAGCCCTGCCGGCCAATCCTTTGTCGCAGACGGTGCATGCAGCCCAGACAGCGGTCAGCCTGACACTGCAGGGCGGCGCCATGAGCCGCGAGGCCACGCGCGAAGCGATCTGGCTGATCAACGGCAAAGCCATGAAAAACGAAGATGGTCACGCGCATCACCCGCCCCTGTTTCGCATGCGTGCAGGCCAGTCGATTGATGTGAATGTGGACAACCAGACCATGTGGCACCACCCGCTGCACTTTCATGGCGTGTGGCTGCGTCAGAAAACCGGCGATCAATGGGGGCCGGTGCGCGACACGCTGTTGCTGCAGCCGCGAGAGAAAGCCAGTCTCAGGATTTTTGCCGACCAGCCCGGCCACTGGATGGTGCACTGCCATGTGCTGGGCCACCAGGCCCACGGCATGATGGGGCACTTTGAAGTGGCTTGAGCCTGCTTGTGTGGGCGCAGACTGCCCGGATCAGCCCACCGTTATCGAGCAGCTATGTCGCATTCAGATCAGCAGTTTGGAGCCTATGGTGCCAACGGGATGCGATGGGTGTCATTCTTTTTTGGTGCCCGAGACCGGAATCGAACCGGTACGCCCCTTTTCAGGAAAGCGGCGGATTTTAAGTCCGCTGTGTCTACCAATTTCACCACTCGGGCATACCTGGATTGTGAAACAAAAAAGCCCCATCAACAGAGGTGAGGGGGCTTCACACACAACTCAGGCATCAAGAATTCTGGAGGCGCGAGCCAGAGTCGAACTGGCCTCCACGGATTTGCAATCCGTTGCATAACCGATTTGCTATCGCGCCGCTTTGAGCTTGCCCATCGGCAGACAAGATTCCAACGCTAGGCGTTTTTCTCGAGCCGCGGACGAGCAAAATTCTAACATCCGTGCCTGGCAGGCTCTTGCATTTGGCAGCGACTTGGCCTGGTTTTGCCGGCGCTTGATTGGGCCACGGCTCGTTGTGTTGCCAGCAGTCCTTGAGGGCTTGATGCGGTTCCCCAAGCCCTGCGCGGTGCAAGGCACGAACACCGGACACCCGCAGCTGCTGGTGGCGATGAAGAGTGGAAAAAGCAAATGGGAATGAAAAAGGGGTGCGTTGGCACCCCTTGAATCTGGAGCGGGAAAAGAGTCTCGAACTCTCGACCTCAACCTTGGCAAGGTTGCGCTCTACCAACTGAGCTATTCCCGCGTAAGCCACGCCAAAAAAATGCCATGACTGTTGAAATTTTTGGAGCGGGAAAAGAGTCTCGAACTCTCGACCTCAACCTTGGCAAGGTTGCGCTCTACCAACTGAGCTATTCCCGCAAACCGGAGGCAGATTGTAATGGAAAAACCACAAGCGCCCGGGCTTGAGGCGGTGCCACTAGTGCTTGATGGGGTCGGTGCGCGCAGGGCTTGTCGCTTTACCGGTGGCGGCTGGCTCGACAGCAGTTTCTTCCTCGGGCAGCGGCACGGGCGCACGCTCAAGCGCAAGTTCCAAGACCTTGTCGATCCAGCGAACCGGGATGATCTCCAGGCCTTTTTTCACGTTGTCCGGGATTTCCTGAAGGTCTTTTTTGTTGTCCTCCGGAATCATCACTGTTTTGATGCTGCCGCGCAGGGCTGCCAGTAGCTTTTCTTTCAGGCCGCCGATTGCCGTTACCTCACCGCGCAGGGTAATCTCGCCGGTCATGGCGACATCGCTGCGTACCGGAATGCCCGTCATGGCCGACACAAAGGCTGTGGTCATGGCAGCACCCGCGCTGGGGCCGTCTTTGGGTGTGGCGCCGTCTGGCACGTGAATGTGCAGGTCTTTCTTTTCAAAGAATTCGTCTTTGATGCCCAGGCTGTGGGCACGGCTACGCACCACGGTGCGCGCGGCCTCGACAGACTCTTTCATCACGTCACCGAGCGAGCCGGTGCGGGTAATGGCGCCTTTGCCAGGCATCATCGCCGCCTCGATCGTGAGCAGGTCGCCGCCCACTTCGGTGTAGGCCAGGCCCACCACCTGCCCAATCTGGTTTTTCTTCTCGGCCTTACCAAAATCGAATTTGCGCACACCGAGAAAGTCATTCAGGTTCTCGCTGGTCACGCGAACCTTGGGGCTCATATGCTTGAGCTGCAGGCCTTTGACAACCTTGCGACAGATTTTGGAAATATCCCGCTCGAGAGAACGCACGCCAGCTTCTCGGGTGTAGTAACGAACGATGTCGCGTACCGCTTCTTCGGTCACTTCAATTTCACTGGCCTTCACCCCGTTATTGCTCATTTGCTTGGGCAAGAGGTACTTGATCGCGATATTGACTTTTTCGTCTTCGGTATAACCCGCCAATCGTATGACTTCCATGCGGTCCAGCAGGGCCGGGGGAATGTTCATCGAATTGGAAGTGGCTACAAACATCACGTCACTCAGGTCGAAGTCGACCTCAACATAGTGGTCGCCAAACTTGTGGTTTTGCTCGGGGTCTAACACTTCCAGCAGCGCCGAGGAGGGGTCACCCCTGAAATCCATGCCCAGCTTGTCAATTTCATCGAGCAGGAACAAGGGGTTACGGGTGCCAACCTTGCTCAGGCTTTGCAACACTTTGCCCGGCATGGCGCCAATATAGGTGCGGCGATGACCGCGGATTTCCGCCTCATCGCGCATGCCGCCAAGGGCGACGCGCACATACTTGCGGCCGGTGGCCTTGGCAATCGACTGGCCCAGCGAGGTCTTGCCCACACCGGGTGGGCCGACCAGGCACAGAATCGGCGCCTTGATCTTGTCAACACGCTGCTGCACTGCCAGGTACTCAAGGATGCGGTCTTTGACTTTCTCCAGGCCGTAGTGGTCTTCGTTGAGCACCGCTTCGGCATTGGGCAGGTCACGCTTGACCTTGGTCTTGGTGGCCCAGGGCAGGCCGGCGAGCACGTCGATGTAGTTGCGCACCACCGTTGCTTCTGCTGACATGGGAGACATCAGCTTGAGCTTTTTCAGCTCGGCGTCGGCCTTCTTGCGCGCATCTTTGGGCATGCGCGCAGATTTGATTTTCTTCTCGATCTCGTCAATGTCGGCGCCTTCTTCGCCTTCGCCGAGCTCTTTCTGGATTGCCTTGACTTGTTCGTTCAAGTAAAAGTCGCGCTGACTTTTTTCCATTTGCCGCTTGACGCGGCCGCGAATCTTTTTGTCGACATTGAGGATGTCGACTTCGCGATCGAGTTGCTCAAACAGGTTTTCTAGGCGTTCTTTCACCTTGGCCTGGTCAAGCACCGATTGCTTGCCCTCCAATTTCAAGGGCAGGTGGGCGGCAATCGTGTCGGTGAGCCGACCCGGATCGTCAATGCCGCTGATGGAGGTCAGGATCTCAGGTGGAATCTTTTTATTCAGTTTGACGTACTGGTCAAACTGCTGCATCACCGCGCGGCGCAGCGCTTCGATCTCGCTAGATGACTCGCGCTCGGCATCCTCGTGGACTTCAGCGACCGGCGTGAGGGTGGCCACAAAGTGATGCTCGCCGTCGACGATGCTGTC
>JAYQPP010000017.1:0-59608 GCA_038145425.1 Comamonadaceae bacterium | reverse complement strand
CTGCAAAGCCTGCTCGAGTTCGTCCAGCGACTCCACCTCGATCTCCACAAAGTCAGCCCCGGGCGCCGCCGCTGCCGCCTGCTGCAAGACCGCCGCAATGCCGCCGGCCGCTGCAATATGGTTCTCTTTGATCAGCACCGCATCAAACAGCCCGATGCGGTGGTTGCTACCACCACCTTGCAGCACCGCATATTTTTGCGCCATGCGCAAGCCCGGCAAGGTCTTGCGGGTGTCGACGATGCGCGCCTTGGCACCAGGAACGCTTGCAACCCGGTCCACAAAAACGCGGGTCTTGGTGGCCACAGCGCTGAGCAGCTGCAAGAAATTCAAGGCTGTGCGCTCCGCCGTCAACAAGGCCCGAGCCTGAGCGAACACTTCGAGTACCAGCTGATCGGCATCACAGGGCTGCCCTTCTGCGACGTGCCAGACAAAACGGGCCTGAGGATCGATTGCCAAAAAAGCGGCCTCCACCCAGGCAGAGCCACAAATCACTGCGGACTCACGCGCGATGATCTTGGCACTGGCCTGCAGCCCATCGGCAACCAGGCCGGCGGTCAGGTCAGCCGCGCCCACATCTTCCTGCAAGGCAAGAGCCACATCCTGCCGGGCCAAGGCCGTCAGCGCGCTTGGGTTGAAATCCATCATGGTGATTGTCGATGCCAAAGAGTTTGAAGGCGACGCAGGCGAGCCTTAATAGCCCTGAGTGCCCACGCCACGGGATTCAACCACCGGCTCGCGCGCCATCAGCAGGCTCAGCGCCTGACCCGGTGTAACCTGGCCGTCGAGCAATGCGACGACCGCGTCGGTCAAGGGCACCGCCACCTGGAGCTGGTGGGCCCGCTCAGCCACGGTTCGGGCGCTGTAGACGCCCTCGGCCACATGACCCAGCTTGGCTGTGATATCGGCCAGGGACTGACCACGCGCCAGCGCCAAACCAACCTGCCGGTTGCGAGACAAATCACCAGTGGCCGTCAGCACCAGATCGCCCAAACCACTGAGCCCCATAAAGGTTTCGGCGCGCGCGCCGAGGGCGAGTCCAAGGCGGGTCATTTCTGCCAGTCCGCGGGTGATCAGGGCGGCCCGGGCATTCTGGCCCAGGGCCAGTCCATCACACACACCGGTGGCAATCGCCATCACGTTCTTGACCGCGCCACCCACCTCCACGCCGGCCACATCGTCGGTGGCGTAAACGCGCATCAGCGGCCCATGAAAAATATCTACCATGGTCTGCCGAAGCGCTGCATCGCTGCTGGCGGCAACCAGTGCCGATGGTTGGCCCTGCGCAACCTCTTGCGCAAAGCTCGGGCCGCTGAGCACACCCACCCGCAAGTCGGGCGCAACCTGGGCCTGCACCTCGTGCCCCAGCAGGCCGGCTGCGCCGTCGCGGCCGGCTTCAAAACCTTTGCACAGCCATACAACAGGCACAGCACTGGCCCGTAGCGCCTGCAACATGTCACGCAAGGCTGCCATCGGGGTAGCCAAAATGACCAGGTCGGCATCTGACACCAGCGTGGCCAAGTCCTGGCCGCTCGCTGCACTGAGCGCCAAGGTCTGCGGCAGACGCACGCCCGGCAGGTAGCGCTGGTTTTCCCCGTCTTGTGCTAGTCGCGCAAGCAAGGCTGGGTCGCGCGACCACAGCGTCACCAGCGGCGTCTGGGCTCGTTGCCTGGCCAGGTGCACAGCCAACGCTGTGCCCCATGCCCCGGCGCCCAGCACCACCAGCTTCATAAGGCTTACTGGGTGGTGCCAGCCTGGGCAGACTGCTGCTGCTCGTACATGGCTTGGAAGTTGATTTCCGACAAGTGCACCGGCGGGAAACCCGCACGCTGGATCACGTCAGCCACGTTACCGCGCAGGTAGGGGTAAACAATTTGCGGGCAGGCAATGCCCATGACCGGGCCCATTTGCTCGGCGGGCAGGTTGCGAATTTCAAAAATACCCGCCTGCGTCACCTCGACCAAGAAAACGGTCTTTTCCTTGATCTTAGCTTGCACCGTGCCCGTCACGGACACCTCAAAAATGCCATCGGCCACCGGGACGGCGTTCACGCCAAGCTGGATGTCGACGGTGGGCTGCTCCTGCTCGAGCAAGATGGCCGGCGAATTGGGCTGCTCCAGCGAGGCCTCTTTTAAATAGATGCGCTGGATTTGAAATACCGCTTCTTCGGCGGCGCTAGGAGTGTCGGCCATGGTGGTCTTCCGGTTAGATCAAAAAAGTATGTATTGCCTGGGCGCACCAGACGGCGCGCAGTCTTCAGGCGGCGTTCAGCATGGGCAGCAGGCCACCCTTGCCATCAAGCGCCACCAGGTCATCGCAGCCGCCGACGTGGGTGGCGCCGATAAAGATTTGCGGTACGGTACGCCGGCCCGTGCGCTCGATCATTTCGTCGCGCTGGCCGGGGTCCTGGTCAATGCGGACTTCTTCAATGACCTCAACGCCGCGTGCTTTAAGCAACTGCTTGGCGCGAATGCAATAAGGACAAACAGCAGTGGTGTACATCTTGACGGCTTGCATGACAGACCTTGCGTAAGTGATGTGAATCAGGCTTTGCTGACAGGCAGATTGGCGCCACGCCAGGCGCTCAGGCCGCCAGAGAGCGACTCGGCCTTGGCATAACCCAGCTTTTTGGCGATGGCTGCCGCGCTACGGCTTCGGTTACCGGACTGGCACACCAAAATCAAGGCCTGCTCTTTGCTCTTGACCACGCTCGGCAATTTGGCCGACAGCTCGGACAGAGGAATGTTTTTTGCCCCGGTGATATGTCCCTGGGCGTATTCCTTGGCCTCGCACACATCGATCACGACAGCTTTTTCCCGGTTCATGCGCTGCACGGCAGCGTCCACACCCAAGGAACCACCAGCCGCATTGAGCATGGGCCAAAACAGCATGGCCCCAGAGGCCAGCACGATGGAAATCAACATCCAGTTATCAAGAACAAATTTCACAGGGTCTTTCCTTGTTGCGCTGCAACCCAAAACACGCCATTTTAGAATGGCCCGTGTCCCAAGTTTCACGATGCGTCTGATGACCACACACAAGCTCGTACTGATCCGCCACGGGGAATCCACCTGGAATCTGGAAAACCGGTTCACCGGCTGGACCGACGTCGACCTCACCCCCACGGGGCTGGAGCAAGCAATTCTTGCAGGACGCCTGCTCAAAGCCGAGGGCTATGACTTCGATGTGGCTTACACCAGCGTGCTCAAACGCGCCACGCGCACCCTGTGGCATGTGCTCGACGAAATGGACCGCACCTGGTTGCCCGTGGTAAACAGCTGGCGCCTCAACGAGCGCCACTATGGCGCCCTGCAGGGCTTGAACAAGGCCGAGACGGCGCGGCAGTACGGCGACGATCAGGTGCTGGTCTGGCGCCGCAGCTACGACACACCCCCACCCGCACTCGAGGCATCCGATCCGCGCAGTGAACGCGGCGATATCCGCTACGCCCGGCTCGCGCCCGAACAAATTCCGCTCACCGAGTGCCTGAAAGACACCGTGGCGCGTGTCCTGCCGTTCTGGCACGAGGCCCTGGCGCCAGCCATTCAGCGTGGCAAGCGCGTACTGGTATCAGCGCACGGCAACTCCATGCGTGCCCTGGTGAAATACCTGGACCAGATTTCTGACGAAGATATCGTCGGTCTGAACATCCCCAACGGTGTTCCGCTGGTCTACGAACTCGACGACGCCCTCAAGCCGATACGCCACTACTACCTCGGCGATGCTGAAGCCGTCGCGCGCGCCGCCGCTGCTGTGGCAGCACAAGGCAAGAAATCCTCTTAAGATGGGTCTTTCAGGCTCTGGCGTAAGCGCCCCGCTCAAGCTGTCAACTAGCCCTGAACATCAAGAAAGCCGAACATGGGTCACAAACTGAAAATCGCAGGCTGGATATCTGTCGGCGTGGTAGCCGGCGCATTGACCACGGTCTCGCTACAGACCGTGGCGCGCAGCACGATTGCGCCGCTGCCCCTGGAAGAGCTGCAACAGCTCGCCGAGGTCTTTGGCATGATCAAGACCAATTATGTCGAGCCGGTCGACGAGAAAAAGCTGATCACCGATGCGATCGCCGGCATGGTCTCCGGCCTGGACCCGCACTCGGTCTACCTGGACAAGAAAGCGCTCAAGGACTTCAACGAGGGCACAACTGGGCGCTTTGTCGGCGTCGGCATTGAAATCACGCAGGAAGAAGGCCTGATCAAGGTGGTCTCGCCAATCGAGGGTTCGCCCGCCTTTCGCGCTGGCCTCAAGCCCAATGACCTGATCACCAAGATCGATGACACACCGGTCAAGGGCTTGACGCTCAACGAAGGCGTCAAGCGCATGCGCGGCGAGCCTGACACCAAGGTGGTACTGACGATTTTCCGCCGGGAGGAAAGCCGCACCTTCACCGTGACCATTGTGCGCGAGGTGATCCGCACCCAGTCGGTACGCGCCAAGGTGGTCGAGCCGGGCTATGCCTGGATCCGCGTGAGCCAGTTCCAGGAACGCACGGTTGCAGATTTCGCCCGCAAGCTCAACGAGATCTACAAGACCGAACCCAAACTCAAAGGCTTGGTGCTCGACTTCCGCAACGACCCTGGCGGCTTTCTGGATGCGGCCGTTGCAATTTCCGCGGCATTTTTGCCTGAGAACGTGACCGTGGTGTCCGCCAATGGTCAGCTGCCTGAGAGCAAGTTCACCTACAAGGCGGCGCCTGGGTTTTACGCGCGCCGCGGCAATGACCCGCTTAAATTGCTCGACGAAGCAACCAGCGCAGCGCTGAAGAAAGTGCCTCTGGTGGTGCTGGTCAACGAGGGGTCCGCCTCGGCCAGCGAAATCGTGGCCGGCGCCCTGCAGGACCACAAACGCGCCAAGCTCATGGGCAGCCAGACCTTTGGCAAAGGATCGGTTCAAACCGCGGTTTGCCTGGAGCCGCGCTACCGGCTTGAAAACTGCCCGACCGCTGGCCTGAAGCTCACCACCAGTCGCTACTACACGCCCAGCGGCCGATCGATCCAGGCCAAAGGCATCGTGCCTGACCTGATGGTCGACGAGACCGCCGAGGGCAATTTGTTTGCCGTCTTGCGAACCCGTGAAGCTGACCTGGAAAAGCACCTGGGCAACAGCCAGGGGGCAGCAGAGACCAACCCCGAGCTGGAAAAAGCCCGCGAGGCTGCACGCAAGCGTCTGGAAGAGGAACTTAAAAAACCGGCGTCGGAACGCCGCATGCCCGAGTTTGGCTCTGGCAATGACTTCCAGTTAAAGCAGGCGCTCAATTTGCTCAAGGGCCAGGACGTCCAGGTCAGCAAAACCATGACCGAGCGCCCTGAGGCCAAAAAAGAGCTCTAAAGCGCCGGACCATGAATGACGATGACCTGCTACGGTATTCGCGACACATTCTGCTCGACGATATCGGTATTGCAGGTCAGGAACGCATTCAGGCCGCACATGCGCTGATCGTTGGCGCTGGCGGACTGGGCTCACCGGTTGCGCTGTACCTGGGCTCAGCCGGCGTGGGCCAGATCACGGTGGTTGACGACGACACCGTGGACCTGACCAATCTGCAACGACAGATTGCGCACACGCAGGCGCGCATCGGGCAGCTCAAAGTCGATTCGATCGCGCAAGCCGTCAAGGCCCTGAATCCGAAGGCCGTGGTCACCACCGTGGCGCGCCGCGCGGATGCAGCCGCGCTGTCCGAACTGGTGGCGGCAGCCGACGTGGTGCTGGACTGCTGTGACAACTTTGAAACCCGTCAGGCCATCAACCGGGCCTGTGTACAGCACCGCAAACCACTGGTCTCGGGTGCGGCGATTCGCTTCGATGGTCAGGTCACGGTGTACGACAGCCGCGACCCCGACGCACCGTGTTATGCCTGCCTGTTTCCGCCCGACGCCGAATTTGAAGAAACCCGTTGCGCGACCATGGGCGTCTTCGCTCCCCTGGTCGGGCTGGTCGGCTCGATGCAGGCTGCAGAAGCGCTCAAGCTGGTAAGCGGCGCTGGCGAAGCACTGAAAGGGCGCTTGCTGATGATTGACGGCCGGCGCATGGAATTTACCGAGATGCGCCTGCAACGCCAGAGCAACTGCGCCGTCTGCGCGCCCCCGGCGGGCCGACCCGGCACCTAAGATTTGCGCGGCGGGTAGCAGCTGCCGTGCTGTTTGCGAAATGCACCTGGCCACTGCGGCTTGTCCGCTGCGAACAGGCCGAGCCGGGCCTGGCGTGCCGCTTGCTCTTGCAGGCTGTACGAAAAGTTAGCGCTGGCTGGCCTGGCCGACCAGGCCTGACCCTGGGCCACCATCTGGGCAGCCACATCCCTGCCACCGACGACCAGCTGCGCCAGGCCCCGGCCGTAACTGTCGCTGCCGTACTCGCTCACCTGTAATTGCTGGCCTGAAACCATCGCCTTGAGTGCGGCGCGCGACTGCCGGCCGCCGGCCTGACAAATTTCTGGTGCATCAATGCCAAGCAGCCGCAGTTTTTTCTTGGTGCCTGATCCCAAGGGTCGCACCCACAAGGTATCGCCGTCAATCACTGAGACCACCTGCGCGGTGTACACCGTGGGCTCGCCGCTCCACGCTGGCAGCAACAGCCATCCCAGCAGTAGCAGCAAACCTTGCAGGTACTTCATGCTGTGATGATCCAGCCCTCAAGCGGATCCATGGTCTGGGGCAATCCATACAGTGGATCACCAGCCGCATGCTGCCCTTGCGCCCAGGCTGCCTGCAACAGGCACAACACCGCGTCCAGGCTGTCGCCACTGGCATCGTCGGTCAAGCGCTCGCGCTGCGCATGACTGAGCTTGAGCTGCAAACCCAGCCGGCCCTGCCCCTGCTCCAGCGCATGGATCAGGTCCTTTCGGGCAATCAGCCGCTGCGCATTCTGTTGGGCCTTGTTGTCACTTTTGTAACTGCGCTGACCCAAAAACTCGCGCGCCAACAGGCCCGGATAGGCTTCGAGTGCCAGACGACGATGCGCCCCAGGGCGCTGCCAGTCCTTGCTCAGGCCAACCAGCGCCACGCCGGCTGCCAGCAGCAAAGGAACGCCAGCATGCATCATGTAGGCCACTGGCGGATTCACCCATTTCATGCTCGGGCTGGAGAGCGACAGGCGATCGGTGGCGCGATGCGCGAACTTCGCACCGGCGGGCCTGGCCTGGCAATAGGCCGCAAACACCTCACGAATCTGTGCGCGGCTCATGCCTGCATAAAAAGCCATGAGTTCGCTCCAGTCGCTGGGCCAGCCCAGGTCCTCGACCAGCGTACGCGGCAAACCAAAGGGCAAGTCAAAGCCACCCAACCAGGCGCGGTCCTGCGCCAGCCAGGCCGAAAAGCCGGCGAAGTCAGAAAAAGCAAGTAATTGCTCGAGCAGCAGACGCCTGCCCGCAAGCTGCCCGGTCGCCAGAACGATCGGCTTTCGCCGACTTGGTGCACTGGTGAAATCGCAGCCCAGTAGCATCAGCGGTGGCGCCTGGTCATGCGCCGCTGCGCCGCCCGGCGCGACCGACTTCACGCGCGAGCGACGATGGCCGCGGTGGCGATCAGTTCCTCAAGCAAAGCCAGGGACACCTTGCCCGAGACGGCGTAAGGATCCATGACCGGCTTCTCTCCGTATTTCAAGAGGATCGATGCATTGATGCGGTTCATATTGACCTCGCCCATGGTCCAGCCCCCAAAGCGCCGCTCGGTGATCTCTTCGAAATGCAGCAAGACCACATCCTTGTGGCGCTTGTCCGAGGCGATGTGGCCGTAGAGCTCACTGACGGTCGAGCGACCGCCTTCGAGCACTTGCATGAACACACCGCTGCCGTAGCACAGCACGCCGGTGATGCCACTGGCCGGGTTGTGATCGCGCGATCGCTGAAGAATCGATTCGATCGTGGCAGGCTTGAGGTCAACCGCACGACTCGCGTACAACAGACGAACCAACATAGTCATTCCTCCCGAGGGATCAGGGCTAAAAATTCACGCCGCAGATTGGCGTCTTTCAGAAAACTGCCACGCATGACCGAATTGATCATCTTGCTGTTGAGGTCTTTGACGCCGCGCCAGCCCATGCAGAAATGGCTGGCCTGCATCACCAGAGCCAGACCATCGGGCTGTGTTTTTTGCTGAATCAGGTCTGCCAGTTGCACCACCGCCTCCTCCTGGATCTGCGGACGGCTCATCACCCAGTCTGCCAGGCGCGCGTACTTGGACAGGCCGATCACATTGGTGTGCTCATTGGGCAGCACGCCAATCCACAATTTGCCCAGGATCGGGCAGAAATGATGACTGCATGCGCTGCGCACGCTGACCGGGCCCACAATCATCAGCTCATTGAGGCGCTCGGCGTTGGGAAATTCTGTGATCTGCGGCTCCGGCGCGTAGCGCCCCTGAAAAACCTCACTCAGGTACATCTTGGCGACGCGGCGCGCCGTTTCGCCCGTGTTGTGATCGTTGGCCGTGTCGATCACGAGACTACCCAAAACGCCGGTCATCTTGTCGGTCACCTCGTCCAGCAAGGCCTCGAGTTCGCCGGGCTCGATGAACTCGGAAATATTGTCATTGGCGTGGAAGCGCTTGCGCGCCGCCAGGATCCGCTCGCGGATCTTGACGGAGACGGGAACGCCTTGGTCGTTGGGTTCTGAACTCATGCGTCTTGAACAAAAGTTGGATGAAATGATGCTAACAGCCTTTGAGCCGCCGAAACGCCGGTGCACCCGGATCCCATGCCGAACTGTTTCGTCTCAATACCGCAAGCCGACCAAGAACAGCGTGAGCCGCATCAGGGAAAGCGCGGCCTGATCCAGCCAGCGCGTGGACCAGGCTCGCTGGCAGTAGGCGCTGGGATCCACCCGTCGCGCGTCTGAGCGTAGGGCTTGTTCCAGTTCACCCAACAGCAGTTGCGCAAACGCCGAATCCTGCACCACCACATTGGCTTCGCGCGCCAGCAGCAAGCTCAAGGGATCGATATTGGAAGACCCGACCGTAGCCCAGCTGGCGTCAACCACAGCAACCTTGGCGTGCAAAAAGCTCGGCGTGTACTCGTAGATCTCAACACCTGCGGCGAGCAAACCGTCGTAAAGCGCTCGCGCAGCGTGAAACTGCATGAAATATTCATACCGGCCCTGCAGCATCAGGCGAACCCGCACACCTCGGCGTGCGGCTTGGATCAGGCTGTCGCGCATTCTGCGCCCAGGCAAAAAATAGGCGTTGGCAATCAATACATCGGTCTGCGCCTGCGCCAGGGCGCCTCGGTAGGCACGCTCGATACGGGTACGGTTTCGCAGGTTGTCGCGCAAAACCAGTTGCGCCACCGCCCCCGCCACGGCGTTGACGCGCCCCTGCGCATGGGCCTTGCCCGAGGAACGCTTCAGCGCACGCCAGGCGCCAGGCAAATCAGCCTGCTGCAACTCGGTGCGGGCCTGGCTGCGCCACCAGAGTTGAACCATGGCGCCGTGCATGGGCCGAACAATCGGGCCGCGCACCTGCACCGCATAGTCCAGGCGCGGCTGCTGTAATCGCCCATGATTGGGGTCTATGTTGTCGTCTAGCAAGTTGATGCCGCCGCAGAAGCCCAGCTCGCCATCAACCACACACAATTTGCGGTGCAAGCGCCGCCAACGCCGCGGAAAAACCAGGCCGAGCCATCCGATCGGCCGAAAAATCTTCCACTGCACGCCTGCCTCATCAAAGGCCTGACGCCAGCTGTCTGCCAACTCAGGCGTTCCGGCCCCGTCAAAGACCAGGAAAACCCGAACGCCCCGCCGGGCAGCCCGTATCAGGGCCTGGGCAACATCGAGAACCGCCGCTTGTGGGTGAAAGATATAGGTTTCCAGCCGGATTTCATGCTCGCTGGCGTCAAAAGCCTCGATCAAAGCCTGGAAGAACCTCTCGGAACCCCTAAGAAGCTGGATTTGATGCTCAGCTCTGGACGTGTGCATGGTCAGCCAAAGACGGCATGGCAAATTCCGCGATCAAAGGCAGATGATCGGACATGCGCGACCAAATGGGTCCACGTGGAACATGCAGGCCGATCGGCGCCAAACCACGGGAAAAGACATGGTCGAGCTGGACCAAGGGCAGGCGCGAAGGATAGGTTGCCTGCCGCGGACCCGGCCAGCCACCCAGGCCAAGCTCGGCGATCGCGCTGCGCATCCAGCCACTCCACTCGTTGAAGTCGCCTGCCAGCACCAAAGGCGCCGCGGCAGGGACTTCGCGATCAATGAAGCGCATGAGTTGCTCGATCTGTCGCACCCGGCTGGCACGGATCAGGCCCAGATGAACCACCAACGCATGAACCTCGCAGCCAGGCAGGCCGACCGTCACATGCAACAAGCCCCGCTGCTCCAGGCGGTGATCCGACATGTCCTCATGCTGATGCGTCACCACCGGCCAGCGCGACAACAAGGCATTGCCATGTTCGCCGTGACGGGTAATCGCGTTGCTGCGGTACACCGCCTCATAGCCCTCAGGCGCCAGAAAATCGGCCTGGCCGCGATGGGGCCAATGGGCAAAACGCTGTGCCTCGCGACGGTTTTCAAGGCGTACCTCCTGCAGGCAAACCAGGTCGGCATCCATGGCCTCCACGGCGAGACCAAGGTTGTGAATCTCCAGCCGGCGCAAGGGGCCCAGGCCCTGAACCCCTTTATGGATGTTGTAGGTGGCCACCCGAAAAATGTCCTCGGCGCTGACCGCTGTCACAGCGTGCCCCTGGCAGCAGCAAACCGTGGCAGTAACAGGCATGCCTCGGCATTGGACGGGGAAAAGCAGCGCTCGACGGCCTCTTGGTAAGGCAGCCAGACATGCGCCTGATGCTCGCGCGGATTGAGGCGAACGGCCTGACCCTCGGGCACCAGCAAACCAAACAGATGCTCGGTGTTGGTGTCGACGCCTGGGGCGTAGCGGTGACGCCAGCGCGGGTAAATCTCATAGACATTTTCCAATGCCCAGTCCTCCAAGCCCGCGTGCAAAGACGAGCCCGGCGCGCAGTCCATGCCGGTTTCCTCCAGCACCTCGCGCCAGGCGGTTTGCGCCCAGCTTTCGTCGACATGGTCTTTGCTGCCCGTAACCGATTGCCAGAATCCAGGCACATCCGCGCGCTCAATGAGCAAGACCTGCAAGCTGGCGGTGTAGATCACCACCAGCACCGAGGCTGGAATTTTGTAGGGTCGCGCAGGTGCCTCTGGACTCACAGGCCAATATCCGTCTTGAGCATCAGACGGATTCTGCCCGAGAGCGCTGCCATGTGGCAGGCCCTGTGACGCCGCGACGGTCAGGCGGTTTTAGCGGCCTCGGGGTTGCGCAAGCGAATATGCAGTTCACGCAACTGCTTTTCGTCCACCAGGCTCGGCGCGTCGGTGAGCAAGCACTGCGCGCGCTGGGTTTTGGGAAACGCGATCACGTCACGGATCGACTCCGCACCGGTCATCAGCGTGACGATACGGTCCAGACCGAAGGCCAGGCCGCCGTGCGGTGGCGCGCCGTACTGCAGGGCATCGAGCAGAAAGCCAAACTTGAGCTGCGCCTCTTGAGGGGAAATTTTGAGCGCATCGAATACTTTTTGCTGCACGTCGGCGCGGTGAATACGCACCGAGCCACCACCCATCTCCCAGCCATTGAGGACCATGTCGTAGCCCTTGGAAATGCACTTTTCCGGCTCGCTGGCCATCCAGTCTTCGTGGCCATCTTTGGGCGCGGTAAACGGATGGTGAACCGCCGTGTAACGCTGGGATTCCTCGTCGAACTCGAACATCGGGAAATCCACCACCCACATCGGCGCCCAGCGATCCTCGAATAAGCCCTGGCGACGGCCAAATTCGCTGTGACCAATGCGAATGCGCAAAGCACCGATGGCGTCATTGACGATCTTCGCCTTGTCCGCGCCAAAGAAGATCAAATCACCGTTTTGCGCGCCGGTGCGCTCGAGCACGGCAGCCAATGCGGTGTCGTGAATATTCTTCACGATCGGCGACTGCAAACCGTCACGCCCTTTGGACAGGTCATTGACACGGATGTAGGCCAAGCCCTTGGCGCCGTAAATCTTGACAAACTCGGTGTAGGCGTCGATCTCGCCGCGGCTGATGCCGCCCGACTCAGCCGAACCCTGTGGAACACGCAAGGCCACCACGCGTCCGCCCTTCATGTTGGCAGCGCCCGAAAATACTTTGAAATCCACGTCGGCCATGACATCGGTGAGCTCTGCAAATTTCAGCTTCACCCGCAGGTCGGGCTTGTCCGAGCCATACCAATGCATCGCATCCTGGTAGGTCATCACTGGGAACTCGCCCAGGTCCACGCCGATCGCCTTTTGAAAGACCCGCTTGATCATGCCTTGCATCATGTCGCGGATTTCTTCCTCGGTCAGAAACGAGGTCTCGATATCAATCTGCGTGAACTCAGGCTGCCGATCGGCACGCAAGTCCTCATCGCGAAAGCACTTGGTGATCTGGTAGTAACGGTCGTAGCCGGCCACCATCAGCAGCTGCTTGAACAGCTGTGGCGACTGGGGAAGCGCAAAAAACTGTCCGTCGTGAACGCGGCTGGGCACCAGGTAGTCACGTGCGCCTTCGGGCGTGCTCTTCGTAAGCATCGGTGTCTCTATATCCACAAAGCCGTTTTCGTCCAGGTACTTGCGCACTTCCATGGCCACGCGGTAACGCAACATCAGGTTGTTTTGCATGTACGGACGGCGCAGATCCAGCACACGGTGCGTCAGACGCGTGGTCTCCGACAGGTTGTCATCGTCCATCTGAAACGGCGGGGTGACCGAGGCATTGAGCACGGTGAGCTCATGGCAAAGCACCTCGACTTTGCCGCTTTTCAAACTGTCGTTGCTGGTGCCTTGCGGGCGCGCACGCACCAAGCCCTTGACCTGAACGCAAAACTCATTGCGCAAGCCCTCGGCCAGCGCAAACATCTCGGGACGATCAGGATCACAGACCACCTGAACGTAGCCTTCACGGTCTCGCAAATCAACAAATATCACGCCACCATGGTCGCGACGGCGGTTCACCCAGCCGCACAAGCTCACAGTCTGGCCCATCAAGGCCTCGGTCACCAGACCGCAGTAATGAGAACGCATTGCCATAGTTTTGCTTTCAGGATCAACAGGCCCTTGGCCCCACGGGCCAGTCCCTTATTCGGGTAGTGCCTTGTTAGAAGACGGGGCCACAGACCCCATGGAGATGACATAGGTCAGCGCCTCGTCCACGCTCATGTCGAGTTCGAC
Source organism: Comamonadaceae bacterium (assembly GCA_038145425.1). Lineage (GTDB taxonomy): Bacteria > Pseudomonadota > Gammaproteobacteria > Burkholderiales > Burkholderiaceae_C > Rhodoferax. Next base: position 46,420 of record JAYQPP010000017.1, on the reverse strand, counting down.
CACGTCGCTGCGGGGCATCATGAGGAAGAAACCACTGGTCGGGTTGGGCGTGGTGGGCACGTAGACGCTGACAAAGTCGCCGCCCAGATGCTGGGCTACTTCGCCGCCTGGTGCGCCGGTCAGAAAAGCGATCGTCCAGGCGCCCTTGCGCGGGTACTGCACCAGCAAGGCCGTGCGAAACGCATTGCCGCTGCTGGAAAAAAGCGTGTCCGAAACCTTTTTGACGCTGTTGTAAATCGACTTGAACACCGGAATGCGGGCCATCAGCGCATGCCATTGCCCCAGCCACCAGCGACCGGCCACGTTGGAGACCAGCGCGCCGGTCAACAACAGGGCCGTAAACACCAGCACCACACCCAAGCCAGGGATGTGACGCAATTGCTCCAAGGTCGGGGCCAGGGACTGCGGGGAAACAGCCTGTAAGGCAGACACCAGTCCACCAAAAATGCCGTCCAGAATACCGATCAACCACAGCAAGACCCAGATCGTGATCGCCAATGGCAACCAGACCAGCAGACCCGTGATCAGATACTTTTTGAACGGCACAACAGCCCCAGACGAACGATTAAGGATGGCAGGCACACGAGGCGCCACACGCTGCTGGTGCGGCAGCTTCGCTGCTCGCTGCTGCAGGTGCCGACTCGTCTTTGCTGCCAGCGCTCGAAGTTGGCGCGCTGCCACTGCCTTTGAAGTCAGTGGCATACCAACCAGAGCCTTTGAGCTGGAAGCCCGCGGCCGTCAGCTGTTTGGCAAAGGTGTCTTTGCCGCAACTGGGGCAGTCGCTCAACGTTGGTGCAGAAAGTTTTTGCAAAACGTCCTTGGCAAAGCCGCAGGACGCGCAGCGATAAGCATAAATAGGCATGATCAGGACGTCTCAATAAGGCTAGCCCGCCATTATAAAGTCGCCCGGTTTTCTTGGCCTGCGCCCGGTATGGGACGCCGCCAGGGCTTAGAAGAGGCTCACGCGCAAAAAGATCTGCACCAGGACCAGGCCAAGCACAAAACCCCCGGCACCGTACAACAGGGCGGAAAGCAAGCGATTGGTCTTGCGTTGCTCCTCGAGCAAACGCTTCCAGTCCTGAGAGTGGTCCTTGGCGTTGTGCTGCAAAAAGTCGACCAGCAGCCGGGGCAGCTCCGGAAGATACTTGGCGTAGCGCGGTGCCTCGTTTCGAAGCTCTTCCCACAACTTCTTGGGTCCGACCTGCTCGACCATCCATTTCTCCAAGAAGGGCTTGGCCGTGCTCCACAAGTCCAGGTCGGGGTCGAGTTGACGGCCCAGGCCTTCGATGTTGAGCAGTGTTTTTTGCAATAAAACCAGCTGGGGCTGAATCTCGACGTTGAATCGACGCGAGGTCTGGAACAGGCGCATCAACAGCAAGCCCAGCGATATTTCTTTCAAGGGCCTGTCGAAATATGGCTCACACACCGAACGCACCGCTGACTCGAGTTCGTCGACCCGTGTTTGGCGGGGCACCCAGCCCGATTCGATGTGCAGCTCGGCGACCCGCTTGTAGTCACGGCGGAAAAAAGCAATGAAGTTCTGCGCCAGGTATTCCTTATCAACCTCGGTGAGCGTGCCCACAATGCCGAAGTCCAGCGAGATATAGCGCCCAAAGGTGGAAGGCGCCAGGCTCACCTGGATATTGCCCGGGTGCATATCGGCGTGAAAGAAACCATCGCGAAAGACCTGGGTGAAAAAGATGGTGACGCCATCGCGCGCCAGCTGCTTGATATCCACGCCCGCCTCGCGCAAGCGCTCGGTCTGGCTGATGGGTACGCCGTTCATGCGCTCCATCACCAGCACATTGGGCATGCAGTAGTCCCAGAAGATCTCAGGGATCAAGACCAGGTTCAGATCTGCCATATTGCGGCGCAGCTGCGCCGCACTCGATGCTTCGCGCACCAGGTCGAGCTCATCGTGCAGGTATTTGTCAAATTCAGCCACCACCTCACGGGGCTTGAGACGCTTGCCGTCATCCGAGAGCTTGTCGACCCAGCCCGCCAACAAGCGCATCAGCTCAAGATCGCGCTCGATGGCCTCGAGCATTCCTGGGCGCAAGACCTTGACCGCGACGTCGCGCAACTGGCCCGAGCGATCACGCAAGACCGCAAAATGGACCTGTGCAATCGAGGCACTGGCGACCGGCACGCGCTCGAAGGACACGAACATCTCTTCAATTTTTTTGCGAAACACCTGCTCAATGATGGCAATGGCGGTGTCGCTGGCAAAAGGTGGCACCCTGTCTTGCAACAGCGCCAGCTCATCAGCAATATCGCGCGGCAGAAGGTCCCTGCGGGTCGACAGCACCTGGCCAAATTTCACAAAAATCGGGCCCAGGCTCTCAAGCGCTTGACGAATGCGTTGCCCACGGGGGGCTTGCAGGCGCCGCCCCAGACGCAGCACACGCGCCAGGCGGCGCAGCCAGGGCTGGCTCAGGCTGCTGAGCACCAGTTCATCGAGCCCGTGGCGCAGCAGCACCCACACAATGGCCAGGCCGCGAAGGAGTCGCATCATGCTTGAGGGGTTTTGGACGGCGCCTGAGCACCCCGGGTGCTGAAGCGCTTGAGTGCTGCCGCACCAGCCCGTGCCAACTGCACCAGTGTGTGCGCCGGCGTGTCGCCCATCAGCCGCGCCAGGTCATCTTCCAAATCCCAACGCACGTTGTCGGTCAGCCAGTTGACCTGTGTGGCCAGTTCCACATCGCCCTCGATGCGGATCGAGGGCTTTTGCCCCTGTATCAGCGCCTGCGCGATGGCCAGCGGCGACTCATCCATCAGGGTCATCACCAGGTCAACGCGTGCATCAGGCGATGCAAGGTCGAGCAAGCCCGCCGGCGTGGCCTGCAAGGTCACCTGAACCGTCTGCCACTGCAGCAACATGGCGCGCCCGCACTGACGCTGCAGTCGGCTCATGGCTTCTGGCTCTTGCATCAGTAGGTGGTTGAGCATTAGAACCAGACGATGCTGAATCTCACGCACGGCCCAAGCCGGTGGCGCCAAAGGCGGTTTGGGCAGGTTTTGAAGAAACTCGCCCAGCAAAGAAAACGGGGACTGTGTTGCCATAGTCCCCGATTATTCCTTGAAAGCTAACGTCGATTTATTGCAAGGCTTGGACACCCGCCACCAGCCAGCCACTGGCGCCAGCCTTTGTTTTGGACATATTCCAGACTTCCCTGAAGGGGCTGGGCGCCACGCCTGGCTCTTCACGGATCATGCCGGAGAACTCGACGCTGGCCAGGTATTCATCGCCAAGGTCTTCAATGCCCAAAAGCCGCGCGTCGATGTACACGACCTCGGTGCTGTTGGCCTGGCCACCCGAATGCGCATCACGTTCTGCAAGTTGCGCCTGGATCTCCTTGAGCATCGCGTCGGTCATCATGGCTCGCAAGGCGCCGAGGTCGGCACGGTCCCACGCCGCTTGCAGGCTCACGAAATTCGCTTTCGCAGCAGACAGAAAAGCTGGTGTGTCGAAATCATCCGGCACCCCCCAGGTCTGCGCACCGCCAATGGCCGAGCCGATCATTGAGCCGCCCGCAGCTGCGGGTGCAGAACCTGTGCTATCAAAACGCGTATTGCTGCTCTCCCAGGGGCGCGCCGAAGCGTCGTTGCCAACTTTGTCGGCGTGGTAGCTGGCAGGTGTACCCACGTCCTGCGCACCCTGGTAGGCATAGCCTTGCTGGGATCGGCGCGAAAACAGCCGAATCAGCATGAAAACGCCAAACACCAGCAGCATCACCATCAGGATCTGACCGAATTCCTCACCAAAACCCAGGGTGTGCGCCAGCCAGGCCAAACCCAAGCCCGCGGCGAGACCGCCCAACATACCGCCGAGCATGCTCTTGCCAGGCGTCGGACTGGCTGCAGGTTTGGGCGCCGTTGTACCAGCCGCCTGCTGCGTCGGCGCTTTCTGCACCTGCGTCACCCGGCTGGACTGTTTGCCAAAGGACAAGCCGCCGCCCATGCGCTTGGCATGCGCCTCACCGGCCACCAAAAATACGCAGGCAGCCAGACTGACCAACCATTGCTTCATACGTTCTCCCGAGGTTTTGTGATTAAAAGAAAAAAACTAACATTTGATTCCCACATGCAAGGCTACCAGACCAGCACTCAGGTTGTGGTAGTCCACATGCCCAAAGCCACTAGCCTTCATAAGGGATTTGAGGCTTTCCTGGTCAGGATGCATGCGTATCGACTCGGCCAGGTACTGATAGCTCTGGGCATCGCCAGCGATCCATTGCCCAAGGCGCGGCAACACATTGAACGAATACCAGTCGTAGGCTTTCTCCAAAGGCTTGGCGACCTTGGAGAACTCCAGCACCAGCAGGCGCCCACCCTTTCGCAGGACACGGCACATTTCGCCCAAGGCCTTGTCCTTGTGGGTCATATTGCGCAGGCCAAAAGCCACACTGACGCGGTCAAAACTCTCATCCTCGAACGGCAAAGACTCTGCATCGCAGACCAGGGTGGGCAACACCACGCCAGCATCGAGCAGGCGGTCACGACCGGTTTTGAGCATCGCTTCATTGATGTCGGTATGCACCACACAGCCTTGCCGGCCAACCTTGCGGGCAAAGGCCAGGGCCAGATCGCCCGTTCCGCCCGCAATATCGAGGACGCGGTCACCTTCCTGCACGTCGGCCACCATCACAGCGTAAGCCTTCCAGGCGCGGTGCAAACCCATCGACATCAAATCGTTCATCAGGTCGTACTTGGGCGCCACCGAGTCAAACACGCCACGAACGCGGCGCGCCTTGTCAGCAGAGTCAACCTGCTTGAAGCCGAAATGGGTCGTGCTCATGCCCAGCTTCAGTGGTGCGAGCAAGAACCGGCTGCTTTTTCCGGCATCGGCGCGTCACGCGAAACGCCAGCGGCCTCGAGCCGGCTCTGGTAGTCGGTCCACAACTGGTCTTGTTGCGAGCCCAGGAAATACAGGTAGTCCCAGGAAAAAATCCCGCTGCTGTGGCCGTCCGAAAACGTGGGCTGAACGGCATAGTTGCCCACCGGCTCCAGAGCAAGCACATCGACTTCGCGCTTGCCGGTCTGCAAAACCTCCTGCCCGGGCCCGTGCCCAACCACCTCGGCAGACGGCGAATAAACGCGCATCAACTCAAATGGGATGCGAAACGAGGATCCATCCGAAAAGCTGACCTCCAACACTCTGGAACGGTTGTGCAAGGTGATGTCTTGTGGGCTGGGCGTTTGTGCCTGCAATCCTGCCATAGGGTTCTCCTGAGGGGTTCTGGTCTTACCCCTATTTCATCATCAAACCAATACCCGCTCAATGCCACCGGCATTGGCTTGGCGCACATAGTCGGGCATCCAGTTCTCACCCAGCAGCTGCCGCGCCATCTCAACCACAATGTAGTCGGCCTGCAACAGGCCACTGCTCATGTCCTCACCGTAGCGGCTCAAGCCCTGCAAACACGCTGGGCACGAGGTGAGCACGCGCACATCGTCGCGCGCGCCAATCAGACCCCGATCGCGCAAGGCGGCCTCGCCTTTGCGCAGTTCTTCTTCCTTACGCAGGCGCACCTGCGTGGAGATGTCGGGCCTGTTCAGCGCCAGGGTGCCAGCTTCGCCACAACAACGCTCGGACGCCACGACCTGCTCACCCACCAGCGCCTTAACCGTCTTGATGGGTTCCTGCAGTTTCATGGGGCTGTGACAGGGGTCGTGGTACAGGTAAGCGCCCTTGCCTTGCAGCGTGATGCCTTTTTCGAGCAGGTATTCATGAATGTCGATGATGCGACAGCCTGGAAAAATATCTTCAAACTTGTAGCCACTGAGCTGGTCGTAGCACGTGCCACAACTCACCACCACGGTCTTGATGTCGAGATAGTTCAGGGTGTTGGCCACCCGATGAAACAAGACGCGGTTGTCGGTGATGATTTTTTCAGCCCGATCGAAGTCGCCTGCGCCGCGCTGCGGGTAACCACAGCACAAATAGCCCGGCGGCAACACCGTTTGCACGCCTGCATGCCAGAGCATGGCCTGGGTGGCCAGGCCAACTTGGCTGAACAGCCGCTCTGAGCCACAACCCGGGAAATAGAACACCGCCTCAGTCTCAGCCGAGGTGTTTTGCGGGTCGCGGATGATCGGCACGTAATTCTTGTCTTCAATATCGAGCAAGGCGCGTGCGGTCTTTTTGGGCAGGCCACCCGGCAGTTTTTTGTTGACAAAGTGAATCACCTGCTCCTTGATGGGCGGCGCACCATTTGTTGCTGGCGGCTGGCGCGTCTGACGCCGCGCAACCACCTTCAGGAAGTCTGCAGCCAAGCGCTGCGCCCGAACGCCGACCTGGACCAGCGCCGATCGGGCCAGCTTGATCGTGTCAGGGTTTGTGGCGTTGAGCATGAACATCGCGGCTGCACCAGCAGGGCGAAAACTGCGCTGTCCCATCTTGCGCAACAGATTGCGCATGCCCATGGACACCTCACCAAAGTCGATGTTCACCGGGCAGGGGCTCAGGCACTTATGACACACCGTGCAGTGATCGGCCACATCTTCAAATTCATGCCAATGCTTGATCGAGACGCCACGTCGCGTCTGTTCTTCGTACAAAAAGGCCTCAATCAGCAAGGAAGTCGCCAAAATTTTGTTGCGCGGGCTGTACAGCAAGTTGGCTCGGGGCACATGGGTTGCACAGACTGGCTTGCACTTGCCACAGCGCAGGCAATCCTTCACGCTGTTGGCAATATCGCCGATGTCGCTTTGCTGCATGATGAGCGATTCGTGCCCCATCAGCCCAAAGCTCGGCGTATAAGCATTGGTGAGGTCCGCGCGCAGGCTGCCAACGGCCTGCGCAAACTCGTCCGCGCCAGGTGGGGCCTCAGCGGCTGGCGTGCGTAGCAGCTTGCCTTTGTTGAAGACCCCGTCTGGGTCGACTTCGGCTTTGTAGCGCGCAAAAGGCTCTAGTTCTGCATCCGACAAAAATTCGAGCTTGGTGATGCCGATGCCATGCTCACCGGAAATCACACCGCCCAGCGATCGGGCCAGGGCCATCACACGCTTGACCACGCCATGCGCCACCTGCAGCATCTCGTAGTCGTCGCTGTTGACCGGGATGTTGGTGTGCACATTGCCGTCACCCGCGTGCATGTGCAAAGCGACCCAAACCCGGCCTTTGAGCACCCGTTGATGGATCGCCTGACAGGCCTGCAAAACAGGTTCGAAGGCTGCACCGGCAAAAATGGTCTGCAGCGGTTGGCGAATCTGCTTTTTCCAGCTTGCGCGCAGCGAGTGGTCCTGCAATTGCAGGAAGAGCCCATCCACATCACGAAGCCAGCCCGACCAGATGGCGCGAACATCGGTCAAGAGCTTGTGCGCCTGTGCCACCCGATCTTCCAACAGGTCTGCACTCGAGAACTCGCTGGCGTCGTCGCTGCGTCCCAGGGGTAAATTGGGCGAGGCAAAAAACGCCAGCAAGGCGTCGCACAAGGCAATTTTGTTGCGCAAGCTGAGCTCGATGTTGATGCGCTCAATGCCATCGCTGTAGTCCGCCATGCGCGGCAGCGGAATGACCACATCCTCATTGATCTTGAACGCATTGGTGTGCTTGCTGATCGCTGCAGTTCGCTTGCGGTCCAGCCAGAATTTCCTGCGCGCCTCCGGGCTGATCGCGATGAAACCCTCGCCACCGCGCGCGTTGGCCATGCGCACCAACTCGGAGGTCACCCGGGCCACTTCGTTTGCGTCGTCGCCCGAAATGTCGCCGAACAACACCATTTTGGGCACACCATGCGGGCCCTGCGCACCACGCTTGCTCTTGGTGGCATAGCCCACGGCGCGCAAGTACCGGTCATCAAGATGCTCCAGGCCGGCCAGCAACACGCCCGAGCTTTTTTGCTGGGCGAACATGAAGTCCTTGATTTCCACAATGCAAGGCACCGCATCGCGCGCGTTGCCGAAAAACTCCAGGCACAGCGTGCGCGTGTGCTCTGGGCTGCGGTGGACGATCCAGCGCGCACTGGTGATCAGGCCATCACAGCCCTCTTTTTGGATACCTGGCAAGCCGCTCAGGAACTTATCGGTAACGTCCTTGCCCAGGCCTTCTTTTCGAAATGTCCTGCCCGCAATCACCAGCCGCTCGCTACGCAGCGGCGTCTTGCCGTCCTCTTTGAAATAGGTCAGCTCGAACGTGGCGGCCTCGGCGTCGTGGATCTTGCCCAGGTTGTGGTCAATGCGGGTCACCTCCAGCCACTGCGCCTTGGGTGTAACCATGCGCCAGCTTGCCAGGTTGTCCAGCGCAGTGCCCCAAAGAACCGCTTTTTTACCGCCCGCGTTCATGGCAATGTTGCCGCCGATGCAGGACGCCTCGGACGATGTGGGATCGACCGCGAACACATAGCCAGCGCGCTCGGCCGCCTGTGCGACCCGGTTGGTGACCACACCAGCCTCGGTCCAGATCGTGGCCACATCCTGCGCCACCCCTGGCAGGCGGCGCATTTCCACCTCGCTCATCGCTTCGAGCTTTTCGGTGTTGATAACCGCGCTTTTCCAGGTCAAAGGAATCGCCCCGCCGGTGTAGCCGGTGCCACCGCCTCGCGCAATGATCGTCAGACCCAACTCAATGCAACCCCGAACCAGGCGGGCCATCTCGGCCTCGTTGTCGGGGGTGAGCACCACAAAGGGGTATTCCACGCGCCAATCCGTCGCATCGGTGACATGGCTCACCCGGGAGAAACCGTCAAACTTGATGTTGTCCTTGGCCGTCAGGCGCGACAACTGCCGCAGGGTCTGACGGCGCAACTGCGCCAACTCAATGAACGCGTTATTGAACGACTGCACCGCCCGCTGCGAGGCCTCGAGCAGGCGGCCAACCAGACGGTCGTTGTCAGCGGAAAGATCGGGGGTGCGACGCTTTTCAATTTCCCCCAGGCGATGATGCAAAGCCTGCACCAACAAAATTCGCCGTTTCGGGTTGTCCAGCAAATCGTCTTGCAAAAACGGGTTGCGCTGTACCACCCAGATGTCACCCAATACCTCGTAGAGCATTCGCGCCGAGCGACCGGTTTTGCGCTCCTGGCGCAACTGGGTCAGACAGTCCCAGGCCGCCTCGCCCAGAAGCCGGATCACAATCTCACGGTCTGAAAACGAGGTGTAGTTGTAAGGAATTTCACGAATGCGCTGCGCGACCGCGTCGGCCTCAGTGCCCTCGGCAATCCGTGCAAAAGTCGTTAGCGGCGCGTTCATATGGCGTCGGGGGGGTCTGCTGACACAAAGTCACCGGAGAAATCGGCGCTCCACAAAGCGTCAAAAATGACGCAAATGTTACCGCAGGCAAGCCTGCCGTCGGGTCCAACCAGGCTTTGTGCGCCTGTGCTCACCCCTGAGGCTTGGGGTCAAGTTTGGCGACTGTTGGCACAAAGCATTGCGCGGCGCGTTTAACGGCGCGCGAACCAAAACTGAACGCTGCCAAGCACCAGGGCGAGTAGCGCATACGTTGCCATGCGCCCATCAGCACCCCAAAACCACAGTCCGAGCACCAGACAGGCACTGCCCAAGACCACATGAATCAGCATTTGAAGGGCTAAAGAAAAGCGGGCGCGACGCTGCCAGAAACGCATGAGCAAGGGCAACACAAGCGCCATACCCATAGCGGGCGCAAGAAGATTGAGCAGGTGAAAAATCGTTGACAGGATGCCCATAAAAGGCTCGCGCTGGCCCGCACGCACAACAGCAGTCGGTCAGAGGACCGGATTTTATAATTCAGCCATGGCCGTCTGGACGCTTGGCATCAACCACACAACCGCCCCCTTGGACCTCAGGGAGAGGTTCTCCTTTGCGCTCGACCAGGTCGGACCCACACTCAATTCGCTGCGCAACACGCTGAGTTGGCAACCTGAGACCACACTGATCTCAACCTGCAACCGCACCGAAATTTACTGTGCCGGCGAGCAGGCCCAGTTGCAAAACACCCTGGAGTGGATGGCGCACAGCGGTGGCGTGTCGACTGACATCTTGCGTGACCATGCCTATGTCCTTGAAGATGGCCTGGCCGCAAGACACGCGTTTCGGGTTGCCAGCGGTCTGGATTCGATGGTGCTGGGTGAGTCACAAATCCTGGGTCAGATCAAAGACGCTGTGCGCGCAGCCGAAGCAGCTGGCACCATGGGCACAACGCTCAGTCAGTTGTTTCAGCGCTCGTTTGCCGTAGCCAAGGAAGTGCGCACCAGTACCGAAATTGGCGCGCATTCGATCAGCATGGCAGCCGCTGCGGTACGCCTGGCCGGTCAGCTGTTTGAAAATCTGAGCGACATCAAGATCCTGTTCGTGGGGGCTGGCGAGATGATCGAACTCAGCGCCACGCACTTTGCCGCCAAAAAGCCGCGTCAGATTGCGATTGCCAACCGAACGCTTGCCCGCGGTGAAGAACTGGCGCTGAAGTTTGGCGCAGAAGTCATGCGCTTGGCCGAGTTGCCCGAGCGATTGCATGAGTTTGATGCCGTCATCAGTTGCACAGCAAGCACCTTGCCGCTGATCGGGCTGGGTTCGGTCGAGCGCGCCTTAAAGAAGCGTCGCCACCGCCCGATGTTCATGGTGGATCTGGCCGTTCCCCGCGACATCGAGGCCGAGGTCAAAGACCTGGACGATGTCTACCTCTACACCGTTGACGATCTGGCTGGCGTGGTTCAGACCGGTCACGCCAATCGGCAAGCTGCCGTGGCGCAAGCCGAGGCGATCGTGGATGCGGGCGTGCAGAGCTTTTTGCACTGGATCGCGCAGCGTCACGCGGTGCCGCTGATCCAGCAACTCAATGCGCAGGCTGAAGAATGGCGTCAGGTGGAAATCAACCGCGCACGCAAGCTGTTGGCCAAGGGCCAGGATATCGAGGCGGTACTGGAGACCCTCTCCAAAGGCCTGAGTCAGAAAATGCTGCATGGTGCGCTTGCCGAGTTGAGGGCTGGCGATGCACAGGCGCGCGAGCGTGCCAGCGAAGCTGTGCACCACTTTTTCCTGCGTAACGAGCGTTAGCGACGCTCGCCCCACCCCGCCGCGCACGCTGCCTAAAGGCCCGAGGCCTGCGTGGCCTCACCCCACCCAGGGTCCATCAGCTCTCACCCGATTGAAAGCCCCGAGGTCATGAAACCTTTTTTGAGACAACAACTGAGCCGCTACACCGAGCGCCTGGGCGAGCTCGAGTTTCTGATGTCGCGCCCCGACATCATGAACGACATGGCGCAGTTTTTGAAGCTCTCGCGCGAGCACACCGATGTGACCGCTGTGGCCGGGCGTTGGCAACGCTTCCAGCAGCTTGAGAGCGATCTGAGTGGCGCCCAGGAGTTGCTCAAAGCGTCGGGCGACGATGCCGACATGCTGCAAATGGCGCGGGACGAAGTCGACAGTGCACAAGCGGAACTGGTGCGCATCGAAGCCGAGTTGCAACGCATGCTGCTGCCCAAAGATCCGGATGATGCGCGCCCGGCCTTTCTGGAAATTCGCGCCGGCACCGGCGGCGATGAATCCGCCTTATTCGCCGCAGACCTGGCGCGCATGTATTTGCGCTACTGCGACCGCAAGGGCTGGCGGCATGAAATGATCAGCGAGTCGGCCAGCGAGCTCGGCGGCTACAAAGAGCTCATCATGCGCATCGACGGCGACCATGTGTACGGCGCGATGAAGTTCGAGTCGGGCGGTCACCGGGTGCAGCGCGTGCCCACCACCGAAACGCAAGGGCGCATCCACACCAGCGCCTGTACGGTGGCGGTGATGCCCGAGCCCGATGAGCTGCAGGCCACGCAAATCAATCCCGCCGATCTGCGCATCGACACCTTTCGCGCCAGCGGTGCCGGAGGCCAGCACATCAATAAAACTGACTCAGCCGTTCGCATCACACACCTGCCCACCGGCATCGTGGCCGAATGTCAGGACGGTCGCAGTCAGCACTCCAACAAGGCGCAGGCACTGCGGGTACTCACTGCGCGCATCCAGGAAAAAGAGCGCAGCGAGCGTTCAGCCAGGGAATCCGCTCAGCGCAAGTCCTTGATCGGCAGCGGTGACCGCAGCGACCGCATACGGACCTACAACTTCCCGCAAGGGCGACTCACTGATCACCGCATCAACCTCACGCTCTACAAACTCTCAGCCATCATGGAAGGCGATCTCGACGATGTGGTTGAGGCGCTACAGGCCCAGGAAGCCGCGGATCAATTGGCGGCGCTCGAACTCAATGGCTGAGCGCTTGACGATCGCCCAGGCGCAGCTGTTCCTTGAGCGCAGCGGGCTTGAGCGCTTGGAAGCCCAACGCCTGATATTGCATGTGTTGGAACGCTCGCCTGCTGAGCGCAGTTGGTTATTGGCGCACGGCGAAGAGCGCCTGGCATCAGCCCACTGGCAGGCGCTACTGGCTCTGGCCAGGCGTCGGCTGGCACATGAGCCCATCGCCTATCTGACTGGCTCTCAGGCTTTCTATGGCTTAGCGCTGCAGGTGAATCCATCGGTCCTGGTGCCGCGACCCGACACTGAGACGCTGGTGGACTGGGCGCTGGAGGTCCTACCCTCTTCGCGCGCACGCCTGCTGGACCTGGGAACTGGCAGCGGTGCGATCGCGTTGGCGATCAAATCTGAACGCCCAGATGCCGAGGTGGTGGCCACGGACCAAAGTCCTGGGGCCCTGGACGTGGCACAAGGCAACGCCAAGCGGCTGTCTCTTGCTGTGCGTTTTCATCAGGGTGACTGGTTTAAGGCACTGGCCCAGGGTGAGGCCACTTTCGACTGCATCGTATCCAACCCACCCTATATTGCCGAAAACGATGCCCACTTGCTCGCACTGCGATCCGAGCCGCAGGCTGCGCTGGTCGGTGGGCCCGACGGGCTAGCCGACCTGCGTCACATCGTGGCGCATGCGCGAGAACACTTGCGCACGGGCGGCTGGCTTTTGCTCGAACATGGCCACGAGCAGGCGCACATGGTGCGCGCACTTCTGCACGAGGCTGGCTTCGCCGACGTGGCATCGCGCCGCGATCTGAACACCATCGAACGCTGCAGCGGCGGAAAAGTCCGCACCAAGGAGCACAGCACATGAGCACGCAAATCGAAGAGCGGCTGACCGCTCTGGAAATCAAAGCCAGTTTCACTGAGGATCTGCTCGACAAGCTCGAGCACATCGTGGTCCAGCAACAGGCCACCATCGACGCGCTTCGACAGCAGGCCCGAGAACTCGCCCAGCGATTGGATGACCATGAGCCTGGCGCACGCCTGGGCCTTAACCAGGACCGACCGCCACACTACTGAGGCAGCGCCCGGCCAAGCCGGCTCGACCCGGGCGCTGGCAGCTTGCCCCCAGACATCGCAAGGGCGCTGAACCTGAATACCGCCAACAGCCGGTATTGGTGAAATAATGTCGCTCCCCGCAACCGAGGATGAATCATGAGTGACACCCAGCAACGCATCGACGAGTTGGTCAAGCAAAACCAGGTCCTGCTTTTCATGAAGGGCACTGCCAGCTTCCCGCAGTGCGGCTTTTCTGGCCGCGCCATTCAGATTCTGAAGGCCTGCGGCGTTGACCCCAAGGTCGTCAAGACGGTCAACGTGCTGGAAGACCCGGAAATCCGATCCGGCATCAAGGACTACAGCAACTGGCCGACCATCCCCCAGCTTTACGTCAAGGGCGAGTTCGTCGGCGGCTCCGACATCATGATGGAACTGTACGAGAGCGGTGAACTTCAGCAGCTATTGAAGTAAAGCCAAGCCGCTCGGTCTTTAAACCTACGGCAAAAACAAGGCCCTTAGACCCTTGAGCGGCAAACGCTCTCTGCTGCGGCAAGCTTAAGTACCGAGTCGTTGAGCATGGCTCAGCGCATCCAGCGTACCGTGCTCGCTGGATTGTTCCTCAATCACCGCAACGCCGGCCGCCCTCAACTGAGCGATCAGATCCTGAGCGCTTGCCGAGGCTTCACCGAACAACAACACCATTCTGATTTGCTGCGTTCGAACAAGTGCCAGCCAGGGATGTTCTGAGGCTGCATCGGGCGGGGCATCCGTCTTGGGGCCCGCCGGGCCAAGCGAACGCGCCTGCCGGGACAGGCGCAGGCCAGCTTCAGACTCGAGCATTTTGGCCAAAGCCGCGTCGGCAATCGGGTGCATCGCGGCCAAGTCTTCCCGAAAGCGCCTGGCAAAACGTAGCAGGCGCTGCTGTGCCTCTGGCGATGAAAAAATCCACAAGTAGCCGCCCCCGGCGTGAAAGTGCGCTGTCAGGCGTTGAACAGCTAAGTCTGAAACCTGACGGACGATTGGCAATGCCGAGGCAGGAGACTGCCTGCATAAACGCTCCAGATCAGCATAGCCCAACCTACCCAATTCACAGTCAGTTTCCGCAAACACGGAGCCGGTACGTCGCTTGGAACCGAACCAACCCATTTCGCCTATGACCGTGGGCGCACTCAGGCGCAGGCTTTCTGTGGCCAGTTCAATGCGAACTGTTCCGCGTTGCAGCACAAACATAGCATCTGCGACGGACCCCGACTCGATCAAGGTTGCGCCAGCCGGCAAATGCGTCACACTGAGCACTGTGGGATCGATGGGCAGGACGCCTGAATGAAGAGAAGGAAATGCATCGGCGTACACCTCGCCCTGCCAACCCGGCAGCATGGCGCGCGCAACCTCGGCATAGTGCGCGCCACGAAAGTTCAGATCCGCTAGTGGCCCTTTGTTGGGATCAGCCTGAGGCGGCGGAAACTTCAGCAGCAGTTGCGCCGCATTCTCAGACAGGTCACAACAAGCAATGCCCTCCATCACCCGATCCGCAGAAAAACGGGCCAATGCGCCAGCTAAATTCTGAACATCAACTTGCTGGAGCTCTTGTGCAAGCCGAGCAGCATCTTCCAGCGCAATATTGACGCCCTGACCCATAAAGGGTGCCGTGGCATGGGCAGCATCACCGAGCATCACCAGGAACTGCCCATCATCCCATCGACCACATCGAACAATCGGTATGGCTTGCCACTTCAGGCTACTCTGATCGAATGCCCCTGGCTCCAGGCACCCCACCACATCCGGCAAGCCTTGGGTCAATACGCCCGGGAGTTGCCCCGACTCAAGCAAGTCATGCACTTGGGCATGCCGCATGACCAGGGTCGCACGGTAGCTCCGATCGGCAGCTGGGAAGGCCACCATAAAGAAATTGTCACGTGGCCAAATATGGATGCCATGAGGCTCAAAAGGATAGGCGTCACTGGGATGACGCAGCGTCAACTCCGCATAGCCCCAGGGCGAAAATCGCTTGGCAAAATCAATCGTGGGGGACCGAACGATACAGGACCGGACCGTGGAAGCCACGCCGTCAGCGCCTACCACCAGGTCAAACGCCTCTTCGCGCAGCACGCCATCGCCACTGCGCCAAATCACCTGTTGGCTGCTGCGCGCAATGTCAAGGCATTGCCAGCCAAATCGCAAATCAAGGCCGGACTGGGACTGCGCCCAGCCGATGATGGTCTCAGTCAGTCCCCAGCGGGACACAGAATAATTTTTCCAATCTGGGTCAATGGGCAGCAGAGACTGCAAACTGCCATCCAGACGATGAAACACCCGTCCCTCCAGGGCAATACTGTCAGCGCGCACCCGCTCATCCAGACCTGCCGCCGCCAAGGCCCGAAAGCCCCTCGGTGACAACGACAGCTGAATCGAGCGCGCATCCTTAGCGCGCATGTCCTCTCGGCGCCGTCGCTCGCCCAAGACCACCTGGTGGCCCTGGCGAGCCAGGAGCCCCCCAATCAGACAACCGGCTGGACCCGCGCCTATGACGGCGACGCGCATGCGGTTCAGGCTCCGCTGGTGAGTGTGCGCCAAGCCCTGGTGTTCGCCCGGCCGGCCTGCTGCACGAGACCGATGTCGACGCCCATGGCGATCAGTCGAGCGCCCTGACGCACAGCCTGGGCACCGCGCTCGGGGCTGAGCACAAAAGTGCCCACCGCTTTCCCGTGCACTTTGGCCGCCGCCAGAATTCGCTCCAAAGCCCCCTCCACAGCAGGATCGTCGAAGGCCACACCCATGGAGATCGCCAAATCCCCAGGGCCCAGAAACAGCAGGTCAATGCCCGGGGTCGCTGCGATGGCCTCGACCTGCTCAAGGCCGGCCAAGGTTTCGATCTGCGCGCACACCACAAGCTCCCGATTAGCCTGCGCCAACATGGCCGGCAAGGTGACCGCGCCATAGCCGGTGGCTGGCGTCAAGGGATGAACGCCACGCGAGCCTTGCGGTGGATACCGGCACCAGGCAGCGAGCTGCGCCGCCTGCGCCGCGCTCTCGACCATGGGCACCAAAACCCCGCTGGCGCCCGATTCAAGTGCATCCTGAATCGCATCCCTGGTCAGACTGGGCACACGCGTGATGCAAGGCAAGGCGACGCTGCGCGCCGCGGCCACCAAGCGCGCCGCACTCTCCACGCCCATCACGCCGTGCTCCCGATCGATCAAAAGACATTCGAAGCCCGCGCCCTTCAGAATGATGGGTAGCGCAGGGTCTTTTAGCGACACGAAAACGGCGGGAACCGCGCCGCCGGCCAGGCTTTCTCGCAGAGTCATCGAATACCCCCTTGCCGTGCGGCACGCCGACAGATAAGACTGGCACCCCGCCTGGCCAACGCGGGCTTAGGCATCCGACCAGACCTCTTGCGCTGTTTCAATAACCAAGCGCAATTTGTTGCGTTGATCTTCGACCGCAATATTGTTGCCGTGCACGGTGCTCGAAAACCCGCACTGCGGCGACAGGGCCAACTGATCAAGCGGCGCATACTGCGCAGCTTCATCAATACGACGCTTCAGCGAGTCTTTGGTTTCCAGTTGGCCAAATTTCGTCGTCACCAGGCCTAACACCACCACCTTGCCCTTGGGCAGGAAGCGTAGCGGGCGAAAGTCACCGCTGCGGTCGTCGTCGTACTCCAGGAAGTAGGCATCAATGTCCATCTCCGACAGCAGAGCTTCTGCGACCGGCTCGTAATTGCCTTCGGCAGCATAGGTGGATTTGAAGTTACCGCGACACAAATGCATGGCCAGCGTCATTCCTTTGGGTTTTTGGGCCACGACCTTGTTCACAAAGGCGGCGTAACGGTGTGGCAGTTCGTTGGGATCATCGCCACGCTGTCGCGCTGCCTCGCGCATTTTTTCGTCGCACAAATAAGCCAGATTGGTGTCATCCATCTGCACATAGTTACAGCCCGCCGCCGACAGCGCGCGTAACTCGTCTCCATAGGCCTGCGCAACATCATCGTAAAAAGCTGGTTCGAGCTCAGGATAGGCCTCGCGGCTGATGCCGGCACGGCCACCACGGAAGTGCAACATGGTCGGCGAGGGAATACAAACCTTAGGAGTGAACCCTTTGGCGACCTGCGATTGAAGAAACTCATAGTCCGCCAGCTGAATGTCTCTCTCATGCCTGACCTTGCCCACCACGCGGATGATCGGCGGTGCCAGCTTGACCGTGCCATCGGCTTGCTGAACCGACAGAGGGATCTCCGTCTGCACGCCACCCATCTGCTCGAGAAAGTCGATATGAAAATAAGTGCGCCTGAATTCCCCGTCGGTAATGCTTTTAAGGCCAACCGATTGCTGGAACGCCACCACTTCAGAAATCGCCCGGTCTTCCACCTCGCGCAAAGCCTCTGCAGAGATTTCCCCCTTGGCCTTTTTCTCCCGCGCCTCAAGCAGATACGCCGGACGCAAAAAACTGCCGACATGGTCGTAACGGGCGGGCAAATGCATAAGACTCATCTTGAAAATCTCCTTTTGGATATGGGTGAGTTGGCGTTCCTGGACCGGGCACACAAACGCTCCAGATGCGCTTTCCAAATCGCACTGTAACAGCGCGCCCCGCCCCTGGCCTAAACCCGACCCGCGACCTTGTAGATATAGCAGTGAGTGGCAGGGCTCGGCGTCTACCCAGCCTATTGGGCGGATCCCCGTTAAGCGCTACGTCGCTTCGCTGGCACTTCGATCCAAGCGGGGCTGAAGCTGCCAGGACCGTGTGGCCCTCATCACCGCACCCGGGTATCGCGACTGGCCACGCGAACCGTTGTAGCGCCCCAGTGCCATAAAGAGGTTGCCGTTCTCCTGGTCCAGGTAGTGGCGCAAAATCACGCAGCCATAGCGCAAATTGGTCGCAGTGTGAAAAAGCGCTGCCGCATCGCCGTCGGCAAGCACGCGCGTCCAAAAGGGCATGACCTGCATATAGCCACGTGCGCCGGCGCTGCTCATCGCGTGACGCCGAAAATTGCTCTCGACCTGAATCAATCCCAGGACCAAGTCGACGTCCAGCCCGGCGCGCTTGGCGTTGTACCAGACCGTTTGCAAAAATTCGTCGCGCTGCTGCAAAGAACTGAGATCGGTCTTGCGCCGCTTGAGGCGCTCGTTCATTTCGATTTTCCAGCGCAGGTAGGCCAAGCGCCCCGCGGTGTCGGAAAAAACGGGTTCGGGTGGCTCGTCGGAACGCAACATCGCACGCATAGCGTTTCGGACCGCATCGGCCAAGTCTTCCTCAGCCTGTGCACCGGCCATCGCCCGGTGCCCCGTGAGCAAGCACGCCATCACGAACCCCCGCCCGCCAAAACGGGCCAATGCGCGCAGAGCGCTGCGGCGGTTCAAGCTCCTGGCGATGCGTAGCGCCTCGTGCACGTCAAACCATTAGCCTGCGAGCTTGGTCCTGAGCATCGCCACAACCTGATCCAGCGCCACTGCACTCGGGCCGGTGTCCCGACGGTGCTGGTACTCAACCTCGCCAGTTTTCAAGCCACGCTCACCCACATTGACCCGATGTGGCACGCCAATCAATTCCCAATCGGCAAACATCGCACCAGGTCGCTCATTGCGATCGTCCAGGATCACGTCAAGGCCTGCGGCCAGCAGTTCCGAATACAGCTTCTGCGATGTGTCGCGAACCAATTCCGAACGCTCGGCGTTGATTGGACAAATCACCACCGTAAAAGGCGCCAGCGCATCAGGCCAAATAATGCCCCGCTCGTCATGGTTTTGTTCGATGGCTGCAGCCGGCAAACGCGTAATGCCGATACCGTAACAGCCCATTTCCATGAACTGCGGCTTGCCATTGTGGTCCAGAAAAGTTGCCTTCATGGCCTGGCTGTATTTGGTTCCCAGGTAAAACACATGACCAACCTCAATGCCCCGCTCGATGGCCAGTTCACCCTTGCCATCCGGCGAGGCGTCACCAGCCACCACATTACGTAAGTCGGCCACGAGGTCAGGCTCAGGCAGGTCCCGACCCCAGTTCACGCCCGTCAGGTGATGGTCCGGCAGATTGGCGCCACAAATCCAGTCTGACATCACAGCGACCTCGCGGTCTGCTGCGATCTTGACAGGCAAGCGCAGTCCGATCGGGCCAAGGTAGCCCGGCAGGCAGCCAAAGTGCGCTTCGATCTCAGGCACGGTGGCAAATCGGAACCCCGTCAAGCCGGGCAGTTTGCCGACCTTGACCTCGTTCATATCGTGGTCACCGCGCAGCAGCAACAGCCAGATCTGCGTCTTGGTGATCCGCTCTGCGTCGTCACGACTGTCCACAGCCAGAACCAGCGACTTCACCGTGGTACCCAGCGGCACACCCAGCAGGTCCGCAACGTCGGCGCAGGTACTGCGCCCCGGCGTTGGCTTCGTCGTCAGGGCCTGCGCGGCAGCTGGCCGGGGCGACGCAGGGGCCAAGGCCTCGGCTTTCTCGAGATTGGCCGCGTAATCGCTTTGAGGGCAATAAACAATCGCATCTTCACCGGTGGCCGCGATCACCTGAAATTCCTCGCTCAGGTCGCCACCAATTGCTCCGCTGTCGGCAGCCACTGCGCGATAGGTCAATCCGAAACGGTCGAAAATTTTTCGATAGGCCTGCGCCATCACCTGATAACTGGCTTTTGCGCTGGCCTGATCCCGGTCGAAGCTGTACGCATCCTTCATGATGAACTCACGCCCGCGCATCAGGCCGAAGCGGGGGCGTCGCTCATCACGGAACTTGGTTTGAATCTGATAGAAGTTTTTGGGTAGCTGTTTGTAGCTGCGGATATCCTGACGCGCGATGTCCGTGACCACCTCTTCGCTGGTGGGCTGCACCACAAACTGGTTGTCGTGTCGATCCTGAATGCGCAAAAGCTCAGGGCCCATTTTTTCGAAACGCCCGGTCTCTGCCCACAACTCTGCGGGTTGCACCACGGGCATGGTGAGTTCAACAGCGCCAGCGCGGTTCATCTCCTCACGCACGATGGCCTGAACTTTGTTGACCACGCGAAGACCCATGGGCATGAGGGTGTAGATGCCCGCGCCGAGCTTTTTGATCATGCCCGCGCGCATCATGAGCTTGTGGCTGATCACTTCAGCATCAGCTGGTGCTTCTTTGAGCGTAGCGATATGGAACTGGGAGGCTTTCATAAGTGGACGACAGCAATGCGACAGGCCCGCACACCAGAAACCTGGTTCAGGGTGTGCATAATGGGAGCAATTTGAAAATTGGGATGTGATTATGCTCGACCGTGATGGCTTTAGGCCTAACGTCGGCATCATCTTGCTGAACCAGAAGAATCAGGTGTTTTGGGGGAAGCGTATTCGTACGCACTCCTGGCAGTTTCCGCAAGGTGGCATTGATCGTGGCGAAACGCCCGAGCAGGCCATGATCCGGGAACTCAATGAGGAGCTTGGGCTGCATCGCGACCACGTTCGCATCGTTGCCCGCACCAGGGACTGGTTACGCTACGAGGTGCCGGATCGCTACATTCGCCGCGACTCTCGCGGTTTTTACAAGGGTCAGAAACAGATCTGGTTTTTGTTGCAACTCATCGGGCACGACTGGGACCTGAACCTACGGGCAACAGACCATCCGGAGTTTGATGCCTGGCGCTGGAACGATTACTGGGTTCCGCTTGATGCCGTGGTGGAGTTCAAGCGTGATGTTTACGTCAACGCCCTGACCGAGTTGGCACGCTTTCTACCGCGTCAAGAACATCGCAATCGCTATTTGCGCCATGGACCCCGCCATTCCGACCCCACCGTCCATGCGCACGCCCCCCGCGGTGCGGCCGAAGATGGGGACGACCCTCGCCAGCAATCCACCCGCGGCGGACACAACAACTAAGACAGGCTGGACCCAGGGGCTTTAGCGCTGCAGGACGAGGTTGTCCCGATGCACCATCTCGGGCTCGGCAGCGTAACCCAGCAACGATGCAATCGCGGTGGAAGGTTTGCGGCACAGCAGCCTGGCTTCGTGGGCAGCGTAATTGGCCAGGCCACGCGCAATCTCCACACCGTCTTCGGATCGGATGGCAATCACCTCGCCACGGGAAAAATCGCCGCGCACATCAGTCATGCCAATCGGCAGCAAACTAGAGCCCCCCGATCGCAAGCGGGCCACGGCGCCGTCGTCCACCATGACTGATCCACGCATTTGCAAGTGATCGGCAATCCATTGCTTGCGCGCCTGCATCTTCTGCGTCGGCGCAACCAGAAAAGTTCCGATCACCTCGCCTTGGACCAAACGTAACAGGGCATCAGGCTCACGGCCCCAGGCGATCACCGTGGACGCCCCCGAGCTTGCTGCGCGCTTGGCAGCCAGAATTTTGGTCAGCATACCCCCACGGCCAATGCCCGTGCCAACGCCGCCGGCCATACGCTCCAGCGCCGGGTCTCCCGCTTGCGCGATCTGCACAAATTGCGCATCGGGGTTTTGTCGCGGATCCGCACTGAACAGGCCTTTTTGATCGGTCAGGATGATCATGGTATCGGCCTCAACCAGATTGGCCACCAAGGCGCCCAGGGTGTCGTTGTCGCCGAATTTAATCTCGTCGGTCACCACCGTGTCGTTTTCGTTAATCACGGGAACGACACCCAGTTTCAGCAAACTCAGCAAAGTAGTTCTGGCGTTCAGGTAGCGCTCGCGGTCCGACAAATCGGAGTGCGTCAGCAAAACCTGGGCGCTGCGCAGTCCGTGTTCCCGCAGCTTGGTCTCATACATCTGAACCAGGCCCATCTGGCCCACCGCAGCAGCTGCTTGCAACTCATTGACCGCATGGGGCCTGGTCTTCCAGCCCAGCCGCTTCATACCCTCGGCAATCGCGCCGCTCGAGACCATGATGACCTCACGCTTTTGAGCACTCAGTTGGGCGAGCTGCCGACACCATTCCCCGATGGCCGCCTCGTCCAGACCTCGCCCGTCATTGGTGACAAGGCTGGAGCCCACCTTCACAACGACACGGCGCGCATCACGCAGCAAACTGGTCTTGCCTTCAAGATTCATAAGATCTCATTCAAGGTCTAGGCGTTCTGAAAGCCACAGGCTTCAGTTTGCGCTATTGTCCCCGGCGAAACGCGGGTCAAGCGCTTTGGGTTGCTGCTCGGCCTGCTTTTGGAGGCTGATCTCTTTAAAAACAGCCTGAATAAGCGGCTCGCAGCCCTCGCGCGTCAAGGCCGAAATTTCAAACACTGGACCCTTGTGCTTGAACCGCTTAACGAAGTCCTTCACCAGCGCCGCACGCTGATCGCCCGGCACCATGTCCAGTTTGTTCAAAACCAGCCAGCGCGGTTTTTTAAACAGGGCTTGGTCGTACTTTTTTAACTCAGCCACAATCGCTTTGGCCTGCGCCACGGTGTCGATGCTGTCATCAAATGGCGCCATATCCACCACATGCAGCAGCAGCCGTGTGCGCTGCAAGTGGCGCAGAAACTGGTGACCAAGTCCAGCCCCTTCGGCGGCACCTTCAATCAGGCCGGGCAAATCGGCAACGACAAAGCTTTGCTCCGGCCCGAGCCGAACCACACCCAAATTGGGATGTAGCGTCGTGAACGGATAGTCTGCAATACGTGGCCTGGCGTTGGAAACCGCCGAGATCAACGTGGACTTCCCCGCATTGGGCATGCCCAGCAGGCCGACATCAGCCAGTACTTTGAGCTCTAGTTTCAGATGCCGCTTTTCACCGGGCCAGCCCGGCGTTTTCTGCCGAGGCGCCCGATTAATCGCGCTCTTGAACCGAAGATTCCCAAAACCGCCATCGCCACCTTTGGCAATCGTGATGAGCTGTCCGGGCTCGAGCAGTTCAAACAGCACCTCCGACGTGTCTGCGTCGGTGATGATGGTTCCAACCGGCATCTTCAGAGTGATGTCCGCGCCGGCTGCGCCGAACATGTCGGAGCCCATGCCATGCTGACCCCGCTGCGCTTCATGGCGCCGAGAGAATCGGAAGTCCACCAGCGTGTTCAAGCTGGCATCAGCCAGCGCGAAGACATGGCCTCCCCGGCCACCGTCGCCGCCGTTGGGGCCACCGAATTCCTTGTACTTTTCGTGCCGAAAAGAAACGCAGCCAGCGCCGCCATCGCCAGCGGCGACATCGATCCAGGCTTCGTCAACAAATTTCATTACAGGGCTCTATAAACGAAAAACCCCGCGCTCGGCGCAGGGTTTGTGCGTGGACGCCGAAAGCGCTTTAGGACGCCGTCACGCTCACGGTCTGCTTGTTCAATGCACCTTTGACGTCAAAGGACACTTGGCCGTCCACCAGCGCAAACAGGGTATGGTCTTTTCCCATGCCCACATTGGCGCCTGGGTGAAACTGGGTGCCGCGTTGACGCACGATGATCGAGCCCGCACTAACGGTCTGGCCACCAAACATCTTCACGCCGAGCATCTTGGGCTTGGAATCACGCCCGTTTCGCGTAGAGCCGCCGCCTTTTTTCTGTGCCATGCTTGCTGCTCCTTAAGCCTTGATGTCACCGACAAGCAGCTCAGTGAACTGCTGACGATGGCCTTGGCGCTTCTGATAGTGCTTGCGCCGACGCATCTTGAAAATGCCGACCTTGTCGTGCTTACCATGTGCCACCACCGTGACACTGACAGTCGCGCCGGACACCAAGGGCGTACCGACTTTCAGGTCAGCGCCGTTACCCACGGCGAGAACTTGGTCGAATACGATCTCTTGGCCAACGTCCGCAGCAATCTGTTCTACTTTAATTTTTTCGCCGGAAGCAACCCTGTATTGTTTGCCACCGGTTTTTATGACCGCGTACATAAGAACCTCTTGAAGATATCAACAGACGGATTTCTGTCGAGCCGAAGATTATAGCCGGAAGTGCCCCTTGCTTGTCCCCTGCGAAGTAGGCACAGCGCAAGCTTGCAGCTGATGCCCGACAAACCTAATGGCTGCAGGCGATTTCCAGCCGCTGGCTTGTCACGCCGTCCAACGGTGTCCTCTGCCCACCTGCCCTGCGTGGGTGTTCAGGGCGCGCCCTGACAATACCGAACCAAAGACGGGTCGCGATTTGGCCCAGGCCTTGGTCTGAGACAGCTGCAACACCACGTTTTTATAATCCGCGCGACCTCACCTGGCACCACCATCTTGCAAGCCGAGACCACTTCCCCTACAAGCTCTCTTTCGCTGATTGCGCCCGATATGCGCGAGGTAGACCGGGTGATCACTGAACGATTGGCCTCCGGCGTGCCGCTGGTTGCCCAGGTGTCCCGCTACATCGTCGGCGCCGGCGGCAAGCGCCTACGCCCGGCCCTGTTGCTGCTTGTTTGCCAGGCCCTGGGTTTTCAAGGAGAAAACCGCTTCAAGCTTGCTGCGGTTGTCGAATTCATTCACACGGCAACCCTGTTGCACGACGATGTGGTTGATGAATCCGCACTGCGCCGCGGGCGCGCAACCGCCAATGCCATGTTTGGCAATGCGGCCAGTGTGCTGGTCGGTGACTTCCTGTACTCCCGAGCTTTCCAGATGATGGTGGAAGCCAACAATATGCGGATTCTGGAAATACTGGCGGAGGCGACCAATGTGATCGCCGAAGGCGAGGTCATGCAGTTGATGAATATGCATAACGCCGATCTCGACGAAGCCGCCTACCTCGATGTGATCCGGTCTAAAACCGCCAAGTTGTTCGAGGCCTGCGCGCGTGTGGGCGCGGTTCTCGCCGGCGCCAACGCCTCGATGGAACAAGCCTGTGCCAGCTATGGGCAGGCCTTGGGTACGGCTTTCCAGATCGTCGACGACGTGCTCGACTACACCGGTGATGTCAAATTGTTAGGTAAAAACCTGGGCGACGACTTGCGTGAAGGAAAAACAACGCTCCCGCTGATTGCCGCCAAGCGACTGGCCTCGCCGCCGGAGCAAGCCATTTTGGTCGCCGCTATCGAAAACGGTGATATCAGTCAGATCAACGCCATCGTTGAGATCGTCCAGAAAACCGGTGCTTTGGCTGTCGCGCAGCACGCCGCCGCCCAGGAAGCTAGGCGAGCCATCGCGGCGATCGAGTCGCTGCCAGACAACGAATTTAAGGCCTGTTTGCTACAATTAGGGCTGCAATTGCTCGAGCGAAAAGCTTAACGCCAGAGCCTAATTCGCACATCGGAATGTAGCGCAGCCTGGTAGCGCACTTCGTTCGGGACGAAGGGGTCGGAGGTTCGAATCCTCTCATTCCGACCACTCTATCAGTTGTGGTTTAAGGCGCTGGCGCGGCTAACCCGTTCCCCACATGCGAAACGAATTTATGCTCTTCGCAAGTCGACCGCTCGCTTCGCCCATCTTCTTGCCGAAACCGATCCTGAAACAGGGGCCATCCAACGTCGCCGACACACGAATCGCTGAGATTTTCTCAGAAAGAACCGGCTCGCGAACGCCTTTGCTCTATTGTCTCGGCACGGGCAGGAAGGCTGTGATGTTTTTCATGGCACGCCATGTTTGACCATCGCGCGCAAGAACTGTTACGTCCCTGGGTGAGTCGCCTGGCCAGGCCGCTGGCCTCTTGGGGCATCAGCGCCAACCAGGTCACGGTCGCCGGTTTTCTCGTCGGCATGCTTGCGGCGCTACTGATTTACCAGGGGATGTTCGTGCTGGGCCTGGTTGCGATCTGGCTGTCACGCCTGCTGGACGCCCTGGACGGTGCAGTGGCCCGATTGAGTGAAAGCACCGATGCCGGCGGTTTTTTGGATATTTCCCTGGACTTTGTTTTTTACGCCAGCATTCCGCTTGCATTCGCGCTACAAAGTCCTGCACAAAACGCCTTGCCGTCCGCCGTGCTGCTGGCCAGTTTTGTAGGCACCGGTTCGACCTTTCTGGCCTTTGCCGTGATCGCGGCCAAGCGTGGCCTACAAAACCTGTCGTTCCCGCACAAATCGTTTTTTTACCTCGGCGGACTGACTGAGGCCGGCGAAACCCTTGCGGTTTTCAGCCTCATGTGTATCTGGCCAGACCTGTTCGCCCCACTAGCCTACGGGTTTGCTGCCCTGTGTGCCATCACCACTTTGATGCGCATCTGGTGGGCCTGGATCACTTTCAGATGAGGGTGCTGCTCCGGCTCAAAGGCCGCGCCAACGCCTGGCGCTTTGGCCTGCGCTTACTGACCATCATCACGGCCTGCTCTGCTGTTTTGGCATCTGAGACCAGTCCGTCCGACGCGCAGCCCTCGCCGGCTCAGTTGGCACCGTTCACCCAGACGGGCAAGAAAGAACTTCATCCGGCCTGGACACTGGAAACCTTGCCAGACCGGTCGATTGCCGCGACACGGTTTGAGTGGACGCTGATCGACCAGGCCGGCGCCCTGCGCGTCCAGACGGATCGCTCCTACGGGCTGATTCGACATGCCTGGTCGGGTACACACCCACCTGTGCTGGCCTGGCGTTGGCGTCTTGATAAGGCTTTAAATACCCCTGACCTTCAAACAAAAAAGGGCGATGATGCCGCCATCAAGGTCTGTGTGCTGTTTGACCAGCCCTTGTCAGATATCCCGTTTTTGGAGCGCGTGTCGCTCACGCTGGCGCGGGAAGTCAGCCAAAAAACCTTACCCAGTGCCACCCTGTGCTATGTGTGGGACACGCGCTATGCCCGTGGTCATAAGGGACTCAACCCTTACACTGGCCGGGTGCGGTATATCGTCGTCGATGATGGGGCGTCTCCACGCCAACAATGGGTTGAACAAACCCGACATGTTGGCGATGACTTTGCCCTGATGTTTGGCGCAGAAACGCGTGCACTGCCGCCTGTGACTGCGGTTGCCATCGGCGCCGACAGTGACAACACGGGGCAAAGCAGCCTGGCTTTCGTACAGCGCTTGCAATGGCTAAGGCCATGAGGGTCCTCCAATCATGAAGCGCCTGGTGTTGCTCGGCGCGGGACACGCTCACCTGCATGTACTGGCCTCTCTGGTGGGTCAGGGCATTGACAACACGGATATCACCCTGATCACCCCAAGCGAGCATCAAATTTATTCGGGCATGGTGCCCGGTCTTGTCGCCGGTCACTACACCCGCGAGCAATGCGGGGTGTCTGTGGCGGCCTTGCTGGACGGTGGTCGGGTGCAATGGCTGCAAAGAAGCGTGACGGCTCTGGACGCGGATTCACAGGTTTGCAGTCTCGACGATGGCAGTCGCCTGGGTTATGACTTTTTATCGATCAACACCGGACCGGTGCATGACCGTGCGCGCCTGGAAGCGAGCATGCCCGGCGCCAGGGAAAACGCCTTGTTTGTGCGACCGATTGATGCCTTCGTGGAGCTCTGGCCACAAGTGTGCGCCCTAGCCGATCAGCGCAAACTGCGCATCGCGCTGATTGGTGGCGGAGCCGCAGGCATCGAGCTGGCCTGCGCGATCGCTTATCGTCTGCCACACTGCTCAGTCAGTTTGATTTCGGCAGAACAAACCATCGCCAGTAATTACACACCTGCTGTGCAGCAGCGTGTGCGCCGGGCCCTGCATGAACAGGGAATTGACACGCTCCAGGAAAAAGTGGTCGCCATCGAAACGGGGCGGTTGAAGCTCTCGGGTGGCACCTATTTGCAATGTGATGTGCCGGTGATTGCCATTGGTGCACAGGCGGCACCCTGGCTACAAGGCAGCGGTTTGGCGCTCGATAACGAAGGCTTTATCCAAGTCGATGCATGCCAGCGCAGTGTCAGCCACGCCCATGTTTACGCCGGTGGTGATGTCGCCACACGGACCGACCGACCCAGTGTGCGAAGCGGTGTCTACGCGGTACGGGCGGGGCCCGCGCTCAGTCAGAATCTTCGCGCCGCGCTCACGGGCACGCCAGCCCAGCCCCACCAGCCGCCCCACAAAACGCTCAATCTCCTGTCTTGCGGCCGCCGCTACGCCATTGGCAGCTGGGGCGAACTGTCCTTCGAAGGCCGCTGGGTGTGGTACCTGAAAGACCGGATCGATCGCGCCTTTATTGCGCACTACAGACCTTGAAGCGCAGCCGCGGGTCGAAGCCTCAAACCACCTGAAGAAAAGTCTCGGCTTTGGCTACGACCTCGCCAATCTCACAAGCCTGCGCAAAGCCAGCCTCACCAAAACACGCGAGCACAGCGTCAACGTCTGCGGGCGCGCAAGCGACCAGCAATCCCCCGCTGGTCTGGGGGTCGCTCAGCAAGTCGCGATCGAGTGGCTGCAAGCCCGTGCCCAAGCGCACGTCCTGCCCGTAAGCCGTCCAGTTTCTGCCCGAGGCACCCGTCACACAGCCGGCCTTGGCCAGTGAGCGGGCCTCTGCCATCAGGGGAACTTTGAACCAGTCGATGCGCACTGTGCAGCCGGCGGCGCGGGCAATTTCAAGCGCATGGCCTGCCAAGCCAAATCCGGTGACGTCGGTCATGGCGTGCACGCCGTCAAAGTGCGCCAGGCGCGTACCGGGGACGTTGAGTTGTGTCGTCAGGGCAAGCATCTCACGGTAAGCCGCTGGGCTTAGACACTTCTTTTTCAGGGCTGCTGAGTGAACACCAATGCCCAGAGGCTTGCCCAGGATCAGGCGGTCGCCCACCTGGGCGCCGGCGTTGCGCTTGACCCGCGCCGGATGCACCAGCCCCAGGACAACCAAGCCGTAAATCGGCTCGACCGAGTCGATGGTGTGCCCGCCGGCCACCGGAATGCCTGCGAGCCTGCAAACGCTGGCTCCTCCCTCCAGGATCTTGCCAATGGTCTCGACCGAGAGCCGGTGGATGGGCATGCCAACCACCGCCAGGGCCATGATGGGCGTGCCACCCATGGCGTACACGTCTGAGATCGCATTGCTTGCCGCGATGCGCCCGAAATCGAATGGGTCATCAACCACCGGCATGAAGAAATCGGTGGTCGCCACCAAGGCCTGCGTTTCATTGATCTGGTAAACCGCAGCGTCATCTGCCGTCTCAATGCCCACCAACAACTCCGGCGGCACCGGCAGCGCGGCTGTACCGCGCAAAATGCCCGACAGAACCCCAGGGGCGATCTTGCAGCCGCAGCCACCACCGTGCGACAGGCTGGTCAATGCTGGCTCTTCCACAGGGGCAGACGAGCCGGCCGCCAAGGACGCACTGGCAAGCGAGGCCATCGTCGATTCAAGCAAGTCAGACATGGGATCGGACAAAACACAAAACCAGAATTATCGGCTCTGTGCGCTGGAACGCTCCAAGCCAAGTTCTGGCCCGGCTTGCCACTGCCGCCGGGGTGTCTGCACCGATCGGTCCCTAATCTTGATTTCAACGTCAGGCAAAGCTTGGAGGAACCCTTCAGAACCAGCAAAGAGAGAGTGCAAGGGCCTTGGAGGCTGCCTGGAATGAATGATTTAGATTAAATAAATCGAATTCTTATTTTGATTTATTCGATCTATTAGCACTCTTTTTCCTTGAGTGCTAAACTAGGGCCGTCTCATAAGGAGAACACGATGACAAACCAGACTCTGAAAGGCTCGACAGCGCTGACATTGACCCAGCCGTGGTCCATGGTGCCTGCGCTTGGCAATCTGGATGCGTACATCTCGGCGGTCAACCGCATGCCCATGTTGACGCAGGAGGAGGAAATCCAGCTTGCGCGCCAATTCCGCGAGGACAACGACCTGGAGGCCGCTGGTCGCCTGGTCTTGTCGCACCTGCGCCTGGTCGTCTCCACGGCGCGTCAGTACCTGGGCTACGGCCTGCCACACGGTGACCTGATTCAGGAAGGCAATGTTGGCCTGATGAAGGCGGTCAAGCGCTTCGACCCCGAGCAGGGCGTGCGCCTGGTCAGTTACGCCTTGCATTGGATCAAGGCCGAAATCCATGAATACATCCTGAAAAACTGGCGCATGGTGAAAGTTGCCACGACCAAGGCACAGCGCAAGCTCTTTTTTAACCTGCGCTCGATGAAGCAGCGACTCAAAAGCAAGGACGCGGCCGCAGACGCCTATCAACACAAAGAAGCGCTGAGTGACGAGCAGGTCGACTTGATGGCGCGCGAGCTTCAAGTCAAGCGTGAAGACGTCCTGGAGATGGAGTCGCGCCTGGCTGGCGGCGACGTGGTGCTCGACCCCCTGAGCAGCGACGACGGCGAAGAGAGCTTCGCACCGATTGCTTACCTGACAGATTCGGGCAATGAGCCAGACGCTGTGCTCGAGTCGCGTCGGCGCGATGCGCTGTCCACTGCGGGCATCCGCCACGCACTTGAAGGCCTGGATTCACGCAGCCGCCATATCGTCGAGGAGCGTTGGCTCAAGGTCAATGATGACAATTCCGGGGGTATGACCCTGCATGAGCTCGCCGCCGTCTACGGCGTCAGCGCCGAGCGCATCCGCCAAATCGAGGTGGCGGCCATGAAAAAAATGAGGTCAAGCCTCGAGGCTTTTGCCTAAACAGCGGCACCGGCAACAAAAAAATACCGCCTCAAGAGGCGGTATTTTTTCTTGCACACAAGCCTCGGTGACTTCTTAAGGCCTGGCTTTGAGCAACAGGCGAATGTCTGCCACAGTCTGTGCCGGGTCCGTGCCGTTTCGCGTGAACAGCCGTAGCTGACCCTGGGTGTCGTAGATGTAGCTGCCCGCCGTGTGGTCCATGGTGTAGCTGGTGGGCGTGGGGCCCTCGACCTTTTTGAAAAAGATCTTGAAGTTTTTCATCATGGCAGGCAACTCGCCAAGCGCGGGCACCAGCGCTAAAAAGCTGGGGTCAAAGTTGGCCATGTACGCCTTGAGCATGGCAGGCCGGTCGCGCTCGGGGTCAACAGTAACAAACACGCCTTGAAACTTGTCACCATCGGCGCCCAGTTGTGACTTGATTTGAGCCATTTCCGTTAACGATGTCGGGCACACGTCCGGACATTGGGTATAGCCAAAAAACATCATCACCACCTTGCCACGAAAGTCGGCCAGGCT
Organism: Comamonadaceae bacterium; assembly: GCA_038145425.1. Lineage (GTDB taxonomy): Bacteria > Pseudomonadota > Gammaproteobacteria > Burkholderiales > Burkholderiaceae_C > Rhodoferax. The sequence continues at coordinate 15,366 of JAYQPP010000017.1, read as the reverse complement.
ACGGGTGCGGCCATCCTGGTCAGGAAGGGAAAAGTCCCGGCCATAGTCCGCGCCCGTGATGTCGATCGCGCTGAACTTGAGACTGTCCTGGCCGCAAGACCCCAGCCCCAGCAGCAAGGCCAAAAAACCGGCTTTGAAAATACGCGCCATCTGCAAACCTGTCGTCATCATGAGCCCGTTGCGGCACACGCCCTAAAACATCAGATAGTGATCCACCAGCAAGGCAGCAAAAATTCCGCTCAGGTGAATCAGTGAAAACCTGAACGTCTTTCGTGCCAGGGCGTCCGAATAATTTCGCCAAAGCACATAGGCATAAAAACAAAACCCGATACCAAAACCGAGTGCTGCTGCCAGATACAACCAGGAACTCATGCCGTACACAAAAGGCAACAGGCAGCCAGCGAACAGCACCAGGGTATAGAGGAAAACCATGAGCCGCGTGAACGGGTTGCCATGCGTGACGGGCAACATTGGCAGACCAGACTGACGGTAATCCTCCACCCGATACAAGGCCAGGGCCCAGAAATGCGGCGGCGTCCATAGAAAAATAATCAAGAACAGGATCAGGGCCTCAGGTCCGACCTGGCCTGTGAGTGCGGCCCAGCCCAAAACCGGCGGCATGGCACCCGAGGCGCCACCGATCACGATGTTCTGCGGCGTGAGCGGTTTAAGAATCACCGTGTAGATGACGGCGTAGCCAATAAAGGTCGCAAACGTGAGCCACATGGTCAAGGGGTTGACCCACACATAAAGCAGCACAGAGCCCAAAGCACACAGTGCCGCAGAAAACAACAGGGTTTGCGCGTCACTGAGCTCGCCCTTGGCCGTTGGCCGCCAGGCGGTACGCTTCATCTTGGCATCAATGCCCTTCTCGACAATGCAATTAAAGGCTGCTGCTGCGCCAGCAACCAGCCAAATGCCGACAGAGGCCACCAGCGCAGTCACGATTTGCGCTGTCGTGGGCATGCCGGGCACAGCCAGCACCATGCCAATCAGGGCACAAAACACAATCAACTGAACCACGCGGGGCTTGGTCAGCGCGTAATACTGCGCCCAGAGCCTGCCGCTGGGGCTTGCCGTGGTGCTTGGTGCTTGTGGCGACGTGCTCATGCAAGATGCCTGTGTGAGGCCATAGCCAGCGCGCGGTGCGCGCGTCCAGGCGAGAGCGCCAGATCAATGGCCAGCAAGCCACTGAGCAGCAAGGTCAGCGCTGCTGCCCCAGCGGTGTGCAGCAAGGCAGCGAGCATCGGCCAGCCCAGCACCACGTTGCTCAAGCCGGTCAGCATCTGCAACAGCACCAGTGCTGCAAGGTATTTGGACGCCTGTGTCCAGGCCGACTGCCACAGTCGCCAGGCCAAGGCCGCAAGAATCAGCGCAAGCCCATAGGCCATCAGGCGGTGAACATAATGAATCGCGGTGAGCGCAGAAAAACCAATGGGTGCGCCGTCAGCGTCAACACCCAGGTGACGCCAGATCTGAAAACCCTGCGAGAAATTCATCTCTGGCCACCAGGCACCTTGGCAGGTCGGAAACTCGCGACAGGCCAAGACCGCGTAATTGGTGCTGACCCAACCGCCCAGCGCGATTTGCAAAAACAGAAGCGCCACTGAGACCATCAGCAAGCCGCGCACGCCCGAAGACAGGCGCGGCAGCGCAAATTTGCGCTCACTGGCAACCTGCACGCCCAGCATGGCCAGCAGCAACATACCACCTAACAAGTGCAAGGTCACGATCGCTGGGTAGAGTTTCAGCGTCACGGTCAAGGCACCAAACGCGCCTTGAACACACACCCAGATCAGGGTCAGGGTCGCTGGCCATGGGCTGCCCGAGGCGTTTCGATGACGCCATGCCCAAACCGTCAGAATCAGGATCAGGGCGCCCACCACCGCGGCCAGATAACGGTGCAGCATCTCAATCCAGGCTTTGACATGGGTAACAGGCCCATCGGGCATCACTGTTTGCGCCGCGCTGATTTCAACGCTCGCACCCAGCGGTGAGCCACTGCCATAACATCCTGGCCAGTCGGGGCAGCCCAGGCCCGAGTCGCTAAGCCGGGTAAACGCGCCAAAGACCACCAGGTCAAAAGTCAGAAAGACCAGCAGCAGCGTCAGCGCGCGACGCCGAGCCCCACCATCCGGGTGACGCCGCCAGATCCACCACACCGGTAGCATTACCACCAGGGCCACCACAAGCAGCATCTGCACCACCGGCGTCATGTCAAAGAGCGTCAACACGTCTCAAAGCCCTGCAGCTGGCCGACCGGCCTTGTCCCAGGAAGCCGAAGCGGTAAGCAACTTAGACAAGTCTTTTTTTGCTTTGGCTGCATTGGCCACCGATAAATCTGCCGGAAACCGCATCATCAAACGCCCCATGGGGTCTACAACATACAGATGCTCACGCAAGGTGTGCCCCTGACCGGGTTCGAGCCATGCTCGCAAGGCGTCATCTCCAAGCCGAAGCACTTGTGCCGTCTGCAAAGCGGGCAAGAGTGCCGAGGGCACAGGCTGCTCGTCGTTGACCAACCAGACCCAGTCCAGTCGCTCTTTTTCACGACCGAGCAACTCGCGCAATTGACGCTGTAAATACAGATGTTCCTCGCAGGTCTTGTCGCAAGCGCCGCCTGCCACGCTGATCAGTAGCCATTGGCCTTTGAGGGCATCGAGCTTGGTCGAACGGCCATCCAAGCCAGTGGCGGCAATCGCCGGAATCTGTCGGGTCGGTGTGATCAGCTCTCCAAAACTGCTGGTCGACGATGGCTTGATCAGGTAGAAAGTCAGGTAAGAGCCCACCACCGGAGCCGCGCATATCAGCCAGACCAGAAAAAACCATAGCCGCCCCCGACGGGTACGCCCTGGGTGCTCTTGTATCGCCTGCACAGGGTCAGGCGGGGTGTTGACCACCATGGCCAAAGGGGTCTCCCAGCTTTCAGCGCGTGGGGCGTCGGAATCTTTTGACAATTTGAAACCAGAAGTAATACAGAGCCACCAGTGCGCTCAATGTGAACCACTGAAACGCATAGCCGTAGTGCGTATCCACGCCAGAGCCCGGCAACACCCATTCGCGGCGCAGGCCCTCATCCGATGGTCCGCTTTGCTGCAAGGAGAGCGCCACGCTCAGCCACTCGGCACGGTCGGGTAACAATCCCGGCTCGAGATTTTGCCTGATCGAACCCTGTGATGCCTCACCCAGATCCAATAGCCTGGAGGGCCAGGGCGTTATTTGCCCCGTAATCTCGAGCACGCCGCTGGCTGTCTTGAGTTCTGGTAGTTGACTTCGATCGAGAAAATTGCGGGCCACCCAGCCACGCTGAACCAGGATGACCCGATCCTGGTTCTGTAGACGAAAGGGCGTGGTCACGACCAGGCCGACTTGTGCGCCCATCTTTCGGTTGTCCAGGTAGAGCGTTTGCTCACCCAGCCAGCTACCACGCAGCCGTGCCTGACGGTACAGCGGCAAGCCGCTTTGCATGGCCTCAGCCAGTGTTTGCTCATTCAGCGGGGGCAGTTGTGAGGCCTGAATCCGCCCAGCCGCGATAGCCTCTTTTTGCGCCGCACGACCCAGTTGCCACTGCCCCAGCACGAGTCCAAGGATGAAGAAAAACAGCGCCACCACGCTGACCAGCGTCAATCGCAGCGTGGCGCTCAAGAGATAATGCTCCCCATGAAATACATCGTCATCGCGGCTTTCATCGCCATTCTGGGCAGCCTGGTCGCAGCACTGGTATTCATGACCAGGAAAACTGGCGACGACTCAGCCCGGGCTAAGCGCATGGCGAACTCACTGGCCCTGCGTGTGGGCCTTTCCATTCTGCTGTTTTGCACCATCCTGTTTGCCTGGTGGATGGGCTGGATTCTTCCAACCGGAAGGCCATAAAAAAACAAACGCCCCTTGGGCGTTTGTTTGAAGTCTTGCCGGAAAAAGCGCTGACCGGTCACATCCAGTAAACGACCACGTACAGGCCTAGCCAGACCACGTCCACAAAGTGCCAGTACCAGGCAGCACCCTCAAAACCAAAATGATGGTCCGAGGTGAAATGGCCTTTTTGCAAGCGCAGGGTGATAAACAGCAGCATCAGCATGCCCACGAACACGTGAAAGCCGTGAAAACCGGTCAACATGAAAAAGGTAGAGCCATAGACACCGGAAGAGAGTTTCAGGTTCATCGCACTGTACGCATGCGCGTACTCGTAGCCCTGCACAAACAAGAAGATCAAGCCAAGCAAAACAGTCAGCCACATGAAACGGATGGTCTTCACCCGGTCATTGGCCACCAGTGCGTGGTGTGCAATCGTGATCGTGACGCCAGAGGTCAGCAGCAAAGCCGTGTTGATGGTTGGCAACCAAAACGGCGTCATGGTCTGAAAAGGTTCGATCAAGCCAGCGGGGGCAGCAGTGACACCCTCCACCACGGTGGGCCACATGGCCTTGAACTCGGGCCAGAGCAAGGCATGCTCGGCGTCGCCCAGGTTGGGCACCGAATGCGCACGCAGCCACCAGAGCGCGCCAAAAAAGCCGCCGAAAAACATCACTTCGGAGAAGATGAACCAGCCCATGCTCCAGCGAAACGAGATGTCAATGCGCTTGCTGTACTGCCCGCCTTCACTCTCCCCGACCGAATCCCTGAACCACTGGTACAACACGACCAGAAACCAGGCTATACCGAAAAAGAAGCTGTACTTGCCCCAGCTGACACCGTTCATCCAGCTCGCGGCTCCGAGCAAGACAAAGAACAAACCGAAAGCGCCCATGGCTGGGTGACGCGACGGCGGCGGCACATAGTAGTACGGCGTGGTTTGATGTGAAGTGGTACTCATTGTTCTTTCACCTTTGACACAAACTTAATCTGGAAATAAATCTGATGGAAAACGTCATGCAGCCAGCACAAGATTGACCACCCACACAAGGCCAAACACCAATGCAAGCGCGCCGAGAATGCCCACGACGATGACATGAATCGGTTTGACCCGCTGAAAATCTTCTTCATGCCCGGCGCTTCGGCGCAAGCCAAAAAAAGCCCAAGCAACCGTTCGCACGGTCCGCAAGAAAGCGACAACACCGCTTTGCGTCTTCGGCGGCATCGCTGCGGACATCATGAACCACGCACTGGCGAAAGCGCACTGACCGACGCCACTGGCGCTGGCGGTGTCTTGCCACCAACCTCAAAAAAAGTGTACGACAGCGTGATGGTTTTCACGTCGGGCGACAAGTCGGGATGCACCACGAAGACCACCGGCCAGGATTTTTTCTCGCCAGGCGCCAGCGTGTGTTCCTTAAAGCAGAAGCACTCAACTTTTTGAAAATTCGGGCCAGCCTGCTCAGGGGCATAACTGGGAATGGCTTGCGCAGTGATGGTTCTCGGCTGCATGTTCTGAAACTCATACATCACACTGGTCATCTCACCAGGGTGCACCGTGAGGCTGTTCTGCGCCGGCTTGAAACGCCAGGGACCGCGAACATTCGCATCAAACTCTACCGTGATGGTGCGGGTCGTATCGACCTGCGTGTTCAAAGGCTTGTAAGAGCCCGCGCTTTCGATGAAACGGTCTCCCAGGGCCAGGACGTTGATACCCGTGAGGTCACAAAACGCCCGGTACAAGGGAACAATCGCGTAGCCAAAGCCAAACATGGCCACAGCGACCATGCTGAGCTTTAGCTTGAGCGAGGTATTTTCAGACCACAACTTCATGGCTTAACGGCCGAACAGGCTCAAACGGAATATCACGCCCAGAAAAAACACCAAGGCGATGAGACCCAACGTCAGTGCCAGTTTCCGGTTGGCACTGGCCTTTTCAACAGAAATCGCCCGCTTGCTGCTCATAACCAACAATCCATCAACCCACAATCTTGGTGGCGGTCGCGTCCAACTTGGGCGGCGCTTCAAAGGTGTGGTACGGCAGCGGCGCGGGCAATTCCCACTCCAGGCCTTCTGCACCTTCCCACGGACGCTGCGGGGCAGGCTTGCCTTGGCCGCGCATCGTGGGGATCACGATAAAGAACAGGAAATAAACCTGGGCTAAACCAAAGCCAAACGCGCCGACGGTCGCAATCGCGTTGAAATCGGCGAACTGCAGCGGGTAGTCTGCGTAGCGGCGTGGCATGCCTGCCAGACCCAGAAAGTGCATTGGGAAGAAGGTGATGTTGAAAGAAATCAGTGACCACCAGAAGTGCAACTTGCCACGGGCCTCGTCGTACATCACACCCGTCCAGCGCGGCGACCAGTAGTAGTAGCCACCAAACATCGCAAACAGGGAACCAGCGACCAGAACATAGTGGAAATGAGCCACTACGTAATAAGTGTCTTGGATCTGAATGTCGATCGGCGCCATGGCCAGGATCAGTCCAGTGAAGCCGCCCATGGTAAACACAAAGATGAAGCCCACCGAGAACAGCATGGGCGTCTCGAAGGTCATCGAGCCACGCCACATCGTCGCGACCCAGTTAAAAATCTTCACGGCGGTGGGTACCGCAATCAACATCGTCGCGTACATGAAGAACAACTGACCGGCAACCGGAAAACCGGTGGTGAACATATGGTGGCCCCACACAATAAACGACAGAATCGCAATGCTCGATGTCGCATAGACCATGGAGGTGTAGCCAAAAAGCTTCTTGCGCGAGAAGGCAGGAACAATTTGACTGATGATGCCGAAGGCCGGCAGGATCATGATGTAGACCTCAGGATGGCCGAAGAACCAGAAGATGTGTTGGAACAGCACTGGGTCACCGCCGCCAGCAGCGTTAAAGAAGTTGGTGCCAAAGTGTCGATCAGTGAGCGTCATGGTGACGGCGCCAGCCAGCACCGGCATCACGGCGATCAGCAAAAACGCTGTGATCAGCCAGGTCCAGGGAAACAGCGGCATCTTCATCAGCGGCATGTCGGGCGAACGCATGTTCAAGATGGTGACGATGATGTTGATCGAGCCCATGATGGAGCTCGCGCCCATGATGTGCAACGCAAAAATGCTGGTATCCATGGCCGGGCCCATTTGAAGTGTCAAAGGCGCGTACAGGGTCCAGCCACCAGACGGTGCGCCGCCAGGCATGAAAAAGCCAGCCATCAGCAAAATAGCGGCCGGAATCAGCAACCAGAAGCTGAAGTTGTTCATGCGCGCGAAAGCCATATCCGCAGCACCGACTTGCAAAGGGATCATCCAGTTCGCAAAACCCACGAATCCGGGCATGATGGCACCAAACACCATCACCAGACCGTGCATGGTGGTCAGCTGATTGAACAATTCGGGATTGACAACCTGCAGTCCGGGCTGAAACAACTCAGCACGCAAGAGCAGGGCCATCACACCGCCTGCCATGAACATAGTCAGGCTGAACAACAGGTACATCGTGCCGATGTCTTTGTGGTTGGTCGCGTAGACCCAACGCCGCCATCCCGCCGGGGTATGGTGGTCGTGGTCTGCGTGGCTATCGTGTCCGTGATGATCTAAAACAGCGCTCATTACTTTCTCCTAACCCATTCACTCGTTTCTGGACTGCGGCTTACTAGCGGGCCTTGGCAACGTCTGTCGGCTGAACAACAACGCCCGTCGCGTTAGACCAACTGTTCTTGACGTAGGTAATCACCGCTGCAATTTCGGTGTCACTCAGCTGCTTCCAGGCCGGCATGGCAGCAGCGCCGCCTTCTTTGCCATTGAGCAAGATACCGATCTGCTTGGACTTGTCAGCGTCCAGAACCAGTGCCGAACCATCAAGCGCCTTGAAAGGACCCATGCCCTTGCCGGTGGGCTGATGGCAGGCCGCGCAGTTGACGGCGTAAACAGTTTCGCCGCGTTTAACCATGTCTGCCAGTGCCCAGACCTTGTTAGGGTCATCGGCTGATGCAGCCATTTTCTTCTTCTCACCGTCAACCCACTTGGTATAGTCTTCAGCGGAGACGACTTTCACGTGGATCGGCATAAAGGAATGCTCCTTGCCGCAAATCTTGCCACACTGACCGTAGTAATCACCCACTTTCTCGGCCTTGAACCAGGTATCACGCACAAACCCTGGAATCGCATCCTGGTGCACGCCAAAGGAGGGAACTGCCCAGGCGTGAATCACGTCATTGGCCGTGGTGATCACGCGAACTTTCTTGCCCACCGGAACCACCAGGGGGTTGTCGACCTTCAACAGGTAATCCGCAATCGGCGCATCTGCTTTGGGACCGCCAGCGTCAGCCAGCAAGCGCTGGCTGGGATCGAGCGATGAGGTAAAACCAATGCCTTCGCCCTCACCCCGGATGTAGTCATAACCCCAGCGCCATTGCATACCTGTGGCCTTGATGGTCAGGTCGGCATTCGTCGTGTCTTTCATCGCAATGACCACCTTGGTGGCAGGCAGCGCCATGCCGATGACGATCAGGAAGGGAATGGTGGTCCAAATCACCTCGACAGTCAGCGATTCATGAAAGTCTGCCGGCTTATGACCAACCGATTTGCGGTGCTTCCAGATCGAGTAGAACATCACCGAGAACACGCCCACGAAAATAATCGCGCAAATCGTCAGCATGAATGTGTGCAAGTCATACTGATCGGCAGCAATCTGGGTCACCGGGGGATGCAGGTTCAGCTGGTTAACAGCCGGCCCCCCAGACAGATCTTTCGCATGCACCAAGCTGGCGAAACCGGTCAGAAGCAACGCACCGGCCAGGGCTGCTGCGCGAGAAAGTGAATCGCTATTTAGTCTCATCATGAACACTCATCCCAATATAAATTGACGCTGTGGCATTCAGCCACTGGCGTCGACTCCAACCTGCCAATTCCTCGGGTGCTGCGTGTTAGCCATCAGCACCAAACGAGCAACATCCCTAACCCCCTGCCATCCCTTCAACAAGCGACAAGGTCATCCTCTATCGAAACTTGTTCTGCCGCAACACGGCTACATCGCCCGGCATCGAAGCCAGGTAATCCGAGATTGCTTTCAATTCGCTGTTCGAAAACTGCTTGGAAATGCCGCCCATGATCGCGTTTGCACGACCGCTGACCGAATTCGGCTCTGCCTTGTACGATTTCAGCGCAACATAGAGGTAATCCGAATACTGGCCAGCCAACTTCGGATACGCCGGGTCGATGGGCTTGTTCATATCCGCACCGTGACAGCCTTTACAGCCACCCTTTTCCAGCAACTTTTCCACATCAGCACCCACGGACTTGCTCTCCGAAGAACGCACAGCCCGAGCGCCTGCTGCCTCGTAAAAAGCGGCGACATCTGCCATATCCTGCTCACTCATGTTGCTGACCACGCCGCGCATAGACGGGTGCTTGCGCTCACCCTTTTGGTAGGCCACCAGCGCGGCACTCAGGTACTTGGCGCTCTGGCCAGCAATCTTGGGTACCCGGTAGACCTCGGGAAAGCTGGCGTGGTAACCCTCAAGGCCATGACAACCGATGCATTGGTAAGCTTTTTTCTCGCCGTCAGCGGCCTTGCCTTGCACACCCTGAGCCATTAAAGGCTGGGCGCCCAACAGGCCAGCGAGCAGACCGACCAAAAGAAATACATTTTTTTTCATGACGAATTTGCCAGGCTATATTAGACAAAGCTTAAATTGTAAGGGAAAACCCCCGGGGTCGCGCCCTGAAGAGCACCCCAAGATGCTCTTTATAACGACGCACCCTTTGGCGCAAACACGCGCACGCAGGGGACTCGGAAACGCGGCAAGGCCACAGGCACGCTTTTCTTTATTTGCCAGCCGGCTCTTTGAAGCTCGCACCCGCCGAATTAGCCAGGTAGACCACGGCTCGAGCGACGTCGTCCTCGGTGTAATCACCGCCAACCTGGGCTGGCATGGCGTTTTTGCCCTTGACAGCCGACTGGACCAAGACCTGGTACCCAGAAGCAATGCGGGATGCCCAAGCTGCTTTGTCACCCAGTTTGGGGGCGCCCAACACGCCAGCGGTGTGGCAACCCGCACAACGGCTTTTGTAGAGATCTTCGCCAGAACGCGGTCCTGCAGCAACCGCCGCTCCAAAAGACAGGGTTCCCACCTTTTGAATACGCTGGGCAATCGCCTTCTCGGACATGTCTGAGCGCCGACCAGGCGCCTCATCCGGGGCAACCAGCACAGCCAGTGACACCAGAATACCCACCACAACCGCCGTCACGACGGCCAACTTGATCAGCAAATTCGCTGCACTTTTAAAAATATCCTCAGGCTGGCCGTTGTCGTGGCCGCTGGAAGCCGTGGAGTGACTCATGATTTCCTCTGTCAGTCAATAAAGTTCAAAATAACGGGCATGGGCTCGCGAAACGCTATTGTCGTGCATCGCGCCAGCTTGCCCTCAAGTTTTTGCGGTTGCGGCTCTCTGCCAAGGCGGCACGCACCTCATCAAGCGACACAGATGCGGGGTTTTGCGAGGAGCCGACCCGTTCGGATGAAGCCTTGAATGCATGGCCATAGACGATCTCAAAAGTCAAGGCCAGGCGGCCGCTTTCGGGGTCGGTGAGCCGGTGCTGTACCTCTTCGAGCCAGCGGCGGCGCCAGGCGCGCGCGCGCATCGCTGGGAACCGCTCACGGGACAGATTGCGCCCCAGGCCACGAAGCTCATCCATAAGCGCCTCGGCCGACGAATAAGTCAGTCGAATGCGCTCCATGCTCATCACGGGCTCCGAAAAGCCGGCCGCCACCAACATGTCACCCAAGTCGTGCATGTCCGTAAACGAATGACAGGGTAAGGGCCATTGCAGGTCCCGGTACATTGCGCAAAGCTCCAGGAGTGAGTCTGGGCCCAGGCAGGAAAACATGAGAAAGCCTCCCGCCGTGAGCGCTGCGTGCCACGTCTGCATGGTTTGCGTCGGGGCGGGATCCGCGTGCAAACCCATATTGGCCCATACCATGTCCACCACGTCAGCGCCCGCACGATAAACGCCAACGCGTCCACGGCGCCAACGAGAAGCCGACCACCAGGGCGACGATAAGCTGACGGCCATGTCTTGTGCCCGCGCTTCAGAACCCTCCCACACCAAGGCCCGGGCTTTCGGAAAGCGCCCCTCAAGCTGTGCATGCGCCTGCAAGCCACCCAAGGTAGGTCCCCAGTCGAGCCACTGCCTGGGCACGGCCTTGATGTAATCCAGCCGCGCCATCATGCGCTGGGCCACTTCCTCATGCAACCATGGGGCATCCCGACCAGGCAATCGATGCCAGCGCCGGGCAGCTTGAGGGTCTAGGGTGGGTGGGCTGTGGGAAGTCATGGCATCGCACTGTCGCGCTTTTGGGTTTATATTTTCCCGCATGCTCGCTTCTCTGACCCAAGGCCTGGCCGCACGCCTTCCCGCGCAGTGCCGCATCTGCCATGCTTGGCCCTCAGAGATCATCTGCCAGAACTGTTTGTTCGCGTTTGCCCAGCCCAGGCCGCGTTGCCAAAGCTGCGCACTCCTGGTGCCGCGCGGCACATCAGTGTGTGGTGCGTGCCTTCTGCGTCCGGGGCCGTTTCGGGAATGCCGCGCGGCGATTTCTTATGGCTTCCCCTGGGCCCAACTCATTCAGAATTTCAAGTTTGAAAGCGAGCCGGCGTTGGCCCGAAGCCTGGGTCAGCTGATGCTCGCCCACCCCGACATTCGCCGCATGGTTGATCGCGCATCCGCTTTGGTACCGATTCCGCTCAGCCCAGCGCGCCTGCGCGAGCGGGGCTACAACCAGGCGGCCAGGCTATGCCGGGCCCTGTCGCCGTCGAAGACGCAGAAGGACTGGCTAAGCCGAAGCGGCGATGTGGCTGCGCAACACACACTGAAGCGACGAGATCGACTGCGAGGCGTGCAACATGTGTTCGCAGCAGGCAGGCTTTCGCCTACAGCCGCCGGTCAGGGAACAATCGTGCTGGTCGACGACGTGATGACGACCGGCGCGACACTGACGGCTGCGGCAATGGCCCTGCTCGAGGCTGGTGCCAGCGAGGTCAGCGCCTTGGTCCTGGCGCGAACCGAGGCACCCACCGCGTCCTGATGTGGCCCTAGCCGCCCGCTTTGCGACAATCCGGCCATGTTCAACATCGTCCTGGTCGAGCCCGAAATACCACCCAACACGGGTAATGTGATCCGGCTTGCCGCCAACACCGCTTGCAAGCTGCACCTGGTTGAGCCTTTGGGCTTTTCCCTGGACGACAAGCACATGCGCCGGGCGGGACTGGACTATCACGAGTACGCCCAAGTCGAGCGGCACAGCAGCTGGGAAAATTTCCTGCTGAGCGCCAGGCCGAGCCCGCAGCGCATGTTCGCCCTGAGCACCCGAGGCGCTGCCGGCGTGTTCACAACCCGTTTCCAGGCAGGAGACTTTCTGGTTTTCGGATCAGAAACGCGCGGCCTGAGTGACCAGGTCCGGGCGCACTTCAGCCCCGAGCGTATTCTCAAACTCCCCATGGTCCCGGGCCAGAGAAGCCTGAACCTGTCGAACGCGGTGGCAGTGACCACTTTTGAAGCCTGGCGACAGTGTGGATTTGCGAGCCTGAGCGCATCGACGCAGGTAGCCTAAGCCCTTTGCCCATGTTCAGCCCCTCTCAAGCCGATGTGCGTCGTTTCTTTTGTGGCGTCTTCACCAAGGCACAGGCCCAAGAACCCCTGCAGGCCATCGAAACCATTGCCGCCATGTGGATACGCGAGCATCCCGAGTACCACGCCGAGCTTGCGGATGTGGAAGCCTCGCTTGCCCGCGTCGGGGCAGGGCTCAATGCCTCGGAAAATCCTTTTTTGCACCTGGCGATGCATCTGTCGATCTCCGAGCAATGCTCGATCGATCAACCCCGTGGCATTCGCCAGGCTGTTGAGCTTCTGGCCAGGCGTCAGGACTCCTTGCATGAGGCTCACCATGCCACCATGGCTTGCCTGGGCCAAATGATCTGGGACGCCCAGCAAAGCGGTTCTGCACCCGACGGCGTAGCGTATGTTGAACGTGTTCAAAAACTGGCCACCGGCCCATGAGCTGCGACGAAGTCCTCACCCACACAGGTTCAGCGCACACGCGCTAAGCTCCTTCTGTTCAACCTATTGACCCCATCGACATGAAATTCAAGGGCACTGCCAATTACATCGCCACCGATGACCTGATGCTATCGGTCAACGCGTCCATCGCCTTGAAGCGACCCCTGCTGATCAAGGGTGAGCCCGGCACCGGCAAAACCATGTTGGCCGAGGAGGTCGCCTCTTCTCTGAACATGCCCTTGCTTCAGTGGCACATCAAGTCGACGACCAAGGCGCAGCAAGGGCTTTACGAGTACGACGCCGTCAGCCGTCTGCGCGACAGTCAGTTAGGCGATGACCGCGTCAAAGACATTCAGAACTACATCGTCAAAGGTGTTTTGTGGCAAGCCTTTGTTGCCGAGCAGCCAGTCGCTCTGCTCATCGATGAGATTGACAAGGCCGACATCGAATTTCCCAACGATCTCCTGCGCGAGCTCGACCGTATGGAGTTTTACTGCTACGAGACGCATGAACTCATCAAGGCCCGGCACCGCCCAATGGTCTTCATTACCTCCAACAATGAAAAAGAGCTGCCCGATGCTTTTTTGCGGCGCTGTTTCTTTCACTACATCAAGTTTCCCGAAGCCGACACGATGCAGGCCATTGTCAACGTGCATTTCCCCGGCCTGAAAGACGAACTGCTGCGCGCTGCCATGAAGACGTTCTTCGATGTCCGAAATCTGCCCGGCCTCAAAAAGAAACCCTCCACCAGCGAGCTGATCGATTGGCTTAAATTGCTGATGGCAGAGGACATTCCCCTGTCCGCATTACAAAGCCAGGACGACAAGGTCAGCGTGCCGCCCCTGATTGGCGCCCTGTTGAAAAATGAGCAGGATGTGACCTTATTCGAAAAGCTTGTATTCATGAATCAGAGAAACCGCTGATATGGCGCCGATCACTTGGCCACCAACTGTCACGCTACAAGGCGAAAGTGTGCGCCTGGAGCCGCTGTCCGCGTTGCACGAGAGCGACTTGAGGGCAGCAACGCAGGACGGCCAACTCTGGAAGCTTTGGTACACCAGCGTACCCTCTCCCGACGAGATGTACACCGAAATCAAAAGACGCTTGAGTTTGCGTGAGGCAGGGACCATGCTGCCATTTGCGGTGATCTCCCTCATGCCTGGCCCCTGCCAGGGACGAGCGGTGGGCATGACCACTTACATGAACATCGATGCGAGCAACCGGCGCGTCGAAATTGGCTCAACCTGGTACCGTCAATCGGTCCAGCGAAGCGCTTTAAACACCGAAGCCAAACAAATGCTGCTCGCGCATGCTTTTGAAAAACTCGACTGCATCGCCGTGGAATTTCGCACCCATGTGCTGAACCAACAAAGCCGCCGCGGCATCGAGCGCCTTGGGGCCAAGCTCGATGGCGTCTTGCGTAGCCATCAAATCAACCGCCACCCGGATGCTCAGGGCAGTTTGCGCGACACCTGCGTCTACAGCATCACTGCTGCGGAATGGGCGGCCACGCGTGCACACCTCAGGTACCAGCTGCAAAAAGCCCGCTAAACATCGAAGGCCTGTTGTGCTGATTGACTTTTTTTTCACCCTCAAGGCTGCCAAGCTGCCGGTATCTGTCAAGGAATATCTCAGCCTGCTTGAAGCCCTGAAGGCTGATGTGGTTGGGCCGCGCAATCCGCAGGCTTGCTCGATGGACGACTTTTACTTCCTGAGCCGAACCGCGCTAGTCAAAGACGAGAAACACTTCGACAAATTTGATCGCGCCTTTGCAGCCTACTTCAAAGGTGTCGACATGGTGGCGGACTTTGACAAGCCCGTTCCTGCAGACTGGCTGCGCCAGGAGCTCGAGCGGCTGCTGTCAGACGAGCAAAAAGCGAACGCACCCAAGATGAGCTGGGACGAGCTGATGGACACCCTGCAAAAGCGCCTTGAAGAGCAGAAAAAGCGCCACGAAGGCGGCAGCAAATGGATCGGCACGGCCGGCACCAGCCCTTTTGGCAATGGTGGCTTCAATCAGCAGGGCATTCGCATCGGTGGCGCCGGCAAAAACAAGACGGCGGTGAAAGTCTGGGAACAAAGAGCCTACAAGGACTACGACGACACGCAGGAGCTGGGCACGCGAAACATCAAGGTCGCGCTGAGACGTCTGCGTCGCTTCGCCCGTGAGGGCCACGAACTCGAGCTGGACCTACCCGACACGATTCGATCCACCGCTGCCAATGCTGGCTACCTGGATATCAAGATGGTGCCCGAGCGGCACAACAACGTCAAAGTACTGCTGCTCATGGACGTTGGCGGCACCATGGACGAGCATGTGGCCCGCGTCGAAGAGTTGTTTTCCGCCACCAAAACCGAGTTCAAGCACCTGGAGTTTTATTACTTTCACAACTGCGTCTACGACTTCATGTGGAAGAACAACCGGCGCCGGTACGCGGAAAAATTCCCAACCTGGGACATCATT
>JAYQPP010000016.1:0-60000 GCA_038145425.1 Comamonadaceae bacterium | reverse complement strand
ACCACCTGGCTGCAATTCGCGCTGTGCGCCGCATTAGTGGGTTTCGCTGGAGCCCAGCTATCCATCGCCGGTGACGCCATTTCGCGGCGCTCAGGCTTGTCTGGCAGCTGGATCGGCCTGGCCCTCCTAGCCACCGTCACATCCCTGCCAGAACTCGCCACGGGTATCACCAGTGTCACGATCGCCAACTCCCCCAACCTCGCCGTCGGCGACGCCTTAGGCAGCTGCGTCGTTAATTTGGTGTTTCTGGTGTTGATTGACCTGTTCTTCCGACGTGGTGCTGTCTGGCAGCTCGCGAGCAAGGGTCATGTTCTGGCGGCGGCGTTCGGCATCCTGATGTTGGGACTCACCCTCACAGCCCTGCAAATGGGGCAGTTGCAAACCAGTGCGCAAAGCCCACTCGCAGTCAGCCTGACCCGGGCTGGTTTTATGCTGGCCACACCACTGCTCTTGGTTTTGTATCTGGTGGCCATGCGCACCGTGTTCACCTATGAAAGAGCGCAGCCACCGGAGTTCAGCGATGAGCCTGGAAGCGGCCTACCCACTGCATCCGTCGCCGCAAAAAGGTTTGCCGTGGCTGCGGTAGTTGTGATCTCTGCGGGCTGTTGGCTTCCTTTTATTTCTAGCCAATTGGCGCAGGAAATGGGCTGGAACAACTCTTTTATGGGCACCCTGTTTGTCGCCATGGTGACCTCGGCGCCTGAGCTGGCCATCACCGTTGCAGCGCTGCGAATTGGTGCGGTCAACATGGCTATTGGCAATCTTCTGGGCAGCAACCTCTTTAACGTTGCCATCATTGCCCTCGATGACTTGGCGTACAGCCCAGGCTCACTTTTCGCCGACGTCTCCAATGTCCACAGTTTTACCGCTGGGTCCGCAATCAGCATGACGGGTTTGGCTCTAATTGGCTTGTTTTTCAAACCGCGGTCGCGTGTTCTGCAGCTCGCCGGATGGGTCAGCTTGGGTCTGCTGGCCATCTACCTGCTCAACACTGCAGTGCTCTACCTCTATGGCGACTGACACCAGGCACACCGCTCTGAGCGACTGGCATCTGCAGGAGACCAGCGCGCTTCTCGAGTTACAGGGCGTCGACCCCGCCTGGGGACTGCATCATTCAGAGGTTCGGGAACGGCAGGATCGATTCGG
Source organism: Comamonadaceae bacterium (assembly GCA_038145425.1). GTDB lineage: Bacteria > Pseudomonadota > Gammaproteobacteria > Burkholderiales > Burkholderiaceae_C > Rhodoferax. The sequence goes on along the minus strand of JAYQPP010000016.1, from coordinate 58,854 downwards.
GAAGAACAGTCTGCCCAACCGCATCCGTCGCAGCGTCGCAAGACTGCTGGCCGAGCAATTCAGTGACGTCATGGTGCTGGTATTGCTCGCAGCCGCTGTCGTCTCGGGTCTCATCGGTGAATGGGTCGACACCCTGGTGATCGTGATCATCATCGTGCTGAACGCCTGCTTCGGTCTGGTGCAATCTTGGCGCGCAGACCAGGCGCTGGCCGCCCTCAAAGAGATGTCCACACCGAAATCAACTGTTCTGCGGGATGGCCAAGTGCAAAGGGTGGAAACTGAAACCCTGGTCCCAGGCGACATCGTGATTCTGGAGGCCGGCAATCAGGTTCCCGCAGATTTGCGACTCCTGGAGACGGCGCATCTCAAGGTTGACGAATCCACGCTGACCGGGGAATCCCAGACCATCGACAAGCACTCAGACCTGATGACTGACCCGGTCTTAGCGCTCGGGGACAAGTTGAACATGGCGTATCGGGGCACCACCGTCACACACGGTCGGGCCAAAGGGCTGGTCGTAGGGACTGGGCTTGCCACCGAGATGGGCAAGATCGCTGAATTGCTCAGCCACGCCAGCGTGCGACAGACACCCTTGCAAAGGCGTCTTGCCGTCTTTGGCAAACGTCTTGCCGTCGTCGTCGTCGCGATCTGTGCGGTCATTTTTGTGGCGGGCATTCTGCGGGGTGAGCCCACGCTGCTGATGGTGATGACCGCTTTAAGCCTAGCCGTGGCTGCCATTCCAGAGGCACTTCCAGCCGTTGTGACCGTTCTGCTGGCGCTAGGTGCGAAAAAATTGGCGTCGCTGAATGCCTTGATCCGACACTTGCCGGCGGTCGAAACCCTCGGATCCGTGAGCTACATCTGCTCCGACAAGACCGGCACCCTCACACAAAACCATATGCGCGTCGAGCGTGTGGCCATACCCGCGGGTGGCGAAAGCGTCATTCGGCCTTTTCAAGACTGCGCGAAAGAGGCGGGACTGCTGCAGCTATTTCGGGCGGCTGCCTGCTGTAACGATTCCTCATGCAATGCAAACAATCAATGGCAAGGCGATCCCACCGAAACAGCGCTGATCGAAGCAGCCATCACTTTGGGCGTTGACAAAGACCAGCTTGATTCAGCCATGCCCCGGACGCACGAAGCGCCCTTCGACTCCAAACGAAAACGCATGAGCACCGTGCATCAAAATGGCGATGCCCTTACCGTGTTCGTCAAAGGTTCACCCGAAAGCGTCATCCCGCTCTGCAGCAGGTTGTGGCAGCCAGAACCAGGCGCGCCCGAGTCGGCCGCTGTGGATCCAAGAAACTGGCTGGACCTGGCGCAAACCATGGCCGGGCACGGTCTTCGTGTGCTTGCGCTGGCCCAAAAAAGCCTAGCCTCGCTGGACACGCAACAACTCAATGACCAGGACCTGGAGTCAGGCCTGACCCTGCTTGGGCTGGTTGGCTTGGCCGATCCGCCACGCCCTCAGGCCCATCAAGCGATTGAGGAGTGTCTGGCCGCTGGCATTACACCCGTGATGATTACCGGGGATCACCCAGCCACCGCGTTGGCGATCGCCAAAGAGCTGGGACTGATCGATAAGTCATCGACCACGGTGATGACGGGGCCACAGCTTCTGGCTATGTCCAAAGAGGAACTTGCCAAGCAGGTTGAGTCGGTGCGGGTTTACGCCCGGGTAGACCCCAGTCAAAAAATCAGAATCGTGCAAGCCCTGCAGGCCAGCGGGCAGTTCGTGGCCATGACCGGTGATGGCGTCAACGATGCGCCAGCCCTTAAGCACGCCGACATTGGCATTGCCATGGGCAAAAGCGGCACCGATGTGGCGCGCGAAGCGTCAAACCTGGTGTTGCTCGACGACGACTTCGCCACCATCGTGAAAGCCGTCCGTGAAGGCCGGCGAATTTTTGACAACATTCGCAAGTTCGTTCGCTACACCATGACCAGCAACAGCGGTGAAATCTGGACTATTTTTCTCGCACCGATGGTGTTTCTGCCGATCCCTCTGCTGCCGATTCACATTTTGTGGATCAACCTAGTCACTGACGGTTTGCCTGGCCTGGCTTTGGCGTCGGAGCCGGCCGAGCCCAGACTGATGCGTCGCCCGCCTCGCGCCAGCGATGAGAGCATGTTTGCCCATGGCATGTGGCAGCACATCCTGGCCGTCGGACTCCTGATTGCGGCGCTGTGCCTCGGGGTTCAAGCCTGGGCGATTGAGGCTGGGCACGACAATTGGCAAACGATGGTTTTCACGGTGCTAACCTTGGGTCAAATGGCCCATGTCATCGCCATCCGATCTGAAAGCCAGCCGATCTGGAAACTTGGCCTGGCGAGCAACAAGCCTTTGCTAGGGGCGGTGTTGCTGACTTTTATGCTGCAAATGATGGTGATCTACTGGCCGCCCTTGCAAGGACTGTTCAAAACGCAAGCCTTAAGCCTCGGTCAACTCGGTCTGTGCCTGCTTGCAGCCGCAGTGGTGTGGCTGGCGGTTGAGCTGGAAAAAGCCTGGCGTAACCGTGGGCAGATTGCCCAATGACTGACAGCGTGTCCACACGCCCTCTCACCCATGCCCATGCTGTTTTCTTCAAGATTTAAACCCGAGGGCTTCTGGCTTGCTGTGCTGGCCATCGCGATATTTGCGATGACCTTGCCGTTGACACGGCTCGCGGTCGGCACAGACAGCGCACCTCAGCTCTCAGGCCTCTTCGTGGCAACGGCTCGCGCCTGCCTGGCGGCGGCTTTCTCGGGCCTGTTCTTGTGGCTCACTCGGGCGCCTTGGCCGAGCCAGCGGGAATTGCGCTTACTGGTTTTTGTAGCAATCGGCGTCGTCTTTGGCTTTCCAGTCTTGATTTCCGTTGCCATGCGCCACGTGCAGGCGGTCCATGCGAGCGTGATCCTGGGCGTCTTGCCCCTGGCCACCGCGGTAGCGGGTGCATGGCTTCACCGGCAACGGCCGAGTCCTGTTTTCTGGCTCTGCGCCCTCGTAGGCGCGACGCTGGTCATGTTGTTTTCACTGATGCGTCATCCCCATCAGGACTTCAACCTCGCCTGGGCGGATGTACTGCTGATCCTGGGCATGGTCTGCGCGGCCGGTGGCTACGCACTGGGCGCTCTGCTTTCAAGCAGCATGCGCTCAGAACACGTGATCTGTTGGGCCCTGGTTATCAGCCTGCCGCTCAACGTCCCGATTGCGCTGAGCACCTGGCCAGACGCTGCCATCACGACACCAGCGTGGATGGCCTTGCTCTATCTGGCTTTGTTCTCCCAGTGGCTTGGGTTTTTCGCTTGGTACCGGGCCCTGTCCATCGGAGGAACCGTCCGAACCAGCCAGGTGCAGCTTTTGCAGCCGTTTTTGAGCATGCTGTTTGCCTGGCCAATCCTGGGAGAACAGATCGATGCCATGTCTCTTGGTTTTTCGATAGCCGTGATTGCCGTGATTTTTTTCAGCCGTCGATTGCCGGTGCACTGATGAGGCTTGCTGGCCAAACAAGTGTTGTCCTAGCTGCGAGTTATTCTGTGAAACGGGCTAGACCAAGCGGGTTTTTAAAGGCGCGATGCGCGCAAGGTCCATCAAGATGGGGTATTCATACCGGCCAGACCACGCCATAGTCGTTCAGGATGGCATCCAGCGCGATGTCGTGGGGCTCGGGCGTGAGGTCAGGCAAGAAGTCCGTACCGAAGCCCAGACCCACCGTATACGGGCGTGGCTCCAGGCTAGCTAGCGTTCGGTCATAAAACCCGCCCCCATAGCCCAGACGGTAACCACCCGGCGCATAGCCGACGCAGGCGACAAACAACAAGGTCGGCGTAACCAACTCGGTATCCTTCGGTTTAGGAATGCCAAAAGCGTCCTCTTCCATGGGGCAACCGGGGTACCAGGCGTGAAAGGCCATAGTCTTACTGACCTTGTCGACCACTGGTAAGCCAATCTTGCGGCGGCGCGCCTGGTCCATAAGCTCACCGTCTTCCTTCCAGCGGTGCAGGGCTGGCAATGGGTCAAATTCCCCCTTGATCGGCCAATAGGCGCCAATCACGGTGTCGGGCCGGGCGATTAACCACACCCGCATCACCTGCTGCAGCTTCTCGACCCGGGCGAGCCGGTCAGGCAACTTCAGGCGCTGCTCGATCAATATTTTGCGCAGGGCTTTTTTGTCGGGCGAGCCTTCCCGAGCAGAACTATTCATAATCCTCCCATGCGATTCAGAACCATTTTTACATCGATTAGCTTGGTCATGGTCGGGCAGCTGGCCCAGGCCGCCACGCCATCGAAAGTCAGGCCACTGGATCCCGAACGCCTTTTCCAGGATATGCGCGAGGCTTTCGCCAAAGAGAACAGCCAGCGCCTCTCGGCCTTGGCTCCACTTGCCCTAGGTCACCCGCTCGAACCCTGGGCGGCTTACTGGGAACTCAAAGCCAGGCTGGAAACCGCTCAAGCCTCAGAGGTCAATGCATTCTTGCGCCGCTACGCCGGCAGCTATCAGGAAGACCGCTTGCGCAATGACTGGCTTTTGGTAGTAGGTAAGCGACAAGACTGGGGCACTTTTGCCGAGCACGCCTCGCAATTTCGCATGCGGGATGATCGGCAGGTCCGTTGCTATACCCTGGCCATGGAAAACGCGCTGGCTCGGCTCGATATGGCCGATGAAGTCAAAGCCCTCTGGCTGGCACAAAAGAATGACGATGAGGGCTGTGCGCTGGCGGCTCGTGGTCACTTTCAGGCCAAGTTTTTGCGCAACGACGACATCTGGGAAAAGGTGTTCCTGGCTGTGGAGACCTTTCAGTTCAACGCAGCGCGACAGGCTTTGGAGATCGTCGACCCCCAAGCCCTGAGTCAGCTCAACCAGGTGCTCAAGCGGCCGGAACGATACCTGGCAACCCAGCCGCTTAACAAGCAAGCCCGCACGCAGCATTTAGCGGTTGTCGCTTTGATCCGATGGGCTAACAGCCAGCCCGACAGCGCTGCGCGCATGCTGGCAACGCGCTGGAACAAGTTCCTGGAGCCCCGGCAACGGGACTGGGCCTGGTCCGTGATTGGCAAGCAGGCCGCGCAAGACCTCTCCGATGACGCCTTGGCTTATTTCACGCGGGTCAAGCCCGACAAAATGCTCGATGAGCACCTGACATGGCGGGTGCGTGCAGCCCTGCGCGCCGGCCAGTGGCATGATGTTCTGACGTCGATTGACGCGATGCAGCCGGCTACCCGGCAAGACAGTACATGGATTTACTGGCGCGCGCGCGCCGCCCTACAACTGGCCAACGCCGAAGCAGACAAGCAAAAAGCCTTTGCTGCCATGCGCCAAATCGCGGGCATCGATGGGTTTTATGAGATGCTGGCTGCTGAAACCATTGGGCAGCCACTCACCTTGCCGCCATCGCCTGAACCACCGAGCGCGGCAGAAATGCGCGCAGCCCAACAGAACCCTGGCCTGCAACGTGCCTTGGCCGCGTTTGAGCTGGGACTGCGCTCTGAAGCTGTGCGCGAATGGAACTACACCACGAATATGCACGTACCCGGCGGCATGTCAGATCGGGAATTACTGGCCGCAGCGCAACTCGCGTGTAACCACCAAATTTGGGATCGGTGCATCAACACCAGTGAACGCACCAAACAGTTTGTGGACATGAAGCAGCGCTTTCCCATGCCGCATGAGCAAGCCGTCCTGGCGCAAAGCAAAGCAATTGGCCTGGATCCCTCGTACGTCTACGGGCTGATTCGTCAGGAAAGCCGCTTCATCATGGATGCACGCTCGAGCGTGGGCGCCAGCGGTCTGATGCAGGTGATGCCCAAGACAGCGCAGTGGACCGCTAAAAAGATCGGCTTGCAGAACTTCAAGCTGAGCCAATTGCAGGAACGCGACGTCAACATCGCTATTGGCACGGGTTACCTCAAGCTGGTGCTCGACACCTTTGACGGCTCCATGCCGCTGGCCGCAGCCGCCTACAACGCGGGCCCGAGTCGCTCTCGCAACTGGCGCAAAAGCGTTGGCTCCGGCACCTTGGATGCAGCCATCTGGACAGAGAACATTCCATTTTCGGAAACGCGCAACTACGTGAAAAAAGTGCTTGCCAACGCCACGGTCTACGCAACCGTTATCAGCGGTCAGACGCAGTCGGTGCAGACGCGTTTGGGCGTCGTGACCGCCAAAGCTGGCAGCGAGACGACCAACAACGACATGCCCTGAGCTGAGACAGCCGTCGCAAACGCTTGTGAATATGGGCCTCAAGCCTGACATACAGATCTTTCTGGTTGGTGGCGCAGTCCGTGACGCCCTGATGGGCCTGCCGATGGCGGACCGAGATTGGGTTGTTGTTGGTGCGTCGCCGTCAGACATGCTTGAGCTTGGGTTCAAACCCGTGGGCAAAGACTTTCCGGTATTTCTTCATCCCCAAACCAAAGAGGAATTCGCGCTGGCGCGAACTGAACGCAAAACAGCACCCGGCTATCAAGGCTTTGCTTTTCATGCAGCGCCCGACGTGACGCTGGCGCAAGACCTGTCGCGCCGAGACCTCACCATCAATGCCATGGCGGTGCGGGCGGTACATCGGGTACAGGACCAGGTACTTCATTGCGACGTCCCAGCAGACCCCGCCCAGTGGCTGCGCCAGGGTCTCTTGTCAGACCCCTTTGACGGTCAGACTGATCTTCAGCAACAGGTTTTGCGACATATCGGCCCTGCCTTCGAGGAAGACCCTGTGCGCATCTTGCGTCTGGCACGCCTGGCCGCGCGTTTCAAAGACTTCAAACCAACACCGGACACGATGGCGCTGATGCGCCGGATGGTCGACAGCGGGGAAGTCCATCACCTGGTCGCCGAGCGCGTGTGGCAGGAGCTCAGCCGAGGCCTGATGCAGGCTCACCCTGAAGCGATGCTCGATATCCTGCACGCCTGCGGTGCCTTGCAAATTTTGTTGCCCGAGTTGGATCGCTTGCACGGGGTACCGCAGTCGGCACAGCATCATCCGGAAATCGACGCGTGGGCACACATGCGTCTGGTGATGCAGCTATGCGCCCGGCTTGATACCGAACTACCCGTTCGGGTGGCTTGCCTGTTTCACGATCTGGGCAAAGGCACCACACCGCCATCTCAATGGCCACGCCATATCGGTCATGAGCAGCGCAGCGTTCAACTCCTGCTCTCGGTCTGTGAGCGGCTGCGCGTGCCGACTGACTGCAAAGACCTTGCTTTTGTGATGGCGCGTGAACACGGCCATATTCATCGCTGTCAGAGCCTCGGCGCAGCGGCCGCCTTGCGCCTGTTGGAGCGTTGTGATGCGTTTCGTCAACCCCAGCGGTTCCGCCAACTGCTGAAGGCCTGTGAATGCGATGCCCGCGGACGTCAGGGCTTTGAGACGCAGCGCTATACGCCAGGTGAGCATCTGGCGCAAATCTGGCAAACGGCCAGCGCAGTGCCTATCCAGCAACTCAGCGCCCAAGCCGTGGCCGAAGGCCTGAGCGGCCCCGCCATCGGTCAGCGGATCGCCGAGGCCCGCACCGCTGCCATCGCAGCGCTGCTGCCGTCTCTTGGGAACCCGTCCTGAAGGTGCGCTGCTAACCAGGCGTACGCTGCATCGCTTTGACCGCTGGCAGTGGGCAGCGGGCTTGGTATGCTTCTCCCATGTCGAGCCTGTTGATCATTGAAGACGACGATTTGCTGCGTGACGGCTTGTGCGCGCAACTGGCGCAGCAAGGTCACCAGATTACTGCAGCAGCAGACGGTGAGCGTGCGCAAACGCTGCTGGAATCCGAACGCTTTGACGCCGTGATCCTGGACCTGAGCCTGCCCAAACGAGATGGTCTGCAGATTTTGCAGTGGTTGCGCAAGCGCAGTGCGGCGCTGCCGATTTTGATTCTGACGGCCCGCGATGGCGTTGATGACCGGGTGCAAGGCCTCAATGCAGGTGCCGACGACTACATGACCAAGCCCTTCAATATGGCCGAGCTGCAGGCGCGCCTGGCCTCACTCTTACGTCGTGCGCGCCTGCCTGCTTTCACAGGATCACTCGAAATTGGGGCCGATGCACGGCGTATGTTGCGCGTTGACGCCCACCTGCCACAGGCCTGGCTCGGCGAGCAAGCCCTGGAGCTTACGCGGCGGGAATGGTCGTTGCTAAGCCTGCTGGTCAACCACGCAGGACAGGTTGTTAGCCGGGAAGACGTCTTGGCGAGTTGGCAGGCCGATGGTGCGGACAGCGGCACATCCGCGTCGAATGCATTGGAGGTTTATGTACACCGCTTGCGTCGCAAGCTGCTCGACTCAGGCCTGACCATCCGCAATGTGCGTGGACTGGGTTATCTGTTCGAAGTCAAGTCGACATGAATGCGCCAACACGCGGTGACGAGCAGGCTCTGGCCAGCCGTCCTGCCAAGCCCCGCCTGTCCCTTAAGCGCCAACTCCTGCTGTGGTTGCTGGTGCCGCAGCTGGTGCTCTTCCTGGTGGGCGGCGCGCTGGCCTATCGCTTTGCGCTGCAATACGCGGAAAAAGCCATCGACCAGTCCCTGACTCAGACGCTGCGCTCGCTAACCCGTCAGGTCAAACCCATCGGCTCGGGGCTGCTGATCGACTTTCCCAAGGCGGCACGCGACATCATTGAACAAGATCCCAGCGACCCCATCAGCTACATGGTGTCTTCGCCGCCAGGCAGTTTTCTGCTGGGTAACGCCAGTTTGCCCGGCCCCAAAGCGCGGGGCGAGGAAGACCCCAACGCGGTTTTGCTTTATGACGGCGAGCTCAAAGGCAGACCTATGCGCCTGGCCATGCTCGAAGTAGCCTACGGCGAGGATGTAGCGCCGCAACGCATGCGCGTTCAGGTGGCGCAAAGCCTGCTCGTGCGCGAGCGACTCACCACGGAGTTGATCGCTGACATGATCCTGCCGCTGCTGATTCTGGGCATCCTGCTCAGCGCATTGGTGTACGCGGGCATCTCCAGAGGTCTGCGCCCTTTGACGAAACTGCAGGACCAGCTTGGGGACCGGTATGAACCCGGCGTGGCGCGCCTGGCACCGATTGAAATGACGCAAGCGCCGCAGGAGGTGTATACCCTGGCCGCTGCCCTCAACCAATTGTTGACCGCGGTCCAGCGCAGCTTGACCCAGGAAAAGCGCTTTCTGAACGACGCCGCCCACCAGTTGCGAACGCCTCTGGCTGGTCTGGCCCTGCAGGCGGAATTAGCTCTCACAGAGACCGACGCCCTGACCCAGCGCGCCCGCCTCAATAAGGTTTTGACCGGCGCTCAGCGCAGTGCCCACCTGGTGCATCAGCTCTTGTCCTTGGCCCGTAACGAGTCTGACGTGCCCATGAAGGCCGTGGACCTGGCATCTCTGGCCAAGGACGTCGCGCGCGAGTTGACCCCGCGCGCCATCCGCTGCGGCATGGATTTCGGCTTTGAGGGCGTGGCGCATCTGCACATCCAAGGCTCAGAACTGCTGCTACGCGAGGCGATCTTCAATCTGCTCGACAACGCAATTCACTATGCTGGTGCAGGCGCAGAAGTGACGCTCAGTGTCTTGACGCAGGGCAATGAAGCCGTGGTCCAGGTTCAGGACAACGGCCCTGGCGTGGGCCAGGATGATTTGCCACATGTGTTCGAGCGCTTCTGGCGCGCCAGCGATCAGCCCGAAGGTTGCGGCCTGGGCCTGGCCATCGTCTCGGAAATCAGTTTGCGGCACGGGGGCTACGCCGCGGCCGAATCAGTCAGCCCTCAGGGCCTGTGCGTTCGAATTCACTTACCCTTGAGCCCAAGCTCGCCTGGCCGTCCGGCCTAGGCCCTGAATCAGCTTGGTGGGCGCCATAGCCCCCAACACCCTGCGCTTCAGGAATTGAGTCGCACGCCGCTTTCAGCGTCGAACCAGTTGTGGTTTTGCGCAGACATGGCAAGGCCCACCTGATCACCCATACGAACAGCCAAGCCTGGCGGCGTGCGCACGGTGACCAAGCCCGACTGCGTTTTCACCACCACGAAAGTGTCTGCGCCAGTCGGCTCCACCAGCGTGACTTCGCCGCGCCAAGGCGAGGCATCGTCTAGGTGCGTGTGTTCGGGCCGCTGGCCCAAGACCACTTCACCCGATTGCGCAAGCGGCATGGCGATCACGCCGCCTTCGAACGTGAATGCCTGGCGAGCGGCATCAGCACGGCCCTGCACAAAATTCATGGTTGGCGAGCCAATAAAACCCGCAACATACATATTGCGCGGCCGAAGGTAAATGTCATCAGGCGTCCCAATCTGTTGCAGCACGCCATCCTTCATCACGGCAATGCGGGTGCCCAAGGTCATGGCCTCGATCTGATCGTGCGTGACGTAAACACTGGTGATACCGGAGACCTGATGCAGCTTTTTGATCTCCGCGCGCATCTCCACACGCAATTTGGCATCCAGATTCGACAGCGGCTCATCGAATAAAAAAAGCTGCGGATCACGAGCGAGCGCACGACCCATGGCCACACGTTGACGCTGCCCGCCCGACAGTTGCGAAGGGCGCCGCTCAAGCAGGTGTTCAATCTGCAACAGGGCGGCAACATCATGAATACGTTGGGCACGCACCTCTTTGGGGACTTTACGCATCTCAAGCGCAAATCCGATGTTGTCAGCCACGCTCATCGTCGGATAGAGGGCATAGCTCTGGAAAACCATGGCGATGTCGCGCTGCGCCGGGGGGACGCCCAGGACACTTTTGCCAGCAATGCGCAGTTCACCTTCGCTGGGATCTTCCAGCCCCGCAATGATGTTGAGCAAGGTCGACTTACCGCAACCCGATGGGCCAACCAAGATCAAGAACTCGCCCGGCGCGACGTCGATATCGATTTTTTTGAGCACCTCAACCGCTTTGGCGCCTCGTCCGAAAACCTTGCGAATGCCCGAAATTTCAAGTGATGCTGCCATGTGATTACCCTTTGACAGCGCCGGCTGTCAGCCCCTTGACGAAATACTGCCCGGCCAGCACGTAAACCAACATAGTGGGCAAACCTGCAATGATGGCTGCAGCCATGTCAACGTTGTAATTTTTGACGCTGCTGGTGGTGTTGGCCATGTTGTTCAAGCCCACGGTGATGGGTTTGCTGTCAGCGCCGCTGAAAGCCACGCCAAACAGAAAATCGTTCCAGATGTTGGTGAACTGCCAGATCAGGGTCACCATCAGGATCGGTGTGGACATTGGAATGACGATACGCACAAAAATGCGCCAAAAGCCAGCCCCGTCGATACGCGCAGCGTTGACAAGTTCTCTCGGAATGGCGGTGTAGTAATTTCTAAAAAACAAAGTCGTACCCGCCATCCCCGCCAGGCAATGCACCAGAACCAGGCCCGCCACGGAGCTTGAGAGGCCCAGAAAACCCAGCACCTGGCTCATCGGCAGGAGGACCACTTGAAAAGGCATGAACACGCCGAACAGCAAGAAACCAAACAGGACCTCTGAGCCCCGAAATCGCCACATGCTCAGCACATAACCGTTAACCGCCCCTATCGCCGTCGAAATCAGAACAGCTGGCACTGTCATGCTGACCGAGTTCCAGAAATAGGGTTTCAAGCCCCGGCAATCCACGCCGGTGCAAGCCTCTGACCATGCCAGGCGCCAGGCCTCGACATTCAGGCCCTGGGGCAGGCTCAGCAGATGGCCGGCTCGGATCTGGCCCGCATCCTTGAACGAGGTGACCAGCATCACGTACAGGGGCACGAGAAAGAAAAAAGCTGCCAGCAACAGCACCAGATAAACCAGCCAACGACTTTTGGAGGCGTGGGCCATGGTTTACCGATCGTGCGGCTTGGACCGCAACTCGCTGTACAAATAGGGCACCACCAGAGCGGCCACCGTGGCCAGCATCATGGTGGCACTGGCCGCGCCCAGACCGATCTGGCCGCGCGTGAAACTCATGGTGAACATAAAGGTGGCCGGAACGTCCGAGGCGTAGCCAGGCCCGCCCGCGGTTAAGGCCATCACCAGGTCAAAGGACTTGATCGACAGGTGCGAGAGCACCAGGACGGTCGAAAACACCACCGGCCTGAGGATCGGCAGGATGATGCGCCAATAGATTTTGGGCAAAGAAGCGCCATCGATCTGGGCCGCTTTAATGATGCTGTCGTCAATGCCGCGCAAGCCGGCCAGGGAAAGCGCCATGGCAAAGCCCGCCGATTGCCAGACGCCAGCGATCACCACGCAGTAAATCGCAGTCTCGCTTTGCACCAGCCAGTCAAACTGAAAGCTCGACCAGCCCCAGTCGTGCATCAGTTTTTGAAGCCCCAAACTGGGATTGAGAATCCACTTCCAGGCCGTACCGGTCACGATAAAAGACAGCGCCATCGGATACAAATAAATGGTGCGCAAAACACCCTCGGCGCGAACCTTCTGATCCAAGAAGATGGCCAGGCCCATGCCCAGCGCCATGGAAATACCCACGTACAAAACCGTGAACAAGCCCAGATTACGCAGGGCCACATACCAGCGGTCCTGCTCCCACAATGACGCGTACTGAGCCAGGCCCACAAATTCGCTGTAATTGGGCAGCATGCGCGAATTGGTCATCGACAGCACGCCATTCCAGATCATGAAGCCGTAGATGAAGGCAAAGCCCAGCATCAAGCCTGGTGCCAGCACCAGCTTGGGAAGCAGGTTTTCAAAGGATTTCATGGGTAAGGCCAATGTCGAGCTGCCGCAGCAAGAACACAGGTCCAGGCGCGGGCAGCCAACAAATGGAGGGGGTTTGATCAACCCCAAGCCGCATGCACCATCTCAGCGATGGTGCATGGGCTCATGTCGACTTACTTGGTCGCAGCAGCTTTGGCGATGTTTTTCACGCCATCGGCCACAGAGATTTTGTCGTCGTTCCAGAACTGGCTGACAGCGTCTTTGATCGCACCTTCAGCAGCTGGCCGGATGGCCATGCCATGGGCAACCGAAGGCACCAGACCGCCCGACTTGGCCGTGCTCACGAAGTCGCTGCTCGAGAGCTTGGCGCAGTCGTCAAACTTGGCCATGTTCATGTTCAGGCGAACCGGAATCGAGCCCTTGTTCAGGTTGAACACTTCCTGGAACTGCGTGCCCATGATGGACGCGGCCAGGTCGGCCTGCGCTTTCTGAGCGCCAGCGTCCTTCAGCTTGAACATGGCAAACGAGTCCACATTGAAGGTATACGCATTGGCCGTGCCCGGTGCGGCGGCACAGATGTAGTCCTTGCCTGGCACCTTGCCGGCTGCGCTGAACTCACCTTTGGCCCAGTCACCCATGAACTGGAAGCCCGCTTTTTCCTGGATCACCATCGCCGTGGCCAGATTCCAGTCGCGGCCCGGTGCAGCGGGGTCGGTGTAGCTCTTGATCTTGCGGAAGGTCTCCAGAGACTTCTTCATGTTGTCGCTGGTCAAGGCCTTCTGATCCAGCTTCACCAAGGCATCGTTATAAAACTTGGCCCCGCCAACACCCAATACCACCGACTCAAAAGTGGTGAAGTCCTGCCAGTTCTGTCCGCCATGAGCCACAGCGATCAGGCCAGCTTTCTTAACCTTTTCAGCGGCAGCAAAGAACTCGTCCCAGGTTTTGGGCGCGCCATTGACGCCAGCCTTCTTCAGCACAGCGCTGTTCGCCCACATCCAGTTGACACGGTGCACATTCACCGGCGCAGCCACATAGTTGCCCTTGTGTTTCATGACATCAGCCACGACTTTGGGCAGGAGGCTGTCCCACTTTTCGGCCTTGGCTGTGGCGTCGAGGTTCGCCAAAACGCCTTCTGCAGCCCATTCCTGGATCGCCGGGCCCTTGATCTGCGCTGCAGCAGGCGGGTTGCCTGCAACCACACGGCTCTTGAGAACCGTCATCGCGTTGTCACCACCGCCACCGGCCACCGCGAAATCTTTCCAGGTGTGCTGCTTGGCCTGCATGATTTTTTTCAGCTCGGCCACTGATTTGGCTTCGCCACCGGAAGTCCACCAATGCAACACCTCAACTTCACCAGCATTTGCAGCCGAACCAACAGCAACCAAAGCCGCAGCAGCAGCCAACATCGACAATCTCATCATTTCTACTCCTTGGGTTGAATAAACCAGCGTGGAAACACACCGGCACGGGTCAGAATCCGGTCCGCGCCCCAGGCACGCCGAATTAATTAATTATTCATTAATTCTCCGCCTGTCATACTAGGGTTTACCCTAGGTTTCAATGGGCGGTGTGACGCCGGCGGCGCGTTGAACCTAAGCTACCAGCGCCAAAGCGCCGAAATCACCCACACGCTCGCCCAGGCCAGCGCTGACGATCTCACAGCCATCGGTCAGCGCTGGAAGCTTGCCCGATACGACGGCGCGCAAGCGCGGCAGCAGGTAATCGCGGTGGTGCCAATACACACTACCGCCCAGGCTGATGCGGCTGAGATCGAGGGTGGCGATCAGGTCGTAGAGCATGCGGCCCATCACCTCACACATCTCATCAATCAGCACCACGGCCTTGGCATCGCCCCGGTAAGCAGCACCGAACAGCGCCTCGGCATCGGCGTAGCCCTGGCCGGCAAAGCGACGGCCGATTGCATTGCCTGCCACCAAACTTTCCACATCACCTCGGTTGCCACATCCGCACAAGGCCGCCTCGCCACTGCTGACATACAAATGCCCGGCGTGCCCGGCGTTACCGTTCTTGCCGCGCAGAACCTGGCCATCGACGCACAAACCGGTGCCGATGCCCGTGCTCCAGGTGACATAAGCGCAGTGACGCAGGGCTTCGCCCTGGTTTTGAAGTGCGCCCCAGCGCCGTTCAGCCTCCAGCGCGCCGATACCGTCGTTTTCCACCCGGACTCTCTGGTAGCGTTGTCGCAAAGGCGCTTCAAGCACGGCAGACTTCCAGTCGTTGGGTAAGCCACGCGCGGCGCCGGCCATTCCACCGCAAATATTGGGTGTGGCCAGTTCAATCATGCCCTGATGAATCACGAAGGGCCCGCAGGAGGCCACACCAACCTGCCCGATGTCCTGTTCGTCGACCGCGGCCAGCGCACAACTTCTGGCGATCAGCGCCAGAATCTGATCACTGAGGGCTGTGCGATCGCCCTGCTTGCAGGTGGGCTCGGTGACTCTGCCACGAACACCCTGTTCATCGATCAGGTTAACCGCCACCTTGGTGCCACCAATATCGACACAGGCCGCCGGCCTGGCGCCGGGCGGCAAACGAAGGTCAGTGATTTGGATCATGGGCATCAAAATTGGCGCGTACGCGAGATGCAGATTGCATCACAAAGCGCCCCCGTCAGGCCAGGCCCATGAAAAAACAACAGGCTAGGCCCTAACTCGGCAAGTGACTTTGCGTCCAGCGCACGATGTCGGTGGCTCCCATGGCACCCGCTTGGCGCGCCACTTCTTTGCCATTCACAAAGAGAGCAAGGGTTGGAATGCTGCGGATATTGAAGCGCCCACCCAGATGCTGGTTGGCCTCGGTGTCAACCTTGGCCAGGCGAACGCCGGGCTCGAGCTGACGGGCAGCCTGTTCGAAGCCAGGCGCCATCTGCCGGCATGGGCCGCACCACGGCGCCCAGAAATCAACCAGAACTGGTGTCTGGTTCTTGGCAAGAAAGCGATCGAACGAGCGTTCCTCCAGGGACACCGAACGTCCTTCGAACAGGCCAGCGTGGCACTTTCCACAATCCGGTGCCTCTTCAAGGTCGTCAGCCTGAACCCGGTTGATGGTTTGGCAGTGCGGACAAACAATGTGCAATGAATCAGTCATGAGAACTCCCCATGCCGAACGAGATGGGGGCGCGCGGCCTGAATTCAAGTGCAGCACTGTTCGCGCATCGGGCAAGACTACAAAACGCGTGAAATGCCTGCAGCCAACATGCTCAGAATGATGGTGGTGGTCAGCGGAATAAAAATTTCCCGGCCAAAGATCTTGAAGCGCAGGTCGCCGGGCAAGCGACCAAAGCCTAGTTTCTGCAGCCAGGGCGTCAAGCCATTGAGCAGCACCAGCGCCAGAAACACCACAATCAGCCATCGAATCATGAGCGACTCACTTCTTTAAAGCGTGTGCGTTTTATCGCCCTGCGCAAAGCCCATGGCCTTCCAGACCGGGCCCTTGGAAAATCCGATGCATTTGAACAGCTCGCCCATCTCATGCTCCATGATCAGGCGCTGCGCCATGACCCGCTGCGCCTGGCTGGCGGGCTCTAGATGCTGCACGAAACCGCAATTGATCAGAAACCTGGCCTGGTTGCAGTAACCCAAAACATCGAGCCCCGACTCCTGTGCCGCCACAGCCAGGCCAGTGAAATTGACGTGTGCGGTGATGTCTTTCTGACCCAGCAGGCGCAAAGGGTCGGTGTCAGCTTTGTGCAGGTGGTGGCACATCAGCGTGCCCATGTGGCGTTGCGGGTGGTAGTACTCGCGCTCAGTAAAACCGTAGTCCAGCAAAAACACGGCGCCTTGTCGCAATTTGTCGGCCAGGGTTCGCACAAACGCTTCACCCTGCTGATGGATTTCAGTCAGGTAGTCTTGCTCGCCCTCAATGGCCACAGGCGGGCGCAGTGCGCTCGCGCGGTCCTCCCAGACAAACCCCACAGGCTGCTGCGCCGTCGATTCGCCAAGCGCAACGCCGCGCTCATGCCACTGTCCCTTCGCCCGATGCAGCAACTTCACAGGCATGGCATCGAGCACCTCGTTGCCAAGCACCACCCCTTCGATCTGATCGGGTAGCGCGTCGACCCATGTCATTTGCTCGGAAAACTCGGCCAGGGTCTGCGCCTGCGTGGCGCGCAAGGTGGCCGAGAGCTCGACCACGTGATAACGCGGCAGGTTCAGCCCCAGGGCGCGAAGACCCTGCAACAGCTGCAGCGCCAAGCGCCCGGTGCCCGCGCCAAACTCCCAAATCGTGTGCGTCGCCGTGGCCTCGAGCGCCTGAGCCACCTGGCGCGCCAGCGTCCAACCAAACAAAGGCGAGAGTTCCGGTGCCGTGACAAAGTCGCCGCCCGAGAGCTGCGTGTGGCCGGGCGCCATCAGACCAAATTTCGGTGCCGATCGCGCGTAATACCCAAGCCCCGGCTGGTACAAGGCTGTGGCCATGAATTCGTCAAAGCCAATCCAGCCGCCACGCGCCGCAATGGTGCGGGCCATGTGCTCCTCTAACTCGCTCGTTACACTCGCGCCTGTCGTCATGACACGAATTGTCCTTGAATGTCGATCGAATCCAGCGACCCACAAACGACCGCGCCGCAGCCGACCGTCCTGATCACCGGGGCCGCCAAACGACTAGGCCGGGAAATTGCCCTGCAGCTCGCCGGCCAGGGCTGGCGGGTGGCGGTCCACTACCGCGATTCGCTTGAAGACGCCCGCAAAACAGTGGCCGACTGCCAGAAACTGGCCGGGCAAAGCCAGGCCTTTCGTGCCAATTTATCCAACGAGTCCGCGGTCAGGCAGCTGCTGCCGCACGTGGTCAAGGCCTTCGGCCACGTCGACGCGTTGGTCAACAGCGCTTCCACTTTTGAGTACGACGACGCCAAAGGCTTTTCCTTCGAGGCCATGGACAAGCACATGCGCGCCAATGCGGGTGCCGCGGTGATTCTGAGCGCCGCCCTGCATGAGCACATTTGCTCGCGCGAGGGCGCCCGTGGTGTAGTGGTCAATTTACTAGACCAAAAGCTCTGGAACCCCAATCCGGACTTCCTGAGCTACACGCTGTCCAAGGCAGCCCTCGAGAGCGCAAACACCATGCTGGCGCAGGCCCTGGCCCCGCAACTGCGTGTGGTCGGCGTTGCCCCTGGGCTCACCTTGACCAGCAACATGCTCACACCAGAGAAATTTGAAACCATGCACAAACTCTCACCCCTGGGGCGCTCCTCGACCGCGGCAAATGTTGCGCAGACGGTGGCCTTTGCCATTGGCAACAGTGGCATCACCGGGACCACTTTGCTGGTTGATGGCGGGCAGCACCTGATGAAGTTCGATCGCGACTTCTCCATGCTCTGAGTTCGCACCAGAGTGCTCCCGCCTGCAACATCATGACGCCTAGCCACTCCCCGCCGAAATCCGGACGGCAAACCCTGACGCTTAACGGCCTTCGATTCAATGCCAACCTGGGCATTCTGGAACATGAAAAATCCGCGCCACAGCCTATTCAGGTTGACGCCGAACTCAATCTGGGCCACCAGCCGCTGTTACCCGAGGACGACAACATCCATCATGTGCTGGACTACCGCAAGGTTCGCAGCATCATCATTGATGAGTGCACCGTTGAGCATGTCAACCTGCTCGAAACCCTGATCGGCAAGCTGGCGCACCGCCTGCTGGGGCTACCCCAGGTTTTGGGTGTGCGGGTACGCATCGCCAAGCTCGAGATCTTTGACGATTGCGAAGTCGCCATCCACATGGAAACCGGCCAGTGGGAAGACTAGCAGCGCTGTTGCGCGCTGCTTGCCCGGCCCGGGCGCACGGCATCCAAAAACCTAAAATACCGGCATGAATGCACCGCAGGAATCCGCCCGCTGGCCAGACGCCGAGCCCGAGGCCACCAGCGCCCCTGACACTCGGCTGAAAATCCAGCGCGAAACCCATAAGCTCGAAAAGCGCCTGTGCCGACTGGTCAGCAAGGCGATCATGGACTTCAACATGATCGAAGAAGGCGACCGGGTGATGGTCTGTGTCAGCGGTGGCAAGGACAGTTACGGTTTGCTCGACATCCTGCTCAAGCTGCAGCGCCGAGCACCCATCAACTTCGAGATCGTCGCAGTCAACCTGGACCAGAAGCAGCCAGGTTTTCCGGCCGATGTGTTGCCCCGTTACCTGTCGCAACTCGGCGTTGAGTACCACATCGAAACGCAGGACACCTACAGCATCGTCAAGAAGGTGATACCTGAAGGCAAGACCATGTGCAGCCTGTGCAGCCGTCTGCGCCGTGGCATCTTGTATGGCGTGGCTGACCAGCTCAAGATCACCAAGATCGCGCTCGGCCATCACCGCGACGACATGTTGCACACCTTCTTTCTGAATATGTTTTTTGGCGGCAAACTCAAGGGCATGCCGCCCAAACTGGTCAGTGACGACGGCCACCACATCGTGATCCGACCATTGGCCTACGTCAGCGAAAAAGACCTCAGCCGATGGGCCACGCACCGCGCCTTTCCAATCATCCCCTGCACGCTGTGCGGCAGCCAGGAAAACCTGCAGCGCCAGGAGGTCAAGCGCATGGTCAACGCCTGGGAGCGGCAATACCCCGGCCGCACCGAGACCATGCTCACCGCACTACAGAACCTGGTGCCATCGCATCTGATGGATCCAACCCACTACAACTTCAAAGCCATTCAGACCACGGGTGTTGCCGACGCTGACGGCGACAAGGCTTTTGACGCAGACCCGATCGATGCGCCTGTTGTGTTGGCGCCAGGGCTGATCCCGATCCGTTAAACCATGTGGCGCACCTGGGGCCTGCTCGCCATGGTGCTGCTGGTCAGCGCCTGCGCCAGCAACCGCCTGGTTGACAGCCAGGTCCAAAGCTTTGCGCCCCACGCGATCACAGCAGGCACCAGCTACCGCTTCGAGCGCCTGCCTTCGCAACAGACGAAAAACCACGCTCAACTGGAAACCATTGCGCAGGACGCGCTGGCTGGCATTGGCTTGCGCCACGATCCCACGCTGGCTCAGGTGGTGGTGCAACTCAGCAGTGGCCAACTGACGCGCAAGTCGCCACACAACGCAGGGCTTGATGTCCACTTTGGCTGGATGTTCAGCCGCGGTGCAGTGGGCTTGCATCAGCACGGCGCGTTCGCTGACTTGCATACACAAACCCTTTATGTGCGTCATGTGGGTTTGGTGATCCGGGATGCCAGTACGCAAGCCATCCTGTACGAAACGCATGCCAGCAACGAAAACCCCTGGCCGGATGACAAGGCTGTCTTCACAGCGCTTTTTCAGGCGGCGCTGGACGGTTTTCCCCAACCGCCCGCGGGTGTTCGCCGGGTGGATATATCGATTCCACGGTAACAGCGGCATGCAGCAGGAACACACCCGCATCATCGCGGTACGCCATGGCGAGACCGCCTGGAATGTCGACACCCGCGTTCAGGGACAACTCGATATCGCCCTTAACCAGACTGGCGAGCGCCAGGCCAGACGCGTGGGCCAGGCCCTGGCTGAAGAACCGATTGATGCCATTTATGCCAGCGACCTCCAGCGCGCCTGGCACACCGCCCAGGCTATTGCCCATGCCAGCGGCAGCACGCTGCACGCACAAGTGCTGCTGCGCGAGAGGCACTTTGGGGTGTTCCAGGGGAAAACCTACGCAGAGATCGAAGATCTCTGGCCCGAGGAATCCAGACGCTGGCGCGAACGACAGGCGCACTGGGCGCCAGATGGCGGCGAGTCGCTGCAGACCATGTATCTCCGGGTGGCGCAGATCGCAGGCCAATTGGCCAGCGCCCACCTGGGTGGGCAAATTGTGCTGGTGGCACACGGTGGCGTGCTCGATATGCTGTACCGCCTGGCCACCCGCCAGGACGTTCAGTCACCGCGCACCTGGCAACTCGGCAACGCCAGCATCAACCGGCTGCTGTGGAACGCCCAAGGCTTCAGCCTGGTGGGCTGGTCTGACACCCGTCACCTGGAGGACTTAAGCCGCGACGAAGCCCTGAGCTGAATCAGGCGGGGGTCTCGCCGCCGCCAAACAGGTCTGCGCGGCCGGCCTGAGGGGTAACACCCAGATGTCGATAGGCAGCCAGTGTGGCCACACGCCCGCGCGGCGTACGCTGCAAAAAGCCTTGCTGAATCAAATAAGGTTCGATCACATCCTCGATGGTGTCACGTTCCTCGCCGATGCTGGCCGCGATATTGTCCAAGCCGACAGGCCCACCATCAAAGCGGTGGATCACGGCCTCGAGCATTTTTCGATCCATCACATCAAAGCCCTGCGGGTCAACGTCGAGCATGGCCAGCGCGCGGTTGGCAATGTCGAGCGTGATCTCACCGACGCCTTTGACGTCCGCATAGTCCCTGACCCGTCGCAACAGCCGATTCGCAATACGTGGCGTACCGCGTGAACGTCGGGCAATTTCAAACCCACCCTGCTCGTCGGCAGGCACATTGAGCAAACCCGCACTGCGGCGCACAATGCGCGCGAGTTCCTCTGCGCTGTAAAACTCCAGTCGCGCCACGATGCCAAAACGATCACGCAGTGGATTGGTCAGCATGCCGGCACGCGTGGTGGCGCCCACCAGTGTGAAGGGCTGCAAATCTAGTTTGATGGATCGCGCCGCCGGGCCCTCACCGATCATGATGTCGATTTTGTAATCCTCGAGCGCGGGATAAAGAATTTCCTCAACCACCGGGCTCAGACGATGAATTTCGTCAATAAACAGGACGTCGTTTTTCTCCAGGTTTGTCAGGAGCGCCGCAAGGTCTTTGGGCTTTTCCAGAACAGGGCCGCTGGTCTGGCGTAAGTTGACGCCCAACTCATGCGCAATGATGTGACTCAAGGTGGTCTTGCCCAAGCCCGGCGGCCCAAACAAAAGCACATGGTCTAGCGCTTCCTCGCGCTTGCGCGCAGCGCCAATGAAGATTTCGAGTTGCTCACGCGCCTTTGACTGCCCCACATAGTCGTCCAGCAGTTTGGGGCGCAGGGCGCGCTCGATCGCCTCTTCGCCGGGCGAGGCTGGCACGCCCGACACCACGCGTCTGGGCGCGCTGCTTGCGAAGTCGTCAGTTTGAATGCTCACGATTTAGATCAGGTTCAGACAAGAGTCACTGTAGCAGGCTGGCCGGTCCGCATTCGGCCCATCCGTACCCGCAGCACATCAGGCCAGGCCCAACTGCTGTGCCAGCCACTGGCTCAGCGCACTCTTTGGGTCTTCAAAGCCGTGAATCACGGAAAAGTGATTGGTCTGCGGCACTGCGCGCAACTCTCCTTGGTTGCCCGCAGCCTGCCAGGCCGCATGGAAAGTAGCCGCCTGCCGCTCAAATTCGCTGGACTCCAGAGCGCCCCAGGTCGTCCAGATCGGCGTTGTGCACGGGCGCACCGAAAATAACGGCGAGTTGCGCTGCACCAGGCCATCATCGAGCTGAATCAGGGGTTGCAGATAGCTGTAGCGCAGCGGTGCGATGTCATAAATGCCGCTAATCAGCAAGCCCGCTTTGAAGGGGTTGTCTGGCAGACCATAGTCGCGCTGCCAGGCGGTTTGCAAGGCCATCGCCGTGAGCTGCCCGCCAGCGGAATGCCCGCCGATGGCCACCCGCGTTGGGTCGCCACCGTACAGGTCAATATGGCGCAGGGTCCAGGCCAGCGAGGCACGCGTCTGGCGCACGATTTCATCAATCGTCACATATGGGCACAAGGCGTAATTCACCACCACCGTGGTGATGCCCAGCGCTTGCAGGCCCAGCGCCACGCAGCTGAACTCTTTGGACGTGTTGGCTCGCCAGTAGCCACCGTGCAAAAACACGAACACGGGCGCATGGGGCTGATCTGCCGGAAAAACATCGAGCGTCTCGGCCAGGCTTGGACCGAAAGCGAGATCCAGGTGGCAAGCCAGGCTGCTGCGGGCGCGCTTGGACGCTCTGGCGTAATGCAGGGCAGGCGCCGTCTTGTCTGTCAGTGCCAGGCTGGGGTTGTACTGCTCATCAATCGCGGCCTGGCTTTGAAAGTCACGGTAAAAAGGCTGCATGGTCGATTCGTCTCCCTGTTTAGGCTAGGCGGCAGGCAGCCCTAGCGCGCCAGTGCTTTGAGCGCGTGCTTGATGCCTTCGCTCACGTCGACGCCATCAGGCAGACTCTTGAGCGCCTGCGCGGCTTCACGCTCGTTGTAGCCCAGCGCCAGCAAGGCCTGCACGATGTCAGACTGTGCGTCGCTTGATGCGCCCGCGCCGGCGTTGAGGTCCGGGCCCAGCTTGCCTTTGAGTTCAAGCAGCAAGCGCTCGGCCGTTTTCTTGCCGATACCTGGCACCTTCACCAAGCGGCCAAGTTCCTGCGCCGCAACAGCCTGCGCCAGATCGCTCACACTCATCCCCGAGAGGACCGACAGCGCGGTACGCGGCCCGATGCCTGAGACCTTGATCAGCTCGCGAAAGGCTGCGCGCTCTGTCAAAGACCCAAAGCCAAACAGGGTGTGGGCATCTTCGCGCACCACCAGGTGTGTGAACAATGAGACTTTTTCACCGAGCTCGGGCAGATGGAAAAAGGTACTCATCGGCACCAGCACCTCATAGCCAACACCATGACAGTCGACCAGAATCAAGGGCGGATTCTTCTCCGCCAGGCTACCCGTCAATTTGCCAATCATGTCTTTTCCAATCCGTGCAGCAGGCTTGTTTGCATAATGCGGTACGGCCCAAAACCGTCCGACAGGCGACAAACGCCTAGCAAACCTGCCGCGCGTTCACCCTGGACCAAAACCACCTAGGAATTATCAACTTGATTCTCAGACATTTGTTCTCGCCGCCTAGCAACACGCGACTATCGAACCTGTGTGGCCCCATGGACGAACATCTGCGAACCATCGAAGCTGCGCTGCAGGTGAAGATCGCGCACCGGCATGAGCAGTTCAAGGTCGATGGTCACAAGGCCAAGGCGCAGCGCGCGATGGAGTTGCTGCAGGCCTTGTATGAAATCGCCGCACGTCCGATCGAGCCACGCACGGTTCAGCTCATGCTTGCGGGCGATCCCGGCGCTGAAGAGGCCGCAGGACTTATCCTGAAGACCCGGCGCAACGACCTCAAGCCGCGCACCCTGAACCAGGCCACTTACATGGACTGCATCAGCCAGCATGACATCACCTTCGGCATCGGTCCGGCCGGGACTGGCAAGACCTATCTGGCTGTGGCTATGGCCATCGACGCTTTGCAGCGTGGCATGGTGCAACGCATTGTGCTCACGCGACCCGCCGTCGAAGCCGGCGAGCGCCTGGGCTATTTGCCAGGCGACATGGCGCAAAAGATTGATCCCTACCTGCGCCCATTACATGACGCGTTGTATGACCTGATGGGTTTTGAAGCGGTGCAAAAAGCATTCGAGCGCCAGGCCATCGAAATCGCGCCCTTGGCGTTTATGCGCGGACGCACGCTGAACACGGCCTTTGTGATCCTCGACGAGGCGCAAAACACCACGCCTGAACAGATGAAAATGTTTCTCACGCGCATCGGCTTTGGCTCCAAGGCCGTGATCACCGGTGATGTGAGCCAGATTGATTTACCGAGCACCCAGGTCAGCGGGCTGATCGACGCCGAGCGCGTACTCCGAGGCGTAGAAGGCATCGCGCTGTGTCGCCTGACCAGTGCCGACGTGGTGCGCCACCCGCTGGTGGCCCGCATCATCGACGCCTACGACGCCCCCGGCCGCATCAACCTATACCCGCGGGCTGACTCCGAGCCGGTTCGCACGCCCCAGCCAAGCCCGCGCAAGTCGATCAGCCGCGCGAAGCCGAAAACCTGACATCGCCATGTACACCTTGAGCCTGTCCCTGCAATTTTCCAAAGCCCTTGCCGAGCCGGCACGTCACCGTGAGGCGCTGCCCAGACACAAAGTCAGCCGCTGGATTAGGCACGCCCTAGAAGACGATGCCGACTTCACCGTCCGCATCGTCGACGAATACGAAAGCCGCAGCCTGAATCGGCAATACCGCGGCAAGGACTACGCCACCAATATCCTGACCTTTGACTACGGCGTCGAGCCGGTGATCAGCGCCGACCTGGTTTTATGCGCGCCGGTCATTGCACATGAGGCACGCGAGCAAAACAAAACGCTGCAGGCGCATTACGCGCACTTGCTGATACATGGCACCTTGCATGCCCAGGGCTGGGACCATGAACTAGCGGAAGACGCACAGGTGATGGAGCTACGCGAAAGCGACATCATGGCCCGGCTTGGCTTTGCCAATCCCTACTGACAAGACGCAACGCCAGCTGCGCCTGGCACGGGCGCCGATGCACTGACCCTGCGCACGGCGCACTCAGCTTCTTTCCGACCAGCATGGGACAATTGGGTCCATGTATGTGTTGTTCGATGAAAGCGGCAAGTTTTTAGCCGGGAGAATCCTCTCCGAGACCGAAGCGTCTGCCCAGGTTGAGCTCGACAGCGGCAAGCGCGTCAAGGTCAAGGCGGCCAATATGCTTTTGCGCTTTGACAAGCCCCAGCCTTCAGAGCTCATGGCGCAGGGCCAGGCCTTGAGCCAGAGCATGGAACTCGATCTGGCCTGGGAATTCGCCCCGACGGAGGAATTTGGCTTTGTCGAACTCGCCCAGGACTATTTCTCTGCCGCGGCCAGCACGATCGAACAGGCCGGTACGCTGATCGCACTGCACGAGGCGCCGCATTACTTTCGTCGCGCCGGCAAGGGGCGCTTTCGCAAGGCATCGGCCGACATCGTGGCGCAGGCGCTGGCGGCTATCGAGAAGAAAAAACAAATCGCACAGCAAGTCCAGCAATGGGCTCAGGCGCTATTAAACGGTGACTGCCCGCAGGCGATTCGCGAACAGTTGTACAAAATCCTGTTCAAACCGGACAAGAACGCGCCCGAATACAAAGCGGTGGTCGACGCGTCACGGGCCAGCCAGATGGGGCCCTTGGCCCTGCTAATCAAGGCCGGCGCCATCGATTCAGCCTACCAGTTTCACTGGCGTCGCTTTCTGTTTGAAAACTTCCCCAAAGGCACCGGCTTTCCAAAGATTGAGCTACCGGTGATCCATGCGGAACTGCCAATCGCAGCCGTCCAGGCCTTTTCGATTGACGACTCGGCCACCACCGAGATCGATGACGCGCTCTCGGTGCAGGGCTTGGGCAGTGGCACAGTCACCCTGGGTATTCACATCGCCGCGCCAGGTCTCGGGATCAGTCCCGGTGACGCACTCGACCAGATTGCCCGCGGGCGTTTGTCCACGGTGTACATGCCAGGCCACAAGATCACCATGCTGCCCGCCGACCTGGTGGAACGCTACACCTTGCGCGAAGGACAAGCCTGCCCGGCGCTGTCGCTGTATCTGCAAATTCAGGAAGAGACGCTGGAGATCACCAGCAGCCAGACTCTCATCGAAAGGGTCCTGATTGCAGACAACCTGCGCCATGACCGACTGGACCACATCGTGACCTTGCCCTGGTTGGAAGATCCTGCCTTTGAACACGCGCAAGACCCCGCCGCGCTACAACACACCCGCGCGGCGCTGTCGTTTCTGCACCGACTGGCGCAGGCGCGAAAAGCCTTGCGCGAAGCGGTGCGCGGCAAGCCTGAAACCTTTAACCGCCCGGACTACAACTACCGTTTGCGCGGGCAGGATCCAAACAGTTTGCACGACGAGCCACAAGGCGATGAAGCAGTGGAGATCAGCGTGCGCCAGCGCGGTGCACCGCTGGACTTGATCGTCTCTGAGGCCATGATTCTGGCCAATAGCACCTGGGGCAACTGGCTGGCAGAGCTTGGCGTACCGGCGATCTACCGCAGCCAAGCCTCGCTGGCCCCTGGCGTCAAGGTGCGCATGGGCACCAAGCCCCTGGCCCATGCAGGTATTGGCGTGACGTCTTACGCCTGGAGCACCTCGCCGCTGCGTCGCTACGTCGACCTGGTCAACCAATGGCAAATCATGGCTTGCGTGCGTCACGGCACCACCGCGGCGCTGGCTGCACCCTTCAAACCCAAGGATGCCGAGCTGTTTTCGATCATCTCCGGCTTTGATGCAGCATACACCGCCTACAACGCGTTTCAGAACACCATGGAACGATTCTGGGTGCTGCAATACCTTCGGCAAAACAGCATCACCGAGATCGAGGCGACCTTGTTCAAGGACAACCTGGCCCGCGCTGACCACCTGCCGCTGGTGCTGCCTGTGGCGGGCGCACAAAGCCTGCCGCGCGGCAGCCGTGTGCTGCTGCGCCTGGGCCCTATCGATCAGGTCGCCCTCGATGTCCACGGCACCGTGCTGTCGCGGCTCGATGAAGCCGCTGATGTATCGCTCGATGAGGAGGACAGCAGCGAGGACGACATGGCCGGCCCGCTGGCCATCGCCGTCGATATGGACGAGGCATCCGAGCAGAGCAGCCCATCCGATCAGCCCGCATGAAAGACAAGCTGCGCCAGCTCAGCACCCTGCAGATCGCGCTGATCATCTCGGTTCTGGTGCACGCCTTTGTTCTGACCCTGCGCCTGGTGGACCCGGCGCGTTTTGACAGAATGTTCGACAGCGGCGCGCTCGACGTGATCCTGGTCAACAGCAGCAGCCGCGAGCAGGCCGACAAGGCTCAGGCGATTGCTCAGACCAGCCTGGCTGGCGGTGGGGGCGCTCAGCCTCGCACCCTGGCCAGCAGCCCGCTGCCCAGCGCCGAAGCCTCGATTGAAAGCCTCGATCCCGGGGCCGAGCAGCAACAGCTGCTGCGTGAGCTGCAAGCCCGCCAGACCCAGCTGCTGGCACAGGTCAAGGCCATGTTGGCCATGCCCCTGCCCAACGACAGCAACAAGACTGTCAGCGCCAGCGAACAGGCACTGGACATCGAACGCCGTCAACAGCTCATCAAGATGCTGGCCCAGATCGAGCGGCGCATTCAGGCCGACAACGCCCTGCCGCGCAAGCGCTACATCAGCCCAGCCACGCGCGAAGCGTCTTATGCCATGTACTACGACCGTCTGCGCCACAGCATTGAGGACAAGGGCACCGCGAACTTCCCGCATGCCCGGGGCCAGAAACTGTACGGCAGCCTGGTCATGATCATTAACGTGAACCAGCACGGACGCCTGATGTCTTCTGAGGTGGTGCAAAGCTCAGGCAACCGTGACCTGGACCGACGGGCGCAGGCCATTGTGCAAGCAGCCAGCCCCTTTGGCCCCTTCAGCGCGGCGATGCGCCAATCAGCTGATGTGATTGCGGTGGTCTCGCGCTTTAATTTCTCGCGCGACAACACCTTGTCGACCCAGGGCAGCGTGGCACCATGACACGCCAAACACCCCAGCCCAGCGATCAGCCACGCCTGCGTGTTGGGTATCCATCGGACAAACGCAAGGGCCAGATGTGCCTGAGCCGGCAAGGAGGCCAACGCCAATGAAGCGATCCTGGTGGCAATGGCTGATCTGCGTGCTCGCTGCGATGCTGGCGCTGCAGATTTTCTTTGTGGCGCGCATTGTCAGCATGCTGGTGCTTGATCCAGCCAGCACCAGTTTCCAGCGCTCAGAGGCCTGGCGCCTGGGCCATCAGACGCAGGCCTGGCAACAACAATGGGTTCCCTACCATCGCATTTCTGCCAACCTCAAGCGCGCCGTGATCGCCAGCGAAGACGACAGTTTTGCGGCGCACGACGGCCTGGACTGGTCGGCGCTGGAAGCAGCCTGGCAAAAAAATGCCAAAGCGCAGGCCCGGGCGGACCAGCTGGCCCAGCAGCGCAGCAAACAAGCACCGACAAAGCCGGCCAAAAATCCCAAGCTCATTGGCGGCTCGACCATCACGCAGCAGCTTGCCAAAAATCTCTTTCTATCGGGCGAGCGCACGCTGTTTCGCAAGGCACAGGAATTTGTGCTCACGCTGGCCATCGAGCTGGTGCTCGACAAGCAACGCATTCTGGAGATTTACCTCAACAGCGTGGAATGGGGCGAAGGTGTATTTGGTGCCGAGGCCGCAGCGCGACTGTACTTTGGCAAGTCGGCAGCGCAGCTCGGGGCGTATGAGGCCGCGCGCCTGGCCGTGATGCTGCCCCGACCCAAGTACTTTCAGAAGAACCCGGAGTCTGCGTTTTTGAGCGAGCGCACGGATGTGATGGTCGCGCGCATGGAGCGGGCGGTGCTGCCATGAAGGCGCTCGTGCTTCGTGCAGCGGCTGTCGCGGTGAGCTACTTTCTGCTCGCCTTGATCCGTGTACTGACTGGCGCGCAGGGTCGCTGGTATGGCTGCCCGCCGAAAGCCGTGCAGCGTATCTACTTTGCCAATCACCAAAGCCATGCCGACCTGGTGATGATCTGGGCAGCCTTGCCGCGTGAGCTGCGCCACATCACGCGGGCCGTGGCCGCGCGCGACTACTGGACCAAAAGCCCGTTCAAGCACTGGCTGACCAGCGCGGTCTTCAATGTGATTTATGTCTCGCGCGACCGAAGCGCCCAAGAAGATCCGCTCGAGCCGCTGATCGAGGCCTTGCAAGCAGGCGACTCGCTGATTCTGTTTCCCGAAGGCACCCGAGGCCACGCCGAAGAGCCGCAGCCCTTCAAGGCGGGTCTGTACAACCTTGCCAGCCGCTTCCCCCAGGTCGAGCTCGTGCCGGCCTGGATTGCCAATGTTCAGCGTGTCATGCCCAAGGGTGAGGTCGTGCCCGTGCCGGTGCTGTGCTCGGTCACCTTTGGTGCACCCATGGTGCTCGGCGAAAACGAAGAGCGACCCGCTTTCCTGCAACGCGCGCGTGAGGCCGTGATCGCCTTGCGCGACGTATGAGGCGCACTGTCCATGCACCAAGCGCTTAGAGCACTTAGCCCAGAAGCCCAGATCGGCGTGCTGTTTGTGGTCGTGTTCGGCCTGCTGCTGATTGGTA
This sequence comes from Comamonadaceae bacterium, assembly GCA_038145425.1. Taxonomy (GTDB): domain Bacteria; phylum Pseudomonadota; class Gammaproteobacteria; order Burkholderiales; family Burkholderiaceae_C; genus Rhodoferax. Next base: position 29,431 of record JAYQPP010000016.1, on the reverse strand, counting down.
GCATCCTGCACTTCGTGCATTCGATGCGCGATTTTGGCGACCCGGTGGCCAACGAGCGCCACCGCGATGACGTCGCCAGCCTGAGCCGGGTGCTCAAGAGCAGCTGGTTGCTGATCTTCGTCTTCTGGCTGGCTTGGATGGCCGGCGACCTGACCCGTTTGCTGCTGTTTGCGCTGGGGTCTTTTTTTGCGCTGCGCGAATTTCTCACACTCTCGCCCACCCGCCAGAGCGACCACCGCAGCCTGGTGCTGACCTTTTTTGGCGTGTTGCCCTTTCAATACTGGCTGGTGAGCACCCAGCAAATCACCTTGTTCACTGTGTTTATACCGGTCTACGTGTTTGTGGCCTTGCCTGTTGCCAGTGCCCTGGCCGGCGACCCGAAGAACTTTCTGGAGCGAAACGCCAAGCTGCAATGGGGCATCATGGTCAGCATTTACGGCCTCAGTCATGTGCCCGCGCTGATGCTCTTGCCCTTTCCCCGCTACGACCATCAAAACGCCTTCCTGTTGTTCTTCTTGGTGCTGGTGGTGCAAGTCTGCATGGTGACGCAACATCTGGTGTCCAGGCGACTGGTCACGCTGGGCTTCAAGGCGGTGGCCCCTCAAATCAGCCAAAGCTTTATCTGGCGCAGCTGGATCTGGGGCTTGGTTGCCGGCAGCCTGGCTGGCGCACTGCTGGCCGGCATCACGCCATTTGTCCCCGGTCAGGCCTTCGCGCTGGCGCTGATCGCCTGCGCAGCTGGCAGTCTGGGGCATTTGGTCATGAAAGCGCTGCGGCGCGATCGCGGTATTCCGATCTGGCGCGGGCCCACACAAAGCGTAACGGGCGCTGGCGGCATGCTCGACCGAATCGACGCCCTGTGTTTTGCCGCGCCCGTGTTTTATCACTCGGTTCACTGGTACTTTGGACTGTGAGGGCATGATGCGCATACTTGGTGTGGATCCTGGCCTGCGTACCACCGGCTTTGGCGTCATCGACGCCGCCGGTGGCGCCTTGCACTACGTGGCCAGTGGCACCATCAGCACCAGCCACCTGGATAAATCGCAGTTGCCTGAACGCCTGAAAGTGCTGTTTGATGGCGTGAGTGAGGTCTGCCAGCGTTACCAAGCCACCGTGGCTTCGGTCGAGATCGTGTTCGTCAATGTCAATCCACAATCGACCTTGCTGCTGGGCCAGGCAAGGGGCGCAGCCATTGCAGCGCTGGTCGCGCAAAACCTGCCTGTGGCCGAATACACCGCTTTGCAAATGAAGCAAGCGGTGGCCGGCTGGGGACGCGCGGCCAAACCGCAAATTCAGGAAATGGTGCGTCGCTTGCTCAGCCTGCCCAGTCTGCCTGGGCCCGACGCCGCCGACGCGCTGGGCCTGGCCATCACCCACGCCCACGCCCACACAGCCATGCAACGCCTGGCCCAGGCTGACGGCAGCGCCCACAGCAGCCGCTACCGCGCGGGGCGGCGCCGTTAAGACCAAAATGCACCCCGCACCATCCAACGCACCAAGGAGAAGCCCATGAGCCGCTACCCGCTTGCCGAACTAGACAGCCTGCCTGAGGACATACGGGCCCGAATTCTGGAGGTGCAGGAAAAATCGGGCTTTGTTCCCAACGTGTTCCTGGCGCTGGCGCGCCGCCCGGCCGAGTGGCGCGCGTTTTTTGATTACCACGATGCGCTCATGCTGCGCGAGGGATCCTCACTGACCAAGGGCGATCGTGAAATGATTGTGACGGCCACCAGCAGCGCCAACCACTGCCTTTACTGCGTGGTGGCCCATGGGGCCTTGTTGCGCATTTACGAAAAGAAGCCGCTGGTGGCCGACCAAGTCGCCACCAACTACCGCAAAGCGGATATATCGCCGCGCCAACGCGCCATGCTCGACTTCGCCATGAAGGTCTGCCTGCACAGCGACGAGGTCAACGACGCCGACTTCGAGGCGCTGCATGCCCACGGCTTTGACGACGAAGACATCTGGGACATCGGCGCCATCACCGCGTTTTTTGGCCTGTCCAACCGGGTTGCCAATTTCAGCGGCATGCAACCCAATACGGAGTTTTATCTGCTCGGTCGCGTACCCAGAGCGCCCAAAGCCTAAGCGGGCTATCCGGCGAGCCGATCTGCAATCAGGACGGCGAAGAAAACAAAAGCCGCCACCAGCGTCCACTTCAGGATCTGCAGGCCGCGCTGTTTATGCCGTTGCTGGCCGCTAACGATGTAGAGCGCGAAAAAAACACCTGCGCCCAGCAACAGAGCCAGCAGGACGATGCGCACAAAGGCCATGGCGTCTGCGTGTGGCCTTACCAGGCGGGCACGAGCTGGGCAAAACCTTTGGGCGCCTGGCGTTCGTCGCTAAAGGTCACGAGCTCGTAGTTGTCGGCATCGCGCAGCAACTCTCGCAGCAACAGGTTGTTTAGCGCGTGGCCTGAACGAAAAGCGCTGTAACGCGCCAGCAAGGGCTTGCCGAGCAGGTAGAGGTCTCCGATGGCATCGAGGATTTTGTGCTTGACGAATTCGTCGTCATAGCGCAGGCCGCCCGCATTGAGCACCTTGTAGTCGTCCATCACGATGGCATTGTCCAGACCACCGCCGAGTGCCAGCCCGTTGGCGCGCATCATCTCGACGTCTTTGGTAAAGCCAAAGGTGCGCGCCCGGGCGATGTCGCGGGTGTAGGAGCCCGTACTCATATCAAACAGCACGCGCTGACCGGTACTGTCGACTGCCGGATGATTGAACTCAATGCCAAACTCCAGCGCGAAGCCATGAAAAGGTTCGAGTCGCGCCCACTTTTCCTGCTCACCTTGGCCCTGTCGAACCTCGAGGGCACGTCGCACACGCAAAAACTGCCGCGCGCTGGCTTGCTTGACCACACCTGCGCTTTGCAACAGGTACACAAAAGACGCCGCCGATCCATCCAGAATCGGCACTTCTTCGGCGGTGATGTCGATGTACAGGTTGTCGATGCCCAGGCCACAGCAGGCTGACATCAGGTGCTCCACCGTGTGCACTTTGGCATCGCCCACCGAGATCGTCGAGGCCATGCGGGTATCGGTCACGGCCTGCGCGCTGACGGGAATATCGACCGCCTGTGGCAGATCCACGCGCCTGAAAACAATGCCGGTATCGGGCTGCGCGGGCCGCAAGGTCATCTCAACGCGCTGTCCGCTGTGCAGTCCCACGCCGACCGCGCGGGTCAGGTTCTTGATGGTTCTTTGCTGAATCACTGCCTTATTCTAATTTCGTAGCCACCAAGCCGTGACGCGCACGGCACTGGCGGCCAGATCCTACTCAAGCATGGCCCGCTGGCACCAACAGGTCCCAACAGACCCACCAAGCGAACAAAAACCGGGCTGACTCCGTGCGCCTGGCCGCAGGCCGGACAGCGCCCAGCTGCGGCGCAGGCCAGGGCTCAGGCGCTCAATCCGCCTGCTTGCGCAGGAAGGCCGGAATCTCGTAGTCGTCCATGCCACCGCTGGAGAGCGCATCCACGCGGGCCGCCGCCATGGTGCGATCCGGCGGCTTGCGCCAGACGCTCGGTGTGTTCATGCCGCCGTAGTCCGGCTGCGTGCGGCTTGCTCCGCCGCTTGGCATGACCGTCGCACTCGCCTCCGCGTTCACCGGGTTGTCGAGTGTGGGCACGTTAAAGGGCACGTTGTCGGTGCCGGTACGCAACACAGTCTCGCGGGTGGGCACCACCTTCATGCTGGGGCGCTGGCGGCTCAAACCCGTGGCCACCACGGTCACGCGAATCTGGTCACCGAGGTTGTCGTCGTAAGCGGTGCCGTAAATCACATGCGCATCAGGCGAGGCATAAGCACGGATCGCATTCATGGCCAGGCGCGACTCCGAGAGCTTGAGTGAACCTTTGGCCGCCGAAATCAGCACCAGCACACCGCGCGCGCCTGACAGGTCAATGCCCTCAAGCAAGGGGCAAGCAACGGCTTGCTCCGCTGCGATGCGGGCGCGATCCGGCCCTGCAGCCAGCGCCGTACCCATCATGGCTTTACCCGGCTCGCCCATCACGGTGCGCACGTCCTCAAAATCGACGTTCACATGGCCTGGCACGTTGATGATTTCTGCAATGCCGCCCACCGCGTTTTTCAGCACGTCGTTGGCATGTGCAAACGCCTCGTCCTGGGTGGCGTCATCGCCTAACACCTCGAGCAGCTTTTCATTCAACACCACGATCAGCGAGTCCACGTTCGCCTCGAGTTCGCTCAAGCCCGCCTCGGCGTTGTCCATGCGACGCTTGCCCTCGAACTCAAACGGTTTGGTGACCACACCCACGGTCAAAATGCCCATCTCGCGCGCCACACGGGCAATCACCGGTGCTGCGCCCGTGCCTGTGCCGCCACCCATGCCGGCTGTGATGAACAGCATGTGCGCGCCGTCAATGGCCGCGCGAATATCGTCCAAGGCCAGCTCAGCCGCATCACGCGCCTTGTCGGGCCGGCTGCCTGCGCCAAGCCCGGTGGTGCCAAGCTGAATCTGGCGGTGCGAATCGCTGCGATGCAGTGCCTGCGCATCGGTGTTGGCACAGATGAACTCGACACCCTGTACGTTGCTTGCAATCATGTGGCCAACGGCATTGCCGCCACCACCGCCCACGCCGATGACTTTGATCTGCGTGCCCTGGTTAAAGATTTCTTCGTCGATGAGTTCGATGGCCATGTTGTGCTCCTTTGGATCGAATAAAACTGAAAAATAAAAGTGACGGTGTTGGGGTCAAGGGGGGTCGGTACATCGCCATCGCCAAGGCGGCGATGCGCGGCTGAGCCAGAGTCGGTAGCTCATGTTCAGAAGTTCCCCACAAACCAGTCTTTGACCTGGCTGAAAGCGGTCTTCACCGAACCATGCTTTTGGGCGACTTTCTGGCCCCTGAGGCGTCCGAGGCGAGCCTCTTCCAACAAACCCATGACCGTGGCCGCACGCGGCTGCGCCACCATGTCAGACAAGGCCCCGCGGTACTGACTAATGCCGCGACGAACCGGCTTGAGGAAGATGTCCTCGCCGAGCTCCACCATGCCCGGCATCACGCTGCTGCCGCCGGTGAGCACCACGCCGCTGGAGAGCATCTCCTCGAAACCAGAGTCACGCATCACCTGATGCACCAGGGTGAAGATTTCCTCGACGCGCGGCTCGATCACGCCCGATAAAGCCTGCCGACTAAGCATGCGCGGCGCACGGTCACCCAGCCCGGGCACCTCGACCTGGGCGTTCGGGTCGGCCAGCAACTGCTTGGCAAAGCCATTGGCCACCTTGATTTCTTCCGCGTCTTTGGTGGGCGTGCGCAAAGCCATCGCAATGTCGCTGGTGATCAGGTCGCCAGCGATCGGAATCACCGCGGTATGGCGGATGGCGCCGTTGGTGAAGATGGCCACATCCGTGGTGCCCGCACCAATGTCGACCAGCGCCACACCCAGCTCGCGCTCATCTTCAGTGAGCACCGACATACTGCTAGCCAGGGGATTGAGCAGCAACTGTTCCACTTCAAGCCCGCAGCGACGCACGCACTTAATGATGTTCTCGGCCGCGCTTTGTGCACCGGTGACGATATGCACCTTGGCTTCGAGGCGGATGCCGCTCATGCCGATCGGCTCCTTCACATCCTGCCCATCGATGATGAACTCCTGCGGCTCGACCAGCAGCAGGCGTTGGTCGGTCGAGATGTTGATCGCCTTGGCGGTTTCCACCACACGGGCCACGTCGGCGGCGCTGACCTCCCGGTCCTTGACGGCCACCATGCCATGCGAGCTCAGGCCGCGAATGTGGCTGCCGGTGATGCCGGTGTAAACACGGGCGATCTTGCAGTCGGCCATCAGCTCGGCTTCCTTGAGCGCCTGTTGAATGCTTTGCACGGTGGCGTCGATATTGACCACTACGCCGCGCTTGAGGCCGTTGCTCGGCGCAACGCCTAGGCCAGCGAGCTTGAGCACGCCGCCAGACTGCACCTCGGCGACCACGACCATGACCTTGGCCGTGCCGATGTCCACACCCACCACCAAGTCTTTGTAATCTTTTGCCATAGTTACACCTGTTGTCTCACCGTTTCTTCAGCTCATCTGGGCGAAGCGTGCCCACACCGTCCATACGAATTGCGTAGCCATCCTGGTGACGCAAGTCCACCGATGCCAGTTGCTCAGGCGAGCGCTGGTAGCGCTGCGTGACTTGGCTGACCGTTGCCAGAAAGCGGTCTACCCGTGACAGCAGTTCATCGGCCTGGCCGCTGCCCAGCTCCAGGTCTGTGCCACTGGCCAGCTGCGCGGTCCACGCACCACGCGCGCTCAGGCGCAAGGCTTCGATGCCCAAGTCCATGGGTGCAAAGCGCTGGTTCAGCGCGGCATACATCTTTAGCACCTCGGCCGACTGCACCCTCGGGCCTTGCAGGCGCGGCAGGTTCTCACGCTCAAGCTCACCCAGATTGGCTTCAAACACCTCGCCATAGCTGTTAACCAGGCGCGCGTCACCCTCATCGCCCCAGTAGGCCACCGCCTGGTGCTCCTGCAGGCGCACCCGCAACCGATTGGGAAAGTCGCGGCTGACGCTGGCGCGGCGCACCCAGGGCATGGACTCGAACACCGCGCGGGCCTGGTCCAGGTCCACGGTGAAAAACGTACCTTGCAGCCGCGGAATCACATTGGCGCGCAAGGTGATCGCGTTGTAGTGCGACACGTCACCTGAGACCACCACGCCACGAATCGCGAACAGCGGCAGGCGCGCCAGCCAAACCACGGCATAGCTCAGCAGCATCAAAAGCGAAACGACCAGCAAGCCCGTCGCCAGTGTGTTCATCAGACGCACGTCAAACGGTATAGCAGCAAGCTGTTTTTTCTTCATGGCTTAGCGTGGTCCCGACTGGCGCTAGCCAGAATCTCAAGGCACAAATCCGCGTAGCTGATGCCTGCGGCCTTGGCCGACATAGGAACCAGCGAATGACCGGTCATGCCCGGTGAGGTGTTGATCTCCAGGAGATAGGGCTGGCGACTGAGCGCATCGATCATCACGTCGGCGCGCGCCCAGCCCCGACAGCCCAGACTGCGGTAAGCCTGAAGCACCAGATCGGCGATGTGCTGCTCTTCGCTCTGCGGCAGGCCAGCAGGCACCAGATACTGCGTCTTGTCGGTGAAGTATTTGTTCTCGTAGTCGTAATTGCCATCGGGCGCGACGATGCGGATCATCGGCAGCGCGCGCGCCGATGCGCCCTGGCCCAGGACAGGTACCGTGACCTCGTCGCCAGCGATGAACTGCTCGCACAGCACGTCCTCATCCATGCCTGCAGCCAGGGCGTAGGCTTTGGCGCAGGCACTTGCACCGCCAACCTTGCTCAAGCCCAGGGTCGAACCCTCACGCGCTGGCTTGACGATCATCGGCGCGCCCAGTGCCGCGAACGCCGCCTCGGTTGCAGCGGCGCTGTCCACTTTATGCCAGGCCGGTGTGGGCAGGCCATGCGCCTGCCAGATCTGCTTGGTCATGAGCTTGTCGATCGCGATGCTCGAAGCCATGACACCAGAGCCGGTGTAATCAATGCCGAGCAACTCCAGTGCGCCCTGCACCGTGCCGTCTTCACCAAAGCGTCCATGCAAGGCGACAAAGCAGCGCGTGAAGCCCTCGGACTTGAGCTGCCACAGCGAGCGCTCGGCAGGGTCAAACGCCTGCGCATGGATGCCTTTGCTTTGCAGCGCATCGAGCACGCCTTTGCCTGACATCAGGGAAATCTCGCGCTCGGCCGACTGCCCACCCATGAGCACCGCCACTTTTTCGCGCGACCAGTCTGGCAAGGCCATCAGACTTGTCCTCCATCAGATGCGCCCTGAGACAGCGAGAGCACACGTGCGCTGACCGCGCCGATGGATCCGGCGCCCATGCACAAGACCACGTCATCGGCGCGCGCCGCCTCCACAATTCGGCTGGCCAGATCGGCAACGTCATCAACAAACACCGGCTCGACGTCGCCAGCCACGCGCAAGGCTCGGGCCAGCGAGCGACCGTCAGCGGCAACAATCGGTGCCTCGCCAGCGGCGTAGACCTCGGTGAGCAACACGGCATCAGCCAGGCCGATCACTTTGACAAAGTCATCAAAGCAGTCGCGCGTGCGGGTGTAGCGGTGCGGCTGAAAAGCCAACACCAGGCGCCGGCCAGGGAAGGCCCCGCGGGCCGCTTCGATGGTGGCGGCCATCTCCACCGGGTGATGCCCGTAGTCGTCGACCAGGGCAAAGGTGCCGCCACCCTTGGCCGTGCAATCACCATAGCGCTGAAAGCGCCGGCCCACGCCATTGAAATTCGACAAGGCGCGCAGCAAGGCCTCATCCGAAATGCTGAGCTCAGTAGCCACAGCAATGGCCGACAAGGCATTGAGCACGTTATGTCGGCCGGGCAGATTCAAAACCACATCCAGGTCGGGCAGCACCACACCATTGCGCCGCTGCACGCGAAAGTGCATCTGTCCGGCGATGGCGCGTACATCCATCGCGCGCACCTGCGCGCCCTCGTCAAAGCCGTAGCTTGTTACCGGGCAGGTCACCTGCGGCACGATCGACTTCACAGCCGCATCATCCGTACACAAGATAGCCGTCCCGTAAAAAGGCATGCGATGCAGAAAGTCCAGAAAGGCGCGCTTGAGCCGCTCGAAATCGTGACCGTAGGTCTCCATGTGGTCGGCATCGATATTGGTGACCACCGACATCACGGGTAACAAGTTCAAAAACGAGGCATCCGACTCGTCGGCCTCAACGACGATGTAGTCGCCTTTGCCCAGGCGCGCATTGGCCCCGGCGCTGTTCAGGCGCCCGCCAATCACGAAGGTCGGATCGAGCCCCGCTTCGGCCAGCACGCTGGCCACCAGGCTGGTGGTGGTGGTCTTGCCATGGGTGCCGGCAATCGCAATACCCGTCTTCAGGCGCATGAGCTCAGCGAGCATCAGCGCGCGCGGCACCACGGGGATGCGCTTGTCACGCGCAGCACGCACCTCCGGGTTGCTCGCCTGCACGGCGGTTGAGGTGACGACGGCATCGGCGCCCTGAACATGCTCGGGTGCGTGACCGACAAAAGTCTGGATGCCCAGGCTGCCCAGCCGCTGCAGCGTGGCGCTGTCGGCCTGGTCAGAGCCGGAAATGGTGTAGCCCAGGTTATGCAAAACCTCGGCAATGCCAGACATGCCTGCCCCACCCACGCCAACAAAATGAATATGACGAATCGCGTGCTTCATGATTGAAGTGCCTCACACGCGTGCACCAACGCATCCGTGGCCTGCAGCTTGGCCAGCGCGCGGGCGCGTGTGGCCTTCTCAAGGAGTGTGGTGCGCTCCAGACCCGCCAGCCACTGCGCGAGTGACTCGGGCGCCAGCTGCGCTTGCGGCATCAGCCAGGCCGCGCCCTGGTCCACCAGAAAGCGTGCGTTGTGCGTCTGGTGGTCATCGACAGCGAACGGGAAGGGCACAAACAAAGCTGCGGCACCGACCGCTGCGATCTCGGTCACGGTGCTGGCACCGGCACGGCAGATCACCAGGTCGGCCTCGGCCATGGCGCGCGCCGTGTCATCGATAAATGGCGTCAGTTCGGCTTGCACGCCAGCTGCGGCGTAACTCGCACGCAAGGCCTCGATCTGCCGTTCGCCACTTTGGTGCACCACCGACGGACGCCGATCCTCGGCGATCAGGGCCAGGGCTTTGGGCACGCGCTCATTGAGCGCTTGCGCGCCCAGGCTGCCACCGAGCACCAGCACACGCAAGGGTCCTGAGCGCGCGCCAAAGCGCTGCGCTGGGGCATCGACCACCAGGAAAGGCTCGCGCAGGGGATTGCCACACCAGGTCGCCCCCTTGATCACATTCGGAAACGCGGTGAAAACGCGGTCTGCCACGCCGGCGAGCACCTTGTTGGCCAAGCCCGCCACCGAGTTTTGCTCATGCAAAACCAGCGAGCGACCCAGCAACACGCTCATCATGCCGCCCGGGAAGGTGATGTAGCCACCCAGCCCCACAACGACATCGGGGCGCACGCGGCGCAGCACCTGAATGCTTTGCCAGAACGCGCGCAACAGGCGCAGCGGCAGGAACACGGCCGCGAGCAAACCTTTGCCGCGAAGGCCACCGAATTCAATGGCCTCGAAGGCAAAGCCCTGCGGCGGCACCAGTCGGCTTTCCATGCTGGGCTGCACAGCGCTGCCGCGCGCACCCAGCCAGTGCACGCGCCAACCGCGGCCGCGCAAAGCCTGCGCAATTGCCATGCCCGGGAAAATATGCCCGCCCGTGCCGCCCGCCATGATGAGTGCGCAGCGTTGACTCATACACGGCCCCCGTGCATCAGGGTTCGGTTCTCCTGGTCAACCCGTAGCACCACGGCAATGGCCACCAGATTCATCAACACCGCCGAGCCGCCATAACTCATCAACGGCAGGGTCAGGCCCTTGGTTGGCAAGGCGCCCAGGTTCACGCCCATATTGATGAAGGCCTGAAAGCCCATCCAGATCGCCACGCCTTGCGCCACCAGGCCGGCAAAGACGCGATCCAGTGCAATGGCCTGGCGGCCGATATGCATCATGCGCCGCACCAGCCAGAAAAACGTCAGGATGACCGCAGCCACGCCAACCAGGCCGAACTCCTCGCCAATCACCGCCAGCAGGAAGTCGGTGTGCGCCTCGGGTAACCAGTTGAGCTTCTCGATGCTGCCGCCCAGGCCGACACCAAACACTTCGCCACGGCCGATCGCAATCAATGCATGGGTGAGCTGATAGCCTTTGTTGAGCGCGTTGTGCTCGCTCCAGGGGTCCAGATAAGCAAAGATGCGCTCGCGCCGCCAACTGCTCGCAGCAATCATGACGGCAAAGGCCATCACCAGCAGGCCGGCGGTCAGGAAAAACATCCGTGCGTTCACGCCGCCAAGAAACAAAATACCCATGGCGATCGCGGCAATCACCATGAAAGCGCCCATGTCCGGCTCGGCCAGCAGCAAGACACCCACCACCATCAAGGCTGCACCCATGGGCAGGACGGCGCGAAAGAATCGCTCTTTCACGTCCATCTTGCGCACCATGTAGTCAGCCGCGTAAAGCAACACGGCGAACTTGGCCAGCTCCGAGGGCTGAAAGCTCAAAGGCCCCAACGCAATCCAGCGCCGCGCGCCATAAACCACTTTGCCCACATAAGGCACCAACACCAGCACGAGCAAAACCAGCGAGACCATGAACAGCGGCTTGGCCAACTTTTCCCAGCGGGCCATGGGGATCTGATAAGCCAGCACCGCAGCCACCATGGCTATGAACAGCCACATGGCATGGCGCCAGAGAAAGTAGGTGTGGCTGTAGCGGGCAAAGCGCGGGTTGTCCGGCAGTGCAATCGAGGCCGAGTACACCATCACCAGGCCCCACAACAACAAAGCCAGTGTGACGCCCACAAAGGCCTGGTCATACCCGAGTGCCGGCGTGGCAGCGCCACCCGTGGCGGCTTTGCCGCGAGCGCTGCGCGTGATCGTGGGCACTGCTTCGGCCGACCCTTTGTCACGGCTGGCCCAGCGCGGCAGGTGACTGGCCCAGGTGCTCATGCCATCACCTCTAAAACAACGCCAGCCTCGTCGGCCAGATCGCTGACACAACGCACAAACACCTGTGCCCGGTGTTCATAGTTGTCAAACATGTCAAAACTGGCGCAGGCGGGCGACATCAGAACAGCATCACCTTCGCGCGCCTGCTCGCCCGCGCTGCGCACCGCCGCCTGCATCGAGTCTGCATGCAACAGAGTCGCCGAGGTCTTGGCCAGCACCTTCTCGATCAGTGGTGCATCGCGTCCAATCAACACCACCGCGCGGGCAAATTGCGCCACCGGCGAGGCCAGCGGCGAAAAGTCCTGCCCCTTACCCTCGCCGCCCAGAATCACGACCACCTTGCGATCGACGCCCAGGCCTTCGAGCGCAGCGACGGTCGCTCCGACATTGGTGCCTTTGCTGTCATCAAAGTATTCAATGCCCTGAACAATGCCTACCGGCTGCACCCGGTGTGGCTCGCCGCGGTACTCGCGCAGGCCATGCAACAGCGGCGCCATGGCACAGCCGGCCGCGCTGGCCAGGGCCAACGCCGCCAGCGCATTGGCTGCGTTGTGACGGCCGCGGATACGCAGGGCATCGGCTGGCATCAGGCGCTGAATATGCAGCTCGGCCTCGGCCTCCCCGCGTTTGCGTACCGTGTCATCCATGGGCACTGCGCGCACCAGCCAGCGCATGCCGTTGACGTCTTCCATGCCAAAGTCGCCTGCCCGCGTGGGCATGTCCGCGCCAAACGTGCAATGCGCACGTTGCTGCAAGCTCTGGCCTTTTTTGCGCGTGGGCTCAGGCAGCATCGCCATCACCTGTGGGTCATCACGGTTGAGCACCATCAGTCCGTGCTGACCGAAGATCCTGGCCTTGGCGCCAGCATAGGCCTGCATGGAGCCGTGCCAGTCCAGATGGTCTTGCGACAAATTAAGTACTGTGGCCGCCGTCGGCTCGAAAGGACTGTCATCATCGAGCTGAAAGCTCGAGAGCTCCAGGACCCAGGCCTGCACCAGGGCCTCGTCGTCAATTTGCTTGGCCAGCGTGTCGAGCAAGGCCGGGCCAATATTGCCCGCCACCGCAACCGACTGACCACATCGTGCCAGCAACTGGCCGCTTAGCGCAGTGACCGTGGTTTTGCCGTTGGTGCCGGTGACCGCAAGCACCGTGGGCTTGTAGGCCTGCCGCGCCGCCAACGCTGCCAGCGCCTGCGCAAACAGGCCGAGTTCACCGCCAACCGGCACGCCAGCGGCGCGTGCTGCATCCAGCACGGGTGCAATTTGTGTCGGGCTCAAACCCGGGCTCCTGAACACCGCCTGTGCCGCACTGGCCTGCAGTAGATCGGCCGAGAAGTCGCCTGCAACAAAGCGCGCATCCGGCACTGCGCTTTGCAGCGCCTGCAACTGCGGTGGCCGCTCGCGGTTGTCTGCCACCACCAGGCGTGCGCCCTGACGGGCACACCAGCGCGCCATCGACAGCCCGGAGGTACCCAGGCCCAGGATCAGCACGGTTTGATGTTCAAGCAGTTGCATCGTTAACGCAGCTTCAGGGTTGACATGCCAACCAGGCACAGCAGCATGGTGATGATCCAGAAGCGAATCACCACCTGCGTCTCTTTCCAGCCGGTCTTCTCAAAATGGTGGTGCAGGGGTGCCATGGCAAACAAGCGTCGGCCCTGCCCGTAGCGCCGGCGTGTGTACTTGAACCACGACACCTGCAGCATCACGGAAAGAGCCTCGACCACGAAGACGCCGCCCATGATGGCCAGCACGATTTCCTGGCGCACGATGATGGCGATCGTGCCCAGCGCACCGCCCAGAGCCAGCGCGCCCACATCCCCGAGAAAAACCTGCGCCGGATGCGCGTTAAACCACAGAAACGCCAGCCCAGCACCCGACATCGCGCCGCAAAAAATCAGCAGCTCGCCAGTGCCGGGGATATAGGGCAGAAACAGGTACCGGGCAAACACGGTATTGCCCGTCAGATAGGCCATCAGGCCCAGGCAGCTGCCCACCATGATCACCGGCATGATCGCCAGCCCGTCCAGACCGTCTGTCAGGTTCACGGCATTGCTGGAGCCCACGATCACCAGATAGGACAAGAGCACAAAACCGAAAACACCAAGCGGATAGCTGATCTCCTTGAAAAAAGGCACCAACAGCCCCGCGCGTGGTGGCAGGCTCAGGTCAAAGCCGGACTGCACCCATGTAAAGAACAGCTCGAGCACGCGGTAGTTGGAGTTTTCGGAAATCGCAAACACCAGGTACAAGGCAGCGAGCACACCAATGAGAGACTGCCAAAGGTATTTCTCACCTGAGGGCATGCCTTCGGGGTCTTTGTTGACCACTTTGCGCCAGTCGTCCGACCATCCGATCGCCCCAAAGCCAAAGGTCACCAGCAGCACGATCCAGACAAAGCGGTTGGACCAGTCAAACCACAGCAGCGTGGACACCCCAATACTCAAGAGGACCAACGCACCACCCATGGTGGGTGTGCCCGACTTGGACAAATGGGTGTCCATGCCATAACCCCGAACGGGCTGTCCGATCTTGAGCTCGGTGAGTCGACGGATAAGCCAGGGGCCTGCGGCCAGTCCGAACAACAAGGCGGTCATGGCTGCCATGACGGCACGGAAAGTCTGGTACTGCACGACCCGCAGAAAGCCCAGGTCCGGCGATACCGACTGAAGCCACTGTGCAAGCCAGATCAACATGCCAGACTCCTTGTGTTGGACTGCGCCTGCGTGCAGGCGCTCACAACGGCCTGCACCACGCGCTCCATCTTCATAAAGCGCGATCCTTTCACCAGCAGACTGCTGAGCTCGCCGAGTTGCGCGAGCACAGCGCTGTTGAGCGCATCGACTTCGGCAAAGTGTTGTCCGCCAGCAAAGGACTGGGCCGTATGCACCGACTGCGCGCCCAGACAAAACACGTGCTCGATGCCACGCTCACGGGCATAGGCGCCCACCTCGGCGTGAAAAGCGGGTCCTTGCTCGCCCACCTCGCCCATATCACCCAGCACCAGCAAGCGCGGCGCTGGCAGGCTCGCCAGTACATCGATGGCTGCGCGCACCGAGTCCGGGTTGGCGTTGTAACTGTCATCGATCAAGGTCAGTGCGCGTGCGCCATGCTGCAGGACCAGGGCCCGCGAGCGCCCTTTGACCGGCTCGAAGCGCGCCAGGCCTTGCTCGATCGCTGCGCTCGGCACGCCCGCTGCCACGGCACAGGCGATCGCTGCCATCGCGTTTTTGACGTTGTGCGCACCGGCCTGATGCAGGCGGACCGACAGTTGTCCGCGCGGCGTGTGCACCGCCAGCTGCCAGTGGTCAAGCTTCCAGTCGGCTCGCTCAGGGTAGACCTGCGCCGTGGCCTGGCGTGTGCCTGCGAACGTGAGACATTCGCGCTGGCCAGCAAGCCCACGCCACAGGGGCGCGAATTCATCATCGGCAGGAAAGACGGCCACACCGTTGGCAGGCAAGGCGCTGATAACCGAGCCGTTTTCAGCCGCCACTGCTTTCACGCTGCTCATGAACTCCAGGTGTTCGCGCTGCGCGTTGTTGACCAATGCAACCGTGGGGCGCGCCAGCTCTGAGAGCACGGCGATTTCGCCGGGGTGGTTCATGCCCAGCTCAACCACCGCCATCTGATGCGTGGCACGCAGGCGCAAGAGCGTCAGCGGCACGCCAATGTCGTTGTTGAAATTACCCTCGGTAGCCAGGGCTGCCTCGCCCGCATGGGCGCGCAGGATGGCAGCGAGCATCTGCGTCACCGTGGTTTTGCCGTTGCTGCCCGTGACGGCGATCAAGGGCAGGGTAAAGCGCCTGCGATGCGCCTTGGCAAGCTGCCCCAGAGCGGCCCGGGTATCGTCCACCACGATGCCGGGCAGACCGAGCGTGCGCAGTTGTTCAGCGCCCGCCTGGCCTTGAACCAGCGCGGCCACCGCGCCACCGGTCTTGGCCTGCGCCAGCATGGTGTTAGCGTCAAATTTTTCGCCTTTGAGCGCAACAAACAAATCACCGCCTTGCAGGCTGCGGGTGTCGGTATGCACGCGCAACACCGACAGCGCCTGCTGTGCCGGATCTGCCAGAGTCTGGCCCAGCCAGTGGGCCGCCTGCCCGAGCGTCATGCACACGCTCATGCCAGGCCCTCCGTCGCGTCGGTCAAACCCCACAGGGTGCGCACGCAGGCTTCGTCCGAGAAAGGCCGGCGCTCCTGTGCGATCTCCTGATAGTTCTCGTGCCCTTTGCCTGCGATCAAGACTACGTCGTTGGGTGCAGCCAAAGCCAGGGTCTCCTCGATCGCCTGATCGCGTTCGACTTGCACCATAACCGTGGGCATGCCACTGATGCCCAGCAGAATCTGGCTGATGATGGCATCGGGCGATTCGCTGCGCGGGTTATCGCTGGTGAGCATCACCTGGTCGGCCCAGCGCGCAGCCATCGCACCCATGTGCGGGCGCTTGCTCGGGTCGCGGTCACCGCCACAGCCAAAGACACACCACAGCTGGCCGCCGCGCTCGGCTGCCATGGGGCGCAGCGCCTGCAAGGCCTGGGCCAGGGCGTCGGGCGTGTGTGCATAGTCCACGGCAACCAGCGGTCGGCCTGGCGCACGCACGCAGCGCATGCGCCCCGGCACGGGCAAAAGCTTGCTGCATGCCGCGGCTGCATCGGCCAGCGTTACGCCCACCGTGCGCAGGCCAGCAATCACACCCAACAGATTGGCGACGTTGTATTGCCCGATCAGCACGGTTTGGAGCGCCGCGTGATCGGCACCTTCGTGCACCACGAAGGACAAACCTGCGCTGTCGTAACGCGTCTGGCGCGCCTGCAAGCGGGCTGGCGCTTGCTTGCCAGCATCAGCTGAGACGGTCCACAGATCCAGCTGGGGTTCGTCCTGTTGCAGGCTCTGTGCCAGAGCTGCGCCAAAGGCGTCATCCACATTGACCACTGCTGCACGCAGCGCAGGCCATGAAAACAGCTTTCTCTTGGCCGCGCCGTAACGGGCCATGTCGCCGTGGTAGTCCAGATGATCCTGCGTCAAGTTGGTAAAGATCGCCGTGTGGATGCGCGTGCCGTCGAGGCGATGCTCCTCCAGCCCCACCGAGGACGCTTCGATGGCGCAGGCACCAGCCCCATCGCGTACAAAGCCGGCCAGGGCGGTTTGCAAATCCACCGCGTCCGGCGTGGTCAGGCCTGGGTCGTGCAGCGCTGGCACGTAGCCCACGCCCAGGGTGCCAATCAGAGCGCACGCCTGCAAGGGCTTGCCAGGCAAGTCGCCAATGGCCTGCGCCAACCACCAGGCCGTCGAGGTTTTGCCGTTGGTGCCGGTCACCGCCAGCACCAGCAGACGATGGCTGGGTTCGTTGTAAAACGCGCTCGCAATCTCTCCGCTGTGCCGCTTGAGTTCGGCGTAGCTGGCCAGCCGATCGTCGCTTGCCAGACCAAACCCCTGCTGCTCCACCAGGCTTGCCACCGCACCCTGCTGCCACGCCTTGTTCAGGTGCGATCGGGCGTCAAAACGAGCGCCAGGCCAGGCCAGAAAGCCATCGCCCGGTTTGAGACGGCGGCTGTCCGCGCACAACTTGCCCGTCACGCGCTCGCGCAACCAGTTTGCTGCAGGCTGAGGGCGGGAAAAAGCCTGCATCAGAAGCTCTCCACCACCGATTTGCTCACGATTTGCGGCTGCACGCTGCGATCGGGCGCCACACCCAGAATGCGCAAGGTTTGCTGCACCGTCTGGCTGAACACCGGCGCGGCCACATCACCGCCGAAATACTTGCCGTTGCTCGGCTCGTCAATCATCACGGCCACCACCACACGGGGCTGGTCGATGGGCGCCAGGCCGACGAAGACGCCGCGGTATTTTTTCTCGGCGTAGCCTCCAGCTTGTGCCTTGTGTGCGGTGCCGGTCTTGCCGCCCACTGAATAGCCAATGGCCTGCGCCTTGGGCGCGGTGCCGGTGGGTCCTGCGGCCAGTTGCAACATGGAGCGCACCTGTTGCGTTGTCTTCGCATCAAATACCGGCAAGCCCACTGGTGCGGCGCTGGCTTTGCGCAGCTTCAAAGGCACCAGGTCACCTTCGCGCCCGAACACGGTGTAGGCATGTGCCAGCTGCAGCAAACTCACCGACAAGCCATAGCCATAGCTCATGGTGACCTGCTCAATCTGGCGCCAGCTCTTGTGTGGGCGCAAACGGCCACTGACTGCGCCAGGAAAAGGTACCTGTGGCTTTTGCCCCAGGCCGACTTTGCTAAAGGTTTCCCACATGTCGCGCGCCGGCAACTGCATGGCGATCTTGGCGGTGCCGACATTGCTCGACTTCTCGATGATCTGGCTGACTTTGAGCACGCCATAAGGGTGCGAGTCACTGATGGTGTGTCGGCCAATCGTCAGGCGACCTGGTGCCGTCTGATATTCAGTGTCCGGTGTCACACGCTGCTTGGCCAGCGCTGTGGCGATCACCAGCGGCTTCATGGTCGAGCCTGGTTCAAAAGAATCGGTGATGACGCGGTTGCGCAATTGCGCGCCACTCAGGTTGCGACGCTCGCCAGGGTCGTAGCTGGGATAGTTGGCCAGCGCCAGCACCTCACCGGTGCGGGTGTCGATCACCACGGCGCTGCCGGCCTTGGCCTTGTGCTCCAGCACCGCGTCCTTGAGCTTTTGATAAGCGTAGAACTGCACCTTGGCGTCAATGCTCAGCACCAGGTCCTCGCCGTCAACGGGTGCGACTTGCTCACCCACGGCCTCCACAATCTGGCCCATGCGGTCTTTGATCACGCGGCGTGAACCATCGCGCCCGGTCAGGTCCTGGTTAAAGGCCAGCTCAATGCCTTCCTGGCCCTTGTCTTCGACGTTGGTAAAGCCCACCACGTGCGCAGCCGCCTCGCCCTCGGGGTATTGGCGCTTGTATTCTTTGCGCTGGTAAACGCCTTTGATGCGCAGCGCATCGATCTGCTTGGCTGTGGACTCATCGACCTGACGGCGCAGCCAGACAAAGCTCTTGTCTTCGTCCTGCAACTTCTTGTTGAGCTCGCTTAACGACAAGCCCAGCAGCGCGGCGAGCTTCTTGAGCTTGGCTGCATCACGCTCGACGTCCTCCGGGATCGCCCAGATACTGGGCACCGGAATACTCGAGGCCAGCACCACGCCATGGCGGTCGAGAATGCGGCCCCGGCTAGCCGGCAATGTCAGGGTGCGCCCATAGCGGACTTCGCCTTGCTTGATGAAAAAATCGTTGTCAATAACTTGGATATAGACCGCGCGACCGAGCAGACCCGCAAAAGCCAGCGCGACGCCGCCAACCACCAGACGACTGCGCCAAACCGGCGTCGGACTGGCCAGCAAAGGGCTCAGGTTGTAGGCGATGCCACGGCTCATCGCTGCACCTCCCGCGGTGCCGCGCTCGAGCTCGCACCAGGCCCCGGATTCACATAGACCGTGATCGCTGGCGTGACCGCACGCATATTAAGTTTCTCGCGTGCCAGGCGCTCAATGCGCGCCGAGGTAGCCTGCGCACGGCGCAGCAGTAGCAAGCGCTCCTGCTCGAGCGCCAGACGACGCCCTTGGGCATTGGCGCGTTCCAGCTCTGAGAACAGGCGGCGCGACTGGTATTGCACATTGACCAGATAGATCGCACTAGCCAGCACCGCCAGCAGCAGTAACAGATTCACGCGGCTCAAGCAGCCTCCCAAACCAGTGGGGTGCGTTCGGCCACGCGCATGATGGCGCTGCGTGCGCGTGGGTTGGCAGCAATCTCGGCCTGGCCCGGTCGGACGCGCGCAATCGCTTTCAGATGCATCGGCTGGGTCGGCGCAAATGGCGCGCGCCGGTCAAAGCTCTGGCGCGAGTGCTGTGCCACGAACTGCTTGACGATGCGGTCTTCCAGCGAGTGAAAACTGATCACCACCAGGCGTCCGCCGGCACGCAGGATGCGCAGGCAGGCTTGCAGCGCAGACTGCAGCTCACCGAGTTCGTCGTTGATGAAAATACGCAGGGCCTGAAAGGTGCGCGTGGCCGGGTGCTGGCCAGGCTCACGGGTTTTCACCACACCTGCCACCAGTTCGGCAAAGGCCAGCGTGGTTTGGGGCACACCTTGTGTCTCACGGCGCGCCACGATGGCGCGGGCGATCGCAGCGGCAAATCGTTCCTCGCCGAAATCGCGAATCACGTGAGCAATCTGATCTTGCGCTGCGGTGGCCAGCCACTGCGACACACTCTGGCCGCGCGTGCAGTCCATGCGCATGTCCAGCGGACCGTCAGCCCTGAAACTGAAGCCGCGCGCAGGGTTGTCAATTTGCGGGGAGCTCACACCCAGGTCCAGTAAGACGCCGTCGACGCTTGCGGTGGGCAAATCCTTCAGATGTTCAAAGCCCTGATGGCGAATGGAAAAGCGAGCGTCGTGAATGCCGGCCGCTTCGGCCAGCGCGTCGGGGTCTTTATCAAAGGCCAGCAAACGCGCCTCGCTCGACAGTCGCGACAGAATCAAGCGGCTGTGGCCACCGCGGCCAAACGTGGCATCGACATAGCTCTGCCGATCGGCCAGTGGTGCGTCGGCCGATCGCTCGAGCAAGGCGTCGACCGCCTCCTCTAACAAAACTGTGGTGTGCGTCCATATTGCGTGCACCGCTTGCCTTCAGAAGGAGAAGTCCTTGAACACATCCGGCATGGGCTCGCGCATGGCCTGGCTCTCCTGTGCCTCGTAAGTCACCTTGTCCCAGAGCTCGAAGTAATTGCCCATGCCCAGCAAGACCGCCTCTTTGCTGATGCCAGCTGCAGCGCGCAACTCAGGCGAGACCAGCACCCGACCCGTGCCATCCATATCCACATCCATGGCATTGCCCAGAAAGATACGCTTCCACCATTGCGCAGACATGGGTAGCGCATTGATGCGGTCACGAAACTTTTCCCACTCGGGACGCGGGAAAACCATCAGGCAGCCATGGGGATGTTTGGTGATGGTGACTTGGGCGCCCGCCTGCGCCACGAGCACATCGCGGTGCCGCGTCGGCACCGACAATCGCCCTTTGGCATCGAGACTGAGAGAAGACGCGCCCTGAAACACCTTGCCACCTGATCAAAAAACAAGCCAGGAAAAAGTAACACTTTTCCCCACGAAAGAACACTTTTTTGCACTTTAACAGCATTTTCCAGCTTTGGGTACCAGGAAATAGGATTTTTTGCAATGAAATCAACAGCTTAGCTCCATTTTGACCATCCAAATTAATCTTAAAAGTCCATAAGAATTAAGTACTTACAAGTTTGACTGAATGTGTCATCTTAAAAAATAGGTACACCAAACAGCCGCTGGCATTTGCCACCATGGGTGCCCAAGCGCTGTGTGGCAGAACCAACATTCAACCCCGAGCAAGGTCATGGTGCCGCCTGGTCGGCAAACCACCTCTCACGTAGCGACCGCGACGCGGCGCGCAGTCACTTGGCTCGTGCCGCTCGGGTCCCCCTGGCTTAGCCGCAGAACATCGGCATGACATAGGCCAAACGCCAGGGACCACAATTCTGCTAACGTCCTGTTCAGGCCGAGGCTTCATCCGATGGCCCCATCCACTTTGAAAAGCGTGTTCCCACTTCTAACCGCCCCGAGGGCCAAGAGCCCTGCGCCAGGCGCCAAAAAAGGATCCACCAGCCCATGAGAATCGGTCTGCCCAAGGGCTTACTCAGTCGTTTGATGCTGCTCACCGGCTTGAGCCTGGTAAGCGCCATCCTGCTTCAGGCTAGCATTGCTTTTTACACGCAAGGTCAAGCAGGACAATTCGCCGCAGAACGACGCGCCATGGCCATTGCCAGAACGATCGCCAGCGGCAGCGCAGACCATGTGGTGTCCTCACAATTCGACGCGGTTGACAACCTGTTGGCTGCTTCCATTGAATTTGACGATGTTGTCAAGTTGCAAATCCTTAACGATCAGGGCCTGGTGCTGAGCCACTTTGTCAGCGAACAAAGTGGCAAGAGTCGACGGGTCTTCGACAAGCCGGGCGCGCGACTGAGCACGCCCGATGATGGCATGCCCTTGCTGGAACGCCTCAAAATCCATGGGCAAAACCATCTGATCGCCTGGGAGCCCATCAAAAGTGGCCCCCTGGTTGGCTGGGTCGTGGTTCAGGTCGACGACAGCCAGATTCGAGACCTGCAGGCCAACTTTGTGTTCAGTGGCGCGATTGCCATCGTGCTGACGAGCCTGCTGGCTGGCCTGATGATTTTTCTGGTTTTGCGCAAACCCATGGCTGCGGTACGTCAGGCCAGCCAATTCGCCGCCAAGCTTGACAGCGCCGAGGGCTCCCAACTGACTACATCAGACAACACGCTGGAAATTGTCAGCCTGGTCGACGCGCTCAACCAGGCCTCGGCCAAGCTGCATCAGCAACGCTCAGAGCTCGCCTGGAGCATTCAGCAATTGCAAAAGCAGGAGGCAATCCTGATCAGCCGCAATCAACAGCTGGACACGATTTTCAATCTCAACCCGGATGGCTTGGTGACATTCAATGCACAACATCGCGTGGAGAATGCAAATCCAGCGTTTTTGAACATCATGCAATGGCACGCAGGCGACATCAACAATCTGGACCGCAGCGCTTTCGAGCAACGCCTGCGTCATGCCTGCCTAGAGGGCGACACCGGGGAATCTTTATTGGATTTCCACGCCAAAGACAGCTCAAACAATCCTGCTCAAAACCGCAGATTGATTCATCTCAAAGGTGTAGATCGCCGGGTGCTCGAAATCAAATCGCGCCTTACCGATGCGCGGGATTTGTCGGAAATCTTGTATTTCCGTGACATCACCTACGAAGCCGAAGTCAACCGGCTAAAGGACGAATTTTTGGCCCATGCAGCGCATGAGCTGCGAACACCGCTGACCAGCATCCATGGATTTGGTGAATTGCTTCTGCACACCGACCTCGATGCTCAAACCCAGCGCGAGTTGCTGGAAACCATTTACCGGCACACCGAAGCCCTGATCAAAATCATCAACGAGCTGCTTGACCTCTCACGCCTGGAAGCGCGTGGCGTTGAGGACCTGCAAATCGAGCAGCTGGACCTGGTGTCTTTTGCAACCGGTCTGGTTTCGGATCTGCACTTTGACAAAGACCGCTGGCCTGTGCGCATCAGCGGCGACGATCACGCGCGCACCGTTCTGGCCGATCCCAGCAAATTGCGCCAGGCCCTGATCAATGTCCTGAGCAATGCCCAGAAATATTCACCCCAAGGTGGGCCGATCCTGCTGAACTTTGTCGACAAAGACCAAGAGGTTGGTGTTGAGGTTCGTGACCACGGTATTGGACTGAGCCCAAGCCAGCTCGAGCGCATCGGGCAGCGCTTCTGGCGCGCCGACAAATCCGGCAATATTCCGGGCTCCGGCTTGGGCGTTGGCATCGTGCAGGACATTTTGGCGCTGCATGGCGGTCGATTGCAAATCGAGTCCGATCTGGGCAAGGGCTCGGTGTTCACCCTGTGGCTGCCCCAAAACCAACACGGACGCTGAGCGTGGTACGCGCCACCTATCGATGACATGGGGCGGACGAGGACTAGGCCACTGTCATCACATGGAAACCAGCGCAGGGCTCTACGCCGGCGGCCACAGTTTGAAATAAAAACAGGCGCCCACCCCAGGCGTGGTTTTGGCAAAGATATCGCCGTGGTGGCGCTCCACGATTCGCTTCACAGTCGACAGGCCAATGCCAGAACCGGAAAACGCGCTTTTGTAATCCAAACGATGGAATTGCTGAAACAACGATGACATCTTGGACTCATCAAAACCAATGCCGTTGTCTTTGACAAAAAACCAGGGTTGCCCATCGATCTGTGTCTGACCAACCTCGATCAAGGGCTCTTGCGCTTCGGCGCTGTATTTCACCGCATTGGACAAGAGATTGGTCATCGCAATCTCAAGCAGGCCTGCGTCAGCATCCACCCTTAAGCCCTCGGCGATCTCAACCCGAAAAGGCTTTTTGTCATAGATTCGCCGAAGGCCGGCGACCACGTCTGCGGCCAGGGCACTGAGGTCCACAGAAGTACGCGCCAGGGGCGAAAAACTCATACGCGACAAGCGCATGATGTCTTCGATGATCCGATGCATCCGCATCGCAGCATCGCCGATCCGCTTTAAATAATCAGCACGCTGCGCCGACGTCAGACCCTCATCCGAGCCAGTCAGTATCTGGGCAAAACCTGTTACTGCGCGCACAGGCGCATTCAAATCATGCGCCACCGAATACGCAAAGGCCTCCAGGTCGCGGATGGCTTGACGATGCTCACGCTCGGTGGTCACATCATGCGATAACCCAAACAAGCCATTGACCTGTCCCGTGGCATCCCGCAGCGGCACTTTGGTCGACAAATTCCAGCTTGTTCGGCCGTCCGCCCAGGTTTCCTGATGCAAAAAACCGACCATGGGCTTGCCCAACTCCATCACTACGCGTTCTTCATCGCGCGTGCGCTTGGCATGGCGTGGACTATGAAAGTCGGCATCGCTCTTGCCAGTGGCCTCGCTCGGATCAGGCAAACCCAGCCGAGCGGCCAAGTGGCGATTCATTTTGACGAAACGCGAGGCCCTGTCCTTCACGTACACCTGGTAAGGCAATGCGTCCATGAGCTTGGCAATGAAGGTGTCCAAACGCCAGTCCTGCTTGGTGTAGACCTCGCTGACATCACGCCAGCAGTCCACCTTCAGAATCTCGGCTGAGGGCACGCCCACATCAATCGGAATCAGTCGCAAGCGTCGCCCATCGCGCACGGGCACATCGCCGGCTCTGCCGCTAAGCAGTTCGCTGATCTGGTCTGGCTGCAAAACACTTTGACCAAACGCTGCAGGATCAATGGCTTTGCCCATTGCCTCGCGAATCGTGTGTTCATCGGCCTCCTGCATCATGGCAGGCGCCAGGTCCCACATTTTGAGAAATTCGTCGCTGCAACCGGCCAGCTTGCCGAAGCCTGCCGTCAGGACCAGGCCGTCCGGATAGGCCTTGAGAAGAACCATGAAAGGCGTTGGCAACAGCTGCTGTGGGCTCGACGTCTCGGCCGACGAACTCGGCGCCTGGCGAGCCCATTCAAAGCGCGAGCCTTTGGCATCCGCCAACCGCCTGGCGCGCGCCCGGGTTGACCGCACCGACAGCGGTTGGCGCAGCACTTCGTCTGCGCCGTCCTGGAGCGCCAGGAGTTCGCCGGACTCATCGTTGGCGGCCAGTACCACCATAACAGGCACAGCCCGGCTGGCCACACCTTCACGCAAAAAATGCATCAGCCAGTGCCCGACGTTGGCGTAATCACGCAACTCGATGATCACCAGGTCGGGCAACGCCGAGCCACCAAGGTTGGTCCGCAGATCTCCTTCGGAAGTGGCACGCGTCAGCGTCCAGCCTTTGCCCAGCGTTGCTCGCCACAGCGATGGATCAACCGCTGAATCGTAAACAAGCAAGGCGCGCGCCGCCTCGGGTTCGGGGTTCTCAGGGGTGTTTGAATAGTCGGTCATCGCAAAAAAAACAGATCAGGTTCGACACAACCGGCAACCGGCAACCGGGCGGTATCCGTTGATCGACGCGCCGTGATTACATCACGGGCGCTGCTACAGACTGTTTCAACATCATCATGTCTTGCAGCAACAACTGCAGAGCCTCCAGCTGGGCACGGTGCCCACGCCGGTTTGATCGCCTTCAGGCGGGGGCCAGCAGGTAGCAGCTGTCTTACCCCAGCTCCTGAGCACTCGATCACAAAATGTAGCGACTCAGGTCCTCGTCCTTGCTGAGCTCTTCCAGGCGCTGGTCAACATAGCCTGCGTCCACAACAATGGTCTGGCCAGCCAGCTCGTTGGCACGATAGCTCACGTCCTCAAGCAAGCGCTCCATCACAGTGGCCAGCCGCCGTGCCCCGATGTTTTCAGTACGCTCATTGACATCGAAGGCGATCTGGGCCAGGCGGGCAATGCCGTCAGCGCGGAAATCCAGATTCAACTGCTCAGTGGCCAGCAGCGCCTGGTACTGCTTAACCAGAGAAGCCGCCGTCTGTGTCAGGATCGCCACAAAGTCTTGCACCGAGAGGGATCGAAGTTCAACCCTGATCGGGAAACGCCCCTGCAGCTCCGGAATCAGGTCGCTGGGCTTGCTCAGGTGAAAAGCGCCCGAGGCGATAAACAGAATGTGATCAGTCTTGACCACGCCGTATTTGGTTGACACTGAGGTGCCTTCCACCAGGGGCAACAGGTCGCGCTGCACGCCTTGGCGGGATACCTCGGCACCACTGCCCTCCAGGCGCGAGCTCACCTTGTCGATTTCGTCAATAAAAACAATGCCGTTTTGTTCGAGGGCGCGCAAGGCCATTTCCTTGATCTCCTCCTCATTGACCAGCTTGGCGGCCTCCTCGTCAACCAGCAAACGCATGGCCTCGGCGATTTTCAGCTTTCGGGTCTCTTTCCTGGACTGATTGAGCATGCCGAACATGCCGCGCAACTGCTCGGTCATGTCCTCCATACCCGCCGGGCCCATGATCTCGAGCTGAGGCGTCGGGCGTGCCAGGTCGATATCGATCTCGCGATCGTCAAGCTGGCCCTCACGCAACTTCTTGCGAAAGGTCTGGCGTGCGGCACTCGGCGGCTGAGCGAGGTCCGAGCGCTCCAGCTCGCTGCGCGGCATCGGGATCAAAATGTCCAGAATGCGCTCCTCGGCGGCATCTTGCGCTCTGGTGCGAACGCGCTCGGTCTGCAACTGACGCGTTTGCTTGACCGCAATGTCTGCCAGATCACGAATGATGGAGTCGACGTCTTTGCCGACATAGCCGACCTCGGTGAACTTGGTGGCTTCCACTTTGATGAACGGGGCCTGCGCGAGACGTGCAAGCCGTCGCGCGATCTCTGTTTTTCCAACGCCAGTGGGGCCGATCATCAGGATGTTTTTTGGCGTAATTTCAGCGCGCAGATCACCCTGAACCTGCTGGCGCCGCCAGCGATTGCGCATGGCAATGGCTACCGCACGCTTGGCCTGCTGCTGACCCACGATGTGTTGATCGAGTTCGGCAACGATTTCTTGAGGGCTTAGGGAGGACATGATTCCAAAAGAGACAACTGAGGACAGACGGCGCAAACGTGCGTCGTCTGCGCGGTTCAGGAATAAAAAACGGAAAGCCGGCCGATGCACTCCATCACAAGACTTCAATCGTGTGATTCATGTTGGTGTAGATGCAGATGGTTGCGGCAATCTCCAGCGAGCGGCGCACAATGTCTTGCGCTGACAAGTCGGTGTGCTTGAGCAAGGCCATGGCACTAGCCTGGGCAAAAGCGCCGCCCGAGCCGATGGCCACGATGCCATCTTCAGGCTCCAGCACGTCACCATTGCCGGTGATGATCAGAGAAGCACTGTGGTCAGCCACGGCCAGCATCGCCTCAAGCCTGCGCAAGACGCGGTCTGTGCGCCAGTCTTTCGTCAACTCAATCGCAGCGCGGGCGAGCTGACCCTGGTGTTTTTCAAGCTTGGCCTCGAAGCGCTCGAACAAGGTGAACGCGTCGGCAGTCGCACCCGCAAAACCCGCCAGTACCTTGCCGTTGTAGAGCTTTCTGACCTTGCGCGCACGGCCCTTGACCACCGTGTTGCCCAGCGTCACCTGGCCGTCGCCGCCAATGGCGACCTGTGGTCCCTGCGGCGTATCGCGACGCACACTGATGATGGTGGTTCCGTGAAACTGATCCATCGCTTGTCAATCCTTAGTCACTGCGGGTACGTATCAAGGCGTACTCATTGATGCCAATCAGCATAAAGAAGGCCGCAACCAGGCGCGAAACCTTGCGTAACTCCACCTCAATGCCACCTGCCTTGGCGTGCGCGGACCAGTTCAGGATGCTGCCAGCAGCAGCAAAGTCGGCCCGCACCAGTTCGGCACATGACACCACCAGGGGCCCTTGACCCGTGTAGTGGCTGTTGATGGCTTCGAGCAGGGCATCGCAGTCCCCCACCAGTTCACCCTTGAGTTCGCCACAGGGTTTGACCCTGGGACTTCGAGCGCCCTGTGCGGGCAAGGCAGCGTTGACGCCATCAGACGAGGCCTGCGCAGACTGCTGGCTCATCTGCACCGTGGTCGGTAGCTCCGTGGCGGGCGCTTCTGTGAGCGGCCCTGCCTCCGGTTTTTCTGTACTCAACACCACAAACGCATCCCAGCGCGGCGACTGTCGCCCAAAGCGCGCTTCATGCTCAGCAGCAAATGCATCAAAGGCCTCGCGCTTTTGCAGGCAACGATAAAAGTCAAACAGGGCGCCAGCCCACGGTTCGACCACATCGGGCTTGGAGTCAGGCCCGCGCAAAGCTGCGAGCAAAGCACGCTCCGTGCCCTCATCGTCACTTTGTGCAAACAAGACCGCCACATCGGCCAAAACCGGATCGGACAGGGTCTGACCACGTTCTACAGAGACCATCTTCGACTCTGAAAACGCGCTGTGCACGCTGCCGCTGAGACTGTGCAAATCATCCAGGCCATCGAGCTCAAATCCGAGCGTTCCGTCCGCTGGCTTGTCAAGTTGCAAGGTGGGTGGAAAGCTGTCCTGCGCCTCGAGCTGCCAACCTGGCGCGGTCTGCAAAGGCAGGATGCTCGAGCCCGCTTCCAGGGGCATTTGCCGGCTTGATGGGCCCGCCTGCACCTTCCACCACTGCTTGGACATCTGCGACTCGATGTCATCGATCTTTTTCAAGGTTTGCGCCCGCTCGTCAAAATCAGAGTAGGCCGTGGCCTCGCGCAGAATCGAGTCCTGCCCCGAAGAGGTTTCTCGGCTTGCGGCGCCAGCTTTCAGAATTTTTCGCAAGGCATTGAATTCACGCTCGCGGATCGCATCGTTGTGGCGCTTGCGCTCGAGCATCTGGCGCAAGGCCTCTTTGCCAGCCTCGGCCTGCTGCAAGGATTCGCTAGCCTGCGGCGCTGCCTCCTGCGCACCGGAGCCCCGCACAAACTGCGCCACCCTCCCAAATAAGGCTGTGCGCTTGTCCTGGGTGCTCATTGCCGGGGATGCTTGTAATCGCCTCGCGAGAGGTTCAGTCGCCAAACATCTTCTGCTTAAGCTCGCGACGCTGCTGCGCCTCGAGCGACAGGCTTGCCGTTGGCCTAGCCATTAAACGACCCACACCGATGGGCTCACCGGTTTCGTCACAGTAACCGTACTCACCCGCGTCAATCATGGCGATCGACTGCTCGATTTTTTTAAGCAGCTTGCGCTCTCGGTCGCGGGTGCGAAGCTCCAGCGCATGCTCCTCTTCGATCGTGGCCCGATCCGCCGGGTCCGGCACGATCACGGTATCACTGCGCAAGGTTTCAGTGGTCTTGTCCGCGTTATTGAGGATGTCGCTCTTGAGCGAGAGCAGCTTCAGGCGGAAGAAGGCCAGCTGCACATCGTTCATGTACAGGTCATCCGACATGGCAATCACTTCATCGTCAGAGAGCTGCTCAACCGGCTTTTTCTTCCAGTTATCAGCCAGCTTGCGGTTCTTTTTAACCGGCGCTGGCGCTGGTGATGCCAACGCTGTTGCACCCGAGTTCGGCGAGAAGCTGGCCTTGGCGCCCGTCGATGCCACCGATTGGCTGATCGAGGGCACTGTCAACTGGACCAGGCGCGACGAGGGGCGGCCCGTTCGAACCGGCATGCCAAGTTCGGCCAAGGTGGCTGGATTCGGGGACTGGAAGGTCGCCGGAATCGGACTGGCTTTTTTCGAGGCTTTTGAGGACTTTACCGTCGCAGCTGCCTGCACGGCGGGCGCGCTCTGGGCACCCTTGGCTGTTGCTGGCGCAGCCGGCTTGGCTACAGCCTTCTTCGGTGCAGCTTTTTTGACTGGCGCCTTGGCCGCCGCTGGCTTGCCAGCGGCCTGCTTGACAACCGGTTTCTTCGCGACAGGTTTCTTCGCGACAGGTTTCTTCGCGACAGGTTTCTTCGCGACAGGTTTCTTCGCGAC